>ONJQ01000001.1 GCA_900318175.1 uncultured Bacteroidales bacterium | reverse complement strand
TTCCCATTCCGAACAGAGAAGTTAAGCCCCGCATCGCCGATGATACTGCGCATGTTCGTGGAAAAGTAGGTCGCCGCCAATCTTTTACAGAGGGAGTCTTGATTGAGGCTCCCTTTTTTTTGTTTTATGGATTCGATAGATACGATAGATTTTATAGATTCGATAGATTTTATAGATGCGATAGATTTGATAGATACTGCTATGGCAATGATACTACATTTTAAGCCCAGACTTTCGATACGTCAGCTATTCTTCCTTGCATGTCTCTTTGTTGGAACAGTTGCAATGGGGCAGCAATACAAGGGTACCTATTGGCATAATGGCTCAACCTTTATTACTGTGTTGGACGAAAACGATTCTGCCATTGTCACCGTTGAAGGTAATCTGCATGAAGGCGGTAATGCCCAGTCGTGGGCCAAGGCTGAAGTGCCCGGCGATTTCCTTAGGCCCAACCAGATAGGGAACGCATGGACCGACACCATCATCCATTACAATGACCTCATCATCCGCAAGACCATCGGAGGCCAGGAGTGCCTGCTTGTATATGGCCGGACCCGCACCCTTGAAGATATCTTGCTCCGTTACGACGGACGCTCTGCCAACAATTGGTACGAGCAATCACACGGTTTCGACTCTGTTCTTGAGGCCGACATCCATAGGCAGATTGAGGGGACATACCGAGACGGCCTTGAGGCGTGGCGTATCACCCACGACAGCATCTTGATCTACAGTCTCAGCAGCCTGCCAGGCCAACCGCACAGAAGCTATGCCTACTCCATTCGATGGGGCGAAACCGATATGCCTGAGCATGTCCTCACACTCAGCGATGGCCGCAATCTTTGTTACAAACTCACTGCCGAAGGACTTGACTTCTACCACGGCATCATCCATGTTGAAGAAAACGATCTCGAATGGATTACCCGGGGCGACCTGCTCTGCCAACTACACAAAACCGGCCTCGACAACCAAGTCCCCGGCCGTTGGCCCGAAGCCTCCACCATGCTCCTTACACGCGGCTATTTGGAAGCCTATCCCTCCGAAGTCCTTCGTCTCATCAGCAACGAAATCTTTGCTCGTCACGGCAGCGCCTTCTCCGATTCTAAGCTCACCGCCTTCTTCCAAAGCGAAGGTTCATGGTATAGCACAGCCATGTCCAATCCCACCTTGGACCAGCTCTCGGATATAGAAGAACTCAATCTCCAACTCATCGGTGCTGTCGAGAAAGAGCGCAAACCGGCACGTGCAAACCGTTAATTTCCATCACAATGAAGCGGGGATAGTTGCGATGGATTTGTGAGAATTTTCTTGCATGTTTTTTTTCTTTCAAATGTCACCTTTTTAGGTACATTTCCGTTTAAGGGGTGAACTGGTTCAAAAAAACAAACTAAATGTATAACCCTTAAAAAAAAGTATCATGACAGAAGATGTCTACACCGAAATCATTTGGACAATAGAGGATTTGATTCCCTTCCTGGGAATTATCGCTCTGTGTATAGTGATTGTTGTACTCTATTTCCGCAAAAAACACAATGAAATCGAAAAACGAAGTGAAATTATCAAAACTGTCTTGGAAAAAGACTCCGGCTCTGTGCCAGAGGAACTGTTGAAAACCCTTAACAAACCCAAGCGCAGCCTCAAGGAGCGGTTGCTCAGCAAACTGCTTTGGGGAATGATTTGCACTTTAATCGGACTTGTTCTTGTCGTTGCTGTTTACCCGAAGGTATGTGAGGACAAAGCTGATTTTCTTACCCTTGGTTTTGTTTCCCTTGCTGTTGGTGCAGGATTGGTGGTCTATTATTTTATTGCCCGTCGAGTGCTCCGCAGCGAGATTGAGAAGGAAGAAAGAATGCTTAAAGACTGACCATGAGCAATGACCCGCGAAAGGTTTATCGAACTTGTCACTGCCGAACAGGAGCCTCTCCGCAGGTTCTTGCTCGGCCTTTGTGGCGGCAACCGCATGGAAGCCGACGACATCGCCCAGGAAACGCTCATCAAGGCCTATCTGGCTTCGGACGGCTATATGGAGCACTATAAGTTTTCCACTTGGCTCTTCAAGATTGGCTACCACACATTTGTCGACTACCAGCGTCAGTCCAACCGTCAGTTCTCCCAGCTTGATGAAACGCTCCCTGGCGGGGTTCCTGCTGACGCGGCTTTCGCTTATGAAGACCTTTACCATGCCATCGACACTCTTCCTTTAAAAACCCGTTCTGCTATTCTACTGTTTTATATTAACGGCTATTCTGTCCTCGAAATATCACGTATCATGGGTTCAACCCCGATAGCTGTGAGGAAGCGACTCTCCCGAGGACGTGAACAATTACGTAAACTATTAAAACGATGAAAAAAGACCCCTATCTCAAAGACCTTTTCGCTAATTATAATCCTACACTTAGTGACGATGAGGAATTTCTAAGTAATTTGACACAGAGGTTGGACACGATTGAGCCAGCCCGCCGCTACTATAGTCGTGAGCGTCGTCACTTGCGCCGAAGCCTTGTCGTCGCATTCTTGACTGGCATCCCTGTCGGCGCAGCCATGACGGTCTTTCTCTTGTTTCATCCCTTGACCCTC
Source organism: uncultured Bacteroidales bacterium (assembly GCA_900318175.1). Classification (GTDB taxonomy): domain Bacteria; phylum Bacteroidota; class Bacteroidia; order Bacteroidales; family P3; genus Colimorpha. Next base: position 221,297 of record ONJQ01000001.1, on the reverse strand, counting down.
CATTTCCCAGTTCTATGGAGTAGACTTCCGGTGCTCGATTGGTTTGCTCGGCATGGCTCCCTGTTGCTCTCCATGCTCATTGTTTTGGCCTCTGCTGCGGGTGTGGCATACTTCTGCACTCTTTTCTACAACCTTTTCGCGTTCCGTTCCGCCTCCTCCCAACAGAAATAATTACCCCTCAGAGCAATAAAACCATACTCGCTCCGTTAATATCATGATTGAATGCAAAAAAACAGCAGAAATGAAGCAAATTATCTACTCCGTCCTCATTCTTCTTTTGGCCGTGGCGTGCAAACCGGGCACTGCCACACAGCCGTCTCCCGCCAGTTCTTCGCTCCAACCGGTTAAGTCATTCCAACTCTCTAAATATTCCACGTTGCAGCTCTATCGCTGTTCCGATACCGACAACTATGTCGTCATAGCCCTCCTTGATGACGATGGCAAAGTCAACGAAGTCATGGGCATTGGCAATTCCGACTTTTGCACGTCCCCCTCTGGCGACATTCTCCTCGACACTGTTACATTCACATCCGGTCTTCCTGCCTGCATTCTCCGCACCTACGACATCAGTTCCACCTATGGTGCCGAAACCTGGTACATCCTTTCTCCCTACTACGATTTCGACCCCGATAGTTTCTGGCGCATTGACCGCATACCGTTCGACATCCTTTCTGTGCGCGACATAAACAACGATGGCCTTGCAGAAATCATCTCCTATCCCGACCCCCAACATTCGGACAGCACCGTCTACTCATTTCATCAGGGGCTTCTCTCGGTTTGTCAATGAAACAACACCTCCTAATCCTTTTTCTGCTCTCCAGCGTCGTTACCAGTGCGCAGGACATCATCCGAGTGACTGCTGCCGAGTACAACCGCCACAACACCCGCAACAATCAGGTTTTTGAGACCATTGCCCTCTCTCCTGAAGAGCATCTGCAAATCATTGACCACTATTATAATGAGGTTCTCAGCCAAGAGGAGAAAAGGCTTGTTGATGCCGAGGAGTTGTCTCTCCAAGCGGGGGTATTCCTCCCTTCCGGCATCAAAGCCGTTTATGTCCACTATCCCCAGTACGGCAAAAGCCACCTTTTTCTCAACGGCATGAATTATGACCTCTATTGCGATGTTTATGCGCTCTCCAGCGAGGGTCTTCTTGCCACAGGCACTACCAACGACGAGACTTTCCAGTCTTACCTCTCAGTCTACTCAATTCAAGGTTGGGAACTGCTTCCCGCCTTGCAACTCGAATACAATGTCACTCCCTACGATTTCCGTTGGGCTGCTGATGGTTGGCTTTATTTCCGTGGAGGCTATGACTATTACAAAATTCGCATCACTCCGCCTCCTCATCGCGAAAACTGCCTTATGGAAGACCTTGCCATCTCCCACCAGGAATTTCTCGCCGCCAAGGCACAGCAGAAACGCTACAACGTAGACCGTTACGACCGTTTACCCTCAAGTGCCGACACTTCCTTAATTTTATCCTTGTCCAAAGGCGACGTTATCCTGCAACAGATGCTTTGGGGCGATTGTCTTTTCGGCCAGTTTGGTGAGGGAGGTCCCTCATTTGTCGAAATCGTGCAAGGCGACTACTGCTTTACCCGTCTCCTTGCCGACACCACCGACATGCAGTCTTGCTCCATAATGCTTTCCCGCGACAACTACTTCGCCGGTATCAACACCGAGTGGGGAGCCGGTTCCAACGAGGTGCCGGCCTTTATCTACGTCTACCCCTATCCAGACGACAGCCGCCACGTCTCTGCCCCCTACATCTACCAGGCCACTCCGGCTTGGATTCCTCTGGGTACGGACTTCTTTTGGGGTGCCGATGGCTGGCTCTATGTCGATGGCTGGAACTGGCGCACCTCACAGAGCTGCTACCACAAAGTCCGTCTTCCAGCCACCATCCGCAATACTCAGAATTCCCATTAGTTATAGTTTTATGCGCACGAAACGCCTCATCAACCCGTCCCACCAGCGGTCGGGCAGCACCGTGTGCAGAAACACCATGCTGCAGGCCCCGCGGCCTATCCTGTAGCGTGCACGCGGTCTTCGGCTGTTCACGGCCCGGCTGATGGCGCTTGTCACCACGCTCGGGGCCGACAGGTAGTTGCCCGAATAGCCCTTGTGTATCAGTTCGGCCTCGCGCAGTGCATCCGCCTCGTAGGCCGTCCCTCTCGACGACTCCGCCAGGTGCTTTGCCGCAATGATGCCCCAGTCTGTCTTGATGCCGCCGGGTTCAATTAGCACCACGTCCACCCCGAAAGGCTTCATTTCCATCCGCAGGGCGTCGCTCAACGCCTCCACCGAGTATTTCGTCACATGGTACCATGCTCCGAACGGCAGCACCGTCTTACCGGCGATGGAAGAGGTGTTGATAATCCTGCCCGAACCCTGCTTCCGCATCACGGGCAGCACCAGCTTGCAGAGTGCCGCCAGTCCGAACACATTCACCTCCACCTGTCGGCGTGCCTTCTCCATCGTCACATTCTCCACGGCACCGAAATAGCCATACCCGGCGTTGTTCACCAGCACGTCTATACGCCCTTCCACGTCCAGCACTGCCTGCACCCCTGCCTCCATCGACGCCTGCTCCGTCACATCCATCCTCAGCACCTTCACGCCGTCGCTCTTCAGGGGCTCCATCAGTTCCACCCTCCGTGCTGCTGCATACACCTTGTGTCCTTGCCGGGCGAGCGTCCGCGCTGTGTCGAATCCTATGCCGCTGCTTGCTCCAGTAATCAAAATGACTTTTTTGTTCTTCTCCATATTCGTTGCTGTTTGTTATTCATGCACAATAAAAAATGCCGTGCCAGCAACCGCTCCCGCCCGCTCACCACGGTGGTGACAAGGTATGCTCCACGGCCATAGCAGTCGTGTCCTTTATTTCGGGGGCGATAGGAGCTTTCGGCCATCGGCAAAGTGTTTAAGCCATTAACGCCCAAGCCCTTTTTTTATTGCCTCCACTCCGAAAAAGGAACACCAACAGGTACTCTGCTGTTCGATAATGTCTTTTTGTAAAAACTTTTGTGTATCTTTGCATACCGAAACAAACATAATTGTCATGAAGAAATCACTGCTTTTTATCTTGATTGCCAGCGTGCTGCTGGTTTCCTGCCACAATGAACAGAAAGAGTTCAAAACCTATCTCTACGAGGGGCACCGCAGTTTCCTCCTCACTGCCGACGAGCAGATGTGGCCCGGCGACGACAGTCTGGGCGTGGACAATAGCTATTCGCTCCAGTGGCCGGCCTCTGGCACCCTCACTCCCGAGGCTGAAGCCGAGCTGCTGATGCGCTGCTTTGCCGACAGCACCGCCACCTCCTTCGCCGAGGCTGCCGACCGTTGGCTGAACAACCTCTGGCTCTACGATGAGGAAAGCCCCAAAATCCACCGCCATCCCGTTGACAGTATCGGCAACCGCGAGAATTACGGCTATGCCAACATGAAGAGCACCATCACCCGCGACAGCAACCTTGCCACCTTCTGCCTCAACACTGAGTCCTATATGGCCTATGCCGCCCACGGACTTTACACTGCCGAGTATGTCGTCATGGACCTCAACACCAAGAAGCTTGTCCACCTCAACGACCTCGTGGACACTGCCCAGCTTGGCGAGGTGATTGTCCGTGCCATCGAGGACTTGGAAGTGAACAAAGACACCCGCGACTGCATGTTTGAGGAGTACCGCACGGCCGGTCGCGTGATCGTCCCCGACAACTTCTTTATCGACAGCACGCGCAGCGTCATCAATTTGGTCTTCCAGGTTTACGACATTGCCCCTTACGCCTGTGGCATCCAGACCGTCTGTCTGCCCATCTTCTGGCTTTCCAAGCACATCCCGCTGACGCCCTACTGCAAGGAACTTTTCGGCGAGGGCTGCTCCATCGACTAAGCCTTGCTCCCTCCGTCATCGACCTGCACATCCTCGCATCCTAATGGTTTCAGCAGTTCCAGGATGGGCTTTGCCGTGTCGGCCTTCAGCTCCTTCTTCTTGGCTGTGATGAGTGACCGCCTGTCTTCAATAGGGTGGGGGAAGCCGTGCTTGTATAGCAATATGCTGTTTTGCAGCACAAGGCAGTACTGCTCCTTGGGCGCCGTGATGAGGGGCTGACAGCTGTAGGTGTGCGTCACCACATGGCCGGGACCCCGCACCTCCTTCCATTCATACTTAAACTTGCCCATCATCATCGCCATCCAGAACACCAGTGTGTTAGTGGATGAATAAAAAGGAATCTTCTCGTATAGCGGTTCATAATCCTTAAACTCTATGCTGACGCCCAGCAGGTTCATGTAGCCACCATGCGCCGCTGCGGGCAGGTGGTTCAGCCTTTCCATGCCCTTCAACATCGCTTCCCACTTATTAAAGCCGTTTAACTTGCCCTTTTCGGTCAGCCGGAAGGTCATAATTGGCTCCTTCAAGGTCGTGTTCACCGCTGTTTCCGCAGGGTGCTGAGCCGACTGTCTCGCTACCTCGCTTTCCGGTTCATTTGCAGTTGTCTTGGTGTAGTCCTCCTTGTGGTTGTGGGCGCTGATTCGTTCCAGCAGCTGGTCCAGCTGCTCTCCAAAGTCGATACTGCACACTTTTTTCCTGAAATGCCTGATGAGCGGCTCCTGGACGGTCACGTCCAGGTCCTGCTCCATGCAATAATCCGAGAATTCTTCCACACTCCTCATTTTCCGCATATTCTTACCATGGAAAACCACCTGCTCCGGTTCCAGTAAACCTCTGAAATCGGCATACGGATTGTTACTTGGCTTCTGTTCAGAGTCCATTGTAAGCAAATATTTTACAGGTGTATTAAACTGTGGAAGTAATATGTTTTCCAATTTACAAAAATATAGAATTATTCCCATATATTACTTTTTCGATAATATAAAAATAGTTAAATTCGACTCGTTGTCGACCTCAACTTGGTTGACCTCTCTTTAGCCAACGGTCGCTTGTTGAGGTCGTTTTCTTTCATTTTTGCCTGTCGGAAAGTCATGCTATTTTTGCAACTCGAAACACAAAGCACTACCACCCATGCAACAGTCACCACACATCCCCGCAACAGCCTCCCTGCAGTCTCCCTGCCGCAGTCTGTGCCTTCCCTCGCCCCTGGTTCGCTCCTTATGGGTCAGTTCTCTAACATTTGTTCCTCATTTCTTCCTCTTTCATTGGATAAATGGTTCTGCAAATGAGTTCCAACTGACCTGTAAGGAGTGGACAAACGGCGAAGTGTGGGGTAGCGTGGTGACGGGGTGCGACTGTGTGGGAAGGGTCGCGAGCCGAGCGGTGACTTGCTGCCCGCTGGTGAGTGAATGTGTGTACTTTTGCAGCAGAAAACAATTAAAACAGATGATATTATGGCAACGATGAAAGTTACAAAAAGCACAATGCATCGCCGTGTTGGCGACATGACCTTTTATGTGCGGAACGGGAACATGGTGGTCCGAGCCCGTCACAACAGCAGCAGGACGCCGAAACCCACTCTGAGCCGGATGGAGACCCGGATGCGATGGAAGAACTGCATAAACCTCTGGCGAGCGTTCCCGCCCGACGAGCAGCCGGTCTTCGAAGGCCGGAGGCCCGGGGTGTCGGACTACAACCTCTTCCTCTCGCACGCCATGCAGACCGAGCCCGTCTACCTGACGCAGCAGCTTGCCGACAACGGTGCCACAGTGTTGACCTCTGTGGTGGTGAGTTGTGGCACCCTGCCTGAAATCGGGGTGACCAACGACGGCACTGCTCCAGCCACAGACATTGCATTAGGCTCACTGACCATCGGCGAAGGCACAACGTTGGGCGACCTGGCCACGGCGGTGGTGCGCAACAACGCCGCTTTCGGCTTTGGCGACGAGTTGCTGTGCTACGTGGGCTGGCAGCGCGAGGATGCTGCGAGGCGTGTGCCTGTGGTGGCTGTGGAGTGTGTGCGGGTGCTGCTTGATGGCTCCGACGAGGGGCTGCTGTGGCAGGGGGCGGCGTCGCGGCAGGGCTTCGTTTCGCGGGGAGGGGTGCTGGCAGCGGCAGGGATGGAAGCCGGAGGGGTGGCGTGGGTGCACATCCGCACCGTCGGCAACCGCACACGGCGCTCCACCCAGCGCATGGTGGTGGACAACCCGCTGGTGTCGGCCTACTGTTCGGCGGAGGCTTTCGAGGCGGCGTGCCGCTCGTATGGCGGAGCCCAGGAGCCCCCATTCATCACCCCTAATCAGAATCAATAACCATGTGTAACCAATAAAACATACTAAGAGATGGAAGTAATCATTAAACGCAGGCAGACGAGCCTGTTACTGAGGGACGACCGCGGCATGCACTTCAGGTTGGTGTTTGCCGAGATGGACGATGACTGTGCGCGGCGGCTGGTAAGGGAATATGGCTACAAACCGGAGTGGGTCTACGGCATCAGGCACGAGGAGGTGTGCTACCGCCACACGGTTGACGACAGCCTGGTGCTTGAAGCCATGGAGCGGATGCCCTACCGCGAGCGTTACGGCATGGAAGATTGGCTGGAGGCGGTGCGCTGCATTGCCCCGCAGGCCGAGCGCATTGTGCGCCGTTGGGGCAGCGGCAAGGGGCTGCTGATAATCTTTAACGGAAAGGAGGAACCAAGCAATGAATGAACATTTTGAATACAAGCCTTATGGCAAGAGCGAGCTGGCCATGCTCTACATCAAACGTCCCGTTTCGACAAGGGCGGCACTGAACTGGCTGAAACTTGAGATTGAGTCGAACAAGGTGCTGCAGGAACGATTGCAGGCGTTGGGCTATCACTCAGGGCAGCGCATCATCACCATAGCGCAACTGCGCGCTATAACCGAGGAGATTGGGGAACCATAGCCTATGGAGAGCGTTGGGTCAGAAAGCGCGGCGGTAGGACTCCACAATGGAGCGGTAGTGTTGAATGCGGTCGGCAGGGAGGTCGTCGAAAGGTGCTATATCCTTGAGCGTGTGGCGAAGGTTGGTGTGGCGATTGTTGAGGATGGCAGCCTCCTGGCGCGTCTGGGCATCGTTGTCGGCCAGGGCTTGGTTGAGGAGGGCACGCTGTGCGGCGGGCAGCGGCGAGAAGTCGTCCAAAAGCATCTCCATGTTCCAGCGGCGGTGCTCGATGCGGGCAAGGGTGTCGGTGAGGGTGGAATTGTCCGCAGTGGCTTCGAGATTGTCGGAGAGCCCCTGTGTGCAGCGCGTGAGGCTGTCGAGGAGCGTGGCGGCATGGAGGGCGCGGTGTTTCTCGGCAATGGAAAGCTGGCACCAGAGGTTGTTGAGCGACTGGGGTTCGGAGGGAATGGTGGTGAGGGGCTTGCCGCTGTCTATTTTGTGGTGGATATAGTTGATGCGCTTGGCGTCAAGGAAGAGGGGAGCCTCGAAGGGATCTGTGGTACTGTCCGCCATGCCGAAGGGTATGAGGTTGTGGTAGCGAGGCACTTCGGTCTGTGCGGCTTGTGCAAGGACGGCGTTGGCGGGCTGGTAGACAAAGATGAGCGGGGTGATGGCGGAAGGGTCGTCGGGGTCGTTGATGGGGTAGTAGAGCGGCGGCAGACTGAGGGCGTCGGAGAGGTTTTCAGAAGCATCGTCGGAACAGAAAGCCACGGTGACCACCTGCTGCTCGTCGAGGGCATAGGAGCGCAGTTGCTGGCGCACCCAGTCGCTACTGGCGTTGCCCTTGAGAAATTCCCATTCGATGTCGAGGAAGTCGCCATAGGCCGGGTCGGGCCGCGAGGATTGCCAGCCGTTGGCATCGGTGCGGAGGGTGATGTGGGAGAGCTGGAAGAGGCCGTTGTATCGTGCTTTGAAGAGGTCTATCTGCTGGTCGGCAAGGGGGTCGATGAAAGTGATGCGGGTGCGCAAGGGGCGGGAGGTGCCGGGGGCGAAGTTGGGATAGTGGCACAGGCGCGCCGCTGTGGCGGCAAAGGCGTGCCCCATGGGCGACATGCCGACAACGACAAGGTGGACAAAGCGGGTGCTGTCCGGCATGAGGAGGAAGCGGTCCAAGGTGTGGTGAGCACCGTCGGGGTCGGGGCTGACGAGGGCTCGGCGGGCGATGGCTTCGAAACGGTTGATGACGGTGGTTTCGAGGCTGGTGTGGGACTCCTGCGGCAGGGCACGGAGCGTCTGGCCGGTGATGAGACGGTCAATGTAAAGGTAGCACTGGGCCAGTTGGGTGGCATTGCTGCGCTGCGCGCGGACGGCGTTCCAGCTGGCAACGTTGTGCTGGTCGTTTTCGGGGTCGTTGTCTTCGCCAATGATGATGACGGTGGAGGCCAGCTCTACCTGGCAGGAACGGAGGGTTGCGGGGTCGGTGCTGTCGCCGTGGTAGATGACGAAAGGCACTGCATTGTAGGCTTGGGGGTAGGAGGAGCGCAGATGGTCGCGGAGAGAGGCTGCGTCGGCCGACGTGAGGATGACCCAGGGGCGGCCTTGCAACTCGGGTTTGGTGGCAAGGCTGTTGATGAGCTGCGGGAGTGTGCGGCCACTGCCCAGGATGAGGACGTGGTCGGAGAAGTGGTAGCGGGAAAGGCCGTCGCGATAGTGGGCGCGGCGGTTGATAAGGATGAGCGTGACGGAGGCGATGAAGAAGGCCGCGACCAGCACGGAGCCGACAAGGACGATGAGGAACTGGAAGAGGAGGGGCAGGGAAGAACGCAGCGGGAAGTTGGCACCAGAGAAGAAGAGCGCCACGGTCTCCACCCAGCGGGGTTGGCCGCCAGCAGTGGCAAAGACCAAGGGCGAGGCGGGCCAGAGAAGCCCGATGAGCCAGAAAAGGAGCAACAGGAGAAGACCCAACCCTAACGGCCAAAGGAGGAGCGTCCAGGCCCGGGAGGAGAGGAGGGAGCGGTCAAAACGCCACAGGAGGCGCTGAAAAAACAGTTTTGTTTGCATGAGGGTGTAGTTTTGGGGTTGGGATGAAAGGGGGATGTATGGGAGGTGAAAGAGTTAGAGTTTGAAGCTTGCCGAAAGGAAGTAGATGGAGGTCTCTTCGAGGAAGGTGAGTTCCTGCATGCCGACGCGATAGCCTATATCAAAAGAGATGAAGTTGAAAAGGTCTAACCCAGCGCCACAGGTAAGGCTGTACTGGCCGACCAGGCCGAACTGCTTGTTGGACAATGAGAACTGCACAAGGGGGCCGGCGTAGGCACGGGCGGCAAAGAGGGTGATGGGTTGCCAGCGGAGACCGATGTAGAGGGGGATATCGAAGTAGTTGTAGTCGCGGATGTTGAAAGCATGAATGACGCGGCCGAAGAAGGTGGTCTTCTGGGCGGCTTCGTCCCAGTTGGTGGCGATGCCGTAATGGATTTCGGGTTGGATGTAGAGCGACCGCCAGATGGGGATGCGGTAGCCAGCCCCGATGGTGGTATGGCTGAAAAAACGGAAAGCCCCTTCACTGAAGTCTGAACGCAGGGAGCCGATATAATTGTAGGAGGGGGTGTAATAGTAGAGTTTCAGGTAGAAAGCGGGTTTCTGTTTCCGATGAGGGAATAGTGAAGAGGTTTCGGCAAAGGAGGTTGCCGGAAGAAGAGAGGCCAAGAGCAAGGCCAGCAGGATGATACGTTGTGAGCGCTTCATGGAGTGCAATTGTTGTTTCGGCAGAGACATAAGCGAGTGCCGAAAAAAGTTCTTATCCTCTTTTTATGAGTTAAAAACGAGGATAAGAAACATTTATTGCGTGCGCAAAGAAAAAAAGTCCTGAAGCGCGAAAGAGAGGCTATTTGACTTTGGAGGACAACTCCTTGCCCGCTTTGAAATAGGGTGTGCAGTGAGGCGGTATGGTTGTGTGGGTGGCATTGTTGATGTTGTATGCCCTTTTCTCGTTGTGGCGGCGGATGGCAAAGGTGCCGAATCCACGGAGGTAAATGTTATGGCCTTCTACCATATTGGCTTTAATAGTTGCGAGGAACTCGTCAACGATGATGGCGCAATTGTGAGAGTTGACCCGTGTGCGGGCGTGGATTGTTTTGACGATTTCGGCTTTAGTCATTGAGTTAGGTGTGTTGAGTATTTAAAAGGTTGTTTCAATGTTGAAAGTTGTTCGTTTGACTTTGGCGAAGAACTGCCGGTGAGTGAGCATACTTTAGCGTGATGTGGAAGGAATCAACATTTTTTGTCCAACGGCTTGTATTCTTCTTTTTGTCTGCTGTTATCTAACCATTTATTTGCCTATATGTTCCTTTTATTCGAATTTTACATTGTGTTTCATCTTTGTGATTCTCAATGCAAAGATACACATTTTTTTGCATATAGATAAAAAAAGTGAATAAAAATGACTAATATTTTTGATAAAAGGTTGAAATGAGGATAAAAATGTGAAATAATTTCTGAGAGATAGTGGATTATTGCCTTTTAGGGGTGAGGAAACGGCAATGGGAGTGGCTGATAGAATGAGGTTTGCGGAAATTAGAGGGAGAGAGCGGTGGAAAGGGCTTGAAAAGGGGCAGTAGTGGGACGGAAACAGACCGGAGGGCGGCCAGCAGGGGCCGGAGTGGGAGGAGGCCTGTGGGAGAGGGAAAAAAAGAAAGGTCCCCGCACGCGTGGGCGGGAACCTTTAATATATAATGTGTGTTCCGAAAGGGGAATTATTGCTGGCGGGCAATATCGTTAAAGTCTTTGGAGGAGACTTTCTCTACATCGGGGTTGACCTTTTCCTTGAAAAGCACGTAGGTCTTGTCGACGGTAAGTTTGTCGACAATCTGGCGGACGTTGTTGTGGTCCTGAGCAATGGAACGGGCGGTCTGTTCCAGACGCTCCTCGTATTTGGCGTCGTCCTCGTCCTCCTGCTTGGTGCTGGAGTTGCGGAGGATGTCCTTGACGTAGTCAACGATTTCGTTCTGAGTGGGCTCGATGGACTGGATTTTGTTGAGAGAGTTGTCGAGAAGTTCCCATTTGAGAGAGGGGAGGTAGGTGTCGGCCCACTCTTTTTCAATGGTCTCGGCGGTGACGTTCTTGTCGCTGTTGCGGGAGAGGATCCAACGCTTGAGGAAGGCCTCGGGCATGGTGGCGTTGAAGTTGTCAAGAAGTTGTTTGCGCACTTGGTTGACAAAGAGGATTTGGCACTGCTCGTCGTTGGCTTTCTCTATCTGGGAGGAAACGGCTTTGCGGAATTTGTCAAGCTCTTTGATGTTTTGGCCGGGGAAGACCTTCTCGAAAAGCTCTTCGTTGAGTTCGGCAGGGGTGATGAGGGAGCAACCGCTGATTTCGATGCGGAGGTCGCTCTTGAATTTCTTGGCGTCGGCGGCTTCGAGACGGAGGGTCTTCTCGATAACGGAGGGGGTGAAGGCCTTGGCCGCATTGATGACGACGGACTCTTTGGCTTTCTTGCCGATGAAGAGAGCGGCGACTTCGGGATCTTTGATGTCGGAGAGTTTGAAGGAGCAGAAGGTGGAAACACCGCCTTCTTTGTCGGTACCCTCTTTGGTCAGTTCGACGGCTTTGCCGTAGATCTGAGCACCTTCGACGATGGTTTCGGGCGATTCGAATTTGCCGTAACGCTCGGCAATGGATTCAATCTGGGAGTCGACATCCTTGGCAGTGACCTTGATGGAATAGAGTTTGGCGTCGATTTTGTCCCACTCAATATTGATGTCGGGGAAGAGGGCGGCATCGAAATAAAAGGTGAAGTCCTTGCCGTTGGCAAAGTCGGGGGTGCCGGTTTTCTCCTCGTTGGAGAGCGGGGAACCGATGATGTCGAGTTTCTCGTCGTCGATGTATTTGTAGAGAGACTCACCCAGGAGGTCTTGAACGGTGTCGGCAACAACAGCGGATTTATAGATGCGCTGAATGAGGGCCATGGGGGCCATACCCTTGCGGAAGCCCGGAACGGTGGCTTTGTGTTGGTATTCTTTTAACTGTTTTGCAACCTTCTCGGCATAGTCATTTTCTGCAATGTCAACCTTGATACTGAGGTCCAATTCCCCTAAGTTTTCTCTGGTGATATTCATCTTTTTTGTCTAATTTGTTGATATATTGATATATTGTTATTTTCAAATGAAATGCAAAGATACGAACTTTTTTTGATATATATATATTTTATGTTGAAGTTATTGAAAAATGTGAAAAGGGATGGGAAGTAAAGGGTTGTCACGGGACACTCTTTTACAATAAAAGGCAGTTTGAAGAAAAGAAAAGATGCAGTGTCAAGAAAAATGTGTATCTTTGCAACGTGGAATCAAAACAGAAATAGTATGTAATAGAATAGAATTATAAGACATAAATAACTGAGCTTGACGCTATTGTTCTCTCGAATTGAAGTCTGGTACACTGCAAAAGCCGAGAATAAGAAAGCGTAAGGTTCACGTCCAAGTGGAGTGGATTTTCGTATTACTTATTTGGCTAAGGGTTTTTACCAGACACCCAATTCGAAAATAGGTAGTTTAATCGAAAAGACTCACGCCTTTTTTATACTCCTTATTATTGGGAATGACGGCTTTCCAGCTCGGGCAGGGAAGCCGAAAACTGTTTTAATAGAGTAGGCACAAACAAATCCAAAACAATTAAACAAAATGGCAGACAACAAGAAACGGGAGTATGACGCTCCCATAGTTGAAGTGCTTGCAGCCCGCGTGGAACGTGGCTTCCAGGCCAGTGGTGAGTTGCTCACCACGGGCAGCAACGAAAACTTGGTCAGCAGCGGCGAAGTACACGGCGGTAGCGACTTCGACTAACAGAAGGACGGATGCTCTCCAATGGACGGAGAACCTCCGGGGAATATAAAAAAAGAGTTCTTTGAAAGGTTTGTTTTTATACATACCCCCGGCCCCTCTGAAGAGGGGAGATCGCGGCTGCGGGTCTTTGTCTGCATCGGTTGTAGCAAGGTGGGCATGACTTTTGCATACCCCCGGCCCCTTTGAAAAGGGGAGGTCGCGGTTGCGGGTCTTTGTCTGCATCGGTTGCGGCATGGCTTGTAGCATGGTGGGCAAGGCTTTTGCATACCCCCGGCCCCTTTGGAAGGGGGAGGTCGCGGTTGCGGGCCTTTGCCGTCATCGGATAGCGGTATGGCTTGCGGCATGGCGGGCAAGGCTTTTGCATACCCCCGGCCCCTTTGAAAAGGGGAGGTCGCGGTTGCGGATCTTTGTCTGCATCGGTTGCGGGCTTTTGTCTGCATCGGTTGCAGCAAGGCTTGTATCATGTTGGCGACATGTGGTGCGGCAGCCATCCCCTTTTCAAAGGGGTGGCGTGAAGCGCCGGGGTATGAAGCCCCATCAAAGAACCAAGTAAAACAAACTAAACAAAACACAAACAATTAAAAAAATGAAGAAAACGTTAGTAAGTCTATTGAGCCTATTGGCTCTATCAAGTCTATTCACCCTGACCTCCTGTCAGAAGGAGACCACCGGCAACGGCACCCAATTCCATGCCACCATGGAGAGCCGCGACGGCAAGACCGTCCTCAACAGCACAGCCCTGAACTGGGTGGCTGGCGACCAAGTGGCCATCTACGGCACAGCGGGCTGCGGCATCTACTCCGCTACCCCGCAGACACCTGCCACCGTCGCCACTCTCGACAACGTGAGCGGCACGACGGGCGACGGCCCCTTCCGCGCCTTCTATCCTTCCTCATTGCCTGTTTCGAATAGGTACGGTCTGTGGTACGTTGTCCTGCCCGTTACACAGACATACGTAGAGAACTCCATTAATGAGTTCCCCATGTATGCTGAGAGTTCCTCAAACCAGCTGTCCTTTAAAAACCTCTGTGGTGTTCTGAAACTGCACCTCACTAAGGCCAACACCAATATCACAACCATTACTGTTCATGCAAACAGGGAGATTAACGGTAAGTTCTTCTTGGCCAATAGGGATGGTGAGCCCGTTCTCTCTTTTCATAGTAGCCAAATTACCCAGTTTTCGGATGTCATTAACGGGACAAAAGCAGTCACCCTTGTCTGTGAACCAGCTCAGGCTATAGACAATGGTAAGGACTTCTACATCTATCTGCCCGCTACATTCGAATCAATAGAGTACATTACCTTCACCACCACCAGTGGACAAACCTGTACCAAACGAGTGAAGAACGGTGTCAATATCAGAGTTGAACGTAGTGCGGTGACCGAAATTACATTAGGTGAGAATGATCTGGTCTTTAATTCACTTCCAGAAGGAACTTTGCCTGGATTCTTTTCAATCAGACCGGATGGTTTTTTTATACGTTTTTCTAAAGGCAATCTACAGTATCAGGCCAGTACCGATACATGGCGTTTTGCAGAACACCAATGGGATTATGTGGGTAATGACACGATGGGTACAGTATATGAGAATGGTGTAAAATGTAGTAATACATTGATTAGTAGTACTTACAATGGTTGGATAGACCTCTTCGGATGGGGTAACAATCCCACGTTTAACTCTACAAATAATAGCGAATATAATGGTGAAGAATGTTGGCGTGATTGTAACATCAGTAATATTGCTGGTTGGCATTCGTTGTCTAGGGGTGAATGGCATTATCTGCTTTACTACAGAGCTAACGCTTCCGCCAAGAGAGCTTTTGGCAGTGTAAACGGTGTGCACGGATTGATATTGTTGCCTGACAGCTGGACTTTGCCTGAAGGGTGTAGTTTCACAACAGAGGCAAATGGAGGGAATAGCAACAACTATACACAAACAGAGTGGGCTGCGATGGAGGCTGCTGGAGCAGTCTTTCTACCAGCAGCAGGAAGGCGCTGGGGTGTTAATGTAGAACATGTGTGCGATAGGGGCAATTATTGGACGGCTTCGTATTCGGAGCGTACTTATGATTGGTGTTATTATTTATCTTTCGGCTCCGTTAGTGTCGGAATCGGCAGTTATGGTTACAAATACTATGGTCGATCATTACGGTTGGGCAGGGTTTTCTTTTTGTCATAAGGAAGGACCTGTCATTTATCCGAAAGGAGAGGGTGGAATAATTAGAAGACTCGTTGAGATGATTATCTGAATAAAATGAACTGATTTATAAAACCATTCTCAAATATTAAGGTTGTGGTGCACATCCGCCCGCAACAAAAAGAGGCTCCCTGCTGTCACGGCAGGGAGTTTTTTGTTGGTGATACAATAAAAGGGGTCGGGTGCCGTTATGGATAGCGTTATTGACGAAATAATTTACATGATATGAAAAGATACTTTATGATTGCTTTGTCGGCATTGGTGCTGACGGTGGGCTGCAAACAGGCTCCGAAGAACTCTATGACTTACCGCCAGTTGGGAAACACTGGCTTGGAAGTGAGCGAAATAAGTATAGGCTGCGGGGGCTTTGAGAAACTGGATACGGCAGGCTCGATAGCACTGATGGACATGGCGTTGGACAGCGGCATGAACTATATTGATATTTATGACGCCAACCCGAAGACACGCTCGAACATCGGGGCTGCCCTGAAAGGCCGTCGCGACAAGATGATTATTCAGGGCCACATAGGCACGATATTCAAAGACGGCCAGCACACCCGCACCCGCGACGTGGAGGAGACCAAGCAGGGTTTTGAGGACCTGCTGGAGCGACTGGGCACCGACCACATCGAGGTGGGCATGATACACATCACCGACAGCCCCGACGAATGGAACGAGCTGGAGGGGAGCCCATTCCTGGAGTACGTATTCCAGCTGAAGAAAGAGGGCAAGATACAACATATCGGCGTGAGCAGCCATAATGCCGAGGTGGCACTGATGGCCGCCAAGAGCGGCTGGATAGAGGTGATTATGTTCTCGCTGAACCCCGCCTTCGACCGGCTGCGGGGTGGCGCCATCCCCTGGGATGAGGGCGCGCTGGACAACCTGCAAGGGGGCATAGACCCGGTGCGCGTGGAGCTGTATGACTACTGCGCTACGCATCATATCGGCATCACGGTGATGAAGACCTTCGGCGGCGGTGGCCGTCTGTTGGACGAGAAGACTTCGCCCCTTGGCGTGGCTTTCACGCCGGAGCAGTGCATCGCCTATTGCCTGGCCAAGCCCTGCATCGCTACCTGCATACTGGGTGTGGACAACACCGAGGAATTGAAGGCGGATTTGCATTATCTGCATGCCACCGAGGCGGAGAAGGACTATACCGCGGTGATGCAGCCCGCCAGGGCCGACAAGGGTGGCCACTGCACCTATTGCAACCACTGCTCGCCCTGCCCGCAGGGAATCCCCATTGCCAAAGTGAACGAGATGTTGGACAAGGCTCAGAACGAGGGCTTGACTCCCGAATTGCAGGCCCAGTATGATGCCCTGCCACACCATGCATCGGAATGCACACATTGCGGCAGTTGCATGACACGCTGTCCTTTCGGTGTGGATGTGCCGCAGAAGATGGACGAGGCCGCAAAAGTGTTTGGGAAATAAACTTGTAGGCTGTGGGCTTTCGAAAGCCTGTGGCCAACCGAATTCTATATCATTACTATGGATATCAATGAAATGTTTGCCTTGTTCGAAAGGCAGATTGCGGACTATCATACAAGAGACTCGGTGGATATGCCGACATCCAACCCCTACGAGGCGGGCACTTTTGAGCACCTGCTGTGGGAGAAGAGCTATATAGACACCGTGCAATGGCATCTGGAAGATCTGATTCGCCCCAACGACGTGGACCCCGTGGAAGCCCTGCGCCTGAAGCGCTGGATAGACCGATCGAACCAGCAGCGCACGGACACCGTGGAGCGAATAGACGACCACTACATGCGGGAGTTTGCAACGGTGGCAGTGTGTCCCGACGCCAAGATAAACACCGAGACCCCCGCCTGGGCCATAGACCGGTTGTCGATATTGGCACTAAAGATCTATCATTTCGGCATCGAGGTGGCGCGGAAGGACGTAAGCCCAGAACAGCATGAGCGTTGTGTGAACAAGTACAATACCCTGCTGGAGCAGAAGAAGGACTTGACTGAAGCCATCAGCGACCTGCTTGGGGAGTTGGCTGCGGGGCAGAAGCGGATGAAACTGTACCGCCAAATGAAGATGTATAACGACCCCTCGTTGAATCCCATGCTCTACAGCAAGAAGTGAGTCAGTCCAACTATAGGATGCGGCTGCTGGTGGTAAGGCTTTCGGCCTTGGGCGATGTGGCCATACTGGAACCCGTGTTAAGGCAACGGGCTGCTGCCAATCCTGATGTGCTGTTCATGGTGGCAGGGCCGCCACGGTTGGAACCCTTGTTCCGTGGGATGGGGAATGTGTTGTATGTCCCTACAGAGCGTAAGCAGAAGATAATTGACCTGTACCATTCGTTGCGAGAATTGAAGCCTGACATGGTGGCAGACATGCACCATGTGCTGCGGGTGATAGGTGTGGATTGGCTGTTCCGTCTGCATGGGGTGAAGGTGAAGAGCATCCGAAAACACACACGGCGGGATGTGCCTTCATGGCAGCGATACGACCGTGTGTTTGCCCGCTGCGGTCTGAAAGGGGAGGTGGCCGATGAGGGCTATTGGCAGGTGAAGCCAGCCGAGGGGAGGCAACGTGTGATAGGTGTGGCGCCCTTTGCACAACACCAAGGCAAGATATGGCCCTTGGAGCGGATGGAAAGCCTAATAGAGACGCTTTCAAGAAAAGGATACAAGGTCTGGCTGTTCGGCAGTGGAGCCGAGGCTGCGGTGATGGAGAGGTGGGAAGATAAATATAAGGATGTGGAGTCCCTGGCTGGGAAATATACATTCGAAGAGGAATTGCAGCGCATAGCCGCTTTGGACGTGATGGTCAGCATGGACTCTGCCAATATGCATTTTGCATCGTGCTTGGGCATTCCTGTGGTAAGCATCTGGGGAGCGACCCACCCCTGCCGCGGATTCTATGGCTGGAGGCAGAACCCCGACTGGGCAGTGCAGAGGGAGATGGACTGCCGCCCCTGCTCAAAGTATGGCAACAAACCCTGCAAAATGGGCGACTATCCATGCCTTACTTCCATCAGCCCTACGGACGTGATGGAGCGGATAGAGAGCGTCGTCTTATGATTTCCAAATAAAACGATTAGGCCAAGGGCAGGGAGATGGTGAATGTCGAGCCTTGCCCAAGGTCACTGGCAAGGGCGATTGTACCTTTGTGCAGTGCCACAACCTGCGAGACATAGTTGAGCCCGATGCCAAACCCCTTCACATTGTGTACATCGCCGGTGGACACACGATAGAATTTCTCGAAGATGTGCTTCTGGTCCTCCTTGGCAATGCCGATTCCGTTGTCGGCTATCTCAAAGATGGCGTGTCCCGCCTCGCTGCGTGTCGAGATGGTGATGTGAGGCTCCTGTTCGGAATACTTGATGGCATTGTCTATGAGATTGTGAATCATATTGGTGATGTGCAGCTCGTCGGCAAAGAGAATCCCATCAATTGTGCCGAGATGGGTCTCAATCACGCCGTGGCGTGTCTCAACGGTGAGTTGGAAATTGTGAATGCAGGTCTCGGTGATGCTGTTTAGGTCTATCTCCTTCAGGTTGAGCGAAAACTTCTTGCGCGACATCTTTGCGCTTTGCAGCAGTGTCTCGATAAGAATACGCATACGGCGGTTCTCGTTGCTGATGATGTTGATAAAGTTGCGACGTGTTGCCATGTCGCTGGTTACGGACTCGTCCTCCAGCATCTCGCATGCCAGACTGATGGTGGCAATGGGCGTCTTGATTTCGTGGGTCATGTTGTTGATGAAGTCCGTCTTCATCTCGTCCAGTTTTCGTTGAGAGAGGATGGTGCGCACCGAAAAGAAGAAGAGGGCCGAGATCAACACTATCATGCAGATGCTGAGGATGGTGTAGATGTTCGTGTCGCTACTGAGGATGATGGGGGAGGAGGGGAAGGAGAGGACGACGTAGAGGCTCTCGTTAGGGATGATTCCGTGGGGATGGAAGGTGTATTTGAAAGCCGTGTTGCGCAGGTCGTTTGGGTTGGCGTCCTGGCTGAGATAAATCAATGAATCGGCATCCGCCATCAGCACCCCGATGTAGGGATTGATGTCCACGCCATTGATGATAAGCTCCTCGCGAATCAGGGAGTCCAGCAGCGGGTAGTTGAATTTAGAAGCGTCTATCACATTGTTTATGTCCAGAGGGATTGCCTTGCCAGGCATGTCGGCCCCGATGGTGGCGAGCATCCTGTTGCGGGCGTTGAGCATGGTGTTGTACTGCGTCAGTATGTGCATCTCCTCGGGGTTCAGTTTCGCCTTGGGCTGCGGGAAGGCACTGTCCTGCGACGACACACCGAATGCTACCTTGTGCTCATCGTAGAATAAATCGCTGTTGTTGCGGATGATGTCCTGCATCTTTTCGTTCATGTCGTCAATGCGGCGGTACCTCACCAGTTTGTAGCGCTCCTGCTCCGACACATAGTCCTCCACTTTCATCTGGTCCAGTTGGTTGAACACCTCGTCGATGGCGTTGTTCACGCTAATATTAAAAAGGTTGTCGCTCATTTTGGCCGAGCGCTTGGTCTGCGAAATCTGGATGATGACCAGGCTGATGGCCGCCAAGGCGAAAAGAGTGGAGAGCAATATCAGAAAGTGGCGTTTCATTTCTCTATCAATATAACCTCTTAATAACGTAGTGGGGGGAGAAAAATTTTGTCGCTGCCCAATAATTCCGAAAAAAATATTATCTTTGCAACCGCTATCGGGGTGCTGGCCAGCCATACTGTGGCCACATCCTCAGAGCAATAAAGTTATAATACAAACATGAAAATAGGAATTATTATTGCCATGGACATTGAGTATCGGAAGATGCTCGACGTGTTGGGCGGCCAGCCGCAAGGCACCGTGGCCGGCAACGATGTGGTGTTGTGGCAATGTGGCATTGGCAAGGTGAATGCTGCGGTGGGCACCATGCGCCTGATTCAAGAACATCGGCCCGATTGCATCCTCAGCACGGGTCTTGCAGGCGGCATCGACCCCTGCCTCGACGTCATGGATGTCGTCGTGGGGAGCCAGACTGTCTACCATGATGTATGGTGCGGCATGGGCAACAGCTACGGCCAGGTGCAAGGTTTGCCGGCCCGCTTCGACGCCGACCCCTTGATGCTCCGTTGTGCCTCCTCCATTGCTGAAAAGCAAGGCCACGGGGTCAAAGAAGGCCTTATCTGCACTGGCGACCAGTTCATCACCGACAAGGCAGCGCTGCAGCAAATCAAATCCCGCTTCCCTGAAGGGCTGGCGTGCGAGATGGAGTCCGCGGCCATCGCCCACACCTGTCACCTCAACCAGATACCATTCTTGAGCATCCGTGTCATTAGCGACACCCCAGGCAATACCGACAACCACCAACAGCAGTGGGACGCCTTTCTGGATTCTATGACCGACCGCTCTTTCCATTTTGTCAGAAATTTCCTTGAACAATTATAATCTACCCTTTCATCATGGAAGTTATTCAGAGTTTCACCATCGACCACACCTGCTTGAAGCCTGGCATCTATGTTTCCCGTATCGATAAAGGCTTCACCACCTTCGACCTCCGCATCACGGAGCCCAACCGCGAACCCGCCGTAGCCCCTGCGGCCATGCACAGCCTTGAGCATCTTATGGCCACATGGTTCCGCAATTCGTCGGCCAAGGACGATGTGGTCTACGTGGGTCCAATGGGCTGCATGACGGGTATGTATGTCATCATGACGGGACAATACACGGTGGAGGACATGCGTTCCCTCACCATCTCGTGCTTGGAGTGGGTGCTGACCCAGACCGAGGTCCCTGCCACCACACCTCAGACCTGTGGCAACTGCCTGTTTCACGACCTGCCCATGTGCCACTGGGAGAGTAGGCGCTACCTTGATCGCTTGCGCAACGATTTCCATTGCGAGTACACACAACTCAAAGTTTCGCTGCCCGACGGAAAGATTTTCGCCGATGCATGAACGGCTGCAGTCGATTGTCGCATAGGACTTAATCCCTGCCCGATGTTGGAGAATGCCGCACATTGATATTTTTTTTTCAATCTTTGAACAATAAAAAAAATAATTGCGAGTTATTGCGAGTGATTTTATGACAACATGGCCCCGTAGTTCAGCTGAATAGAACGTCGGATTCCGGTTCCGAAAGTCGTGGGTTTGAATCCCGCCGGGGTCACAAAAGCAGTAACACAAGAAGTTACAGCAACAACAGCGAAAAAACTGTGCCTCAACCGTGTCACGCTTTTTCGCCGGTGGTTTCCAGCAAGTTGAAACCGCCAAAAAAAAAATGTCCACACCTCTAACACACGAGATATATGATTATCTCCCCGCTGTAGTCCGGCACACACAGGCCATGGGCTGGTTCGTCGAATACTATGTCAAAGACCCTGCCTCCTCCACCATGGTACGCCGCCGGAACCGTATCACCCGGCTGATCAACCGCTGCCGCACGCAGACAGAAAAAAAACTCGCCGCCCAGCAGATCGCTGACACCATCAACGCTAAGCTGCGCGGCGGGTGGTCTCCGCTCCACCAGGCGGAAGACTCCCGGCTATACACCCCACTCCCACAGCTCCGCGAAAAATTCCTCGCCGCCAAACAGGCTGAGGGTTGCCGTCCGTCCACCCTCACACAGTATGCCTCCGTCACATCCCTCTTCCTCCGCTGGTGCACAGACTATGGTTTCGGCACCCGCCGCAGCGGTACCTTCCTCCGTCCAGAAGCCGTCCGCTACATGGACCACATCCAGGCTCAGCGCAACCGCCACCGTTCGTATAACAACACGCTCAAAGTCCTACGTTCCTTCTGGCAATGGGCAGTCGAGCATTGCTACGCCAAAGAGAACCCCTTCGCCACAATCAAGCCCATGAAGAAAGAACCCAAGATCCGTATCCTTGTACCGCCCGAAGCCCGCGCCAGAGTCACTGCCCACTATGCCGCCACACGCCCCGCAATGGTCACAGTCTGCCAGCTCGTCTATTCCTCGGCCATCCGTCCGGCCGAAATCCGGAAGATCCAACTCAAACACATCCACCTCGACCGGCACTACATCACCATCCCCGCCGACAACGCCAAAAATCACCATGAACGCTGCGCCTCCATCACGCCGGGCCTGGTGGAGCTCCTCTCTCCGGTTCTGGCCAAAGCGACAAACACCGACTTCTACCTGTTCGGCAAAAATGAAAACCTCGCACCAGGCAAAGAACCGGTAAACAAAGACTATTTCCAAAAGAGCTGGGAACGGATGCGTCAGGCAACAGGTCTCCCCAAGGAAATGCAGCTCTACTCCCTCCGCGACACCGGCCTGACCGACCTCATCCACGCCGGTCTCGACCCCCTCACCGTCCGGCAGCATGCCGACCACTCCAGCCTCGCCATGACGGACATCTACACCTCCCATTTCGACCCCGCCGTAAACAACGCCATCTACACGAATGCCCCGCCGTTTTAGCCGGTGGCCGTCGCTCCCCGAAGAGACTGCCGTTCTCGGCCGCCTCGACAGCAAACGCCCGCAGCCGCTCTCGGCTGTGGGCGTTTGCGTCAAATACCCGCATCGTAATGCTCCCGCGAACAGGTGATGGTGGCCGTCACCGTCCCCGACTTCCCGAACTGGTAACTGATACGGCTCGGCAGATACCGCTGGCTCCTGAACGACACCCACCGCACCTGCTCGCTCTCCGACTTGTCCTGCGGCTGCATCAAGGCATACAGATCCAGGAACACCCTCGCCGGGCACTTCACCACGAACTCTGCGTCTTCCTTCGTGGCCAGGAACCCGTAGTATGGCCGCTGCCACATCTCGCCCACGCTCTGCTCCCCGGTGGCCGTAAGGTTCAGCGCGTTCCGGTCAACGCTACCGTCCTCGTTGTACCAAGTGGGGTTTGCGTCCTCGATATAGCCCTCCGTCACCTCTCCGGCCTTCTGCAACTGCAACAGTCTCCGTCCTCGGTACTGCTGCAAAATCATGTCGAACTCACCGGTGTACTCATCCTGCATCATCGAGCTGCATCCCGACTGCGGCACTTCGTTGAGATACTTCGCCGTCGCTTTCGTGTCCGTCCATCGCATGTTAGGCACCCGGATGGCACTCTTCACCTCCTCCTCGTCCTTCTCGGGGTCCCCCACGTTCAGCCCGTAGTTGTTCCCTTTGCTGTGGATCCAGTTGTACGTCGCGGCCGAAGTCTCTCCCTCGTCGTCCTCTTCCCTCTGCTCGCTCACCCTCCAGCTGTTCTCATTGCGGACATAGGCATACTTCCCTTTCTTGGTCTGCGGGAAGGGCAGCTCCTCCCTCGTCGTGTACTCCCCTGCGTCCTTCTGCGGATTCACCTCCACCACGCCCAGCACCGGCTGCACCTTCAGCTTGTAGTTGTGCGTCTCATACGTCATCTTGGTCATCCCCACGACATAGGCGTCTATGGCCATCGAGCGGGCCCTGAGCACGTCCCCGAAAAAGGACAGCTGCACCCGCCGCTGGAACCCTCCGACGTACAGGTTCAGCCCAAAGAACTTGCACATCTCTTTCAAGAACTCGCCGTTAGTGAGGTTGGGTACGTGCTGCCGTAGGTCGAACGACCGCGCAAACACATTCAGCCTCGTGTCGCAATAGCTGTAATCAGCGAAGTCTATCACTTCGTAGTCTGTCAGCTCCTCGATTATACTTGTGTCATAGTTGGGATTCACGGTAAACGTGGCTCCGTCGCTTGTCTGCATCTGGTACAGGTACGGCGTGTCCTTGAAGGTCTTCACCCTGCACTTCACCAGTTGCGCATAGAACCTGTGGCTGCCCGTCAGTCCCGTGGCCATCGACCCGTTCACCTCCGCCGTCCCGATATAGTATTCGCTGTGTATGGTTCCGTACCCCGGATTGAACTTCAGCGTGCGGCTCATCTGCACCATGAACGCACTCCCCGGCCGCTGGAACAGATGCCCGCCGTTCGATGCCTCGTCGCCGTTCATCAGCAGCACCCCCCCGCTCAACGGCCCGATCGTCCTGACGTAGGTCTCGCTGTCTATCATGTCCCCATAGATGTACACCGGGTCCCCCGTCGCCTGTGAGGCGTTCAGGTTCGCGCGGTACCGTGGCAACGGCGTGTCGCTGTCTTGCCGGAACACCAGGAACAACGCCTCATCATAGTGGCTGTAGTCCAACGGGTGCCCGTCCAAGTCCACACTGGCCAGCCCCAGCACAGGCAGCATCATCCTGAACGAGACCGTCATCCCGTCCGCAACAAAGCCATTGGCAACGCTGAACCCAGGGCATCCCGCTTCCCCCACATTTACGGGTATAGTGTTGTCGATAGCCTCAGGGGCTACGCTGCCGGCGGCCACCTGCCCGCTCAATGTCACCCTCTGCACCACGGGGTATTGAAGTATGTTGCCGTCCATGGCATTCATACTCTGAGCGTACAGCCTCCCCACGAAGGCATTCCGCAAGAAACTGCCCTGCACCCCCATCCCGCAACTCTCCATGACCTTCCGCACTAAATGGTCGAGCCGCACTGCCGGTGCCCAATGGTAGCCGTTCACCTTGGCGTCGGCGGCCACCATGTCCGCCGAGTTGAAGATCCTTGCACCCAACCCGTCACTGTCCGGGCGGTTGATAATCTCCCCCTCCCCGTCCACCAGCAGCCGGTTCACATACTTGGCCATCTGATTCTGCGCGCTGCTGTTGCTCGTCAGGTGGCTCAGCGCACCCCTGTACCAACCATAATCAGGGTTGTCTCCCATAAACTCCTGGTCGATAAACAGGAAGAACTTGTACGGGCTGTCCGCCGCCAGCGTCCCCCTCAGGAACGCCAGCCACTCTGCTTTGTAAGTGTCCGCGCTCGTGCCTATCTCCACGACCTCTTTGTACTCGTTATCCTTCAGTTTCTTCGCTCCCCAGCCCGGGGCGAAGGTGTTCAGCGTCATCCCGCAGTTCAGCTGCTCCTCGTTCTGCGCCTGCTGAACATACAGCTCCCCGCGCGCAATAGGCACCCCGTCGAACCGTACCTCAGCGGCATATCGCTTGTGCCTCGACACTATTATATGCCCCGCCTGGTCCAGCACAGCCTCGTTCGCCTTCGCCGGAACAGTGAACGTCCAGACTATATCCCCGCCAATCTCGTCAAGGTTCGCCCATGCCGCGTTCTGTTCGAGGATGATCTCCGTATCCGCCGGTATGCTCAGGCCCCGGCCCGCCACCAGTACCTCTATCATCACACATTTATTAGAGCTAAAATCCATACCGCATTCCCGACAACCCCTCCGCCAACAGTCATCCCGACATCAATCCAGTCCCACTTCCGCCAGCACAACCCCCACGGCTTCCACCACGGTCTGCCTGTATTCTCACGGTCGGCTTGCACCTCTTTCAGCTCCATGCCGAAAGCAAAGACTATCGTAAACAAGGCCGTAAAAAACAAGCCGCCAAAGAGGCCCACAATCAAGTGGGCCCCTCTGTGCGACTCGCCCAAAAAACAAATTACACAATGACTTAATCTCTCTATCATATCTATCATATCTATCAAATCTATAAAAAAAAATCAACAAGGGTCCAAATCCTCCTCATCCCCAACAGACACCGACGTAGTCCCGTGCTGTATCTTCACCCCCTTCCCCCGCGCCACCAGCGAACGAATCTGCGCCAATGCGGCAAACCCAAACAACTCACCCACACCCGTAAGCACCGACCCGTCGATAACACCCTTGGGAGGCACAGAGAACCCCCCCACAATCAATCCTATCGACACCGCCAGGCAAACCGCAAACGCCACCGCGTGCCACTGCAATCCCTTAGTCCGTAACCGTTTCATATCTCATGGTTTTAA
Organism: uncultured Bacteroidales bacterium; assembly: GCA_900318175.1. Classification (GTDB taxonomy): domain Bacteria; phylum Bacteroidota; class Bacteroidia; order Bacteroidales; family P3; genus Colimorpha. The sequence goes on along the minus strand of ONJQ01000001.1, from coordinate 195,702 downwards.
ATCCAGCCGTTCTCGGCTGGCCGCAAGCACCAAAACCCTGCCCGCGGCCAAACCTCAACTATTCATCCCAGCCATGCTCACAAACCTACTCTTAATCTGGCTAATCATCATTCTTGCCATTACATTCTGCCCCTTCTCATTGGGATGCAAGCCGTCCTTCAGCAGTTCGCCGACCCCACTATCCACCTCCAACGCCTTCACCACCCCCATCTCAGATGCTCCGTCAATCACGGGAATAGAAAAGTAGTTGGCCATAGCCTTCAGGCTTTCGTGCAACCCCCCCATCACAGCAGTGTTGGACCATCTTTGTATGGGCAACAGACACATAAACAAGGCCGTCGGGAACATTGATTTAACCTTCAGAAAGGCATACATCACAGCCTCGTTGAACTTGGACTTGTCCAACGCCGCCAGCGTCGCTTCTACATCAACGCTCGTATTAACATTATCTTCTGAATTATACACTATCTTAGCAATGGCCGACTCAAAAGTGTCATTAGGATTCCCGTCGTTAGTGCCAAGGGCAAACACAACAACATCCGGGACATAAGTTCCTTCTGTCGGGAAAACCCCGTTGGGGTTGGACAAATCATTTTCAGCTACAGTTATCTGGTACGATAAACTTCTTCGCCTGTTCTCACCACTTGTATAGGACGGTTGGTCTTTGTACGATGCTCCACTACGGGCATAATTCCGAACCTCATCAGTTCCAAAAAACTCAGCCAACAGCTGCGGCCACTTTTTATACACAACCGTTTGTCCATCTCCGTTTACATAATCCGTCGTCCTGAAGTAGCACGATTCAGAACAGTTGGTCGTATCATTCACACTCAAACCCATATTGTCCGTAATGCTATCGCCGAAAATCAGCACTTTGATGCCACCCGTCTGGTCCAACTGGCTTACCCTTCTTTCAAGCTCAGAGACCTCATAACTCAACGTCTCTCGATTATACAACCTTGCATAGGCGTCGGTCAATGACGCAGCCGCGCAAAAACGCACAAATCTTGCCGAAGCATACGCGGCATCGGCCAGGTCTATCCTACCCGTCCGCACCGCACTATTCCCCCGCACCGACACCTCTTGCAAATAACCCTTGTCAGCGTCGTAGAAGGCAACAACAGCCGCCACGCCCGAAATTGCTCCACCAACGCGGTATTCAATGTCGGTGTAACCACTCAACCCTATATAGTCGCTGCGCTTATACGTCTCTGACGTTCCGGTACCCAGCCCCGTCTCCCACTTGATATATCCGTTTATAGTTATGTCAGCGGAAACATCTTCCACCACTATCCCGTCCACCTTGTCATTCAGCCCGTCCACATCCTGCGCCAAAGACTCTACACCCGCCATTATTTGCGGGATTATGGAGTTGGCCGCCAGCACCACCGTCCCGGCCACATCCGCCACAGGCTCGCTGACTCGCACATACACCGCCTGTTCATACGCGGCAGCGGACAAGTCAATATCTCCCGTCTGCACCGCACTATTCCCCCGCACAGATATTTCCGGCAAAAACACCTTGTCAGCATCGTAGAAAGCAATATTGGCAGCCGTCGTCCCAATGGCATTAAGAGTGTAGTTCAACTCAGTGTAGCCGGACAATTCGACGAAGTCCGAACAAAAGTATCCCGACACCGCCGTCCTGTTTCCCGTGGACCACTTGATGTACCCCTCCTGATCCATCAAGACGGTCTTGTCCGGCTTATTGATCGCGGCAACCTCCTCGCTGAGCTGCCGACCGGCCTCCGCACTCAGCACATCTCCTTGTCCGCCGCTGAAGTCATTCTTGATACGCACCTGGGAGACAGGCTGCCCGCTGCCAAATGCCACGCCCACAACGCTGCTAACATCAATCCCAGTATCCGACCACGGAGGGGTCTGGAGGGCATCATAATGCCAGAGGGTTGCCGTGGCAGTAGACTGCGCGTCGGACGGAGGGGCGTACAGATAATCCCCAACAGCCCCTTCACCGGGCTTTGCCTCTCCGGCAGGGTAATACCCCTTGAACGGGTTGGCCAGCTCCAGCGCAACGTCCCCCTGCCCGGTGAGGGGCACCCCGTTCACCGTCTTCAGGTCGGTACTCTTCACGTACCCGGCCGCACCGGCCCCTTTGTCCACCATCGCGCCCAGGTCTGCCTTCTGGGTCTCCCCGCCGGCCACACCAGGCACCATAAAACCGTTGGCACTTCCGTTATACTGTTCCAGCTCCGATATTTTCTTGCTTTCCATCTCTTTTTGTCGTTAGATTGTTATTATTTCTCCGTTTTCTGTCATAAGATAGAAACCGTCCTCGGTCATCAATGCCCCATCGACAACGTTACCTCTCTGCTGCACCTCAACCCGGCCGATATTGTTCCGCTTGTTGGCCACGAACACAAACTCCAGCGTCACCTGCGCCATCCCGCCGCCTTCGTCCTCCACTGTCACACTCCCCGGCTTGATCGAGATACGGCACCACTGCCCGTTGGCCCATATATATGCCCACTCGCTACCATGACTCTGCGCCATCCGCTGCGCCTCTTCGGTTCGCATCTTCGCACCCACAGCAGTGAACTCCTCCACCCGGTCTGTCACGTCGTACATCCTGCGCCCCTCGTTCAGCACCTCGTCGGCCTCGAAGGCCACGCTCCGCTTCACGTACTGCGCCATCCAGGTTCTCATCAACCCGTATCTGTCCATCAGCAGCAGCTGGTGCTCGTAGTAGAAGGAGGGCATCACCTCCCACTCCCGACGCCACACCAGCCGGCCGTCATAACTCAAAGCAATCTCATATACGGCCGCATCGCCCGACAGCCCCACCGCCGACGGCCCCACCGCCACACGATACACCCTGTTCCCCGCAATGCTCAGTTCCGGCAACGCCGTCTCTGTCTCTGTGCCGTCGGACAGCCACTGCCGCAATATTCCCGTCACAGTCTTGGACTCAGCAGTGCCGCTCTCGTCGCCCCAAAACAAGTAAATGTACTCCGCCTGGTTCCGCCGCACCTCGCACTTCTTGCGCGTGTCGGAACCTATCACCCGCAGCCGGCCTCCGCCCACCTGTGCCCCCTGGTGTTCATCCCGCCAGTCCGGCACGCCCTCCAGGGCATACTTCTCCACTGTCTCGCCTCTCAGCAGCAGCTTCCAATCCCCGGTGTGCAGACCATAGGCCACGGGCACCTCACCGAAGCACTCATAGTAGCGCAGCCTGTACCTCAGCACCGCGTCCACCTGCTCCCTCGCCCCGTAACCCTCGACGCGCCCCGGTAGCGACGGGGCTCCGAAATATCCCTTCAGCAGGTCCGTCCCGAGCTCCACCCGGCCGTCCACAGGCCAATAATGCAGCCACTGGCTCTTCCCGCCGGTCTCAAACTCGAAGGCGGTCTGCAACGTGTAGTTCTTCAACAAGGCGGCATCCTCGCCATCCTCCGTCACAATCCTGCAAGCCAGTGCCGCGGCATTGCTGCGCACCGCCACATCCAGGACCCCGACACTTTTGGCCACCAGCCAAAAATCTACATTGGCATCCTCCGGTGAAGGGTCTTCCACCTCGAACAGCTCGCTCACATAAAGATTATCCTCCAGTACACGCCGCAGCGTGTCCACTGTACTCCACGTGTAGGCATCAAGCCCCGTCGCCGTTCCGGCAACAGGCAGCGCCACCACCGACCTCACAAAGTAAAGCGTCATCCCGTTCAGCTCCACTATCAGACTCCGCCCGTAGGCAAAGAGCCCGGAAGTTATGCCTACGCCGAATCTGGCAGCCCTTCCGCCGCTCGCCAAGTCGCTGCACGATAAACCGTACTTCGCGCGGTCTCCCGCGAAGCTTACATACCTGGGCTGTGTTTCAAGTGTCACCATATTTTTTCTTCTGCAAAGATACAACCATTCCCACACTCCCGAAGGGACACCCCCGCCAGCGGCAGCCGTGCTCGGCTGCCGCCCAAAGCCTCAGCCGTGCTCGGCTGCCGCCCTCACCCCCACAGCAGCCGTGCTCGGCTGCCGCTCAAAGTCTCGCCGCCGCACGCAAAAAGGCCTCGTTCCCCTCAAAGAGCACCTCCGTCTGCCGGCTGATCACCGCCCGCCTGTTCGCCGGGTCCTTCAGATAGCCCGCCAGGTCTTTCATCACAGCCAGCATCTCCCGCTGCTCTGCACGGCTCGCCGCCAGCGCGTCGGCAGCAGCCCCCATCCCCGCAGCGTCCATCTCCGCGTAGGGCAGATCCAACCCGCCGCCCCGCTGGTAGCTCTCCAAAGCCCGGATCACCGGGGCTGTCCTCGGGTCGGACACAAGCCTGTTGCTCGCCACCCATTCCTCGCCGGCTTCACCCGCCATGAAGTAACTACGCCTCGGCACATAGCCGCCCTCGGCATACGGCGCGGGCTCGCTCGCGATGGCCGCCACCTGCATTGCCGCCGTGGCCGCCACTGCCGTAGCGTTTGCCGTCCGCAGCCAGGTGGGCATCGGTGTCGGATCAGACAACGCCTTCAGAAACGCCACAGCGGCCGATATGACTGCCTCGGCATAACTCATCGCCTGTTCCCGCCGCCACTGGGCAAGCCCCAGCTCCTTCTCTTTCTTGTCATACTCCTCCCGAAGGGCAGCCTTCTTGCTGTCATACTCCTCCTGGCTCAGCAACCCCTGCTGCAGCTGCTCTTCAAGCAGCTTATCTTCAGCCTCCTTGCGGTCCTGGGCGGTCTTCAGCTCCTTCTTGCCGACATTGTCTAATATGGTGTCGATGGACCCCCATATCTTCATCATCTTGTCGCCAAGCTGCTCCATCACGTCGGCTATATTGCGCAGCCCTTTTTTCAGCGCGTCGCTCTCGGCCAGCTCCAGTGCCTTCCGCTTCAGCTCCTCCAATCCGCCCGCCTGTTGCCGCAAAACCTCCAGCTCGGCCTCCATCCCCGACAACACTTCGGCGGACACCCCGGCCTTCCGCGCCTCCGCAAGCTTCGCCTCCTGCGCCGTCAGCTTCTCGGTAACCTCCCGGCGCGCCTCCGCGTAGGTGTTCAGCACCTGCTGCACATCCTTGCCGTAGCTCTGCCCGGCAAACTGCGCCAGCCAGCCGCTACCGGCAACAATACCCTGTGCCTCTCTGCCTACATTGGCACCCGGCTTCTTGCCAAGAGTCGTGCCCTCCCAGGCGGTGTTCACCCCGGCAAAGGCCGAATCAACCTTCTTTTGCCGGAGCTCCTCATACTCCTTGATGAGGGCGCGGACCTCTGCGGCCTCCTCCGTCATCCCCTCACGTTCCATGTATGCGGCACCCTCCTTCCACGCAGCCAGCCGTGCATCCATCAGCTCCAACTTGGAGGACAGCCGGTCGGCGGCATTCTCGATCTCCCGCAGCAAGCCGCTGCTCTCGGCACTGTCATTCTTGCCGCCCTCCCGCGTCAGCGTCTTCGCCGCGTCGGCTATGTACTTCCGCACCGCCGCATCCTTCGCCCGAAAGGCCGCAGACTCCAAGTCCGCCAAGGCCCCGCGGGCTTCGGCGGTCAGGTTCTCCCCGAAAGCCTCAGCCAGCTCCCGCTTCATAGTCTCCACCTTGTCCGTTATCTCCACAATCTTCTGCTCCACCCCGCTCAGGGCTTTCTCCTCCAGCTGGGCCGCCAGCTTGCCCATGCTCTCCAGCACCTGCGCCTGTGCCTTCGCCGCACGCTCGGCCTCCTTCGGGTCAACAGCCGTTCTCGGCTGTTGACTTCCTCCGCCATCACCGTCACCAAGCACAATCCCGCTGTCCCCGCCAGCCGCGCCAGGCTGCCCGGTCAATCCAAATCCCTTGTATATCCCCTCCCATTTCTTCTGCGCGTCGTAAGCCTCATTCACTGCATTGATGTAGCCGTCCACAGCCCGCTTCAGGCTGTTCCACTGGAACAGCGTCCCCACATCCACGCCAGCCGTCCGCTTGATATTGGCGTATATCTCGGCCACCTCGGCGGGACCGATACGCCGCTCATAGCCCTTAGGCAACGCACCCATCACGGCACCGTACCGCTCCGCGTCGCCGCCGAAATAGTCATAGATCCGCCGGGCGCGCCCCTTTGTCTCCGCCTCGAACTCACCGCTTATTGAGCGGTACTTCTCAAGCCGGCTCTCCGCGGCAACCTGCTGCCCGATCTTGTCTATTATCTCCTGGCGAGCCGCCGCGATGTCCGTCAACGCACCCGCCTCGTCGCGGTACTTCGCTATAATGTCCGGGTACATCGCGTTCAGCTTCGCCAGCGTCGTCTTATATTCCCGGCTGCCCTTCTCGGCTTTCTCCAACTCGTTGAACAGCAGCTTCGTCTCCGCGGTCTCCTCGCCGATACGACGGTTGATGTCGGCCACCTCCTTGTTGGTCTTCCGCGTCTCCGCTCCAAGCCTCGTTATCCCATACACCACTCCGGCCACCGCCAGCGCAATCAGTCCCCAAGGTGTCGAAGCCATAACCCGCTTCTGCGCCTCCTGGGCCACTGTGTTGGCCTCCGTGGCCACCGTGTTCAGATTCTCCGCGCGGGTGTCCAGTGCCACAATGGCCGCACGCTTCCTTCTCACCGCCACACTCTTCTCCGTCGCCCCGTTGGCTATATCCACCGCAATGGCAGCCTCCAGTTCCGCCTTCCGCTCGGCGATAAGTGCCACAAGATTCCTGGCACGCTCGGCACGCTCCCGGTTCTTCGCGACTATGAGCCGCAGCGTCTCCTTCTGCTCCTTCAGGTTCGCGAAGCTTTTCAGCTTCTGCTGTGCCAGCAGCATCACCTCCTGCCCCCGCATCTTCACCAGCCCCGCCGTGTAGGCCAGTATGCCCGCCAGCAGCGCACCGCGCACTCCCGCATCCTCCTTCAACGCCGTTATGATGTCGCTGATGGCCGTGGTTCCGTCGGCCACCAAACCCAGTATCTTCACCCCTACAGGGTACAGGTTCTTCCCCAGCTCCTCCCGTGCATCCACCATCCGTTTCTGCACCTTCTCCATCTCGGCCTCCATACTGCTGTTCATCTTGATGTACTCCTGCATCATCGAGCCGCCCGCTTCCATCTGCTGCTGCGCAATGGCCTGTCCCTCGATAACCTGGTCTATGTTGTTCGCCAGCGTCGATATGGCCTGCGCAGCCCTTGTGCCGTCTAATCCCATGTCCTTGAACATGGGAACAATCTTTGCAAACCCACCGGCTCCGCTCAGCCCCTCCAGCACTCTCATCACGGCCTCGTTCAAGTCCGTGGCCACAAGCTCGCTGAACTTCTGCACCTCCATCCCCGCCACACTCGCAAACTCCGCCGGCTTCTTGATCATATTCTGCAACATCTTCTGGAAGGCCGTGCTCGACATCTCCACACGCTGCATGTTCCGGCTCAACGTCGAGGCAAAGCCCATCACCTCCGACGCACTCATCCCCGCCTGGTTGGCCAGACCGCCAAGGCGCGCCGTGAAGTCCACAATGTAGTCCTCCTGTGCCGTGCTCCGCTTCCCAAGTTCGTTCACCGCGTCGCCAATGGCATACATCCGCTCCTCCAGGTTCTTCCCCTCAAACACCTCCGTACTCTTCCTGTATACCTCCGTCAGCTTGCCGATGGTAATCATCGCATCGTCGCCCAGCACGTCGCCCAACGCCACATTGATCACATCCGAAGCCTTCACAAACTGCTCCACGGCTTCACGGGTGTTGATACCCAGCTTACCGGCCTGGTAGGCCAGGTTGTTCAGCTGCTCCCTCGCCGTCCGCGTGTCCATCCGCTTGAACGACTCGTTCAGCGCCGCCACTTCCTCCGTGCTCAGGCCGGTAGTCTTCCGCACCTTTGCGTAGGCATCATCCAACTGCGCCGCAGTCTCCACGATATTGTTGATACTGTCACCTGTGGCCTTCACCATGGCACCGAAGGCACGCAGACCGCCAATCGTGTTACCTATCCGGCTCATCGTCCGCAGTGCGTTCTGCCAGGCATCGCCCATCTCTGTCACAGCCCTCCGCTGCTCCCGCAGGATACCGTCAATCTGACGTATCCGCTTCGCGTGGGCTATATACTCATCGCTCCCGATAGGCAGCTTCGCCTGCTCGGCTCTCAGTTTCTTCATCTCAGCAGTGAGGCTCTTGATAGTATTCTGTACCTCCTTGCCATTAATGTAGATGTTGATTTTTTCATTCAATCCAGCCATAACCTATCAAATCTATAAAATCTATCAAATCTATAAAATCTATTTCACCCAAAACCCCCTAAGCACCATCTCAGCCCCATGCTCAGCCACAATCTCCACCAACTCCCCCTCGTGCTGTTCCAGTGGGTCGCTCACCCATGCACTCTTTGTTCGCTTCGTCATCCCCACCTTCGACTTCGGAGTGCCGTTGCCCACCCCGTACTCCCGGAAGATACCGTGCCGAAGCAGCCGCAAGCTCACGCGGTCTATCTCCCCGCCGACATCCTGCTTGTACTGCATCTTCAGGCTGTCAACAAGGCGACCCTCCTCCTTCCCGGCCTTGGGACCGCTCCGATACGTATGCGTCAGCTCCCCGCGCTGCTCCAGCTTTCCGTCATGGAACCCTGAAGCCGTCCGCTTCACCATCCCGCGGAACTGACGGCCCCACTTCCGCACCGCCGCATTATAGCCGGCAGTGTCAAGCAGCGCGCCACCCGGGGACACCTCCGTGATCCTTACATACCTACCCATTCAGCACAGCACTTGAACTCACCACTGAATATCCCGGCACACCGGCTACCCGCTTCAAGATCTGCCCGCGGTTCTGGCCGCTACGCTTGTACGACACATGCACCCACGCCGGCCACAAGTCCTTCCGACCCACATTCTCCAGTATCAACTGGTCGAACTTCCCCTGGCGGACGATAATCTGTGCCAGCCGCAGGTTCTCGTGGGGTCCTCCCGCCACAAGGTCTGCAGCCTCACCCTTCACGTGCTGCGAGGTCTTGCTGCTCCCGGGTATAGCATCGTTCACCCGCTTGCAGCGGTACCCGCTCGACACCCCTACTGCGTGCCCTATCTCGGCCCGCGCCGGGTCCAGCACATTATCCACCAACGCCACAAGATTCTCCCGCTCCTCGTCATTGGGCTCATTCTTGACCCCCATCCTTGCCGCCCGGTTCGACAGGCACAGCTCATCCAAGCTAAAATACTTCATATCTTTTCCTTTTTTTTAAGGCAGCCGTTCTCGGCTGCCCTGTTTTTCAGCAGCCGTTCTCGGCCGCCGTATCCGTCAGCCGCATCATCATCTTTATCAGTTCCGTCTGAGGGTGGGGGTCGATACGCCCCTTCACAAGCCCGCTCGCCAGCCAAACCCCGGCCTCGCCGCCAAGGCAGCGGGGGCTCAAACTCCCCAGCGTGGCATCGTACCGGTACTGGATGCCAAGACGGCCTATCAACTCCCGGCACAACCCTTCAAGAGCGGCAATCTGCTTAGGCGTTATCAGCTCATAATACACATGGCCACGGTAAGGGCTCTGGGTGCAGAACTCGTAGAAATGCAGCACCGCCTCGCCGGCAGCGGAAAAAAAACGGTCCCCGCTGCGCCGCAGTGGCCCGGCATTGCACAACGCCACGTGCACACGGCTCTCATCGCGCCCCCCAAGCCACTCAGTAGCCTCGGCAAGCCCTTTGCACGCCTCCACCGTGCCGTCCCGCCCAACAAAATAATGAGGCAACGCCAGTCGGGCACCAGGAGGCAGCAAGGCAGACCACTCGGCCAGCCCCGAGGAGTCATCACAACTCCCAGTAATAGAAATAATAACCTGTCTTTTCCCTATCATATCTATCATATCTATCATATCTATCATATCTATAATCCCTATCTCCGCCGGGCCCGACGCATCTCCCTCTCTCTCTCCCGTCCCTCCTTCACCATCACATCAAGCCGGTACAGCACCGTGTTCACCGGAAGCTTCAGCAACCTCTCCTCCTCCCACACATGCTCCCCCAGCAACCGCCGGTAAACCGTCACCCAGTCAGTGCCCACAGCAGCGTCAGGCTGTTCCTTCACCACCTTGACTCTCCGCCTCCCGCCACGGAACACATTCGGGTACAAGTCCGTCACCCGCCGCCGCAAAAGCACATAGTTCACCTCGATGGCCCGAAGCAGCAGCGGCGACAACCCGCTGAACATCGGCAACCGCGACGACACCCCGTAACGGCTGAACGGCAACCGCTCGTCCTCCTCCTCGCCGGCTCCCTCCCGCAGCGGGCGGTACATACAAGCCGACACCACATCCCACGCCTTCCGGCTCGCCGACGTGTCGGCGAACATCCATTCCTCCCATGTCATATCATCGAAGTTCGCCGCCGGGGGGTAGCACTTCCGGCCATCCTCCAGCTCCACCTCCTCCACCATCCAACGGTCCACACTCTCCAAATCCTTCATCCACGCCAGCTCGGCGGCAAGCACGCTCCAATCCAGGGGCATCAGCCGCACAGCCTCGCTGACCTGCATCCCCAGTATAGCGCGGACTCCAAGGGCCGTGACCTCCCCGTAAGTAAGCAACTGCCCCACAACAGCCAGCCACTGACGCTGCGTAACCTCGCTCCACTTCTCAGGGCACTGGTACCGGAACTCCTCAGTGCCAATCCGTATAAGAATATCCTTCATCTATCTAATCTATAAAACCTATCACCTCTATAAACTCTACTCAACCCCAATAAACTCCCCCACTTCAGTAGCAAGCACCCTGCCAGCCTCACTCACCAGCACAGCCCCTTCCACAGGCGGCTCAGGCGGTGTAGGCGGGTCAGGCGTAACCTCATCGCTCCATATCCCCTCTCCGCACAGCTGCACATTTCCCTTCACCGTAAACCGCATACGGAATGCCACATACTTCTGGGGCTCGTTGTGCCAGTACTCAGCCGACATCTCGCTTATCAGCAACCGCGAAAAGGGACTCCCCGAAGCAGAGTCCCCCGCCTCCCTGATAATGCGCCCCATAATCTGTTCTCCGATACGCTCGCACCGGCTCATCCGCTCCTGGATCTCCTCATAGTCCCGCATCCGCTCTATGCTGTCCACGATCATGAACGCACAGTGCCGTACCTTCGTCAGGTTGTAGATCTGCCCCTCATAGTCAATCTCGCTCCCCTCCAGTATCATGCAGGGAAACTTCACGTCGCTCCGCAGCTTATTGTAGAACTCCTCCAGCTCACCCCTGAAAAAATGCCTGTTGGCAGGCGGACGGTGGTTCAGCGACGTGTGCAACGCCGCCAACCCCGCCATATAATTAGTAACATCTACAAGATAGTCCCCCATGGTTTATTATTGTATTGATTCATTCCCATTCTCCCAATCTCAGGCAGCCGTGCTCGGCTGCCACCCCCTCAAACATGAAAGCTCCTCTTCCCGCGGTTGCACCGGTCATGCACACGGTACCCCCCGGACGTCTCCCGGCGCACCGTCCACTCGGGAAACTCCACACTGTGGGCATTCAAGTACTCCACCATCCGCCCCGCGTAGTACTCGGCACTACTGCGGAACCTCCCCTGCATAGACTCCAGCACCTTGTCCCCTGCCAGCACGTTGGTACGCCCGCTCATCGAGTAACTCGCACTCTCCTGCATCTGCAACACCCCGTCCGCGGTCACCGTCCCCTGAAGCACCGGCAGACCGTCCGCCAACGCCCAGAACGCCACAAACATCTGCACCATCGGGTACAACTGGAAGCACCGTGAGCCCTCCCCAACATCCTCCGTGTGCCCGGTCAGCATCTCCGCCAAAGCACCCCCAATGCGGAACGGCAGCTCCATGCGCTCAGTGTTAGTGATATACTCCCGCACCCTCAGGAACAGGCGGAAATCCCGCTTCAACCCAACAATCGCAAAAAAACGTCGGGAATCCTGTATCACACTCTTTATATTCCAGGTGCAAGCCTCACTCGCACCCCACTCCGGGAAATAATCCCGCTCCTCTTCAAGGAACTCAACCAACAACTCCAGCATCTCAAAACCCTGACGCTGCAAACTCTCGCGCAACCCGTCCGCCTGGTATCGGTACACCCGGTTGTCCCCCATGGTGTCCTCCAAGCCGTGATCCGTGATAGTCACAGCCAATTGGTCAAAGCTGTCCCAATACGCAAGCCGCAACTCCGCCGACTGCACAAGCTCCACAGCACGGTTCATCTTCTCGTCATCATGCGCACCCTCGGCAAAATACGTGGCCAGACGCTCCAGCAGCGGCGCGCCAAGAACCGCCCGAATAAACTTAGTCTCGGCCAGGACCAAGGCCGGCTCCAAGGTGACGAAACTGGTAGTGACATTCACCGGCAGAAACCGCTTGAACTCCTCAGCCAGATCATTCTCATCAGCCCGAAAAAACAAGACATTCATATCGTATCTATAGTATCTATCAAATCCATCAAATCTATCAACTCTCCACCTCCCCGACACTGTTGCCAGTATTCAGCGTGGTAAGAATCGTCTCCTTATACTTCAGCACCACCGACCCCAATGCCGGATAATTGTGCCGCAACGCCAGCAGCACAGGGTCCAGCACCTGCTGTTTCTCCACGTAGTTGCTCACGATGCTCACCAAGTAACTCTCCCGGATGTCGCTCCCGCTGCCAGCCTGTCCGGCATAGGCCCCGCCGGGCATCCCGGCCCCAAGCGTGGCAGGATTGATCAACACCGCAAACAAAATCTCGTTGTTCGCAGCCGCCGAAGTGGTCAGACGCTCCTTCGCGTCTATCTCATTCTTCAGTCGCTCGATAATCCACTTGTCGGCCTCGTGGCCGTAACCGTCACACCCATAGTCCGAAAAGATAGCCTTGTTCGCATTCTCCTGCCCGCAAAGCTCGCGCTCCAACTCGTCCCAGAAACCCTCAATGTCCGCCTTCCGCGCAGCCTCCCCGTCACTGTCGTTACTATAGTCTTCCTTTGGAAACTTCCAGTCATACCAGCTCGCAGGGATCTGGATGTGCCACATCAGACTCATAGCGTTTTCGTACGCATGCTTCAGGAACACAGGCACCTGCTTGGCTATATCTATCCACCCGCTCCGCAACGCAGCCTCCCAGTCAGGAGCCCCGTAAAAATCATTGTTCGAAAAATAATTCTTTAGCCGCGGGAAGGCAAGAGGCTTGCTTCCAAGCTTCCCCAACACCTTCCGACGCTCAAAGTCAAGAAACGGGTCATCCTCGTCAAGCATGTCGAACACACGGTAACTCCCAGCCGTTATCGGCTGGGCAGCATACTGGAAATCCGGGTAAACCAGCAAGCTCTTCTTGTCCCGGCTAATTCGGCAGTGGCGGGCGTTCACAGCCGAAAGCCGCACAATCCGCCCGTCCTTGTTGAAGTAAAACACAGGGAAAGCATTGCCGAACTTGAACAAGTCCCGCAGCGCACCCTCCATATATGCCCTGAACGTATAGCTGCCCAAAAAATCCAGCAACTCACCGTCAGCCACAGGCACCAGCACCGGCTCCCCATCCGCGTCGAAACCCTTTCGGACATAAGGCAACACCCCCTGCCCGAAACACGTCCGCGCCTTGAACCCCAGCGCAGTCTGCAACACCCCGCAGCTCCGTATCGTCTCATCAGCCTTCTCTGGGTACGCATTGCCGCCTCCCCAACACACATACTCCCGCTTCCCAACAGTGAAAGTCAACTTCGGCCGTCCGTCCGGCAACTTCTCTACAGGATCCACGCCGCCACCGCCGGTAGTGAAAGCCACAACCCGCTTCCCCACCGCCATCAACGGCAAACCCGACTGATTGCTAAGTATCTCCATAACTAATTCTTTTCAATCAAAACACCACATCATCCCCGTTGAACAACAGAATATTGTCTATCCCCACAGGGTAGGGGTGAGGCGAAACATCGTTCCCGGCAGTGTCCACCGGCATCACACCCCGCTTCCGCGTCCGCTTCATGTCGCCACGCAGCCCGCAACTACGCGCCCGCGCAAAATACACCAACTCGCCGTTCCCCTGCACAAACTTGATGGAAAAGTAAACCCCGTTCCCTTTGCCATCCTCCCGCAGCTCCATCTCCCGCAGCACGTCCATTCGTCTAACCTTTGCCATAAATAATCCTTTTTATACACTGCAAAGATACAACCATTCCCAAAAACCCGAAGGGACACCCTCTAACCCATCCCCAAATAACCACACAACACACTGAAACACACAATATTATAAAACACCACAACCTACTCGCCCTCAAACATATAGCCACCCGCCCCAAAACACCTAACACACTGTCCCTCAACCCGTTTTTTCAACAACTCCACCCCTTTCGATACTCCCCATTCGGGGGCATGCCCTACCGAGCGGTGTGCGCACAACACCGTCATCCTCAGTGATATGTGAACGGATGCCGCACCCCGCCACAACCCCGCGCCGGTGCCGGATCTGCGCACAGCATTTCGTCCCACACTCCCGGCTTTGTGTCCCACCCAGTTGCACGGAACGAATAAATTGCCGTACCTTTGCCGCCGAAAACAATAAATAATCAGGCGGGACCGCCCGCCACAAACACCCAAAAACAAAATGACACACCACGAAAGAACACACGAAAAGTTCAGCCAGGCACTGGCCGCGACGAAAAAGCAGATGCCAGAAGGCTGCAGGATCCAATGCGACACCCGAACGGGTTGCATGATGGGTGCAGTATATTATACACACTTATATATCCAGGCACTAATGGCCACGGACATATACACGCGCGGACTTGACAAGACCGACCGGCGCGCGCTGGCCGACATGGCCGACCAGATGCAAGGCAGCATCTACACCGATCCCGAAGGCGTGCGCTGGTACGTGTTCCGCGACGGGAACAGGATCTATGCTAAGACCCTGACCGAATGGCTGACCCCCTCCCGGCACAACTCCAAGTGGCTACCAGTGTACAACTGGCAGACCGCTCACCCCGTAGCAAACCTTGAAGCCGTCGAGGTTAGACCCTTCAGGGGATACCGGATCATTCAACCATTCTGGACCCGATAGCCCGAAAGGGGGTGAGTCGAAGAGGCCGCCCGGGAGCGAGACCCGGCACCCCCCAATTATAAAAACAACAATACAATGAAATACTTCAAAAAATCAAGCTACACAGCCGAAGAGCTAAAAAAAGAATTTAGAGAACTCGCCAACCACCTGCACCCCGACCACGGCGGCAACGCGGAAGAGTTTAAGGCCATGATGGCCGAATACTCTACACTATTGGCCACCACCGGCACGGGCCGCAAATATTCCAGTGCCGAAAGCACATCGGACTACATGCGCCGCCAGTGGGAACAATACCAAGCCAGGAAGAAGGCCGAAGAGCAGCAGCAGCGCGAAGAGGACGAACGCCGCAAGCGCGAAGAGGCTGCACGCCGCCGCGAAGAGGCTGCACAGGAAGCAGAACGCGCACGCAAGGCGCAAGAAGTCGCCGCCGCTGCCGTCCGCGCATGGTCTCAAAAGCTGGAGCGCATCCCGGAAAGCATCACCAGCAAGCGACACAACGAAAAAAAGTCTGCAGCCGCCTACACCGCCGCCACCAAACGCAACATAAAAAAGGTGGTAGAAACCTATTTTCCCGGCTGCAACCCTACTGTAAAGATCACCAACGAATGTTGGAAAGAAAAATTTTCCGTGTCATGGGAAGACGGGCCCACCGTCCAAGCCATGAAGGACACCGCCAAGGAATTGCAGTTATTTATCCCGGCGTTCTATTCGTGCGATCCATATTGTGACTATGGCACATACAACGAGGACACAACAACATCCCCATGGAGGGAGGCCTTCGGCCAAGCCGGCAACCATATAACGAGCCTGGACCTGACGCGAACCCTCAGCGACGAGGGCACCGCACAACTGGAAGCCGCCGCCGCTGCCATCTTCAGCCACTGGACCACCACCGGCGAATTTTCTATCACATTCCAAGAATATTTCCGCCTGGTAAAGGCCTGTGGCTACACCCCTAACGGTTTTCACATACTCAATTATACACATGAGATAAAAAACTGTACCGACGAATACGAATATTTAACCACCTCAGACAGGATCATGCGCCTAATGCGGGAGATCTACCCCATCACCACAACAAAGAAGGACAACCCGCCACAGTTCCGCCCCAACTACGGCCCCACGATGAAGGCCATAAAGAAGGCATTAGGGCAGAATATTTTTGCAACCCAGACCCCCAACGGCAAAGGGTCGTATGACTGGCAGCCGTGCGACTGGTCAGAGCTTTGCGGCAATATGTTATTTTCCATCCGTATATGTGGCCCATACACCCACGACGGAGCCAAGTTCTACGCGCCGCTGTATTTCACAAACTACAAAGCAGAGACATCCCGCCGGGCAAAGTTTGCCTCCTGCGGGCTGGATATAGACGGATGCCGGATAACAGGCATAACCGCCGACACCGTCGCCGCCCTGCGCGCCGAACTGGCCGACATCGACCGCCAGCGCGCCGAACGGGAACACAAGCAGACCAACAAGGCCGACACCACCGACAAGGCCGAAAAGACCAACAAGGCCGACACCACCGCCCCCGACCCCGACCCCGACGCAGCACCCGCCGAAGGTCTCACCCTGGAGGACATCCCCGGCGGCGTGGCCGTTACAGGCGACCCCCGCACCACCTTCCGCAACCGTCGAGCCATCAAGGCACACGGCGCAACCTGGAACAAGGACGCGCAACAGTGGCAAGCCACCGACCCCGAAGCCGTCGACCGCCTGCGCCGCTGGTTTGGCCAGGATCCTACAGCAGCACCCCAGCCAGTACCAGCACCCCAGCCGGAGCCAGAACCCCAGCCGGAACCGGAACCAGAACCTCAGCCGGAACCAGAACCCCAGCCGGAGCCAGAACCAGAACCCCAGCCGGAACCAGAGCCAGAACCCGACACCGATATTGTCAGCCTATCCGCCCGGCTGAAGACCGCAAAGGCCAACGCGCTGCACCTGCTAAAACACCCAACCGAAACCGTCGACGGTTTCGGCTTGGCCTATTGGGCCGCACAAGTCGAGCAACTGCGCAAAGGCATTATGTCCATGTTATAAAGCAGCATCACCCCGCCTCAGGGCTCCATCTGCGCCGCGTGGACGAATAGCCCCGGCAACGTTCACCCCTGCACCGTTACTACATCGTTACAGCATCGCTCCCCGTCACCCTGACGGGTAACGATGCAGCGACGAGCGGACAACGACCCGGGAAGGAACAACCCCACGCCGCCCGCCTCGCCTCCCGTCAGGGTGTCGAAGCGGGAAGGGTGACACAAAAAAATATAAACCCATGAAAAAAAAGAAGATACAAGAACGAACAACCTACCGCGTCATCTGGGACGGAACAACATGGATGGTTGACACCCTGCCACAGTGCCGCAAGGAGGCGCAGCGGCTGCGCCAGCTCTACCCGCTCGATTATATCGCCGTTGAGGAGACCCGCACAATCATAAGCCTCACAGAATACTGACAACCCGCGGCGGGTCACTCCGAAGGGGATACCGTCCGGCGGAAAATCGGCAAAAAACCGAAAAAAAACGCGGCGAAAGACAATTTTGCACCGCCATTCGTCCCACTCCGCACCGCCGTTCGTCACATTTTTCCAGAGCCAGAAGAAAAATCTTGCTAAAAACACAAATAATAGAAAATCAACACAAAAGCAAAACTCATCTCAACCAAAACAGAAACGAGCTGCAAAAAAAACTATCCGCCGATGAAACAAGCACCCAAGGAGCCACCGGCCCGAAAAGAAAAATCCCGGATCCGAAAACCACCCACAGGCGCACAGCCCAAACCCTTGCTTGATTTTTTGGCCCTTTTTTAGCCTTTATTTGGCCATATTGGCCTTTATTTGGTCATTTTTTGGCCTTTTTTTGGCCATATTGGCCTTCATTTGACCCTTTTTTGGCCTTTTTTTGGCCAGTTTCGCACTGGCGCGAAAATAGTTACTAACTCTTTTTCCATCGCACATATCCCGCGCCGCCGTGCCTGGTCGATATGGCTGCCCCGTATTTGGTCCATATCAGCTTATCGACGGCATCTCCGAAGTGAGTAGCCTCTTCCGCTGGAACTCCGCTGCTTGCACGCTCCGAACTCTTGTCCTTCTTGAACTCCCTGTCCACCGTCTTCACCTTGGTGTTGTACATCGAAATCAAGGTGTATTTGCACCGGTTGCCGTTAATGCGGAACTTCGGCAGGGTAGGGGAGGTCTCCGACAATATCCGCGCCCATAGGTTGTACTTGTCGCTCTGCGGAGGCTCCATCCCCGGGTGCATCCTCGGCACGACACGCCACCCGGCAGCCACCAGTTCCCGAATGGCCATTTCATTGAACGTTTCGTTGTTCCGCACGTTGGGGTTCCTATGGTCGCCGTAACGGTCCTTATAGAAGTAAACCGTTCTGTTTCCGTGATTAAGATAGTATTTATTGAACTTTAGGATTAAGTCCGTTATCATCATCCCGTCCATCTTGTCCGGCTTCACAAAGAACTCGTTTATCTGCGTCTGGCACACCTGCTCCGACGCGCAATCCTCCACGTAATCCCAATGCCGCTCCTGGTGCACCACCATGAGGCAGATTGAGCTGCCCCAATCGAAACATACCTCCAGCGGTTCCGTGGGCAAGCAGTCGCGGTCATACTCGCAACTCTGGTAGTCCTCCGTCGACAGGGCATACCCGTGCTCGCTGGCCGCCGCCAGCACCCGCGCGTTGTCGTATGCGTTGTAGTACACATGCTTGGCCTCCTTCAGCGCATAGAAGCAATCCTCCACCTTATCATAGAACATGTTCATGATCTCCGTCATAAAGATAAGGTAAGGCAGCTTCTGCTGGTTGCTCAGCAGGTAGTCCATCCCCAGCATGTCAATGTTATCATAAGCGTTAGCCAGGGTGAACAGCACGCCGTCCCGGCTCACGAAAGGAACTATCCGCCGCCGCAGTCGCGCTATCTCCGCCCACTGCGCACGGAACTCCCCCACAGCCTCCGCCGCCTGTGCCTCCGTGCCGCCCTCCTTCGCCGCGCGGTACGCCCGCACCACATCCAGCAACGCCACTTGCAGCGTCACTATCCTGTTCCACTCGGAGAACAGCTTCACCCCCCGCTCCCTCTGGTAATACTCGCCATACTCCAGCAGCCACCGACCCTCCTTGTTCGTTGGCATCGACGAGCAGTACTTGAAGCCGTGGTGGTACGGCACGGGGTTCGGGCTCTTTTTCCCGAACCGGTCATTGTTGCCGCGGTTCGTGGGGGCCACCTCGTTGTTGTATTGCTCGCGGTCCAGCAGCAGGGCTTCGTCGACGATCTCGAAGTCGCTGTTGGCTCCGCGTCCGCTACCCGGCTCGCTTTGCGACACCATCGCAAAGGCCGTTCCGTTCACGAACGTGATCACGTTGTCGAACTTGTTGATGGCCTCATACGGCTGCCTGAACCCGCTCGGAGGCTTCTTGCCTATCACATAGGTCTTATCCTTCACCCACCCCATCGCGTTCAGCAGCTTCAGGCTGCTCGGCAGCGTCCTGGTCAGCAGCTGCCCGTAACTCTTGCCAGTCAGTGTGGTCACGCTCCGCGGCATATCGTGGATTATCCGCGCCATCATGAAGCCGATATCATAGCTCTTGCCGGTGCCGCGCCCCTCCACGCTCACCATATACTTAGCGTTAAGCAGCAGCTTCGGGAGCTGCGCCATATTCCCGCTGACACTTATCTTTTCCATATTCCATAATACATCCCGTCCGTTTTCGGCCGGTGAAAAAATTAACTCTCCATAATCGCCGCCGCCTGTTGCGCGTCCACCTCCACGGCCAGCGCGTCAAGCATCTCTTCCTTCACCACGACCCCCAGTTTCTCCAGCGCGCCCTGCGGCAAGGAGTAGTTCACCCCGTTCACGTTGAACTGGATGAAAACCTGTTTGGCACCCGCCGACTCGGGGTCCACTTCGCTCTGAGGCATGTTGGAGATGTGCTTCTCCAGCGTGGCCAGGCACTTGGCGCGGATAGCGTCGCCCGTGCCAGGATCGCTGATCATCTTCATCAGCCAGTTGCTAAGATACGCCGACAGGAACGACTGGGTAACGTCCTGAAGGTCGCCCCACGTCTTCCGCGCAAAGTCCACGTATGTCCATGCCGTGCTCTTGGGGATGTCAAGCAGCTCTGCAAGGTGGTTAGCGCACTGCTGCTTCTGCGGGTACCGCTCCATCAGCCCCCACGCCGTCCGCAATGCCCTCAGCATGTGCTGCCTCTCCGGCGACAGGCTCGTCACCTTCCCGCAGCTCAGTGCCTCCCTCACCACGTTCACATCCACCACCGTTATGCTCTCCAGCGTCCCCGCCTTCACCGGCTGGCACGTCCCCAGCTTCCTCTTCTGTTGTGTTTCCATATTGCATGATGTCTAATTCTCGCATGTATCTGTTCATCTCCTCCACGGCTCCCGGCTCGCCGCTCCTGGCCTTGCGCAGCACCGCGCCGCGCAACGCCATCTTCGTCTCCACCTGTCCCCGCCGGTAGGCCGTGTACAGCTCCCCGTGCGCCTCGAAGTCGGCAAAAACCTCCGACAGCGGCAGCCCCGCCAGCACCGCCACATCCTCCAACGCCATGGCCAGCCGTCCGCACTCCCTCACCTGCTCCAGCAGGTTATTATTACTATCGGTCTTCTCTTCTGCCATATTTCTCAAATCCCAATTCCCGGCAGCCGTTCTCGGCTGCCCTGTTCTCAAATTCCCCTCCTCTCAATCTCCAGATCCATATCCCGCAGCTCGGCCTGTAGGGTCTTGTGCTTGCTCTCTATCTGGTGCCGCTTGGGCCCGTCGGGCATCGGCTTGCGCTCGGCCTCGCGGCGGTTCGACTGGTAGTTCAGCTGGTTCTCGCAGCGGGTCAGCTGCATCTTCTTTGCCTTCCTCGCCTTGGTCAGCTCCAGGTCGCTCATGCCGGCCCATAGGCTCTTCGCCGTGGCCTCCGTGGCCTCGCCTCTCAGCCGTCTCACCAGGTCCTCAAGGCCGGCCGGCACCTCCCCGCTCTCAAAGTATGCCTCCTTAAGCTCATACAGGTCATTGTAGTCCTTGATGATGGGGTCACGTTCAGCCATGATGCGCTTCCGCTCCTTAACCTCAGCGTCGCTGTTGCCTTCGCCCACAGCGCGCAGCTCCTCCTGCTTCTCGGTCATCGCCACCCACAGCTCATGCAGCAGGCTCTTGGCCGCTGCCACAACCTCCGGCACCCCGGCAGCCGTTCTCGGCTGCCCCTCAACCCCGGCAGCCGTGCTCGGCTGCCCTCCACCCGCTCCCGGCTGTACCCCGGCCATCCGCGCCAGCAGCGCACGCAGGGTGCCACCAAGGTACCGCTCCTGGCTGCGCTCATAGCGGCGCACCAGCATCCGGTTCCGGCTATATTTCCTCAACAGCTCTACTCCCTCGCCATAATCCCCGCCTCTTTCAAGCCAATCTGTGACCTCAGTTTTCATATTATTGAATTTTAATTATTTACACTTTGCAAAGATATAAATTTTTTTCAAACCCCCAAGGGACAATCAAAAACCGTGTAACACGTGTAACACCCGTAACACCTCTGCAACACCCACAGCCACAACACCTAACGTTTGTAACAATCCCACCAGAAGCAGTAACAGCCTGTAACAGGCAGCCGTTCTCGGCTGCGCTAAAAAAAAATGTCCCTTAAATCTTTGTTAAAATGTTACATCGTGTTACACAATGTTACAACTTTTAATCGACTATTTTTCGATTTATTTCAATATAAATCAATAAAATATAATGCGTGTTACAGGTTGTTACAGCTGTTACACGCTTTTTTCGCCAAAACGGCCTTAAATGCGAGTGCAATTCCAACTTGCCATTGTGGTTCAGTGTTTTATATTTTTTTAAAAAAAAATGCCACAAAACGCCACACCTGCATTTTGTGCAAAAAATGTCCCTACTTTGCTGTGCAGGGGACAAAAAAAAGAGGGGCTGCCACACATGTATGGCAGCCCCCGAAGCGAATATGGAAGGTTTTACTATTCTCCCTCGGTCACGGTCTCCGCGGTCAGGATGGGCAGTCCGGTCGTTGTGTCCTTCGGGTCCCAGTCCTCGTCGAAGATGCGCGGTGCCGGGCAGTTGTACTCCCAGATGAAGTTCACGCCGTTGTCGTCCTCGCTGGCCTTGCCGCTGGTGCCCTCCATGCCGTCTTGCAGCTTGGCACCGCGGTCCTGGTCTCCCAGCAGGTGGATCTCGCCGTTGTTCAGCTTGACCACGATCACAGTCTCCTGGTTGTTGAAGTAGGCCAGCGCGCCTAAGGCCACGCGCTTGAAGCCGGGGTGGTAGATGTCCAGGGTTGCCTTCAGGCTCTTGCAGCCCGTGATGGTACCCTGCGTGGCGTACTTCAGCTCGCCCATGTCGTCGGCACAGTAGATGCCCACAAACCCCTTGCCCGTCTTGCATTCGATGGCGTGCTTGTCCGTCAGGCCGCTCGTGTCCAGCGTCACCATGGCGGCAAGGTCGGTCACCGTCTCTGCCAGCACAGCGTTGATCGTTTCCACGTCTTTCTGGGCGGCCACCCACAGCGCGCGCACGCCGCTCAGGTTGTTTCTACAGGCATCCAGCTGGTTCAGCCCCTGAAGGTTGATGTTACAAGTTCTTGCCATTTTTTGTTATCCTTTCTTTTGGTCGTTAATCGGTGATTGTCTCGCGGGTGGTCCACACAAGTTTGTTCACGCCGAAGCCCACGGCCTCCATCCAGTCCATCAGCACGCAGATCTCGCGCTTGTCCTTCTGAAGGTCTATGTTGTTCGGGGTGTCCTTGAACTTCATCAGGTGGATGATGTTCTCGGGCAGGGTGGCAAAGATGTCGTTGGTGCCGATCATCGAGGGCAGCCCCACCAGTGTGTGCTCGGTGAAGTCGATCTTCGTGCCGGGTTCCTGGCCCAGCTCGATAGTGTAGATGCCGCTGTCTCGTCTTGCCTTGCGGTAGGCGCGGGCCATGGCCGGCGACACGCAGATGATCAGGCGGCTGTTCTCGAACTGGTCGCTGATACTCTCGTCGAACTTCTCAATCTGGTCGAAGCAGGTGGCTGCCGACAGCTCGTCGATGCCGTCGATGACGTTGATGGGGTAGGCCGTGTCGGCCGCTCCCAGCTGAAGCTGCTTTCTCAACCCGTCGAACACCTTCTCGCCGCTGCCGGCGGTACCGTCGGTCGGGGCTTCATACACGCCCTTGTACACGGCCAGCAGTTCCTTGTCCTCGGCAATCTGGTTGGCGTAGTACTCTTCGAAAAGCCAACGCACCAGCGGCCAGTCCTCCTGGTTCCGGCTGCTGTCTCCTGCCAGCCAGCCCAGCCAGGTCTCCACAATGTCGCTCGGGTAGAACGAATCGTCGATCTTCATGCGGCGCAGTCTGATCTCGTTCGGGTGGAAGTCCACTCCCCCCTTGGCGGTGAAGCTCTTCTGGTACTGCTGAAGGAGGCTTTTGTAGATAGGATTGGCCAGCTTGTACACCGTGTCTTCGGTGTCGATGTGGCGGATGCCCGGGATGGCCAGTGTCTGGCTCTTGCGGAACGGCACGCCCAACAGGCGGGTGCGGTTCTGCCCTGCGTTCTCGTAGTACGCTCCGTACTGCTGAACGATGTCTGTTACTGTGATGCTCATCTGTTTTTGCTTTTTAATTGTTTAATGTTCTGCGTCTTTTCAGCTCGGCTTCCACTTCAGCGTGGTAGCTCTGCCGCTTCAGCCAGTCGGCGAATTTCTCTTCGCCCTCTCCTGCTTGTGCGTCGTCGCCGTTCGGCTGCTCTGCCCCCTCGGGGCTGGCGGCCACCACTGCTTCCAGCTTTGCCACGCGGGCTCTCAGCTGCTGGTTCTCGGCGGTCTTCTCGGCCACTTCCGCCCTCAGGCGGTCGCGCTCGGCGCGGGCTGTCTCCGGCTCCTCTGCCTGGCTGCTCTGCCCGGCTTCTGCTCCGGTCTGTTCTTCCTGCACGGTCGGCGTGGCCTCCTCCTGGGCAGGGGTTTGCGTTTCCTTCATCTCGTTGCTTTTTTGGTTGTTATTGTTGTTTGCGTTCTCCTCTCTCAGCCAGCCGCGGAACAGCTCGCGCAGCCGGGCCGCCACGCCGCCGGTCATCGGCAGCCCCTCTTCGGCCAGGTCTTCCGCGCTCCACACCCTCCGGGCTTCTGCGTCCGCCCGCGTGCCTTCGCTCACCTCGGTGGCAAAGCCGTACTGCTTTGTCTCCTTGGCGGTGATCCACTTGCCCTCTCCGTGGTTCGCCTCCATCAGTTCCTCCACGGTCTCTCGGCTCACACCTCCCCCGGTGTAGATGTCCGTCATGGTCTCGTTCACCGTCCGCTGCATCTCCAGTGTCTTTTCCAGCTCGTTCTCGTTCCCCCAGTACACGGAGCTGCTGCACTTGTGCACCAGGAACAGTGCGCCCTTGTTCATCTTCCTCGTGCTTCCGGCCATGAATATGATGGTGGCCGCGCTGGCCACCATCCCCACGGCCTCAGTGGTCACATTCTTGCATTCCTTTAGCAGCGCATACACGGCAAGGGCCGTGTCCACGTCGCCACCCAATGAGTTGATCCTTACCGTCACGCTCTCGCACTCCTTCAGTGCCTCCAGCTTCTCGTTTATGCGCTTGGC
The DNA here is from genome assembly GCA_900318175.1 of uncultured Bacteroidales bacterium. Classification (GTDB taxonomy): domain Bacteria; phylum Bacteroidota; class Bacteroidia; order Bacteroidales; family P3; genus Colimorpha. The sequence goes on along the minus strand of ONJQ01000001.1, from coordinate 171,219 downwards.
GGTGTTCTCTTCCGGGTCCTCTGCCCACCAGTCCGGGCCGATATGGCCGAAAATCTCCAGCATTCCGGCCTGTCCTGCCTCCGCCTTTATCTTCATGTTGCTCTTCATCTTATTGTGTTTTTTTTTCGCTGCAAAAATACGACTTGCAGCCTGTTCCGTCGTGGACATTTTCCGCAAAAAAAGGGGGCCTCAGCACCCTTTCCCTAAAAAAAAACAAAACACGCAAAAAAAAAAGTAGACTTATTTCACCTTGTCGTTCAGCCGGCGGTTCTGGCCTCCGTCGCCCCCCATCGACCCTCTCCGCTCAGCGTCACCTCCACCTCGTCCCGTCCGGCGGCCTTCCCCTCGTTGGTCCGGCTCCATGTCAGCGTCAGCGGCTCCTGCTCGTCGCCCACTATCCACTGCACGCCACGTCCGTCCGTCACCCTCGCCACGTATCGCTCCTCCGCCATCAGCTCTATCTCTCTCAGCAGGTTGGCTCCCAACCCTATTGACAGTGTGCATCTCAGTGTCCGGCTCTTCGCGTCGCCGCTCCCGGCCGTCTCGCTGTACTCCCCTTCCTCCATCGCTATCATCCTCCATTCTGCGCCTTCGGCCAGCTCCACGCTCGCCAGGCCCCCTGCCCGCCGTATCCGCTCCACGCTCCACTCGGGCACAATCTCCAGCCGCACTATGCCGGCCATAAAATTACAGTTTCCCATAACTATCTATCCTCTCTATTATATCTATCATATCTATTTTTCTCCCAAAATAACGTTTTTTCTGCACGAAAAATGCAGTAGGGACATTTTCCGCACAATTATTTGTCCCGTTTCTGACCCGCTTTCCAGTGCATTATGTGCTGGTAATCTTTGATAAAACCCTCTTCCGTGTTGGCATAGTGCCGTTGGTACCATTTCCGAAGCGTCGAGTACTGTATTTCCTCCTCCATCCCGTGCTTCATGATGAAATAGTCTATTGCCGTGTCCCTCGGCAACCCTCCGAACACCTTCGCCATCCTCACCTCCTCGCAGATCTGTTCCCGCTCCCTCCCCGTGATCGCGCAGCTCAGGTGCGCCATGTTCTCGGTCGAGATGTAGTGCCCCAGCCTCCGCACGTCGTCCAACGTCACGTACAGCTTGCCGGCCACTCCGTCCGTCAGCTTCATCCCCACGTATCCGCCGCGGGTCACCTCCTCCCGCCTCAGCATCAGTCTCACCATGGTGTACCAGGGGCTCTTCGTGATGTCCACCCCCGTCCCGTCGTGGGGGTTGTCCCTCCGCAGTACATGCCACGCCCCCTGCGTCAGCACGCAGTCGACGGTCACCATATTGTCGCGCCGCCCGCGCCGTTTAGTGCTATCTATTTTATCTATCATATCTATCATATCTATTTTTTACAGTCCTTCTCCGCCGAGCAGTATATCTCGCGGTATACCGCGTCGTGCTCTCTCATCCACTCCCCCTGCTTCAGGTAGTAGTTTATGGTGCTGTGGTCCCGCCTCAGCTCCCTCCCGCATTCCGGCTGCGACATCCCCCCGCGTTCGCTCAGCAGCTGTGCCGCCGCCACACGCCCCATCACCAGCCTCTGTGCTCTGCTTTTCCCCCTCAGCTCTTCCTCGCTCGTCCCTGCCGCCGCCGCCGCCGCCCGCACTATCCGCTTCGCCAGCTCCCGCCTGTCCGGTTCCTCCCCCGAAGCGGTGCCCGCGTGGCTGCTCTCCATCGCTATCAGGTGCATCGCCCGTCGCGCCTCGTCCGTCGCCCCCACGCCGTCCGCCAGCCGGTCCACCCAGCCCATCAGCGTCTCTCCGCGCTGCCGCCGCATCTCACGCCCGTTCATCGCGCCGCCTCCTTCCTGTGGGCACCGCCGTTCCCGACGGCTCCAGTTCCGGCAGGGGCACCGCCGTTCCCGACGGCTCCGGTTCCGACAGGGGCACCGCCGTTCCCGACGGCTCCGGTTCCGACAGGGGCACCGCCGTTCCCGACGGCTCCGGTTCCGACAGGGGCACCGCCGTTCTCGGCGGCAACGGTTCCGACAGGGGTGCCGCCGTTATCGGCGGCACTGATCCATCTGCTCCACATGTCCCCCACGCCCACGCGCACCCGCTGCCATTGGCATATCTCAACCAGCTGCATTGCCGCCTTCGTCATCTCCGTCAGGGTCGTCCCGGCCGCCACCTCGATAGTGTTCCGCGTCAGCACGCCTCTGCGGTTCACAATCTCCAGCTCAACGTCCATGGCCAGCCTCCTTCCTGTGGGCACCGCCGTTCTCGGCGGCGCCGGTTCCGACAGGGGCGCCGCCGTTCTCGGCGGCTCCGGCCTTTCCCGTCCCCACCGCTATCTCTGCCGCCCGCAGGGCTATATCGTAGCAGATGTCGTTCTTCACCGACCACCCGTAGGGGTCTTCCGTGCCCGTTTTCTCTCTGATCGCGGCGTACACCGCCTCCTTCAACTCCATCTCTCACCCCCTCTCTTTTGCGCCTTGGCTTCCCACTGCGCTTTCTTCAGCGAGAACATCAGGTCGTTGGCCTGTTTGACGGTCAGGCTTAGCCCTATGCCGCCGCAGTCCAGCTGCACCGTCCCCCCGAGGGCGCCCACTTCCATCACGGCGTTAGTCATGTTTTGCACAGCTGCGTCCGCGTTGTCGCAGCTCTTTTTGTCGATTGTGAATTGCATTTTGTACATGGTCTTTATTTTTTTTAAGTTATTGATATTGTTGATTTGTCAGTAGTCCATCGTCAGTTGGTCGAAGTCGTCTCTGCTCCCGTCCTCGACCCTTATGTCGAAGTCCACTCCGTACTTCTCCTTCAGCTCCCCGTAGTCGAACACCATCGTGTTCCGGCTCTGCTTCGTCTGCTCCACTCGCTCCGCCACCCCGTTGATGTCGTAGCTCATTGCCGCCCGCGGGTCGTCGTGCTTCCGCTGCGCCACCCTGAACCGCTCCGTCTTCTTCCCGAGGTATTCTTTTTGGGCTGTCAGGTAGTATTGCAGCGTCTCCTGCGGCACCGTCCCGCCGCCCCGCGTCTTCGCCTGGGCGTTCATCCGCGCGTAGGCCTTGAAGATCCGCGCCGGGTTCAGCACCACCACGTCGTAGGCCCTTGTCGGCTCCCACACGTGCTGGCTCTTCCCTTCGCCCACGGTCAGCTTCAGTCCTGTCTTCCCGTACCACACCTTCATGTCGTACTCCATCTCTATCTCGCCGTCGCTCAGCAGCGTCTCCACGCCGTGCCAGAAGTCGCTCACCTCGTTCGTGTCGCTCACGCTCGCCGCCTGTCTCTCCATGGCGTTTGCAAAAATCTCCACCAGCTGGCTGTAGCTCCATGGCAGCTCCACCCCGCAGCCCAGCAGCGTGTGCTGCATCGCCAGCACCATGCACCAGTCCTCCACAATGCGCCCGTCTATCTTCCCCACCTCCACCTCGTGCCGCAGGTCGTCATAGGCTTGCTGGTAGCTCGCGCCGAACCTCTCCTCCACCTCCCGCCGGTGGCTCAGCAGCCGGTTGGTGATGGGCGTCAGGCTCCGCTTCTCGTAGTCTTTCAGGTCCTCGAATGTCTTTTGCTCCTCCTTTGTCCAGCTCGTCTTCGAGGTCGTCAGGTATAGCGTCCGGCTGAACAGTGCGTTGTCAGCCGTGCACATCTCCTGCCCGCTCAATATCAGGCCGCAGTCCGCAGGGGTCTGCTCCCGCTGCTTCCCGCGCTCCATGTTCATCTTGCTGCGCCCGCGGCTGTCATACACGCCCTTCAGCATCGCTATCTGTGTGGGCCGAGCGTCGTTCTTGTATTCGTCGATATGCACGTACCCGTTCCGCACTTTGCTCAGGTACTCGCCCATGGCACTGTCGGTAATGCTTGTAAGGTCTTCTCCCTTCTCTGGTTTTCCCATCAGCCCCATCAGACTCACTACGAATTTGGTCTTACCCGTTCCCTTCTGGCCGAACACGAACAGCAGCGGGAAACAGTCGAACCGCTGAACGCACACGTCCCGGAACAACGCCGCTAAGCAGTAGCTCACCGCCGCCACCGCGTTCTCGCCGTAGGTGGCTCGCATCTTCGTGCACCAGGTCTTCAGGTCGGCTCCGCTCTCTTCGTGTAAGGTCTTGCGCTCCAGTTTGTACAGTCCCTCGTCCATCACCGTCACGCTGCTGCACGCCGGGATGTAGTATTCCATCCCCCCCACCTGCACAATGCCCAGGTCGTTGATGGGCACCCATGCCCCCTCTGCCGTCAGTGCGCCGTTGGCCCAGGCCCAGAACCCCTCCTTCTGCCACCCTAACTGCGTAATCTTCTTGCAGCTCTTCGTGTTCGCGTACAGGTAGCCTTTGATCACCGCCAGGTCCGCGTCGCTCCCCGTGAACAGAAAGTTGCCTAAGCTCTCCACAGCCGTGATGAAGGCTTGCTTGCTCGTCAGGGTTTTTTGCTCAAGATCCATGTCCTCGCTCACCCCGCAGTCGTTCGTCATCCTGTACAGCCTCCGCGCGTCGTAGGTGCTCTTTATGTGGAACAGCGGTTCCAGCGTGAAGTTGCTCACATCGTGGAACGCGCTCTCGCTGCTCTTCACATAGTAGTGGTGGTTCCTTGCGTAGAACCGCCACCGCTTCACCGTCTCGGCCTCCTCCTTCGTGAAGCCCTCTTCGTTCACCTCCATGCTCCCGCTGCCCGCGCTCAATGCCTCCTTCATCGCCGCGTTCCACTCTCCCTTCATCGGGAACAGTTTGGCCAGCATCGTGATGTACCCGTTCCGCTCGTAGCTCGGCATCCCTTTCATCAGCTGCACCGTCTCCGCCTTGAAGCTCGCGCTCCGCGACGGGTCGCTGGCCTTCCATTTGTTCTTCTCCGCCCACCACTGCAGCCACGGCTTCCGGTTCTCCCGGCCAAACTCGTCGTAGTGTTCCTTGTCCTTGAAGAATGTGTCCGGGTCCTGTTTTGCCTCTTTCCCCGTCAGCCCCGCCTTGTCCGGTATCGTCAGCGTGTAGACCGTAAGCCCCGCCTCCAGCAGCCGCCGCCCGTTGCTCTCGGTGTTGGCCTGGCCGGCTTCGTCGCTGTCGTACATCAGCGTCACGCTCCGGCACATCCCCCTCAGCTTCTCGATCACCTCCTTCGGCATCGCCGTCCCGCAGCATGCCACCACGTTGCTCACCCCGATCTGGTGCATCTTCACCGTGTCCGGGTTCCCCTCCACTATCACCGCCTCGCCGCTCTTCCGTATCTTCGCCGCCGCCATGTTCAGCCCGAACAGCGCGTCGCTCTTCTTGTAGATCTCCGTCGTCCGCGTGTTGATGTACTTCCCGCCCTTCGTCTCGTCCATCACCAGCTGCCGCCCGCTGAAGCCCAGCACCTCGTGCATCTGGTCCTTCACCGGGAACATCAGCCTCCCACGGAATATGTCGTACCGCTGGCCGTTCCGCCCCGTCGCGCTCAGCCCCGCGGCCTCTATCTGGTCCGCTCTGTACCCCTTGCTCTCTAAGTACTCGCTCAGCGCATGGCTGTTGTCCGGCGCGTACCCTATCCCCCACAGCTCCACCGTCTCCTTGTTCCAACGGCTGTAGGCATACTCCTGCGCCAGCCGGTTCTCCCCCAGCTGCCGCTGGTACCACAGCATGGCCTCCTTGTTGATGGCCTTCAGCCCCCTCCGCGTCTTCTCCTTCTCTATGGCTTTCTTCTGCTCCGCGGGGCTCTGCACCTCCTCCGTCAGCTCGTGCCCCACTATCTCCGCCACGGCCTTCACTGCCTCCACAAAGCCCAGCCCCCGGTGCCTCATCACAAAGTCTATCGGGTTCCCGTGCTCGTGGCACCCGAAACAGTGGTAGTAGTGCCCCTCCTCGTTCACCGTGAACGACGGGGTCTTCTCGTTGTGGAACGGGCAGCATGCCGTCAGCCGCCCGCTGCGCTCCTTCAGCTCCACCCCGCACGCTTCCACCACGCGCCGGATGTCGCTCCCCTTCAATTGCTGTATATCTTCAGCGTTTATCATTGGTGTCTCTTTTTGTTTGCATCCGTTCTCGGCTGCCCTGTGTCTGCCCCGCCTTCCTCAGCCTCTCCCGCACACGGGCCGCCTTCGCGGCCTTCTCGGCCTCCTCCTGCAGCAGGGCTTCGACAATCGCGTTCCGCCGCCGCCCCTTGTGCACCGCCCTCACATGTTCCGGTGTGTACCCCGTGGCCTCCGCCACCCTCCCGTATGCTCCCCGCAGCAGTCTCATATCACCTCCGCCTTTCCGTCGAGTCCCACCAACCACACCGGCACGATGCTCCCCAGCACCTCCGCGACCGTCCGGGTCTCCTCGCGGGCAAAGGCCTTGGCCTCCTCCTCGCTCCCGAACTGCATCTCCTCGCTCCCCGCGGCCTCCGCTACCCGCCACCGCATGCAGTGCTTCGCCGTGTCCGTCGTGATCGTCAGCCCCCGCCCGCGGCACAGCTTCGTCACCTTGTACCGCGCCCGCTTCCGCGTCCGCTCGTACTCGGGCAGCCCCGCCGTGGCCTCCGCCACCCGCCGCGCCTCCGCCCGCTCGGCCTCACTGGCCAAATTGTAATACCAATCTCTAAAATTCATACTATCGTATCTATTAAGTCTATCAAATCTATCAAATCTATCAAATCTATCTAACCACCCCGCTCTTAGCCCTCCGGTAGTACTCCTCCACCGTCAGGCATCGCCCCCTCTTCTCCTTCCTCAGCCCCAGCGCAGCGGCCTTCTGCTGTATGCTCTTTTCCGTGTGCCGGTCCCGCAGGTACCGCTGTATCTCTTTCGCCGAGTGCCGGGGGTACAGCTCCTTCAGCGTCTCCTCGTCTCTGTAGCCCCACCCCCTCCGCCGTCCGGGAATGTCCCTCCGCTCCTTCTTGAACCCCATGCTCAGCCGCTTCCGCTGCACCCGCCACGCGCTCTTCCTGAGCTTCCGCCCGATCTTCTCGTCGCTCAGCTCACGCCACCACAGCCGGATAAACTCCTCTTCCTCCTTCGTCCACCTGTTCCGCTTCCTCCGGATCTCTATGACGGTCGGCCGGTTCAGCCTTTTCCGCCTCCGCATGCAGCCCACCCCGCATGCCGTCCTCCCCAGCGTCAGCGCTATCTGCTCGTCGCCCCGACCCTGCCCGAACAGCAGCTTCAGGTGCAGCACCTCGCGCTCCGTCCAGGGCCGCTTCCAGTTCGCGGTCTCCTTCCGCCGGGCTTGCGCCGCCGCGCTCACCGCCCTACGCCCGCCCATCCTCGCCTCCTTCCGTCAGCGACCCCGCGCAGCCCTCCGGGATCGCGGGGCAGCCCCCTTCGGCAAAGCGGTAGCTCCGCCGCACCGGCATCAGCTCGAAGCTGAACACCGCGTCGTTGTCCGACACTCGCTGTTCCGGGTGGCATATCACACTGCCCTGGCGCGTCACCACCACCAGCTTCCTTGTCCGTGGATAGGCCGCGTTCAGCCGCTCCACCGTCTGGCGCACCTGCTCCATCAGTGCCTTCCTCGATAGCTCGTCGGCCACCAGGGTGTTCTCATACGTCTTAATCTCCCTGTTCAGCTCCTCGCATTTATTGTTCGGAGCCTTCCATGTGTTGATTCTTCCAATGTAATACTTCATGTCTTTCTTTTTTTTGTGTGTCTAATTCTTGTGGGGCGCCGGGCCTCGCTCCCGGCGGAGGTCAGTCCAGATTTATGTGTCCCTCTCGCCCCGTCGCCGGCCGCGCTCGGCCGGCATGCCGGTCTTTCCCGGCTGTCATCCGACGCCGCAGTGTTCGCAGTGTTCCCTTGGTGGTCCCCGCCGGTACCGCCCCGGCGGGAGTCGCTGGCAATGAAAGACCAGACCAATGAATCCAGCGACCGGCGTTCTGCCGACCGAGTATTAACCCAAAAACAATTCTCTCTGTTCGTCCTCCTCGTAGATGACGTTCTTCCCCAGCAGCTGCGCCAGCGTGTTCTCCATCCGCGCGCCCCGGCTCCGTGTCCAGTCCCGCAGCATGTACACCGTCGAGCTCCGCGCCACGTTCCACAGGCACACCGCCATGGCCACGCTCCACGGCCATCTCCCCAGCCTCTTCCCAAGCAGCCTGAGCCGCCACGGGTTCACCGCACGGTACCGTATCTTCCCTGTCGCCAGGTACACCGTCACCCCGTAGTGGTCGAAGAACACGAAATCCTCCACCTTCGCCTCGGCCAGGTCGAACTTCCTGCGGCACTCCCGCTCCGGCTCGCCTGTGATCCTCCCGCTGATGTATATCCTGTTATTCATCCTTGCTGCCCTCCATTCTTTTGACAATCCCCACCACAGTGGCATAGCTCAGCCCGCACTCCTCGCACACCCGGTAGTACGCCGCCGTGCGTCCTACCTTGTCTTTCAACTCGCGGAACCTCTCCATCACGGACTTGTCCCGCCGCTGTTTCGCCGCCGTCACAGGCGTAGTTTTCTCTTTCGTTTCCATTTCTCGCTTTTTTTTCTATCGTTTCTATTCATTCTATCTACTCTATTATGGTTCTGGCTCCTCCTTGATGATGCCCTCGTCCAGCATCATTTCGTTCAGCCGGTCCGCCACCACTTCCGGTCTGACCAACCGGGTCTCTTCTATCGGATACCCCAGCCGGTCCTCCCCGGTCTTCCGCCTCATCACCACCTGTCCCGGCCCTTTCGACTCGATGCTGACCCCCAGCTCCACAGCCGTGAGGTACACCTCCGCGAAACTCGCGCCCTTCCCAAGCCTATGCAACACCGCGTTGCCCAGTTTGTCATATCTCATCCCTCGCCTCCTTTCAGCATCTGCTCAATATCTTGGATACAGATGGCAATTCCGTCAAGCAAACCATACATCAATTCCGGCTCAATCTTCACGTCTTGCGGAATGTACGCAATGACCTTTTTGCCGGCACCTTTCATCCACCCTGCTTCGAGGTGGGCACTCCTACCGCACGGCAGACACAATACACAGATGTCAGCCTCTTTCATTGCATCAAAATCTCTGTTGAAGCCAAATTGGGCGTAGTCTGTTTGAGGGCTTCCCTATATTCTTCCATACTCCAGCCCTGCCACTTTTCGTCAATTCTACTCCATTGAAATCCCGCCTCTCCGTTAGGATGCCTGAAATCATATACCTCGAAGCCCATTTTGCGCAGTTCCTCAACAATCGACTGCTGGTGTTCGTTGCGCCAACTACTGGCGACATATACTTTCATTTTGTTCATCCCTCGCCTCCTTTCTCTATTTTTTTAGGCTTGAATACGACTCCATTGTCTGCCGTGATTTCGACGGTCAACGTAAAGGTATTAACTTCGTTATCGGTAAAATCAATAAAGTCGCAGACGGCATCTTGTATTCTTTCTAAAAGTGCATCTTGATAAGGTATCATTCTAATTCCTTTCTTGTATTTCTTTCAACAGTTCGGTGTTGCCGCGGCCGATGGTCACGTAGAAGATGCTCCAGGACATGGTATTTCGCAGTTCGTTATTTGTCATCCCTGTTCATTCGCGTTAAAAATATCAAAGCTCCAATCGGCTGCATCACTCTCTTTGATATGGTCACTGAGCCAGTCGTATACTTCTGAGTTTTCTGTAACTTCATCCATATCAATGAGCTTTTTTGCAATCTCGTCAGGCACATTATCAAATTCGCCGTTCACGGTGTAAGAACATTGTACGAATAATTCTATATTCATCCCTCACCCCCTTTCTCCTTTCTTAGTTTTTCTCCACAGTACGGGCAGTATGAAGGGAGCATTTGGGTTTTGTATATCCTTATTGCTTTTCCTTTGCGAACTCTACCAATCACAGGATTTCCTATGATCATGGAGATGTCTTTGTCGCCAATTATTATTGTACGATTTTCGAACTTCGGTTCCTCGACAACTTCATAGCCGGGGTATTGCTCAGTCATCTTCTGAAGGAGATCCTTTTCTATTCTATTGATGCAATCGCAGCTCATTGGTCGCCTCCTTTCCCCTCGGCAGCCGTTCTCGGCTGCTCTCCCGTCAGGGCCTCTAATTGTTTCTTCAGCCGTAGCGTCTCCTCGATGCACCAATCCCTGTTGAGCCCCCCGTCGCTGAAGCGCATCGTGTCGAAGCCCACCACCCAATAGCCCGCAGGTATCTCGTTGAGGCTCTCGAATCCTATGCACTCGGTACATTGTTCCCAGTCTTTGTCTTGTTTGATGATGTCTATACTTTGGCTGAATGTCAGCCCGCCGTGTACAGAGACATGTTCGTCTATCTCACTGTAATAGATATTGTGGAACGGATGTGTAGGCGGCAAAGCGACATATCCGTTAGCATATCCCGCAGGATACCCCATCCGTGCCTCAGCCTGATTCACCAGGTTTGAGAGAAATGCGTAAAGTTTGTTTTCTTCTTCCATATTCTTCTATATTTTAATGTTAATATTCTATCAAATCTATCCTATCTATCCCCTCTATTCCCCCGCACAAGTAGTTTTGTACCAAATATCAACCTGTATGGCTTTAACATATTCCATACATTTAGATGTTTGTTCGTTTGGTTGTCCCATTTCAGCTTGTTCCCATGTATCGTAAAAAACATTTCCCAACTTCTCAATTCCTTTTTCTCGATAAAGATTTACCCATTTCTTCACCATTTTACCAAACGACACCATCTTTAATGTATCTGGTGAAGGACAATCTCCATAGTCTTTTGAACCATCTGTTTCATAAGATTCAACATGTTGTCTCCCGCTTGGGTCGGTGATAATAGCAGCAATCTTTTGGTGTTTATCATTCAAATCAAAAGATATAAACTCAACTGTTCCACCGCCTCTTGTCATCACGGGCTCACCATTCTTGGCAGCTTCTAAATCAAATGGCTTAAAATGTACTTCCATAATTCTTCCAATTTTTGTGTTTTGATTTTTCTTGTTATATTTGCATTAAATTTAATTTTAAATTCAAGTGCAAAAATACTACAAATTTTTAATATAACAAGAAAAAATATTACAAATATGGATAAAGTTAAGGAAAGATTATTACAATTTGCTAAATCTCAAAAACTTGTGATGATGGATTTTTACAAAAAAATTACAATCGCCTCCTCTAATTTCAGCGGAAAGGGTGGGGAAAGTGCTTTGTCAACCGATAAAATTATACATATTTTGACAATATATCCCGAACTTTCCGCCGACTGGCTTCTGCTCGAAAAAGGCGAAATGCTCCGCAAAAAAAACGGAAAAAGCGTCAATGTCATCGAATCCCCGCAAACAAATATCAGCAACGGTGATTTGACAATACAAGCCCCCGTGGAACTCGTCGCACTCCTTACCAGCCAGCAAGAAACAATCAAAATGCAAGCCAGTATCATTTCCCAATTAACTAAGTAATAGATTTATGACAAAAAAGATTTTCACTAAATGGATATGGCTGTTTGCCATCATAGTGTCCATTGTTAATATTGTCGTGGTCTGTCGCAGCAACCCCAGAACTGCAGTATGCTTTGATTACCAAGGTATCATTATCGGTTCGTTATCTATTCTCGTAACTCTCCTTATTGGTTGGAACATCTATTCTGTGGTAGACTTTAAAAAAATTATCGAATCCATAAAGTTTGAAATGGACGTTTTAAAAAAGGACACAAGCACCAATATCGCCGAAAATTCCAAACAAATAAATGAATTATATGAAGGTGTTAGTAATATAAATGAACATATTGCGACACTTGAACATGAGTATTATGAAAGGATTAAAAACGTAGAATCATCTTTCATAGAGACATCTTTTAATCTTGTTCATGCAAAACAGGATGAAACAATCATAGTTGTAGTAGTATGTGGGTTTGAGTTTGTGTTATGGCTTGCTCAAAAAAAGGATTTTGATAAAGCATGTGAAGAATTAAAATTAGTCCACAACGGTATAAAAAAACGTAAACCGTTTATCATTCCCGGTGCTTATATAAAAAAAATAATGGGTTTGATTTTTGATTTAGGTAAATATGAAAAAATTAAAGAAATGCCAGAATACGATGATTTGAGGGATATGTTTAATTTGCCTAAGAATCCTATAAACAATAATATAGATAAATAGTTTCCGTGCCAAAACTGAGCCAATTCCCCCATTAAAATAACACCACTGTTTAACCCACCATAAATCAAAAAATCATGTTGGCAGAACAAATCGTTGCGAATCTCCGCAAAATTATGGCAGAAAAAAACTTAACTCAGGCCGTTTTGGCCGAATTTGCCGGTACATCCGAAAGCCAATTTTCTAAAATCCTCAACGGCAAGGTACAACTTAGCTTGTGGCAAGTTGAAAATCTTGCAACCCATCTTTCAATGCGTGCAATCGACATCATCACCTATCCGCTTGTCTATATGGAACCCGCGCAGTGCGAACCCGAAGCGGTTGAGGCCGTCCTGCAAATCAAACTCAAAAAAGACAAAAAAGACCAGGTCCTTCGCCTGATCTTCGGCGACAACGACATTGAAATATTGAATAAATAATATGCTTTATGATGAGTTTTGCCCAGTTGTTCGGGGCAGTGTGATTTCGCACACTGTCAATCCTTATACTGGCGACCCGAACTTCATTGCGTTTGACATCTGTAATCAACTTGACAGCCCCCTTCTTAATGTTGCTGTTTCCATAAATGGTGGCCGCAAAAAACTGATAGGGGACTTCAACGCCAATGAGTATAAACCTAATATTCGTGTTTTGTATCGTCGATACAAAAAAAGTAATGCCTATGATATCTATTGGACGTTACCCGATGGCACAACCGGCCTCGATTCCGGAACATTCAGCCGGTTACACAAATGAACCCCGTGCCGAAACCGTGCCAAGCACCCCTCTGTAATTAATATATTGTATAACACAACATGCTGGATTCCACCACCATCATTAACCCGACCCCGCACCAATCCCCCGCCCCCAACTCTCGTGGGTTTGAATCCCGCCGGGGTCACAAAAAATTCCAATTGTGAAGAATTTGAATTTCTTTTTCATTGACAAGAAGCCCTTTAGCCAACTGGCAGGGCTTTTTTTTCTTTTTCTTTTTTCGTTTATTATTTCCAGCGGTCTCATGCTCCTTTTTCCCAAGGTGGGCAGTGGCGATGCCGCCATCCGCTTCCAGCTTTTGCAACAGGCCTTCTCCCAGCTGCTCAATTTTCTGCTGCCCGCGTGCCTGTTTGTCCTTCTTTTCCAGCCTCGGGGCGGTAACTACTTCCATTTTCATTGGCAGGGGCGCTACTGGGGCTTGGCAGTGGTAGGCATGGTCATCATGCTGCTCATCGCCCCCATCAGTGATTGTTTCTCTGCCTGGAACGACGGGTGGAACCTTGGCCCGCTGGAGTCCACCATGCGCCGAATCTCCGACCTCACCAAGGCTCAGGTCGAACAACTGCTCTCCCTCTCCTCTTTCCCCGACCTCCTGCTTCAGCTGTTCGTTGTTGCGCTGCTTCCTGCCGTCTGCGAGGAGCTCTTTTTCCGAGGCGGGGTGCAGCAGATTCTCCACCGCTGGTTCGGCAATCCCCATGTGGCCATCATTGTCGCCTCTCTCATCTTCTCCCTCGCCCATGGTGACCTCTACGGCCTTATTCCCCGTTTCTTCCTGGGCATTGTGCTGGGCTATCTCTTCTTCTATTCCGGCTCCATGCTCGTCAACATCTGCGCCCATTTCCTCAACAACTCCATGGTGGTCCTGCTCCTCTTTCTCAACCATCGCGGAGTCCTCTCATTCTCGCCCACTGAAACCTTGGGCATGCCTTGGTACGTGACCCTTCCCTGCCTCCTTGCAGCCCTGCTTCTCTTCCTCGTATACTTCATAAAAAATGACGCAAAACCGACCCGATAAGACCGATTATGACCCTTTATTATTCAGTTTCTTATTCGTTTTTATTCGAAAAAATATATTTTTTAAACCGTTGTAAATCAGATTGCTCTGCATAAAAAGTTGAAATTTAGTCCGAAAGGGATAAAAAAAACTTTTGTAATCCAATTTTTTTTGGTAATTTTGCAACCTGTTTCGCCCTCAAGGAGCGAGCGTAAATGAACAATTAATAACAAAGTATAATACAATATGACAAAGGCAGAAATTGTTGCACAGATTGCACAGAAAACCGGAATCGAAAAAGTCGCCATCCAGGCCACTGTCGAAGAGTTTATGAATGTCGTCAAGGAGTCTCTCGCCGAAGGTGAGAACGTTTATCTCCGCGGATTCGGCAGCTTCATCATCAAGAAGCGCGCTGAGAAGACTGGTCGTAATATCTCCAAGAACACCACCATCATCATCCCCGCTCACAACATCCCTTCGTTCAAGCCCGCTAAGACTTTCGTCAACGACGTTAAAAAGAGTGTAAAATAACTTATTAATTTCTTGTAAGATGCCTAACGGAAAAAAACACAAAAGACACAAGATGTCTACTCACAAGCGTAAAAAACGTCTGCGCAAGAATAGACATAAGAAGAAGTAAGCTACTCTTCCTGTCTTAAAACAAACAATCTAACATCTAAAACAAATTACACACCGATGGATTCCCATCGAGTTGTGTAATTTGTTTTTGTTTTAAATGTAATGAACAAAGAACTAATCGTATCCGCTACCGACAGCGAAATCCAACTTGCACTTCTCGAAGACAAGCAGTTGGTCGAACTGCACAAGGACAAGGCCGGCAACAAAATCCATGTCGGCGACATTTACGTCGGCAAGGTGCGCAAAATCATGCCGGGGCTCAATGCCGCCTTCATCGATGTGGGTGAGGACAAGGACGGCTTTGTCCACTACCTCGATCTGGGGGTCAACTACAATTCGTTGGCCAAGTACATGAAACTTGCCATGAACGGTGACCCCTCTGTCCGTAACCTCAACAACTTCAAAATCGAACCTCCCCTTGAGAAGGTGGGCAACCTGTCCAACGTTCTCAAAGTCGGCCAGCTCATTGTAGGCCAAGTGGCCAAGGAGCCCATCTCCACCAAGGGTCCCAAACTCTCGGGCGACCTCTCCTTTGCTGGCCGTTATCTGGTGCTCAATCCCTTCATCAACCGCATTTCCATCTCGCAGAAAATCAAGGGTGCCGAAGAGCGTGGTCGTCTGCGCCGTCTGATGCAGAGCATCAAGCCCGCCAACTTCGGTGTCATAGTCCGCACCATTGCCGAGGGCAAGGATGTGGCCGAACTCGATGCCGACCTGCGCCAACTGATGGATCAGTGGAACTCGCTTACCGAGAGCCTCAAGCGCATCACCGGCCCTCAAAAGGTGCTTTCCGAACTCAGTGCCGCCTCGGCGCTGCTGCGCGATGTCCTCACCGACGACTTCAACACCATCTATGTCGACAACGAGGCCGTCTACCACGAGGTGCGCAAATACATCGCCTCCGTGGCTCCTGACAAGGAGGACATCGTCAAGCACTATAAGCTCGAAACCCCCATTTTCGAACAGTTCGGCGTCATGCGCGACATCCGGCGCGCTTTTGGCCGCATTGTCACCATCCGCTCGGGCGTTTACCTTTACATTGAGCATACCGAGGCCATGCACGTCATCGACGTCAACAGCGGCAACCACATCAAGGCCGGCGCAGGACAGGAGGACACCGCCCTCCAAGTCAACATCGAATCGGCCAAGGAGATTGCCCGTCAGCTCCGTCTGCGCGATATGGGCGGCATCGTCATCGTCGACTTTATTGATATGCAGAAGGCCGAAAACCGCAAGAAACTCTATGAGGTGATGTGTGAAGAAATGTCACGCGACAAGGCCCGCCACACCATCTTGCCTCTCAGCAAGTTTGGGCTTATGCAGATCACCCGCCAACGTGTGCGTCCCGCCATTGAGGTCGACGTGCAGGAGAAGTGCCCCTTCTGCGATGGCACTGGCACCATCAAGTCGAGCCTGGTTGTGGTCGACGAGATTGAATCCAACCTCCGCTACCTCACCTCCTCGCAAAACGAGAAACAGCTCACCATCATCGTCCACCCCTACGTCTATGCCTACCTTACCCGCGGGCTGCGCAGCATCCGTCTGCAGTGGATGATGAAATACAAGATTAGGCTCAAGATCAAGTCCTCGGAGACCTACGGTCTTTTGAGCTACAAGTTCTTCAATGCCGCCGGCGATGAAATCGAGCTCTAACAATCGCTGGCACAAGACCCTTGTCGTCGCCCTTGCGCTCCTGCTGCTGTCATTCCCGGCGGTGTGGGCGCAAGGTATCGACGTCTCCAAATATCAAGGTAAAATCAATTGGACGAAAGTGGTCAAGTCCAAGAAGGTCAAGTTCGTCTATATCCGCGCCACCGAGGGTGCCACCATTCGCGACGGCTACTACAAGACCAACGTTAAGGCGGCGCGCAAGGCTGGCCTGTTAGTGGGCAGCTACCATGTTTACAGCAGCAAGACTACCGCCTATCAGCAGTTTGCCAATTTCAAATCGATGGTGTCGAAGAAGAACCAGGACCTTATCCCCGTTCTCGACATCGAGGGGCACCACAGTGGCCGTCTTTACATGGGGCGGGTGGACAAGTTGCTGGAACTGATGGAGAAGGAGTACGGCGTCAAGCCCATGATTTATACAAGCGAGAAAGTGTACCGAGAGCATTTCGCCACGCGCAAGTATTCTAAATACCACATTTTTGTGGCCAAGTACGAAGGCTATCCCGAAATCCGTTTCACCCTTTGGCAGCACAGCCGCACGGGCCGCGTCAGGGGCATAGCGGGCGACGTGGACCTCGACAAGTTCCACACCAAACACAGCCTGAGCGACATCCGCATGCCGCGCCCCCGCAAAAAGAACGCCACCACCCAGGCCGCGGCCTCCCTAACCACCGCCGTCGAGACCGACAGCACCGAGCAGTAGGCCGCTGCTCAATCTTACTTATCTTCTTGTAGAACAGATGGCAATACCCTCTCAGTACGTTCTGAAGAGGTCCTATGGTCGCTGTTTCTTCGCTCCTTATAGGTCAGTTCTCTAATTGTTGTTCCTCATTTCTTCCTTTTTCATTGGACAAATAGACCTACAACGAAGGGCGATTTGAGTGGGAAGGAGCGAAGATGGTGTTGTGGAAGAACACAGCGACTGTGGGCGTGTGCAGCGACAGAGGAGGGGAGAGGTGGTGGAAAGGCTGCGGGAAGTACCGCCAAGCACCTGTCAAGCCACATGCCCGAAAGCGTTGAGCAGCACAGCTTCCGAGGGGTGTAAGCGAGAGCGCGGAAGGACCCAGGTGACCTTTTTTTTATTTTTTTATTTATAAAAAGTCTCAGATTGCAAAAAAATCATTAACTTTGCAAGTCTGAAATAATGTGCCGCCACCGCGTGTTGCATTGGGTGATGGCGGGCGTTAATGGTTGAATAATAAAATATTAGTAAAAGTAAATAGACAATTATGCAGCAAAGTAAAGTAGGACTTGATTTCGAAAAAGTCGAGCATGCAAGGGGTGTGGCACGAAAAATTGCCGACCAAGTGCAGGATTTTGTGGGCAACTATACTACCGTGGCTGTCGAGCGCACCATCTGCCGACTGCTGGGTATAGACGGCATCGACGCCAATGAGGTGCCGCTGCCCAATGTTGTGGTTGACGAGTTGAAGAGCAAGGGTCTTCTGGGGCAGGGCGTGTGCTTCTTTATGGGCAACGCCGTGCTGGAGACTGGCAAGAGCCCGCAGGAGATTGCCGAGGCCATCACTGCCGGCAAACTGGACATCACCCAGCTGCCTGTTCACAAGATGGAGGACATCAAGAAGGCTCTCCAGCCTTATATCGATGCCAATGTGGCTCGCATCCGTGCCCGCCGCCAACGCCGCGAACACTATATTGAGACTATCGGCGAGGGCAGCAAGCCTTACCTGTACATCATTGTCGCCACGGGTAATATCTACGAGGACGTGGTGCAGGCACAGGCCGGTGCCCGCCAGGGTGCAGACATCATTGCCGTGATCCGTACCACGGGTCAGAGCCTGCTGGACTATGTGCCCTACGGCGCCACCACCGAGGGTTTCGGCGGCACCTTTGCCACCCAGGAGAACTTCCGCATCATGCGCAAGGCCTTGGACGAAGTGGGCGAAGAGGTGGGCCGCTACATCCGCCTGTGTAACTATTGCTCCGGTCTTTGCATGCCTGAGATTGCTGCCATGGGCGCTTTGGAGGGTCTGGATGTGATGCTGAACGATGCTTTGTATGGCATCCTGTTCCGCGACATCAACATGCAGCGCACGCTGATTGACCAGTATTTCAGCCGTATCATCAACGGCTTTGCGGGCGTTATCATCAACACCGGTGAGGATAACTACCTGACCACTGCCGACGCCTTTGAGGAAGCCCACACGGTGCTGGCCTCCGACTTTATCAACGAGCAGCTGGCTCTGCTGGCCGGTCTGCCCGAGGAGCAGCAGGGTTTGGGCCACGCTTTCGAGATGGACCCCATGCTGGAGAACGGTTTCCTGTATGAGCTGGCTCAGGCTCAGATGTTGCGCGAAATCTTCCCCAAGGCCCCGCTGAAGTACATGCCTCCCACCAAGTTCATGACGGGTAACATCTTCCGCGGCCACATCCAGGATGCACTCTTCAACATCATTGGCCAGTGGACCCACCAGGGCTTGCAGCTGCTGGGTATGCCCACCGAGGCTATCCACACGCCCTTTATGAGCGACCGTTACCTCAGTATCGAGAACGCCAAGTATATCTTCAACAACATGAAGGACATCGGCGAAGAGGTGGAATTCAAGGAGAACGGCATCATCCGCAATCGCGCAAAGAAGGTGCTGGACGACGCCACCAAGCTGCTGGAAGTCATGGAGAGCGAAGGCCTGTTCACCGCACTGGAGAAGGGCATCTTTGCCGACGTGAAGCGTCCCAAGAACGGAGGTAAGGGCTTAGACGGCGTCACCCTGAAAGCGGAGAACTATTTCAATCCGTTTGTCGAAATAATGAAAGGTAAGAAGTAAAACCCCTTAAAAACACACAACAATGAGCGAAGGATTGTATTCGATGGAGGCAAAGGATTACGACAAAACCTTAGACCTCACCAAGATAAAGCCATACGGCGACACAATGAACGATGGGAAAACCCAGTTGAGTTTCACCCTGCCAGTGCCCGCTGGCGACGAGGCCATCGAGGCTGCCAAACAGCTGCTGAAAAAGATGGGTTTCGAGAATCCGCTGGTGGTGTACAGCAAGGAGTTGACCAAGGGGTTCACCTTCTTCAACTGCTACGGCAGTTGCACCCACACGGTGGACTATTCCACCATCCATGTCCCCAAGGTGGAATCCAGCAAGATGGACATGCACGAGTGCGATGAGTATATCCGCGAGCATATCGGCCGCAAGCTTGTCATCGTGGGTGCCAGCACCGGTACGGATGCCCACACGGTGGGTATCGATGCCATCATGAACATGAAGGGCTACGCCGGCCACTATGGCTTGGAGCGCTACGACATGATTGATGCCTACAACCTGGGCAGCCAGGTGCCTAATGAGGACTTCATTGCCAAGGGCATTGAGCTGCATGCCGACGCCCTTATCGTCAGCCAGACGGTGACCCAGAAGGATGTCCACATCAAGAACCTCACCGAGCTGGTGGAGATGCTGGAAGCCGAGGGCTTGCGCGACAAAATCATTCTTATCTGCGGCGGTCCCCGTATCAGCCACGAGCTGGCCAAGGAACTGGGCTACGATGCCGGTTTCGGCATGAACACCTATGCCGACGACGAGGCCTCGTACATAGCCGAGGAGATTGTGAAACGCGGCGTGCAGAACTTCGGTCTGTAGTCCGGCAGTCACTATAATGAGAATAATGTAAAACTATTTAAAATAATAATAACTATGGAAAAAAGCGAAATTAAACCCTTTATCGCCCGTCGTGCTGCCAAAGAGCTTAAAGACGGTGATGTCGTCAACCTCGGTATCGGCCTCCCGACCCTTATCCCCAACTTCCTTCCCGAAGGCGTGCACGTCATTCTGCAGTCCGAGAACGGAATGATTGGTATGGGTCCCACCCCCGAAGAGGGCAAGGAAGACCCCTGGCTGATCAATGCTGGTGGTGGCTTTATCACCTATACCGACGAGGCCAGCACTTTTGACAGTGCTACATCCTTCGGCATCATCCGTGGCGGCCACGTCAACGTGTCGGTCCTCGGTGCCATGCAGGTAGACGAACAGGGCGACCTCGCCAACTGGATGATCCCCGGCAAGAAGACCCCCGGTATGGGCGGTGCCATGGACCTGCTGGTTGGTGCGAAGAAGGTCATCCTGGCCATGGAGCACACGGCCAAGGGCAATCCCAAGATTCTGAAGAAATGCACTCTTCCCCTCACGGCCAAAGGCCAGGTGAACATGATTATCACCGAGATGGGTGTCATGGAAATCACTCCCAAGGGTATCGTCCTTACCGAGATCAACCCCGAATTCACCGTCGAGCAGGTGCAGGCTGCCACTGAGGCAACGCTCATCATCTCGCCCGACCTGAAAGAGATGAAGTAGTTTTTACTCCAAACAGACAATATATCATGAAAAAAGCACTATTGTTGTTGGCTGCTGTCGTCACCCTGATGGCGGCACAGGCTCAGCAGAAACACATTGAGCCTTACTGGCACGGTTTCTACGGTGTTGCAGGCTATGACTTTGCCACCAACGTCAACAAGACTGCTTTTTCGGACAAGGCAACCTTCCACGGCTTCTACGCCGTGGGAGGTTGGCAAATCCGTAAAGAGTCTGGCATTGGTCTGGGTGTCGAGTTTCTGAAAGACCCCTCGGGGGCTTTTAACCAGCTGCCCGTCTTTATCGAGCTCCGCACTCACTACTTGCGCAGTCAGCTCACTCCTTTCTCCACTGTCTACGTGGGCTATTCTATCCCTCTGGGTTCCACCAGCGGCGGCCAGAATGCCATCAAGATTAGCGAAGGCGGTGTGATTTGGGGTCTTAACGTGGGTGCACGCTATGCCTTCAACCGCAATCTGTGTGTCAACGCCTACGTGGGATACATGGGTATGCATCTCGACGGTGTGAGCCGCTGGGAGAATGGCGAGCTGACCACCCGTCGTCCCCTGTTGCTGCAAAACATCAAGGCTGGCGTGAGCGTCAGTTACTTTCTTAAACACTAATATCCCTGCTTGGCCGTGGGGCCAAGTGAATTGATATGAAGAGATTTGTATTGTCCGTAGGTTTGCTGCTGTGTCTCGGCACGGCTCAGGCGCAGCAGCCTGAGGGTATGGACGATTTGCGGATGGCTCCGCGTGCCAACGTCATTACGTATGACGACGAGAACGCCATTGAGCATCTGCGTTATGACGACTCGCCCTATTACCTCTCCGTCATGGAGGACTGGGAGGAGGATAGGAGCAAGGGCGCTGTCAATTATTCTCAGGCTTACGAGTTCCCTAAAGATTGGCGGGACTTCCGTCTGTTCTTCCGTTTCAAGGCCAGTCCGGGCTATGGTTTGTATATCGATGATAAACTGGTCGGTGTCAGTCACGATGCCGGTGCAGTGACGGAATTCGATATCACGAGCCTTGTGCGCTTTGGCAAGAGCAATACCATCAGCCTTCGCTATACGGAGGGGGATGAGGGCGCCCTGCTCGAAGCTGCTGCCATTGGCCTTACGGGCGATTGCGCTGTGCTTCTCAAACCGCTGCTCAATGTGCAGGACTATACGCTGTTGGCAGGATATGACGCAGCCAGTGCCACGGGTAGTTACACGCTCGAAACCGATCTCTTCAATCAACGCCGCAAAGGCAAATGCTATCTTGAACTTGAGCTGTGGGACACCAAAGGCCAACAGGTGGAAAAGGTGGGCAAATGGTGCTATTTTGACAACCGAGCCGAGACCTCCCAGACCCTCTCGTCATCTCTGCCCGATGTGCTGCCCTGGACGGCTGAAACGCCGCGCCTCTACACCGCCGTCATCCGCCTCTACAATGAGAAGATGGAGCTGGAGGACGTGGTGGGCACCCGCTTTGGGTTCCGCACAGTAGGCTACAAGGAGAGGCTCACAGTGAATGGCCGTGCCGTCACGCTCAAGGGAATCACTCTGCGCGATTATGGTGTGATGACCGATGATGATGCCAAGGTCCTCCGTGGCGAGATGGTCCAGATGAAGTGCAACAACATCAACGCTATCCGTACATCAGGTAAAATCCCCGAAGACCCCAAGTTCTATGAACTCTGCGACGAGCTCGGCTTTTATGTCGTCGTGGACGCGAACATCCATCCAGTGAATAATAAAGGACATGTAATAGCCACGGACAACGACTATGCCGACCTTTTCAACAACCGCGTGCGCGCGCTCTATGGGGAGTACAAGAACCATCCCTCCATTATTGCATGGACTTTGGGCGAGAGCCAGGACAATGGTGTCTGCATGGTCTCAGCCTACAAGACCTTGCGCCAGCTTGACCCTGCCCGTCCTGTACTATATCCCGGAGCGCAGTTTGCCGACAATACCGACATTGTATCGCCACTCAGAGCCAACACTGAGCTGCTGCGCCAGTATCTGGCCAAAGCACAGCAGCGCCCCCTCGTCATGCTCTCATACGGCAGCATGGAGGGCAACACCTTTGGCGGTATGGCTCCGCTGTGGCAGATGGTGATGGACCACGGCTCCGTGCAAGGAGGCTTCTATGACTGCATGGCATGGAAAACGCTGTCGCAGCGACCCTTCATGCCGGAGTTGACCCACCTCTATCGCCCGTTCGACATCAAAATGACTGCTACCAGTGCCGACGCTGCCGAGTTTGACATTACCAACCTCTGCAACTTCCGCACGCTGGCTGATTACCGTCTGGACTATGTCATCTGCACTAATCTGAAGTCCAATATCGTGGCGGGTGATGTGACCCTCTCTCTCAAACCGGGCGAAACCAAGGACTTCAAGCTGAAGATTCCCAAACTCACACTTTATTCCGGCGAAGAACTCTTCATCCAGTTCACACTCCGCCAACGCAGCAACACCCCCTCCATCCCCAAGAATACGGTGCTCTACACGGCTCAGTTCCCCTTGCCTTCGGACAATATGCCACTGATGGAACTGACCCAGACAGGTGTTCAGCCTCTCGCCGTCGAGAAGGATACGTTGCACCACATCATCATCGGAAACAACAGTTTCTCGCTCTGTTTCAACGACAGTTTAGGCACTGTGGAAATGCTCTCCTTCCAGGGCACCCCATTGGTTACGCGCCCCATGCAATTGAATTTCATGCGTGAACCATCCCCCAACGACATGGCCGACCCCAACGGTCTGCGCCAATGGCAGCGTATCGGCCTCGACCGGCTGAAGGGTGAGGTGTTGGCCACCAACGTCCGAAAGATTGACAATTATTCTGTTGGCATCGATGTCCTTATGCGTTATGGGAGCGACAAGGACAGCACCCTCTTCGATGTGCGCCAGTCCTACCTCGTACTTGCCACGGGCGATGTGCTGCTCAACAATGACATTACCGTTTCCGAAACGGCTAAAACCCTTGCCCGTGTTGGCATGCAAATACCCTTCAGCACCCTCCTCGACACCGCCGAATGGCTGGGCCGCAACATAGAAAGTTATGTCGACCGCCGCGGTGCAGGTCGCATTGCACAGCAGTCGCTCCCCGCCAGGGATGTGACATACCGCTATCCCGACAATACTCGCACCGCAGAAGCCAATGTGGCTCCTCATCATTCCGGCAACCATACCGAAGTGCGCTGGCTCGCTCTCCGCAATGGCACCATGGGACTCTATGCCGACATTCTCGACACCCTGTGCCAGTTCTCACTTGGCGACAGCGTTCTCAATCTCGACTTCGCTCACGCCGGCGTAGGCGGTGCCAGTGCCGATATGAACCTCGACGAGGCCATGCTGGTGAAAGACCATCGCTACCGTTTTGTGGTGCATCTGCGCCCGTTTGACTGCATGGAGAATAATGCCCAGGACTTCCGTCGCCTCATCTATCCGAAGGTGACTTCCGCCATTATCGAGATGCCCGTTATCAGCAAGAATCGCGAACGTTTCGACGGCCCCATGCAGATTTCCATCAAGTGCCCAACTCCCAAGACCGAGATACGCTACACTCTCGACGGCACCATGCCCACCGAGAAATCGACGCTCTACACCAAGCCCTTCACCGTGCAGAACAGCACCATCGTTCGCGCCCGGGCTTTCAAGAAGGGTGAGCCCCCGTCGTTTGTGGCCACGCAGCAGTTTGCTTTCGACTACGTGGTTGGCTGCACTTTTGCCCACAAGCCCAACACCCCCTACAATAAGAACGCCGCCCGTGCCCTCTACGATGGCGAGAAGGGCGATGTCAACGACCTCTCCCACGGTTGGCTGGGCTTCTCCGGCCACCCCGTCCAAGCCGACATCGAGCTGGGCAAGAGCATCAATCTGAGCAATGTGGTGCTCCGTTTTGCCCACGTTCCCGATGCGTGGGTCTTTGCCCCTCAGCAGGTCGAAGTGCGGGTCTCCGCCGACGGCAAGGAGTTTTCCGCTCCCATCCCTGCCACCATCACCTACGACCCTGCTGACCAGGCCATGAACACCACCCAGCTGCAAGTGGTCACCATCCCCGTCAACCGCGAGGGTGTCCGCTTTGTGCAGATTATTGCCCGTCCGCTTCCCCATATTCCCTCGTGGCACCGCGCCAAAGGCCTAAACCCGTGGATTATGATGGACGAAGTGGAGATAGAAGAAGTGATACAGAAATGAGCACACCATTCTCCTCCCGCACTGCGCTGCTCCTCGGACAGCCCAACCTTGACCGTCTTACCTCGGCCCATGTTCTCGTTGTCGGACTGGGTGGAGTAGGCGGCTATGCTGCCGAACAGCTCTGTAGGGCAGGAGTGGGCCATTTGACCCTTGTGGACGGCGACACGGTGAGCGAGACCAACCTCAACCGCCAGCTCATAGCCCTCCGTTCCACCATCGGGCAGCCCAAGGCCGTCCTGTTTCGCGACCGTTTCCGCGACATCAACCCCGACTGCCAGGTGGAAGCCCTGCAAGAATTCCTGCGTGACGAACGCACACTCACCCTCCTGCAAACCAATCATTACGATTGTGTGGTGGATTGCATCGACACCCTCTCGCCCAAGGTCTTTCTCCTCTACCATGCCCATAGTCTCGGCATTCCCGTGGTCAGCAGCATGGGCAGTGGCGGTAAGATGGACCCCTCACAAATCTGCGCTGCCGACATCTCGCAAAGTCACACCTGCCGACTTGCCGCCATGGTGCGCAAGCGCCTCCACCGCATGGGGGTGGAAAAGGGCATACGTGTGGTCTTCTCCTCCGAGCCTGTCCCTCCGCATGCCATAGAGCAGGACCCCTCCACCAATCATCTTACCACCGTCGGCACCATTTCCTACATGCCGCCTCTTTTCGGCTGTCACATAGCTGCCGAAGTGATAAAAATCCTGTTAAACACATCAAACACCAACGTCGGCACCCCTGCCGTCGCTCAGAATCCATCATAGTCATGAAAAAAATACACATCCTCATCGCAATCGCGCTCCTCACCCTCACCTCCTGCAAGGTCGATTTCAGCCCCAACGCCCCGTGGCGCGACGTCCCTGCCGTCTATTGCATCCTCGACCCGGACGAGGATACCGTTTGGGCACGTGTGCAACGCTGTTATCTGGGCGAGGAAAACCTCTATAACTACTCCTCGATACCCGATTCCAACTATTACCTGCCCGACGACATCACGGTCCATCTCTTGGCCTATGAGGGCGTCCGTGGCCCTTATAACAGCCTTACCTCCACAGGCCGTCTTCGCGACCGTTGGCAGTTTACCTACACCGAGCGCCCCGGCAAGCCGGAAGGCAACTTCCCCTCAGGTTTGCAGCCTCTCTACTATTGCGTTCCGGGTCATCAACTTGTGGCGGACTCTGACTGCGTCTATCAGCTTCTGATCATCCGCAATTCCTCCGGCGACACTCTTGCACGCGCCAACACTACCATGGTCGGCTACCGCGAGCGCTCTATCCACCTGCGCGATACTGTCGAGGAGATTCTCGTCAGACCCAACCACTTGAATGGTCATCACTTCCATTTTACCAGAGGCGAAAGCAAGATGGATTGGAACCCCGTGCCCCGTGGACGCCGCTATCAGCCCATCATCACCTTCTACTACAAGCACCTGCGCGACACCTGCAGCATCACCATCCCTGGCAATGTCAAGGCTGCTTCAGGCACTATGGACCTTATCTCAAATGCCCTTGTAATCAGTGAGAGTCGTTTCCTCTCTATCATCAAAAACCAGCTAAAGGACAACAAGGACACCCTCTTCTCCGTCAACAATGTCGACATTACCATCTCAGTCTGCAACGAGGATCTTAACGCCTATATCAACTCCCTCGACCGCACCGTCATGGGCGGACAGGAGACACCCACCTTTTCCAATGTCGATGGCGGTGTTGGCATCTTTGCTTCACGCCGTAACCACATCACCGTCAACATCCCTGCCGACTCCTTCGGCAACCCCACCAACCTCCCACAGCGACTGGTTGACCTCGGCGTAGGCTTCTACGGGAACTTCTGAATGTGTGAACGTGTGCATGGTTAGATTGATTCATGTATTAACACATTCACGAATCAACAAATTCTAAACCCTGTTCCGCATGAAGAGCCTTCTCCCTGTCGTTGCGGTCCTGCTGCTCCTCACCTCCTGCAAGGCCGAGTTTGACCCTAACGCCCCCTGGCGCGAAGTGCCTGTTGTCTATTGCGTCATCGACCCCGACGAGGATACCGTCTGGGTGCGCCTTCAGCGTTGCTTCCAAGGGCAAGAGAACATGTATACCTACACCACTGTGCCCGATTCCAACTACTACCTCCCCTCTGACGTGGCAGTCCATCTCCTTGCCTGGGACGGAGCCTCTCCCATCGGTGCCAACCCCACAGCCTACGCCACACTGGCCGACCGCTGGGAACTCACTTGCACCGAGACCCCACTCGGCCTTGATTCCACGGCTGGCGTTCATCTACGGCCGCTCTACTACTGCGTGCCCGGCGAGCACCTGTTGGCCGATACCGGCTGCCTCTTCCAACTCGTTATCCTCCGCCGCTCCGGCAACGCCTCCTCCCCATCCATGGACACCCTCGCCACCGCCTTCACCTCCCTTGTGGGCGTACTGCCCAAAACCCCCACCTCCCGCGGCCTTATCGAGAGGGTCATCACCAACCCCACCTACACCCGCGCCCACGAGTTCGGATTCAGTGTCGGCTGCCGAGGCTTCTTGGAGTGGAACCCGCTGCCGCGGGGCAGGTTCTATCAACCTTTTGTCACTTTCCATTACCAGAAAAACCGCGACACCCTCAGCATCACCATTCCCGGCATCACCGCCTTGGCCCCCTTCAGTGGCGACCATTTTGTTGTCAGGCCGTTCACCGAGCGGGAATTCCTTTCCGTCATCCGCCAGCACCTTGCCTCCAACACCGACACCCTCTATTGCGTCAACAACGTCGACATTACCCTCACTGTCTGCAATGAAGACCTTTACCAGTACATGCGCACACAGCACCAAGTAAGTGCCGACGGACACGAGCTCCCTGTCTACAGCAACATCAACGGCGGCGTGGGCATCTTCGCCTCCCGCCGCACACACATCACCGTCAACGTCCCTGCCGACTCCGCCGGCAATCCCGACAACCTGCCCCAGCGGCTGGTCGACCTGGGCGTGGGCTTTTATGGTCGCTTTTGATGCGCCCCTCTCCCCTCTAAGTCTTGGCGTAACGCACCAGTTGTTTGCGCGTTAAGGCATTGTAATATAGCGTGGTATCCATTGTGTTGTATCTAAAATGCTGCATCTTAGCTCGTTAAACGTTCCGAGAATGCCCGTTCAATATTAGTTCAATATTGAATCAATATAGAACGAGTATTGAACGGCAATTTGACGAGCGTTGTTGAATTGAACAGAGACATGTGTTTGAGGGATTTATGTCGGAAGGACGGGAGGACTCTTAGCGTTCATGGTCGCGTCCCTTCGGGACGCAGTCGCTTTCTTACTGACAATCACCGCACTGCGCCTTACGGCTTGTACGGTGTTATGAATGGTTTTACCTCTCCGAAGTGATCAACACCAGCCAATCTCTGCCAGTCCTGCGGATTGTAATATGCACACATGAAAAAGACAAATGACCGCTTCGGGTTTATCCAAGAATGAGTCAGATAAATGTTGACAGATGGGAGTGAATAGGTGGGCGTTGTTATCGGTTGCGGGATGAGGTTTCCCGAACTGAAGTTCACTTTGCGGCAACAATGCGTTATAATAAATGAAAATTTTTTGTATATTTGCAAAAAAGTGGAGTATCGGCTTTAATTGCTGAACCGCTTGTAAACGAATAGATTGTTTGACGAATACACAGCAGTATGGATAAAGAATACGATATTTTTATCAGCTACCGCCATGACAGCCCTGCTGAAAAAGGGCGTAATATACCGACAGCACGATCTATTAAGGCTGAATTTGAGAAAGAGGGTTTACAAGTGTTTATTGACCAAGAGGGTTGCACCGATTGGAATTTTATTAATACCATTATTCCTGCAATACATTCATGTCGTAACTTCATCGTCATGTTGACGCAGAATTCACTTGACAATTGCAAGAACGATAAGGACTGGGTGAGGCGTGAAATTATGGAGGCATTTATCAGCCCCTGTAAAATCATCTTGATTTCACCCGATGGAGAGGTTCCTACGCTACCAAAAGATATACCCGCAGAATTAAGTGCGATTGAAGGGGTTGAAATTACCAATATAGGCGTCAAACGGAAATCACTTGGAACGGATATAAGGTATTTGGTTGAAAAGAGATTGTTTTTAAGCAGTAAAGATAAGAATGAAGCGCAATGCGTTAAGATGCATATTGATACTGACTATGATTGCCATGTCATGCTATTTAAGAAGGAGAAAATGTTGGCGCGGGCAGATGAAGATAATCTCTTGCTCCTTCTGAGAGGTAAACACAAATTTGAATTCGTGGCAAATGGTTTCGATAAAGTACGAACGACAGAGACGGTTGAAATAAAAGAAGAGGATTTGAATTCTACGGATTACATAGAAGTGAGATTGAAAGAAAACGTGGTAAAGGCCATAGCAGAGTGGAAGGAGCGAGAGAGAAAAGAACGTGAAAGGAAGGAGCGAGAGTCACGGGGTGAGTTTGAAGTGGGCGGAGTGGAGTTCAAAATGGTGTATGTGGAGGGTGGCACGTTTATGATGGGCGCACAAAATAGTGACCCAAAGTCTCCGAACTATGACGGAGAAGCGTTGGATGATGAAAGCCCAGTGCATGAAGTCGAGTTGAGCGACTACTATATAGGAGAGACACTGGTGACACAGGCATTGTGGAAGGCTGTGATGGGCAATAATCCGTCCAGGTTTACTGGCGACGCCGATTTTCCAGTGGAAACTGTATCATGGGATGATATTGTCGAGAAGTTTATCCCAGCATTGAATAAAAAGACTGGACGCACGTTCAGACTACCGACGGAGGCGGAATGGGAATTTGCCTCGCGGGGAGGAAACAAGAGCAAGAGACACAAGTATAGCGGGAGCGACGAAATAGATGAAGTGGCATGGAACATGGGGAACAGCGGAGGCGAAACTCATCCAGTGAAAGGAAAGAAGGCAAATGAATTAGGCCTGTACGACATGAGCGGGAATGTGTTGGAATGGTGCAGTGACTGGTTTGGGTTCTATAGTATCGGTGCGCAGTACAATCCTCAGGGACCGGATGAGGGCTCTAGCCGTGTGCTGCGTGGCGGTAGCTTTGGCTACAAAGAGTGGGGCTGCCGCGTGTCTTTCCGTTTCAGCTACAAGCCGAACAGCCGCTCCTGCGACTTTGGCTTCCGTCTGGTTTTGTGTCCTTAGCTTTGCACAAACGATGCTGGTTTGAATGTGTAAATGTGTGAATGCGCAAATCGATTTATGAATTGGCACATAGGTAAGTAGACATGACATATACAAGGGGATATGCGTGGGTGTGAAATTGAATGGAAAAGGATTTGAAGATAAATAAAACATAATTGACAATGAAAAGATATTGGAAAAGGATATTGCTGCGGTTTGACCGGTCGTTCAGTACCAATAAGATGTTGAAGCCCATCCTTTGGGTGGTGGGTTTCTGTGTGTCGTGGACGTTGGCTTTTTGGCTGATAGGGCTGGTCTGGGGAGCCACGGCTGCAGATGAAGGGACAAGTGCTGTGGCATCCGAACGGATGGACGAGGTGCTGCACCTGATGTTGGGGCAAAGCAATTACCCTTTGCAGTCTGCCATGCCCCATTGGTATCAGTTGGTCATAGCCTTTGTGGGAACGATGTTCTTCACGGCTTTCCTTATATCGGCGTTCAGCAACCTGTTGAGCAACCGTGCGGCAAGCCACAGGAAAGGCTTTCTGCACTACTATTTCTCCGACCACATACTGGTGATGGGAGGGAGCAAGATAGTGGTGGGCATATTGAAGTCCATCGCAGCCGATGCCTCACTGAAAAAGAAGGATGTTGTGATTGTGACCAATCAGGACGCTGAGGAGTTGTGGGTGCAGATTGTGCCACTGCTGACGGACGAGGAGCGAAAGGTGTCCCTCACCATCTATCACGGCGAGCGGAACATGGAGAAGTCATTGCGATTCAGCCAGGCGGAGAAGGCTTCGCTGATATACATCACCGGCGAGGATGACGAAAAGGAGCATGACTCCATCAACGTGGACTGCTGGAAATTGCTGAAAGATTTGCGCAGCCGCGAGGCAACCAGCAGGGCGCAATGCTATCTGACCTTTGAGCGCAATGCGTCCACCTATCTCTTCCATGCGTTGCCCGAAGAGCAGGATACCTCCAAGATGGAGACCACAATAGTGAACCGTTTGGAGTCCATCGCCCAACAGATATTGATTGGGGACGACAAAAGATGGAAAGACTATACGCTGGACCGCGGAGCTATCACCGTGGATAGTGAGAAGTATGTGCATCTGGTGGTTGCGGGAATGACGCAGATGGGCTATGCCATGGCAAGCACCGCGGCGCACCTGTGCCACTATCCCAACTTCGAAGAGGGGTCAGCCCACCCGATAAGAACCAAGATAACGTTTATTGACAAGAATGCGGAGAGGGAGATGAAGTTCTTCCGCGGACGTTATCCCGGCCTATTCAAGGTGTCGCACTGGTGTCTCTTGAAAAATGGTGAACTGACAGATAAAGAGGGCAACATGAAGGAGTATGGCGATTTTATGGATGTGGAGTGGGAGTTTATGGAAGGGGAATTGGTTGACGACTGGATTAGGGAACGCCTTGAGAAATGGCGGAAGGATGAAGCCCAGATACTGACACTTGCCTTGTGTGACGACGAGCCGGAGAAGAACATCGCCAATGCGCTGTATCTTCCTGAAGGATTCTATCGGCCCGTGGCCAGCCGTGAAGAACTGGAGGTAAACGACCCCTTGATATGGGTGTATCAGCCGGTGAGCAATGCCCTGATAGAGGCAGCGAAGGATGTCCGCAGGTATGCCAATATCCTGTCGTTCGGCACCATGTCCGACAGCTACGACATGCGTTTGGAAGGGCGCATAACCTCGGCAAAAAGAATCAACTATCTTTATTGCAAAACCAATAATTATGTGATGATGCCCGCGGAGAATGACGAGCTTGACGAGTTGTGGCGGAAACTGTCGTTTGCCAACAAGATGTCCAACCTTTATGGCGCCAATTCTATCTACACCAAGTTCCGTAGCATGGGGGTGAGCACGGATGGGAAGAAAAAGATTACCTTTGACGTAGACACCTTGGAGCGACTGGCAAAGATGGAACATGCCCGCTGGAATATAGAGAAGCTGCTGGTAGGCTTCCGTCCGTTGCCCCAGGAGGAGAGAGCCAGAATCAAACAGGGACTGGAAAAGGGTGACGAAACGGTAAAAAAGAGAGTCAATGATTTGAAGAAAAACCACTTCGAACATAAAGATATAGCACCGTATGGCGAGTTGCTGGAATCGTCGCAGGAATACGACAAAGTCATAGTGCGGAACCTGTCCGATGTGATAAGTAATTAAACAAGCAAGCTTATGACAGACAAGACATACAAACCAAACCCTGTAGACACAACGGACATACAGCTGCCGGAGGAGCTCGTGCAACTGACAGAACCCTTGGCGCGGCATGTGCATGAGGTGTGGTCGAAATGGCGGATTGCCGAGGGGTGGAAATACGGCCTAAAAAGGAATGACGAACTGAAAGAGACACCCTGCCTGGTACCGTATGATGAGTTGGAAGAGGGAGAAAAGGAATACGACAGGAAAACAGCTTTGGAGACTTTGAAGTACATACTGTCGCTTGGGTACAATATCGTGAGATAGCGAGAATGTAAAAAAGAAGAATTTTTCAATAAATAATTGTTGTTATTTCTTAAAAAAACGTATATTTGCATACTTATACTATTATGGACAGGTAGCGTTTAATGGTGTGGAGGATAGGAAAATGGGCTATCGTTTGTGTGTGGCAATATGATGAAAGATGGTTTCATTTCCCCTTGAATGCTTGTTATTAATGGTCGAAAAGTCTTTTCAGACATCCGAAACAGGACTTGAACACAATAGTATAAACAATGGATTATTGAAATGAAAGTGTAATTAAATAGTGCCTTTTTATGCGAAATAGTAATACTCTTTTTGGATTGGCTGGCCTGCTGCTCGTCATGACACTACTTCCAGGCAACCGAACCCACGCTCAGGAATCAAAGAAGAACAGCCCATGCATCTCTGTTGAGACACTGGAGACTATGCTGCATCTTCCAATATCTGATGTCTTCGACATTATGGCTGAGAAAGACTACCAAATGGGCAGTATTACGGATACCATTACCGATACTGTTGACAACTTTCCACTGCGCTATATGCGCACAGGTTTCTACCATTTCTCTAAATCGGGCAATATCGAGGTGCTTTTGATGGAATCGTTGGACGGCCTGAGCAATTATGTGCAGTTCTCGATGAAACACAAGGGAGAGTGTGATTTTATAAGCGATTTGTTGAACCATGCCTATACCCTTAACAGTGTGAAGTCCGTTTTTGTCGGGACAAAGCCGGTGAAAGGGCGCATAGAGCGTTATGAGTGCAAGGTGCTTCAAGACCAAGACACCTCGTTGTGGGTTCAGTTGAAGAATGTCGACGAGATAACAAAGTACATCACTCCCCAAAAGAAAGCCGCTGTGGATAGGGTGAAGAAGGCTATGGCACGCGCCGATGTGTTGCGCAATGCTGGCAAGTTTGCCGAGGCATTCTCAACACTGGACTCGGTCATGGACTATTACCCTCCCATGAACGATTCAATAAGAATTACCTATCAGCTTGTAGAAAAGAGCCGCACCATCCACTATTCGGCTCTTTTGGACATGGCGCTACTGCAGAGCGAGGGGGAATCGTGGGTGAAGGCATTGCCTTTGTGCGACACAATCCTCTCCTTGGAGCCGCAAAACGAGAAGGTGCTCCGTGTGAAAGAGCTTCTGGAGGCTCGCAAAAACAATGTCGTGTTGCCATTCCGTTCCAAATGTCCCCAATCGTTTGAGATTCTCTGCAAGCAATTGCAGGATGTGGTAAATCTGGAAATCAGAAATCACATTGGCAATAAGAAGCAGGAGTTGCGTCTGGATTTCAATGTGAGGACTGATTACGAAAATGAAACGTCGGCAGATGTTTCGGTTGTCATGGTCGACACGAGAGCGAGAGGCGCCAAGCCCAGTGAGGCTCGTATCAATAGCCTGAGAGCCGAAGTGGACAGTATTGCTAACTCCCCCTTGATTAGTCCTGTGCGTGAGCATAATGTTTATGTGCGTACGGCTGACACCATATCTGCGCTTGTCCGTTGGGATTATACCACCTCGGAATTCGATGCCCGACTGGTCAAGGACAGTTTGATGCAAAGTATGATTGACTCGATTGAGCATCAATTCATGTATGAGGTGCGCACTTCTAAAACCGAGTTGGAGGCTGATGGTACCTTTAAACAGTACAGGGTTCCCCGACTGCCAACCAAGCGTGTCTACACCTTTGGTTGGGTGAATAAAGACCTTGAACGGCAGGGCTATGTTGAGCAGTACCGCGACATCTACCTGATGGATTTCCAAACGGCCAGAGGCCTTTCTTGGGCTCCCTCGCTGATTATCCCGGGTCTGGGCACCTACCAACAAGGGGCGCGTTCCGATGTGGCCTCGCGTGCTATCCCCTTCTTCCTTTTTGGAGGCCTGGGCGTTTTTGGTCTGCTGTGGGAGACGCGAATTGATCATCCCGTTCAGGAG
Source organism: uncultured Bacteroidales bacterium (assembly GCA_900318175.1). Taxonomy (GTDB): domain Bacteria; phylum Bacteroidota; class Bacteroidia; order Bacteroidales; family P3; genus Colimorpha. The sequence continues at coordinate 137,119 of ONJQ01000001.1, read as the reverse complement.
TTGACCGACGCAGCCATGAATCCTTTCTATCTCAAAAACGTTGGTTATTACCTGAGTAGCGTTGGATTCGGAATAGCCTCGATTATCTATATCAACGAGTTGGTCGAGGGCATCAGCAACAGTGTAAAGAATGCCAAACGCTCCAAAGCCATCCGGCGGCGTCTTGCAGAGGGACCGTTGATGATTGATGCGCAAGATGTGATAATTCGGTAATCCCAAGTTCATCCCCTAACAACACTATCCCTTGGCAGAATAGTTATAACCCTAAACCCACGAAGAAGAGTATGGCAGGATATGATATCTTTCTTAGCTACAGGCGCCACGAAAGCGACGGCACTTCAAATGTCGATTTGGCACGTTCTTTCTACTATGCATTCAAAGAGAGGAAATTCAAGGTTTTTTTCGACTTTAACGATTGCACGGATGATTTCTTCTCTCAGAAAATACTGCCAGCCATCAGAACATGCGATTTCTTCGTGTTGTTGCTGACCAAGGATACGCTTGTTCGTTGCAAAGCCGAGGGCGACTGGGTGCGCAGAGAAATCGAGGAGGCACTCAAGTATAATCGCAAGATTATACCCATCACTCCTGATGGAGCGGTGAGCGTATGGCCAGATGATTTGCCCAGTTCGCTGAAAGTGCTATCGAACAATGGCGGCATCCAGATCTCTTCTGTCCATCGCGATTACACTTTTAAAGCAAATGTGGGCTTGGTGGTGAGGCAGCGGATGCACCGCAAATGGTGGCGCAACAATGCCCTTTGGGGCAGTGCGGCTGCGATTGTGGCTATAGGTCTGCTGCTATTATTCTTGGTGCCACGTGGAGGTGGCGAGTCGCCTGTGACCGATTCGGTTCAGGTTGATTCCTTGGTAATAGACACAGTTGCTGTCCCTCAGGTGGAATCAATTGTGGAACCAGAACCTCCCACAAAGACGAAGAATAAAGTGGAGAAGGATAAGACCACCCCCAAACAGAAAACAGAAACCAAGACCGAGGAAAAGCCTCGTAATGATGTTGGGACAACTGCAAAAGTTGAAACTCATGAAGTCGCCCCGAAGGGAGATATTTCCATTCCTCCGACAGTAACTGAACCCGCCAAACAACCCCAAGAGACTAAAATCGATGAGCCCGAAAAGACTACTCCAGTCACCAAAACTACAGAAAAATCTAAGGTAAACAAGGATTACAACAAGGCTGTTTATTTCCATAAGGCAGGTAGGTACCCGGAGGCTCTGAGCCTTTTTGAGAAGCTGAAGAAGGAAGGGTTTACCGGTGGCGATATAGACACCTATATAGCCGACTGCAAGAACCATCTGAAATAATAAAAAGGCCTGTCATGCGACAGGCCTTTAGTATCCTCTCTAAGGAGTAGAGGAACGTCACTCCTCAGAGAGATATTCCATTTTCGCAATGTCTCATTTGATTGAATGAGACATAAGCAGGAAGATTAAAGAAACGAGCTGGATGGGAGCGATGTTTATTCGGCACCGAACTGCATGAGGTAGGCTTTGATGAAGTTGTCAATCTTGCCGTCCATGACAGCGGCCACATCGGAGGTTTGGTAGTTGGTGCGGTGGTCTTTGACGCGACGGTCGTCCATGACATAGCTGCGTATTTGGCTGCCCCATTCAATCTTTTTCTGTGAGGCTTTGATTTTGGCTTGCTCCTCCATGCGGTGTTGTAACTCGCGCTCGTATAGCTGTGAGCGGAGCAGTCTCATGGCGTTTTCTTTGTTCTTGGGTTGGTCGCGGGTTTCGGTATTTTCAATAAGGATTTCTTCTTCGGCACCGGTGTAGGGATCCTTGTACTGATAGCGAAGACGGACACCGCTCTCTACCTTGTTGACGTTCTGACCGCCGGCTCCGCCACTGCGGAAGGTGTCCCAACTGAGGCGGGACATATCAACAACGACCTCGATGGTGTCGTCGACAAGGGGAGTGACACTGACGGAGGCGAAGGAGGTCATGCGTTTGCCCTGGGCGTTGAAGGGACTGACGCGGACCAGCCGGTGGACACCAGTCTCGCTCTTGAGGTAGCCGTAGGCATAATCGCCTTCTATCTGCAGGGTGGCGCTTTTTATGCCGGCACCTTCGCCGTCAAGACTATTGGATATTGCCACGCGGTAGTTGTGGGTTTCGGCATATCGGATGTACATGCGCATGAGCATCTCGGCCCAGTCTTGTGCTTCTACGCCACCTGCGCCAGCATTGATGGAGAGTACTGCGTCGAAATGGTCGCTTTCGCCTTGGAGCATGTTTTTGAGTTCGAGAGCTTCGACTAAGGGCTGCGTGATGGCAATTTGGTCTAGGACTTCTTGCTCGGTGGCGTCGCCGCTGTCAAAGAATTCGCCCATGACGGCAAGGTCGCCACAACTGTTTTCCACCTCGCGGAAGGCGGTGACCCAAGCCTTCTTGGTCTGGATGGCCTTCATGATGCGTTGGGCTTGTTTGGGGTCGTTCCAGAAGTCGGGTGCTTCGGTTTGCTTCTCTTCCTCGGCCACTTGTGCGGTGAGGTTGTCTATATTGAGGTAGCGTCGCAGGGCCTCTGTGCGCTGTTGGAGGTCTTTGATGGTTTCGGCGGTGGTCATTTCGAATTTGGAATTATAGATTAAAAATGCTGATTAGAATGTGGGATAGATTTCGGGGCAGCCGGGAGTGTAGTAGGCTGCGACGAAGGCCAGAAGAATGAGCATGAGTTTAGTGACAGTGAAGTTATTGTGGTCGTGGTCGAAAAGGATGTTGACAGCGACGTGAAGAAGTATGCCCACTACAACACCCATGATGATGCTTTGGAACAGTTCGTTAGAGGGTATGAGATAGAGGTTGCAGAGTGAACCAAGAGGGGTCATTATGGCAAAAAGGGCGAGGAGCCCGAATGAACGCCAGAATCCGTAGTGGTTGGATATGAAAAGGCTGACAAGCACCAGAGCGATGGGGATATTGTGGAGGACAATGCCGTAGAGCAGACCTTGGTGGATGTCGCCATCCAGATCGACAAGGGGCATGCCTTCGAGGAAGGCGTGGATGGAGAGGCCGATGATGAGCCCTGTGATGGGATGGACGGCGCCGGAGTGGCAGTGGCCGGGGTGGGGGAGATGGCTGTGGTGATGCTCGGCGGCTTCGTGCTCCTCCTCGCAGCAGGGGCAGTGGTTGTGGCCGTGCTCGGCTCCGCGGGTGAGCTGTTCAAGCAGCAGTTGGATAAGGAAGCCTACCATGACGGAGGCGGCAATCTTGAAGTGCCACTTGGGTGTGACAAAACGATAGGGGTCTTCGCCAAGGAAGATGTGGGGTACAAGATTGATGAAACAAGAGGCGAAGAGGAAGGCACCTCCGAAGATGGTGATGTAGGATGTGAATTTGGGGCCGACGTGCTTGCCTGAAGGGATGAGCACTGCCCATCCGACAATGCCGATTACGATGAGGATGTAGGCTAATATTATTGATGTTGACATATACTCAAATAAAAAAAGGGTAAGCTGTTTATATCGCACCGCTACAACCAAACACCCTTGCTGTATTCCTACCCTGGGGGATTCAATGGGAGCTGGTCGTATAAGACTTACCCATTTGCAAAAGTACTACTTTTTTTTAGATTAACAAGAAAAAAAGGTTTTTTTTTGAATTTTTTTTTCGAATGGATTCTAAAGGATTAGTGAATATTCCTGTTGTTTAGAGCTTTGTGGAACTTTTGGGCGTTTGCAGAATGTTCGGCAGAGGTGGCCGCAAAATTGTGTCTTCCGCTGAAATCTTCCTTTGCGCAGAAGAAAAAATAGTCAGTTTTCTTGTTTTTGAGTACTGCGTCGATGGAGGCGACAGAGGGAATACAGATGGGTCCCGGGGGAAGGCCGGCATTGAAATAGGTGTTGTAAGGGCTGGGATAGGAAAGCATGTCGCCCTTGATGCGGCGTATGGTGAAGTCGCCGATGGCAAACTTGACGGTCGGGTCAGCTTGCAGGGGCATACCTACGCGCAAGCGGTTGAGGTAGACCGAGGCAATGTCGGCTTTCTCGTCATCGGCATTCGTTTCCTCGTCGACAATGGAGGCGATGGTAAGGACTTGCTGTCGGGTGAGGCCGAGGGCTTCAAGCTGGCGGCTGCGCTTCTCCCAGAAGTAGTCCGATTCGCGTTTCATGCGGTCCAAGAGGGCCGTGGGGGAGGTGGTCCAGTAGAGCTCATAGGTGTTCTGTAGGAAGAGGCCAATGATGGTTTGAGGCGTTTCGCCGTAGTGGGTGCAGGTCTGCTCGGACTGCATGAGGGCAAGGAGGCTGTCCGGCCGGAGGGTGAGACGGGTGCCGAGGTATTGGCATAGCTGCTCGGGGGTGCGGTGTTTGTTGATGGTGATGCGCACGGGGTCTTGGTTGCCGGAGTAGAGCTTCTGTATCACGCGGATGATGTGTGTGTGCGGCTGCAGGAGATAGCTGCCGGGTTTGACATGTTTTTGTAGTCCACGGGTTCGTGCAATGGCGTGGAAGGCAGCATGGTTGGGGATGCATCCGTGTGCGTCGAGCGAGTCGGTAAGGGCGTTGTAGTCAGCTCCTGGTGGGATGTTGATGCGCACGGGCTCAGAGATGCTGATGGTCTGTTCGCGGACAAGGAACAGACCGCCTCCGAGAAGAAGGACGATGGAGGCTATGATAATGATGGTTAGGAGATGTTTGGTCTTCATAATTTGGATTATTCGAGGATGAGTTGATAACGATGCGTGTCAATAAACCTGTCGGATCGGATTACCCAGTCGCGGAGGGTAGCACAATGGGTATAGCCGGCTTTTTGGAAGATGTGCAGACTTGGGGTGTTGGTGGCGGCAATGTCGGCGTAGAGTTGGTGGAGCGAGGTGTTTTTCCGGCAGAAGTCAGTGAGTGTCTGAATCATGGTAGAACCGTTGCCACGATGGCGGTATTCGTTGGAGACCACGATGCCCACAGCGGCCCGACGATTGATGGGGTCGTAGTTGTATAGCTCGACACAGCCCACAGGGTGGTCGGCCTCGTCGAAGGCGTAGAGAGTGAGTTTGCCGGATGAGAGTGAGTCTCCTTGTTGTGCTTTGAGTGTCATGAGTGTATTGTGAGTGTGAATGATTAACTGATTTTCTCCCATTGTTCGTGCGATGGATTTTGCTGCAGGTGCAGACGCAGGGCGCTGTTTTCGGGTTGAAGAAGGTCTGGGTCGGCATCAAGGATGGAGCGCACCTCGTCGCGGGTGACACGGACAAGGGGCTCGTCGTCGACAATATCGGCAACACGAAGGTTGAGCATGCCGCTTTGTTGCAACCCTTGAAGGTCGCCGGGGCCACGCAGTCGCAAGTCGGCTTCGGCAATGGCAAAGCCGTCGGTTGTGCTGCACATGGTCTGAATGCGTTGTTTGCTGTTACGGCTAAGGTCGTCCTTGGTCATCAGGATGCAGTATGACTGGCTGGCCCCACGTCCCACACGGCCACGAAGCTGGTGAAGCTGGCTGAGCCCAAAGCGTTCGGCATTCTCAATGACCATGACTGTGGCATTGGGAACGTCCACGCCCACCTCAATGACGGTGGTGGAAACCATGATTTGCGTTTCTCCACGCTTGAAGCGGTCCATCTCGTAGGCTTTGGCCTCGGCGGACATCTGCCCATGGACGATGCTGAGTTGGTATTGAGGTTGAGGAAAGCTGCGCGACAGGCTCTCATAGCCGTCCATGATGTCCTTGAGGTCTAAGTTTTCGCTCTCGTTAATGAGGGGATAGACGACGTAGACCTGCCGGCCTTGGGCAATTTGTTGGCGCATGAAGTTGAAAAGCAGTATGCGTTTGGCATCTGTCCCATGGGTGGTGATTACGGGATGACGCCCAGGGGGCAACTCGTCAATGATGGAGCAGTCGAGGTCAGCATAGAGGGTCATGGCCAGCGTGCGTGGGATGGGCGTGGCGGTCATGACGAGGATATGGGGCGGCACTGCACTTTTGCGCCACAACTTGGCTCGTTGCTCAACACCGAAGCGGTGCTGCTCGTCGATAACCACATAGCCCAGTTGGGCAAATTGCACATCGTCCTCAATGAGGGCATGTGTGCCTATGAGTATGTCTATCTGTCCGTTGGCAAGACGTTGCTTCACCTCTTTCTTTTGTTTGGCTTTCAGTGCACCCACCAGTAGTTCGACGTGGATGTCAAGTCCTTTGAGCATTTTCTGGAAACTGGCAAAATGCTGCGATGCGAGAATCTCAGTGGGAGCCATGAGGCAGGCTTGGCAGCCGTTGTCGAGGGCTATGAGCATGGTGAGCAGTGCCACAAGTGTTTTCCCACTGCCCACATCGCCTTGCAACAAGCGGTTCATCTGTCTTCCGCTGCGCATGTCCTCACGAATCTCCTTGATAACTCGTTTTTGTGCACCCGTTAGGGGGAAGGGCAGGTTGTTTTGGTAAAAGCCGTTGAAGTGTTCGCCTATAATGCTGAATATGCGGCCTGACGAGTGGTTCCGGCGGCTGATGCGGCTGTATTGGTAGTCCAGCTGATGAAAGAACAGCTCTTCGAACTTCTCACGGAAAAGGGCTTGCCCCCACGTCTGCATGGTGTTTGGGTAGTGCATGTTGCGCAGGGCGTTGTTGCGATCCATGAGGTGGTATTTCTGCACTATATGTGGCGGGAGAGATTCGGGCAGAGGCATGGTCAATTGTTGCAGCAGGGTGTCGGTGAGTCGGGCTATGCCTCTGGACGAGAACCCTTTTGCTTTGGCCTTCTCGGTTGTGCGATAGACGGGTAGCAGGGGATGGGCAAGTTGGTCGCCACCAGTCGTGGCGGGCTCTATATCGGGGTGGGCAATCTGCCAATTGCTCCCATAGAGGGTAGGCTTGCCCATGACGTTGTAGAGGGTGTTGTTCCTCAGGCTGTCACGTATCCATTTCAGCCCTTGGAACCAGACAAGGGTCATTGCTCCGGTGCCGTCGGTGAAGGTGGCTTCCAGTCTTGTGGACCGACCGGAGGTTACGGTGTGCAGGTTTTCTATATGTCCACGGAAAACAAGGTATGGCTCTTCGGCATTGAAGTCGGCAAGAGTGCTGACGTGCGAGCGGTCTACCATGCGGAAAGGAAAGTATTCCAAAAGGTCGCCAAAGGTGTGGATGTCCAGCTCTTTGGCGAGGATGTCGGCACGCTGTGGCCCGACGCCTTTCAGGTATATGATGGAGGTATCGATGGGTTAATCTGTTTCCTTTTGTTGGTGTGCCAATTGCTCTCTTATCAGGGTGCTGCTGATGTCGCGGTGTTTGTCGTCGGCAAGCAACAGCACGGTCTCTATGTCGGGTGCAAGGGCCTTGTTCACGGCGGCAATAGTTTGCTCGTATTCCAAGTCCTTGGCGTTGCGGATGCCCCGCAGGATAAAATGAGCCCCCACGCGTTTGCAGAGGTCGACAGTCATGTCGCTGTACTCAACTACCTCAACGCGACTGTCGTTCGGGAAGGAATCCCGTATCTTTTGCATGCGCTGCTGTGAGGTGAACATATACTTCTTGTCAGTATTCACTCCCACGGCCACTACTATGTGGTCAAACAAAGCCAGTGCACGTTGCACAATAGCCTCGTGGCCAGAGGTGAACGGGTCAAACGAACCGGGAAAGAGGGCTGTTTTCTGTGTCATGATTCTCTATCTTCTGCGTCTGTGTGTGCGTTTGTTGTGATAGGAACGGTCGTTGGAGCCAAACTGCCACAATAAACGGATGGTGATGGAGGAGCCGTAGCAGTTGTTCTGCCATTCATCGCCGTCTAATGAAAAGCGCCAGCCTTTTTTGATCGGGAGGATTGAGTATTGGTAACGTGCGCTGAATTGCAGTCCTTTCCAGATGGTGAAGCGTGCCTCGGCAGCGGCAGCAAGGTCGTTTTTCAGAAACTTCATGTCGGTAGTGTCGGGGATGAAATAGTAGGGATTGTAGCGGATGAAGCCGTGGGGCTGGCTCACCAAACGGCTGTAGACCAGTCCGGCCCCTATCTGCAACCCTCCGAAGGGATCGCGGAAAAAGACCGTCACAGGGATGTCGACATAGTGCAGGTCCAGATTGATGTTGTAATAATTCTCCGAACTCTGACTGTGGTTGCTGATTCCGCGACAGGAATAGTCTGTCTCAACAGTAAGAGCCCAAGTGTTGTTGTCGTCCAGCTTTATCCATGCGCCCACACCGCCATGCAGCCCCCAGTGGCCGAAGCCTTTCAACTCGTCCCCCTCCACTTGCGATGTGATTGTTCCGGCGGAGATGTAGGCATTGATGCGCTGGGCTTGGACAGGAATGGAAAACAAAGCGAAAACAATGATTATTAGCAGTCTTTTCATATTCGGTTAGATGTTGCGAAGGTTGTTCAAAATGATTAGAAGGTCTGTGGTCAGTTTGTAGTTGCGCATGTAGCGTAGGTGTAGTCGTTCTTTCAGTTCAGGGCTGATGGCTTTTGCTCGGTGGGGAAGACTGTCTTCAGGACCGAAAACGCCTTTGCGGGTTGCTCCGCCGTCGGTTCCCACCCACGTCATGCGTCCTGTCAGCACCTGCCAGCAATGGGGCAGATATTTTTTGCGTTTTTTCTGAAACCAGACAAGCACAGGGGTCAACACTATCAGCACCAAAGCGCACGCCATGTCTAACAGCCGTTTGTTGCGGCGGTTCAACGGGGTGGCTATGGTGCGCAGCTCTTCAGCATAGAGGTCTTCGGCGCTCTTGATGTTGTTGCTGCCAATGATGAAGTCGCTGTCGGTGGGCACTATTTTGAAGTCAATCTGTGTGTGTCGGCCCTGTGTGTGTTGGGGTTCAGAAATCAAATCGATAATGTCGCTTATCGACAGGTCTTTACTGCAGAAAATCACCTCGTCGGCTTTGTAGTAGTTCACCGTATCGTACAATTTGCGACCGTCTAACCCGTCGTTGGGCAGCATCACAATCCTTGCGTTGCCCAGACCCTCGTACAACTGTCTCACGCGGTCGCTCTCGTCCTCACCGCCCACAATAATGCACGAGTGCTGTCGCATGGGTCGCAGGTCGAATCCGGGCACACGCAGCCTACTTAGCAGGGCACGGATGCCGATGGACGACAGCAGCGTCCAGGCGCAGCCCATCAGCAGCAGAGCTCGCGAATAGCGGCGGCTTTCATCCAGAAGGGAATAGAAGAGCAACAGCACCAAGCAGCCCACGGCCATGCCTTTGACCACACGCCACAGCTTCATCGGCCTGACGTAGCCACCGTAAAGCCAACTGCCGAACATGAGAACAAGAATATAGCACGGGATGATGACCCACGTATACTCTGGTGGGTAGTAATTGACGTTCGAAGCCCAATAGGCTGACCACAACAACTTGATGCCCACAAAGCCGGCAAAGGCTACGGCAAAGTCTGCCACAGGCAGGGCAATGGCCTGTGCCACCCGGCGTGCCCATGCCACGCCGGCTCGCAGCCAGATGGCGATATGCAGCAGGATGTTGAACAGGCGGGCATGGCTCCCCGTGAAGTAATGCTCCACAAAGATGGACATGGCGTTGTAGAACGTGTAAACGTAGTTCATGCTGCCATGCTTGGTGCTTTCGCCTTTGTAATGAATGATGCGGGCTGAGGGCATGTAGTAGTTCTCAAAACCAGCCAGCTTGATGCGCCACGAGAAGTCGATGTCCTCGCCGTACATGAAGTATGACTCGTCCAGCAGTCCCACCTTCTCCAGCGCTGGGCGGCTTATCATCAGGTAGGCTCCGGGCAGGATGTCGATGGGATTGGTCTCGTCGTCGGGCAGATGCCCCATATAGTAGGCTGCAAAACGGCGCGAATGGGGGAACAGCCTTATCAATCCGCTCATCTTGTAGAAGGCGGCAGCTGCGGTGGGGAATCCTCGCTTGCTCTCTTTCAGGTACTTCCCCTCGCCGTTAATCATCTTCACCGTCAGTCCGCCGCAGTCGCTGTGCGTGAGGAAGAAATCGACACATTGCACAAACGTGTCCCGCTCCACAATGGTGTCGGGATTCAGCAGCAGTGCCCAGTCGCCGGTGTATAACCGCAGGGCTTGGTTGTTTGCGGTGGCAAAACCCGTGTTGTCCTTGTTGGCAATCAGATGCACTTGACTGTACTTCTCGCGCACCATCTCTGCCGACCCGTCGACAGAGGCGTTGTCCACCACAAACACTTCCAACTCTAATTCCTCTCCGTTGGACAGATGAAGGTCAGAGCGGAATACCGACTCCAGACACTGGTCAAGAAAGTACTTAACGTTGTAGCTGACTATGATTATGCTCAGTCTCACTCTGCCTTCTTTTTGCGGCCTTTGGTCTTTTTCGGTTCAGCTTCGAAAATGATGTCCTTTGCCTCTTCAACGGTGAGGGCGAGAGGGTCAACCCCCTTGGGAATTTTGTAGTTCTGGCTCTTAAAGCTCAGGTACGGGCCATAGCGTCCGATGTTGGCCGTGATGGCGCAGCCCTCGGATTCGCCAATGGTGCGGGGGAACTGTAGACGCAGACGCATCTTTTCCTCGTCAATCTGGCGCTTGATTTTGATGATTTCAATGCAGCGGTCGAGGTCAATCTCGTATGGGTCGTCGCTTTTCGAGAGGGAATAGAACTTGCCATTGTGACGCACGTAGGGGCCGAACTTTCCGATGCTCACCACCACGTCCTCGTTCTCAAACTGTCCCACCGTGCGCGGCAGTTGGAACAGGGCCAGAGCCTCCTCCAGAGTGATGGTTTCTATGCTCTGTCCTTTCTTCATGCTGGCAAACTTGGGTTTCTCCTCGCTCGACGTGTCGCCCAACTGCACCAAGGTGCCGTAGCGTCCAATCTTGGCATACAGGTTTTTGCCTGTGGCGGGATCCACACCCACCAGTCTTTCGCCGCTGGTGCGTTGGCTGTTCTGTTGCGTCATCTTGATGTTTTCATGGAAGGGCACGTAGAACTTGTCAATCACCTTGCGCCATTCCTTCTTGCCAGCGGCAATCTCGTCAAAGTCGCGCTCCACTGTGGCGGTGAAATTGTAGTCCATGATGTTGGAGAAGTGCTCCAGCAGGAATCTGTTCACCACCGTTCCAATGTCAGTGGGGAACAGTTTGCCCTTCTCCGACCCGGTCTTCTCAATCCGTTTTTCGGTCTCCAGGGTGCCGTTCTTCAGCGTCATGATGGTGCACTCCACGGGCTGCGCCTCGCGGTCTTCCTTGATGACGTATTCGCGCTTCAGGATGGTGCTGATGGTGGGTGCATAGGTCGAAGGACGGCCGATGCCCAAATCCTCCAGTTTCTTCACCAAGCTGGCCTCCGTGTAGCGCGGGGGATGCTGCGTGTGGTGCTCGGCAGCCTGTGCCACAACCAGACTCAGGGGCATGCCTTCCACCATCTTGGGCAGGGTGTGGCTGCTCTCGCTTTCGGTGTTCTCTTCGTCGTCGGTCGATTCCATGTACACTTTCAGGAAACCGTCGAAGCGCACCTGCTCGCCCTGGCACACGAATTTGTCCCCCTTGGGGCTGTTGTTGTCATTGATGCTGATGTCCACCACCGTCTTCTCAATCTCGGCGTCAGCCATCTGCGAGGCAATGGTGCGTTTCCATATCAACTCATACAGTCTGCGCTGCGGGGTCTCGGCGGTGATGACGTGCTTGCTCATGTCCGTAGGACGGATGGCCTCGTGGGCCTCCTGTGCTCCCTTGGTCTTGGTCTGATAGCGGCGGGTCTTCACATAGTTGTCGCCATACATGTAGCTCACCTCCTCGCGTATCATGTCCAGCGCCAGGTCGCTCAGGTTCACGCTGTCGGTACGCATGTAGGTGATAAAACCATTCTCATACAGCTGCTGGGCAATCTGCATGGTGCGTGCCACGCTGAATCCCAGCTTGCGGCTGGCTTCCTGTTGCAGGGTTGAGGTGGTGAAAGGCGGTGCAGGGGTGCGTTTGGCGGGCTTGGTGTCGATGGTCTCCACCTTGAAGGTGCAACCCATCAGTCCGTTCATAAACGCGGCGGCCTCTTCCTGCTTGTCAAAGCGGCGGCTCAACTCGGCATGCACCTGCATGCGGCCATTGGCCGAAAGGAACTGCGACGTGACGCGGAAAAAACTCTGGCTTACAAAATTCTTTATTTCCTCTTCTCGTTCCACAATGAGCCTCACGGCAACGCTCTGCACGCGTCCGGCACTCAGGGCCGGTTTGATTTTGGACCACAGGATGGGGCTGATTTCATAGCCCACAATGCGGTCCAGCACCCGGCGTGCCTGTTGGGCATCCACCAGGTTCATGTCTATGGTGCGGGGATTCTCAATGGCGTTCAAAATGGCCTTTTGAGTAATCTCGTTGAAGACGATGCGCTTTGTTGTGGCGGGGTCCAGTTTCAGGGTCTCTTGCAAGTGCCAGGCTATGGCCTCTCCTTCGCGGTCCTCATCAGACGCCAGCCATACCGTCTCGGCCTCCTTCACAGCCTTCTTCAGATCCGACACCAGCTTGTGCTTCTCGTCCGTGATTTGGTATTGCGGCTCGTAGTGGTTTGCTATGTCGATGCTCATCTCCTTTTTTGAAAGGTCTCTGATGTGGCCGTTGCTCGAAAGCACTGTGTAGTCGGCACCCAGAAACTTCTCAATCGTTTTCGATTTGGTTGGTGACTCAACAATTACTAAATTCTTCATTTATATTATTTCGTTTTTTATTGATTCAATAGTCTAACAGTACGTCTTTTCCGTTATTATATATTATTTATTGTGTTGCCAGAACAATTTTGCAAAGTAACACATTTTTTTTCACATAACCAATAATATTTTTCAACCATGGTTTTTGTGCCGCTGTTGAAGCCATGGCGGCTGGTGGGCTGTTGCCGTGTGTCGGTGGGTTGTTGCAGGGCGTTGGGACGACATGGCGCTCACCATGCTATGCCCCTTTTCACCAACCATGCCTGTGCCTCTTTCTCACCCAAACGTGCTGCTTTTTTGTAGGCCGACTGTTGTTTGCGCTCCCCTTTTTTCTGTTTGCCGTACAGCTCGGCCAAGTACATGTAGGTCTCGGGGTCTGTGGTACTGATATTGGTTGAGCGGATGAAACTCTGTATGGCCTTGTCGTATTTGCCCCACTCAGTGTAGGCTTTGCCGATGTATTTGTAGGCCTGGGCGTCGTTAGGCCTGATGGAGAGGGCGCGCCGGTGGAAGGCTATGGCCCGTTCAAAATGCCCCTCTTCGCAGTAGAGTGTCCCTATGCGGTTGATGGTGGGTGTGTGCAGGCTGTCGTATTCCAATATCTGGTTGTAGCATTCCAAGGCCTTGGGGTGGTCGCCACGCATGCGGTAGGCGTAGGCCAGGGCGGTGAAGAGACGTATGTTGCGCGGGTTGCGCCGCAGACCCTGTTTCAGCAGTTTGATGGCCATGTCCTGGCTGTTGCGCATGCAGTAGAGGGTACCGAGGTTATAGTAGGCGTTGGCCATCGTGCTGTCCATCTGGATGGCCTTTTTGAAGTGGCGCATGGCCTCGGTGTGGTTGCCTTTGCGGAACTGGATGTAGCCCATCACATTCTCGCCTTGGGCCGATTTGGGGTTGGCCTTCAGTGCGCGGTTGGCCCAGGCAATGGCGTTGATGTGGTGGTCGCGCTCCGTCTCCACGTAGGCCATCATTGTCATGGCCAAAGCCGATGCCGTGTCCCGCTCTATGGCGCGGGCGGCGCAGTGGGCGGCACTGTCAATCTGGTGTATCTGCAACAGGCAGTAGGCTTGATGGGCCAAGGCCTCGGCTGTGTTGCTCTGGTTCAGCAGTCCGATGGCTTCGGGGTAATATTCCTTCTGCTCCAGCAGTATGCCAAGCCTTTGCTGTGCCAGGCCTGTGGCATCTCCCTCGGGGGCCTGTAGTGCCCTGCGGTAGTAGCGTTCGGCCAGCTCGGTAAGGCCCAGCCGCTCGGCATTCTGCCCTCTCTCGGTGAGTCCCGCGGCACTCAGGCTGTCCGCGTGCCCCTGTGCGGCGGCAGCTCCCGCCCCTACCATTAACGTCAGGATTATGATAGCTGTTTTTATCTGCATAAGCGTCTTCCTTCTTTTTGGTGCCTATAATAATTGCTTCTTTAACGTGCCACACGGCAAATTATTGTACTGCCACGCCTTTTTTAACCCCCTGTAGAGGCCAACATACTTGGAAGCGGCGTTGACGCACCCTGCTTGCTGTTCCTATAAAGGTGGGCTCTATAAAGGTGGGTTCTATCTTTTCACTTTCTGGTCATCCGAACTGACCGAACCCATTACTCTGCCAGACAACCGTTGTTTAACATCCGGTCTACAGGTGCAAAAGTGCGAAAGTTTATCAGTATAGCAAAATGATTTTTAGTTGTTGATTTATAGGATTCCCTGTGGGCGATTCACAGGGTGCTGTAATCTGCTGTGGCCATCAGGTCTAAGAACAAGCTGTACGCAGCCTTGAGCCAACGCCCTATCCACGAGGCCGCACAGCACGCCGCCCCGGAAGAGCCCATGCAATGATGCAAAGACATGGAGCACCACTCAAAAACGGCTTTTCAATGATGTGAGGCCTTTTCACCTTCAATCCAAGTCCTTGCAATCATTCGGTGCAACTTCGCTCCTTCTTGTTCACTTGGCTCTCATTTCTGGGTCTATTTATCCAATGAAAGAGGAAGAAATATTAGAGAAATATTAGAGAACTGAGTAAGAAGGAGTGGACATGGTCTGGATTTGCTGCTGGTTTGTAGTCTTTGTGCGGGGGGCAGTCGGCAGAATTGTCGCGTCGAGTGGGGGTGAACGGCTTGAAGGAAGGGTAGAACGGTCGGGAGCATAAAAATAACCGCCGTGCTCGGACGGCGGTTATTACAGTTATTAATCCTAAAAACCAATGAGATGGCGATATGACAAAAGCTTTGATTCATCTCTGATTTACGATTGCAAAATTACTGCCTTTTTGCGGTATGGGCAGTAGTCAGTGCAAGCGATTTTCAGGCTGTTGGGTAACCAATTGTAGTGAAAGGACCATTGCAATAGTTGTGCAACATACCTGTCGGCAGGACTGGAAGACGGTGGTCCTGTGCGGAATAGGGTGGATTTGGATGCGAAAGCAGCCGCTCTCGGTGAGGGCAGCTGCACATTTATTAATCCTAAAAACCAATGAGATGGCGATATGACAAAAGCTTTGATTCATCTCTGATTTACGATTGCAAAAATACTGCCTTTTCGCGGTATGGGCAGTAGTCAGTGCAAGCGATTTTCAGACGGGGTGATAACTAATAGTAGTGAAAAGGCCTTGCTCCAACATGGGTTGGGCAAGGCCTTTGAGGGTTGGTAATCAATGACTTTTATACCATCTGCTCGATATTCCAGACGAAGGCGCGGATGCCTACCTCTTCGTTGCGTTTGTCCAGCTTGCGGACGGAGAGGAGGAGGTCCTCCACCTTGCTGTCGTCGACTACGGTAAGGATGGCGTTATTCATTTCTGGCCAGGTGTGGGTGCCGCGGTGCGGTTCGCCGTTGACGTTGCCGCGCCCCTGCACATTCTCCCAGAAGGTGAAGCCGCGGATGGAGAGGACGTCGAGCATGTATTCGACACGTTCGGTGTTGGCTTGATTGAAAACGATGAGTATGCTTTTCATGTTGAAAGTGCTTTATGTGATGTGGTGGCTGAAGGGTCTTGGCAGCGGGGTATGCCCCACACAGGGCCAAGACCCTTTGGCCCGTTTATTGTTCATCTAATTTAATGTTCATGAATACGAAATTCTTGCGTATCTTCTCTTGCCGTTCGTGGTCGCCACGGCGGTTGAAGGCACCGTAGAGGACGGGGACGACAAGGAGGGTGACGAAGGTGGAGACCGTCAGACCGCCAATGACGACGAGACCCATGGTGGTCCACATCTCGGAGCCTTCGCTGCGGGAGGTGGCCATAGGAATCATGCCGAGGATGGTGGTGAAGGCAGTCATGAGAACGGGGCGCAGACGGCTCTGTCCGCTCAGTGCGATGGCCTCGTAGAGGGGGATGTCGCGTTCGCGGAGGAGGTTGATGTAGTCGACCAGCACGATACCGTTCTTGACCACGATGCCGATGAGCAGCACCAGGCCGAGCATACCAATCATGTCAAGGTTCTGCCCTGTGAGGAGGAGTATGAAGATGACACCTGTGAGGGCGAAGGGGATGGATGAGATGATGATGGCTGGCTTGCCGAAGCTCTCGAACTGCGACGCCATGACGATGTAGACGAGCATGATGATGAGGGCGGCAAGGAGACCCATGTCGCGCGAGGAGTCTTGCTGGTCTTTGTAGTTACCGGCGAGAGCCACATGGATGTCGGCGGGCACGCCCATCTCGTCAATCTCTTTCTGCACGTTCTGGGCCAGTTGGCGCAGCGAGGTCTTGTAGGGCATGACGGTGAGGGTGAGGTAACGCTGGCGGTTCTTGCGCTCGATGGTGGGCGGGCACCAGTATTCCTCGATCTTGGCCAGCTCTTCGAGTTTGATGATCTTGCCCGTGGGGGTGGGGATGGAGAGCTGCTCGATGTCGGTAATGGAGGAGCGGTATTTCTCCTGCAGGCGCACCACGATGTTGTATTCCTCGCCGTCCTCTTTGAGGAAGCCGGCAGCCATGCCGTTGACGCGGTTGCGGACGTACATGGCCACGGTGGAGCCATTGAGGCCGTGGAGGGCAAGTTTCTGCTTGTCGAAGGTGATTTTGAGCTCGGCACGGTCTTCGTCGCGGCTGACTTTGGTGTCGCGGGCTCCGGGCACATTGTCCATCACGCGCTGGCGCAGCTTGGTGGTGAAGGCGGTGGTCTGGTCGAAGTCGTAGCCGTAGATTTCGACACTGAGTGAGTTGTTGCTGCCGCCGCCCATGCCGCCGCCCTGGTTCACCTGGTAGTTGATGAGCTCGGGATACTCGGCGAAGCACTGACGCAGCTGTTCCTGCATCTCGAAGATGGTCTTTTTACGGTCGTACTTCTTGGTGCAGCGGATGGTCATGCTGATTTTGTTGTTGGTGGTGCTGTTGAAGAGGGCTGACATGCCGGCGTCGTCGTTGGAGCCGGCCGAGGTGGAGACAACGATGACGTCGTCGCCGAGGATGCGGTAGATGTCGTCCTCCATGTGGCGGGCGGTCTTGAGGGTCTCTTCGATGCGGGTGCCGCGCTGCAGCTCGGCAGTGACGCTGATGCGTCCGTTGTCCTGCTCTTTCATGAAGTCCATGCCGATGGTGCCTGTGGCAATGGGGATGATGGAGACAATGAAGATGGCGGCAAAGAAGAGGAGGGTGGACCGTTTATGCTTGAGGCACCAGCGGAGGAGGTTGGCGTAGGCGGCCTCGATGGCATTGAAGGTCTTGCCGATAGTGTTCTCGTAAGTGATGCGCTTGCTGGCTTTTTTGGCTTCGGCCTCCTCGCGAGCCTCCTTGGTGAGGAAGAAGGGCTTTTCCTTGAGCATCTTGGAGGAGAGCATGGGGATAAGGGTGATGGCGGCTGTGGTGGAGACGCATACGACGATGGTGACAATCCAGCCGAGTTCTTTCATGAAGATGCCCATCATGCCGGGCAGCATGGTGAGGGGGACGAACACGGCCACAAGGACCAGCGTGGTGGCGATGACGGATGTCCACACCTCGTTGGTGGCACAGATGGCAGCCTCGCGAGGCGATTCACCGCGTTCGATGTGCTTTGTGATGTTCTCCAACACCACAATGGCGTCGTCCACCACCATGCCGATGGCCACGGTGAGCGAGGCCAGCGAAATGATGTTCAGAGAGCTGTCGGCAAGGAGCAGGTAGATGAACGAGGTGACCAGCGAGATGGGGATGGTGAGGGCGATAATGAGGGTGCTGCGCCAGTTGCCAAGGAAAATAAGCACCACGAGCACCACGAAGAGGAGGGCGTAGAAGATACTCTCGGTAAGACCGTTGATGGCGTTGACAATCTCTTCGGAGGCATCGCGGATAAGGGTGGTCTGGATGTCGGGAGGCAGGGTTTTCTGTATCTCCTGCATCTGGGCTTTCACGGCACGCGCGATGGCCACGGTGTTGGCGCCGGTTTGTTTGGTGATGATGAGTCGCGCACCGTCCTGACGGTTGATTTTCTCGTCGAGGGAGAGGTCCTTGATGGTGTCGCGGACAGTGGCGAGGTCGCGGACAAAGATTTGCTTGCCGGTGGGCGTGAGGGCAACGGCGATGTCGGCGATTTCGGAGCTTTCGATATATTCACCCTTCACACGCATCTGGTACTGCTCCTTGCCCATCTTGACGGTGCCGGAGGCGAGGTCGAGGTTGTTGGAGCTGATGGCTGAGCCCACCTGTTCAAGGCTGAGGCCGTAGGCGTCGAGCTGCTTGGGGTCGAGGTCGATGTATACGTAGCGTTCGGGGGCACCGCTGACGGTGATGTTGCCGATGCCGTCGACACGGTTGAGCTCGTTGACCACGTTGTCCTCCAGTATGCGGTCGAGGCCGGAGTAGCTCTCCTTGGCGGTGAAGCCGTACACCATGATGGGCATGGCGCTGGAGTTGAGCTTCAGAATCATGGGACGGGAGACACCGTCGGGGAGGTTGTCGTAGAGCAGGTCGACGAAGGAACGGATGTCGTTCAGTGCCTCGTCGATGTCGGAGCCCCATTCGAACTCCAAGCTTACCACGGAGATGTTGTCCTTTGAGGTGGAGGTGATGTTTTTGAGGCCGTCGACGGAGTTGAGAGAGTTCTCTACCAGCTTGGTGATGTTGGTCTCAATCTCGCTGGCGTTGGCACCGGCGTAGGTGGTCATCACGGTGACGTAGGGAGGATCCATCTCAGGCATCTGGTCGATGGGCAGACGCGTGAGGGAGAACAGTCCCAGCACGATGACGGCTACGAATATCAGCCCAGTGGTGATGGGCTTGCTGATAGCTGTTTTGTAAATGGCCATGATAATTTAGGATTTCCAGTAAATACTAGTTTGAGTAGTTGGTGTTATTTCACTATTTCGAGTTTTGCACCATCGACCAGGCGTGCTTGGCCGGTGACGACAAGTTGGTCGCCTTCTTTAAGGTCGCCAGGGATTACGGGGATGATTTCAATACGGTCGTCGAAACGCTGCCCAAGGGTGACGGCCACGCGGTGGGCCGTGCCGTTCTGGTTGGTGAACACATAGCGGTCGTTGCTGCCGGTGAGCTTCAGGACACTCTGGTAAGGCACCACAATGGCATCAATCTCGCCCAAATGGAGAGTGGTGCGGACAAACATGCCGGGACGGATTTTCTCGCCTCCGTTGGGGATGTTCAGCTTGGCCTGGAAGGTGTGGCTGGTGGGGTCGACGGTGGGATAGACAATCTCGATGGTGGCAGGGAAGGTTTTGTCGGGATAGATGTCGCTATAGACGTTCACCTTCATGCCTTGTTTCACCAAGGGATAGTAGGTCTCGGGTATGTTGATGATGGCTTTCAGGCGGCTGATTTGGGTGAGGGTGAGGATGGGTGCTCCGGTGTACATCTCGCCGTCCTCGTAGTTCTTGGCGCTGATAACGCCGGCGAACTGGGCACGGACAAAGGTGTTCTCATTCTGGAATCGCTCGGTCTCAACCAACTGGTCGTAGCCGGCTTTGGTCTGGTCGTATACCTGCTCGCTCACGCTTCCCGATGACTTCAGGGCGGTGACGCGGTCCAGCTCAGTCTTGGTGTTGGCCAGATTGATGCGGGTGGTGTTGAGCTGCGTCTGGTCCATGCGGACAAGCATGGCGCCTTTCTGCACACGGCTGCCCACTTCGACAAAGATGTGTTCGATGTGGCCGGTGATGCTGGGCGAGATGTTCATGGTTTCATAGCCTTCCAGTGTGGACGACAGCTCCAGCTGTTTGGCTATTCGCTCGCTTTGCAGGGTGAGCACTTTGACTTTTTCTGCTTCCTTCTTGGTGGTGGTGGCTTGGCGGTCGGAGCCTTTGCCTCCACAGGCGGCCATCACTATCACGGCCATCAGCAGGGTGGTGTTTCTAATGATTCTCTTCATTATGTCTTTATTGATTTTTTGTTTACAATTGTGGTTCTCTTTTTGTCTTGGCGGATTGATTATTTCTGCTCAATGGCCTGGCCGAGCAGGTTCTCCAATGCCACCTGTGCCTTCACAATGTTCATCACTGTTTGGATGTAGTTGCTTTGGGCGGTGATGATGTCTGTGCTGGCATTGGTCACTTCCAGGTTGCTGGCGTGGCCGTAGGTGTATTTCTCGCTCACATTGCGGAACACGCGGCGAGTCACGTCTAAGTTGTTGCGTTGGATATTGTAGTTCTCGATGGCGGACACCAGGTCGTAGCACAACTGGTTGTATTGCACCTTCAGTGCGTCTTCGGCCTGTTGTTTGCTGTTCAGGTTCTCCATCAATCCGATTTTGGCCCCTTTGATCTTGGCCATGCGAGTGCCACTCTGGAACAAGGGCAGGCTCACGCTGGCGCCAATCATGTTCGGCGGGGTCATGTTGAATCCGGCATCTTTGCCGAAATAGGTCTTGTCGCTGTACTGATAGTAGGCCGAGAGGGTGGGGGTGAAGTCCATCCAAGCCAAAGTCAGTTGTCTGCGCGACAATGCCTCCGACTGTTGCAACAGTTGGTAGTCGTAGTTGTCCTCGATGTTGAAACCGCCCATTGTCAGCCGTGCGGCGTAGTTCACGTCAAGGACCTCCTCCAACGGGGTGGTGAGTTCTATTACCGCATTCACGTCAGCGCCCAACAGCAGCAGCATGGAGTTGTAGAGCATCTTCAGTGTGCGCTCGTTGGAACGGATGGTGTTCTGCATTGAGGCCACTTGGACGTTGAGCTTGTCGGCGTTGATTTGTTCCGAGGCACCGGCACGCACACTGGCCTCAGTGGTCTCCAGCAGTTTCTGCATGTTCTGCAGACTGGAGTCCAGCAGTGCCAGAGTCTGCTCCATTATCAGGATGGAGGTGTAGGTGGTCTTGACGTTTGTGCGGGTGGTGTGCTCCGTTTTCTGGTTGGTGATGTTGGCCATGTCTATGGCAATCTTGTTCAGCGTGGTGCTCACAATCTGGGCTCCCGTCAGGGCTACCGAGGCGGTGATGCTGAACGTCCCGCTGGGATTCATGGGGATGCCTCCGGTTGTGGTACCCGTGCCGGAGCTGGAGGGGAACGAGATGGGCACAGTCATGCCTCCGATGGTGATGGAGTCCGGCATCATGGACGACATGGAGCCGCGGCCCCCGATGTTCATCTCGTAGCCGCACATGTTCTGGTAGTCGAATCCGGCTTTCACCTGGGGCAGCATGGACGAGAGTGTTTGCCAGCGTGTCGCCTCGGCCTTCTTCACGTCCAATGCGGCGTTCTGAAGTGCGTAGTTGTGCTCCGCGGCATAGTTCTGGGCCTCCTGCAACGAAAGCCTTAGCTTGGTCCCCTTCTCGGGGGCTTGCTGCGCTGCGGCGCTCAAGGCCACAACCGTCAGCAGGGCTGTTAATGTCAATCTTTTCAGGGTTGTCATTGTTATTTATATGTTTCGTTTATTTTTTTCATTATCTGCCTGAATTCTTCCTCCTTCTGTTCGTACCGCACTATCGTCTCCGTCGTCATCAACCCCCGCAGAAAGGTGAAACTCAGTTCGCTCATCTTCCGAGCATACTCACTGCTGTTTCTTGTTGCCGAGATGCGGCGCTCCTGCACAAACTGGCACATGAAGTCTACCACTGTGTCTATGTCCACCGCGGGTCGCAGGTACCCTTGGGTTTTGGCATAGTTCAAAGTCTTTGCAATCATCTCGCGGAATGCCGTGGTGTGTATCTTGAAAAAGCGGTCGTGTATCTCAGGGTAGTAACGCTCCATCTCTTCTATCAGGAGGCAATAGCTGTGGTTCGACATGGCGTTGACTTCCACCATATACAGCGCCACCAACAGTGGCTCGTCCACTTTCAGGTACACCTCTTTATGGCGTTTCTCTATGGCGTGGTTCACCTCCATTAGGCATTCGGTCAGCAGTTCTTCCTTGTTGGCAAAGGTCTCGTAGAGTGTCCGCTTCGACATGTGCAGCGTGGTGGCGATGTCGTCCATCGTCACTCCGCGTATGCCGCGGCTGTTGAACATCTGCATGGC
Organism: uncultured Bacteroidales bacterium; assembly: GCA_900318175.1. Taxonomy (GTDB): domain Bacteria; phylum Bacteroidota; class Bacteroidia; order Bacteroidales; family P3; genus Colimorpha. Next base: position 115,157 of record ONJQ01000001.1, on the reverse strand, counting down.
TGTCTCTACGATTTTCTTTCGACTCTCGTCCGTGGCCATATTGTTGGTTTCTTGTTGTTTAAATCAATATTATTGGCTTAGCGCCAGTTTGTAAAGTGGTGCAAAGATACACAGAAAACTTGGAAAACCAATATAGTTTTCCAAGTTTTATTGTTTATTAACTATCGCTAATTATTTACGTTTGCGCTCGGGGATGGGTTTGATGGTGTTTTTGGCCACCTTGATGTGGGTGCCCTTGGCCACCTCCACCACCGCCTGCGTGGCGTCGGTGCTCACTATTGTGGCGTGTATGCCGCCAGAGGTCATGATGCGGTCGCCAGCCTTCAGGCCGTCGTGGTATGCCGCCTCCTTCTTGGCCTCCTGGCTCTGCGGACGGATAATGAACAGGTAAAACACAATGACCAAGGCCACAATCATGATGGCAGTCTTCCAACCGTTGGAAATGTCGAGTAGTATCATCTTTCTTGTTGTTTGTTAGTGTTGGCGGCCCGCTGGCCGCTTTTTATTTATGTTGAACAATAAAAGCTTTCTTCTGTCGTTATATTTTTTTCGACACTCTATAACGCGGATGATGGTAAAATATTGTGAACTTTTTTACTCTTTTTTCAAAATAGGCACTTTCACCATTGGTGGTGGCTACGCCATGATACCCCTCATGGAGCAGGAATTGGTGGACCGCCGCCGCTGGATGAGTCGCGAGGAGTTTCTTGACCAGTTGGCTCTCTCGCAGTCCATGCCCGGTGTGCTGGCTGTCAACATGGCCACGGGGCTTGGCTACCGTTTGAGGGGTTTCCGGGGTGCCCTCTCTGCCATTGCGGGCAACATTGTCATGCCCATCCTCTTCATCGTCCTTCTTGCCATGCTCTTCCGCCATTTCCGCGGCAACGCCCTCGTCGAGCGTTTCTTCATGGGTGTTCGTCCTGCCGTCGTGGCCCTTATTGCCGCCCCGGTGTTCCGCCTGGCGCAGTCGGCGCGCATCGGGTGGTCCACATGTTGGATTCCCATCCTCTCCGCCCTCCTCATCTGGCTCTTCGACGTCAGCCCCATCCTCATCATTCTTGCTGCCGTGGTGGGTGGTTTCCTTTATGGTCGAATCAAGAAATAGCCCTCCTCTCCATGGTCTTCCTTCAGCTTTTCTGGTCATTCCTCAAAATCGGGCTCTTCACTTTCGGGGGCGGCTATGCCATGATAGCCCTCATCCAGAGTGAGGTGACCGTCAACCACCACTGGCTCACCCCGCAGGAGTTTACCGACATCCTTGCCGTCAGCCAGATGACGCCTGGCCCTGTGGGCATCAACACCGCCACCTATACAGGCTACACCGCCGTCCTCAACGCGGGCTACGAACCTTGGCAGGCCGTCCTTGGTGCCCTGCTGGCCTCCGGCTCCGTCATCCTGCTGCCCGTCGTCCTCATGCTCCTTGCAGTCATTTTCCTGCAACGCAGCAAAGGCAACCGCGATGTCGACAACGTCTTCCGTCTGCTGCGCAAGGTGGTTGTAGGCCTCATTGGCGCCGCTGCCCTCCAGCTGCTCACCGCCGACAGCTTCGGCCAGCCCAGCCTCTCCCTCCAGTTCCTCCTCAGCCTGTGTCTTTTTGCTGCAGTCTTCATCCTCTCCTTGCGCCGCGTCAGCCCCATCCTCCTCATCCTCGCCTCCGGTCTTGTAGGCCTCATAGCCTATTCCTTGTGATGGCTTTGACTTCCCTTTCCAATTGGGAAACTCGATTTCGCTTTTTTTCTGAATATGGTAATTTGTCCATATATTTTTTAGAATTGCAGGTTGCTTTTTTAACATTTTCATTATATTGTATTCAAAAAAATACATGTATCTTTGCAGCGAATTATCAATACTATTTATTAACTATTTAATATCTATAAATGTTTGTAATGAAAAAGTTATCTTTTATTTTATTATCATCCTTGCTGATGATAATGTGCGCCTCCTGTTCCAAGGACGCTGCCAAGAGCCGCCAAGGTGCCGACGCGAATGAAGGTCAAGGGAAACAAGCTTTGCAAGTTTCTCAGGGCCAGATGGAACTCCAAAATGGCGATGTGATTAATCTGGAAATTTTCATAGACGAGTCGGATAGTATTGTGTCGGTTCTTTACAATGGCAATACTGAAATTAATGACCGTTGCCCTGTAGCTCATGGTCCGTACCATTCGGCCAACGCTGCTGCCGGAGCAGCCGTGATATTGTCTGAAAAATATCCATGTGTTCGGGTTGTCCGCACAGAAAGGTCTATACATGAATCATTCTATAACAATGGCACGAATGAGCCGACGATAGATTACACTGTGCTGGTTGACTATTGTGATGAAAACGGTGATTGCTGGTACGACAAAGAAGTTAACTAAAGACTGATACTATGAAAAAAATTGTTTTTCTATTGCTTTTCTGTCTCGTTGCCCCCGTTTTGTCGAGTGTGGCCGAGGCTCAAGGCAGTGCAGGATTACCCAAAGTGTATGGTGTTGGCGGCACAAAACAGAGTGAACCCAAGTATGATACCGTTTCTACAGGCGAACTCATCGGGCGGATTGCCGACCTCGAGGACCAAGGCTATGTGGTATTTGAATTTACTTATTTCAAAGATGATGGCTTTTGGATTATCAAGTATGGCGAAAAGGAGTCAAAGGCTCAACCCGCCAAACCCCGCAATCCTGAAGTTGTGGAACGCGCCCAGCGTGAAGGGTGGCCGCACTTCGGCTGGCGGGAAGACGGGTTTTACAAAGTCCGTGTCCACAACTGGCCCGATGATACTAACTACGCCATCTACTATTACTTGGTAACCGACGGCTACGTGGTTTACGTCAGACGTGACCTGTATCCGATAGAACGTAGGCCTGACGGCAACCATGTGGGTGACACCTGCATCAGCAGCGTCATATTTGGCGACATCCACTGCCCTCCGGAGATGCTTTCAGCCAAAGAGGCGGGCCGGTACCGTTAGTCCGGTTGCCTTGTGGCCATACTCCCTTCAAAGTCTTTGCTTCTGTATGTCGGAGGCAAGACTTTTTTCTTTCCCCGTTCCGCGGCAGCTTCGCGCCCCACGGTCTTGCCACCTTCTGTTCGCCCTAACTTCGCTCCTTGGTTTTCACCTTGCTTGCATTTGTTCCTCATTTCTCCAATGAAAAAGGAACAAATGAGGAACAAATGAGGAACAACTGACGATTAAGGAGTGGAGCTGGGGTTAAGGCTGGAGGAACTACTGGTGGATGCCAGATGCAGCTTTGCGGATGGCATCCAGTTGGCTCCAAAAGTCGGGGAAGGATTTTGTCACCGTTTCCGGCTCTTCAATGACGAGGTCTGGGTAAAGCAGGGTCAGCACACCGAAGGCCATGGCTATGCGGTGGTCGCCGTGGGCGGAAATGGGTTGCCCGGGGCTGAGGCGGCAGGGGGCAAGGCGAAGCTCGGTGGAGGTGACGGCTACGCGGGCTCCCAGCTTTTCGAGCTCTTGCTTCAGGACTTCGATGCGGTCGGACTCCTTGAGGCGCAGGTTCTTGATGCCCCGCAGCCGGGCACGGACGCCGAGGGCGGCGCAGGTCACAAGGACGGCGGGCAGGAGGTCGGGGCAGTCGATGAAGTTGTATTCGAGAGCATTCTCGTGGTTGCCCGTGCCTTGCACGGTGATGGAGCGGACGCCCGCGCGGTAGGGCGAGCGCACCTCGCGGGTTTGGACGCCGAGGTGCTCGAATATTTGTGCAGTAACTTTGTCGCCCTGGGTGGAACCGGTGACGGTGAGCCCCGGCATGCGCAGCCGGACGGCGGGCAGCAGGGCGGCGGCGGCATAGACGTAGGCGGCAGAGCTCCAGTCGCGCTCAATGGCTATGGCAAGGTGCTTTTTGAGCCCCTGTTGAGGGAGGGTGCCTACGCGGTAGACGCGCCGGTTGGGACTGACGGAGGTTTCGATGCCAGCTTGGGCAAGGACGGACATGGTCATGTCGATGTAGGGGCGCGAGGCGGGCCGTTCGGTAAGGGTGAGGGTGAGCCCTTGGGGCAGCAAGGGGCCGATGAGGAGCATGGCGGAGACAAACTGACTGCTGGCGGAGGGGTCAATCTCGGCCATTTTGCGCTGCGGGATATAGCCTTCAATCTGCACGGGGAGAAAGCCTTCCTGCCCGGTGCACTGTATGTTGCAGCCCATGCTGCGGAGGGTGTCAATGAGTGGAGCGAAGGGACGGCGTTGCAGCCGCTCGTCGCCCCCGAGGGTCCAGCGGCCCGGGGTGACGGCCAGAAGGGCGAGGAGGAAGCGAGCAACGGTGCCGGCATTGTGGCAGTGGAAGTGGGTGGAGGTGCCGCGGCGCAGCTGGCTCAGGAGGGCCTGGAGCAGCTGGGTGTCGTCGGCGGTGGAGAGGTTGCGCAGCACAAAGGGGTAGCCCGCAATGTGGTTGAGCACTAACCAGCGGTTGCTGATGCTCTTGGATGAGGGCAGCTCGATATGGAGGTCGTTGGTCTTCACACGGGGTCAGATTTCGATGCCGTATTCCTTGATTTTACGGTATAGGGTGCGCTCGGAGATGTGCAGCTCTTTGGCGGCGAGGGTGCGTTTTCCGCCATGGCGTTCGAGGGCGAGGCGGATGGCCCGCTTTTCGCGCTCTTCGAGGGCAAGGGGTTCGTCCTCCACCATCTCGGTTTCCTGGAACTCCTCTTCGGGATGGGCAAGGGTTTCGTGGGGCTGGATGACGTGCAGGGTGTTGTCGTCAGTGGGTTGCGGCGACTCGATGATGGGGAAGGCCGGCGGCTGCACCGAGGCCTCGCGGGTGAGGGGGATGCCGTGAGCCAGTTGGGTGACAGCTTGGCGCAATTCATTGATTTCGTTGCGCATCTCGCTAATCATCTGGCCCATGGAGAGGGCTTTGAGCAGCAGCTCGCGGTCGGAGATGGCCGCACCGCCACCATTGCGGTTGGGGGTGATGAGGGCGGGCATTTTCTCCTCGGGCACATAGTTGAGGTAGTTTTGGAGTATGTCGCGGGTGATGGTGCGCTCGGTTTCAACCACGGAGACCTGTTCGGTGACGTTCTTCAGCTCGCGGATGTTGCCGTACCAGGGGTAGTGCATGAGGTATTGGCGGGCATCCTCGGTAAGGAAGATGGGGGGCATATGGTATTTCTCCGCCACATCGGAGGCAAATTTACGGAACAGGAGGGGAATGTCGTCTATGCGTTCGCGCAGGGGTGGGATATAGATGGAGATTTGTTGCAGACGGTAGTAGAGGTCCTCGCGGAAGCGGCCGTTACGCACGGCGGCTACAAGGTCGACGTTGGTGGCGGCCACTATGCGCACGTTGATTTTGAGGGCAGTGGAAGAGCCCACGGGGATAATCTCGCCGTTTTCGAGCACGCGGAGCAGCTTGACCTGCATGGCAAGGGGCAGTTCGCCAATCTCGTCGAGGAAGATGGTGCCGCCGTCAGCCTCTTCAAAATAGCCTTTGCGGTTTTTGTCGGCCCCGGTAAAAGCGCCTTTTACATGGCCGAAGAGTTCGCTCTCGATGGTGCCTTCGGGGATGGCGCCACAGTTGACGGAGATGAGGCCGCGGCCTTGCTTGGTGTGTTTGCGGAGGCTGTTCTCGTGGATGATGCGGGAGAAGACATCCTTACCCACACCGCTTTCGCCGGTGATGAGGATGCTGAGGTCGGTAGGGGCCACCTGGATGGCTTTGTTGATGGCAAGGAGCAGTTTGGGGTCGTTGCCGATGATGCCGTAGCGTTGTTTTATTGTCTGTATGTCCACTTGTTGTTGTTTCTTGTTTAGGGGTTGTTTGGCCGGAGGGCCTGGGGTTACAGGGTATTGGTGAGTGAAGTGTCGATTCTGGGTTATACGATGACGCGGTTGAGCTGCTTGCAGACTGCCTGGCGCAGCTGGGTGAGCTGTTGGCGCTGTGCCATGAGGATGAGGGTGTCGTCGGGGTCGGTGCAGGTGCGCAGTTGATAGGCGTTCTTCTCTAGTTCCTGGTCCAGCTTCTTCTGCTTGAAGCTGAGGATGGTCTCCTCCACTTCGCGGCGCAGGTAGGTGAGGGGGGTGGGGACAGCGATGTTTTTGCGCTCCATCCATAGCGGACTGACGCTGTAGGGGTTGAGCATGAGGGTGAGGGCAGTGTTGCGAAGGGGGGCGTCGGAACTCATGGCAAAGAAGTTGGCGTCAGGCAGTGGTTGCCCTTGACTGACGGCATCGCGGTAGAGGTTGAAGATTTGCTGCAGGATGGGGTTGTTGAATGAGAGTTCGTTGTCGGTGATTTCGTCCACAATGACTTCGGCCACACGGAGCGAGATGGGGCAAGGGTTTCCGGCTTCATCTACGCCTTCCTGCATCACCTCCTTGTCGCCATAGTTGATGAGCAGGCGGATGAGTTGCTGCTCCTGCACTTCGGCGGTGTTGTAGTTGGGGGCGGCAGGGGGTTCGGCGGGGGGCTGTGGTATTGGGGGCTCGGACGGGGTGGGTCCCTCGGCAGGTGCGGGTTCGGCCTCGGCTGGGGGGACGGGCGCATTGTCGGCGTTGCGGCGCTGCTCTTCCTTCCAGGCTTTTTGGGCATTGGAGGCCATGGTCTTGGCCAGCTCTTGGGTGAGGATGTTCTCGGACACATTGAGGCGGAAGGCTGTCTGCTTGACATATTCCTGCCGTTCAATCATGTCAGGAACAAGGGCAATGGTGCGCACCATCTCCTTGAGGACTTCTGTCTTGCGGATGGGGTCGTTCTGAACGTCTTCCAGCAGCACACGTGTCTTGAAAGTGACGAAGTTCTCCTCATGGTCGTGGAGGTACTCTTGCAGTTGCGTCGAGCCGTATTTTTGGGCGTAGCTGTCGGGGTCCTCGCCGTCGGGGAACAGGACCACGCGCACATGCATACCCTCTTCGAACAGCAGACCCACGGCACGGAGGGCAGCCTTGATGCCCGCGGAGTCGCCATCGTAGAGGACGGTGACGTTGGGTGTATAGCGTTTGATGAGGCGTATCTGGTCGATGGTGAGGGAGGTGCCGCAGGAGGCCACGGTGTTGCACACACCGGACTGATGCATGGAGACCACGTCGACATTGCCTTCCACCAGATAGCACTTGTCCGCACGGCTGATGGCGTTGCGGGCTTGGTAGAGGCCGTAGAGGGTGTGGCTCTTGTTGTAGATGTCGGAGTCAGGCGAGTTGACATACTTGGCCACCTGTTTCTCCTTGGAGAGGGTGCGGCCACTGAAGCCGAGCACGCGCCCAGAGATGCTGTAGATGGGGAACATGACGCGACCCTTGAAACGGTCGAAGCATTTGCCATCCTCCTTGAAGATGGTCAGACCGGTCTTTTCCAGCACAGCATCTGAGTAGCCGTTTTGGCGGGCATGCTTGGTGAAGTTGTCCCACTCGTCAATGCAGTAGCCGAGACCGAAGGACTTGATGATTTCGTCGCTCATGCCTCGGTGATGGAAATAGCTGAGGCCGATGGCGCGTCCCGCCTCGTCGTTGTAAAGCAAGTCGGCGAAATACTTCTGGGCAAACTCGCTCACGTGGAAGAGTCCGTCACGCTCGGTTTGGCGCTCCTTCTGTTCCTCGGTCATCTGCTCCTCCTCGATGTGGATGTGGTACTTGTCCGCCAGCCAGTGCAAGGCTTCGGGGTAGGAGTAGTGTTCATGCTCCATCAGGAAGCCAACAGCATTGCCCGACTTGCCGCAACCGAAGCATTTGAAAATGCCTTTGGAGGGCGACACATAGAACGAGGGTGTCTTCTCGTTGTGGAACGGACAGCATCCTATATGGTTGGCACCCCGCTTCTTGAGGGAGACGAATTCGCCTATCACCTCCTCGATGCGGGTGGCATCCATGATGCGGTCTATGGTATCTTTGTTGATCATTCGGGCTGCAAAGATACGAAAAAAATCCGATACACTCGACAATAATATTTTGAGCCGAGGAGTAAAGGTGTGCGATAAGGGCGACGGTGAAGTGTGTCTTGGCCGTATTGGGGGTCAAAACAAAGACATCTGACACATCGAAACATTCAATTCCGGCAGAATGGGTGGTGAAGGTGAAGCACTCGGACTAATGCTCGTAGAGGAGCCTCTTCCCGCAGAGGGAACGGACGAAGGGGTCATATTCCTTTTGGCTCTCAAGGCTGGTGAGGCGGCAAGGGCGGTTTGTGGCAATGACGGTGCAACCCTGCAAGTTGGGGAACCCGTAGTTGCCGTAGAAAATATCCCATGCCTCGACAGTTTCGGGGCTGTTGGGATGTCCATCGGGCTTAGGATCTCATTATTGCGGGTGAAAAAAATGTAGCACAATCAGGTAGATGACAAAGAGGTGCAGCGGGTAGTAGATGTAGCACAGGTATTTGGCAACCTTGCCTTTGATGAAGCCACGTTTGCCGTTGTACATGCTTAGGGGGATGAAGGCTAAGCCCGCCACCCATGTGCTGGGCAGGATGCAGCTGCCGATGATGGCTTGTGGCAGACGGTTGTTGCGAAGTATGTAGAGCAGCATGATGAAACCGAAGCCGCGGCACCCATAGTCCGCTCTCAGTGCCACGGAAACGAGCAGCAACAACACAAGGGCGACAGCTTGCCAAAGCCTTTTGCCGCGGAGGTAGTAGATGGCGCACATACCCAAGAATCCCAAAAACAGGGTGAAAAACACGTTTTGGCTATGGAAGAAGAGGTGGCCGCTGTGCAACAAGTTCCACGGAATCTCGGAGAGGATGGCGAAGAGGAGCAGATTGCGGCCATACCGTTTGTGGCTGCGGGTGTGGAGGAACCCTTCCACCAGCAGGAAGGCAAACATGGGGAAGCCAAGCCGACCGATGAGCCGCATCAGGGCGTAAAGGCTGAAACTGTGCGACCCGATGGCAAAGAGGGGCTCAACGCCAAAGGGGAAACGCCAAATGATGCTTGCGGCGGTGTGGTCAATGGTCATTAGCAGCAGGGCAAGGATTTTGAACCAACTGCCGTTGATGCAGCGCCAGTGGTCGGAAAAACTTTGGCATTGCGACGGGGTGGGCTGCAGCCTTTGTCCAAGGGCATTAAGGGCGTGGAACAGGTTCATTTGTGTTGGATAATTAGTTTGCGGGTGGCAGTGGTGAAGGGTGTGGTGAGGGTGGCAAAGTAGACGCCTGACGGGAGGCCACCGAGTTGGAGGGTGGTACCGGTGGTGTTGGAAACGATGCGTCCATGGGCGTCGCGGAGGGTAAGACTGTAGTGTGTGGGCATGTCGGAGCCGAAGAGGATCTCAACTCTGTCAGTGGCGGGGTTGGGCACCAGGGTGAAGGGCACAGTGCCTGAGGGAGAAATAATGTCGCTGTAAAGCGTTTTAAAGGTGATGGGGCCACGCCAGCGCTCGCTGACGAGTGTGTCGCCACAGAGGCTGCGGACATAGGCTTGATAAACGGTCTCGCCTGTGAGGCCAGTGATGGTGAAGGGGTGGGTGTCGGCGATGATGTTGGTGCCGCGGCCTTGGTCAAAGCCTTCAAGACCATATTGTATTTCCCAGCCAGTGGCAAGGTCAGTGCTTCGCCAGTCGAGGGTGACAGAGTTGCCTTGGATGTCGGTGACGGTGAGAGCGGAGGGAGTGGGGCAGACTTCGGTGAAGAAGAGAAGAGGGTCACTCCACTGGCCTTCGCGTTCGTCAGGGGTGCAATAGGCCATGACTTGAGCAGAGTAGGGAGTGTTGGAGTTGAGATTGAAGACTTGCTTGCGGGCAAGGTAGGTGAGGAAGACGGTGTCGAAGGTGTCGTTGTAGATGTGGAGCTGGTAGCGGATGTTGTTCTCATCGGGTGTCCATGCAAAGGTGATATAGTCTGAGCCGATTTCCTCTATGTGCAGATTGTCGGGGAAGGGACAGTCGGAGGAGGAGGTGCGGAAGGTGCCGTAGGAGTAGATGGGAAGGGCTTCATCGGAGCAGGAGGGAGAGACGCGGTAGGTGTAGAGTTGGTCGGGGAAGATGTCGGTGAGGATGACAGAGGTGTCGGTGGTGTGGACGGTCTGCCAAGATTCGGAGTCAAAGCGGTAGTCGACACGATACTCGGGTGAAGGGGTGTCGTTCCAGCGAAGTGTCACTTGGCTGTAGCGCAGATTGGGGATTTTAAGTTGGACAGGAGGACAGGCCGGTGGCTCGCAGAAGTCGAAGGTGGCTTGTGTGAGGCTGCTCAGAAGGGTCTTGGTGCCATGGTAGGATTGGAGGGAGGGGAGTGAGATGGGTTCGATGGGCAGTGAGCCGGTGAGAACGAGGGCTGTTGGACGGTCGGCATCAGCGACGTAGTAGTAAGTGGGCTTGGCAGGATTGTTGCCGCAGAGTACGGCAAGAATCAAGTTGCTGGTGCCGTCATAGTAGAATGGGGTTTGGAGTGTGAGGTGCGACCATCCGTTTTTATAGGTGTTGGGGCCGTAGTAGACGAGCTGGAGCTGCTGAGGGTCAATGAAGGTCTGGGTGGAGTCGAATTGGGAGCGGATGGTGTGGCCGAGATATACCTGTATGCGGTTGTGCCAGGATTCAGTGTAGAAGGAATGGCAACGGAGATTGATGGATTGGATGCTGCCGGGACCGTTGAAGGAGGAGGCAGGATAGATTTGCTGGGAGTAGGAGTTGTCTTGGTAGTAGGCAATGGGTAGGAGTGAGGAGGTGTGCACTTGGTCTGTGGGGCCGATGGCAGCAGTGTCGCTGATCCAGCCATTGCAGATGGGTGTGGTGAATGTGAATTGCGAGGAGGGGTCGGTGAGACTGCCGTCAGTACAGAAGCGTTGGATAACGATAGAGTAAGTGCTTAATGGGATGAGGCCATTGAGACGGGCAGTGTTGGTGGTGACGATGGCAGAGACTGTGTCAGAGGTGTCGGGATAATTGACGATGGTGCGGTAGGTGAGGAGGTAGGATGCCGAAGGGTCACCATGCCAGGCAAGGGTTGCAGAAGTGTCCGAGATTTGGGAGATGTGGATGTTGTGGGGCCGCGGACAGGGGATGGTGGATATTTGAACGTCATCAATGAAGAGGGAGGTGTCGCTGGGCCCCGTGGTGTTGACAGGGCTACTGACATAAAAGACGAGACGGCGCAGCCCCTGAAGGGTGTCGAGGTTGATGGTATGGGTGGACCATAGGGGGTGGATGCTGTCGGTATTGTAGAGACACCGGATGGAAGGGGTGGACCGCCATCGGTTAATGTTGATGTTCTCAGGGAAGACTATGGGTAGCTGGGGATCGACAAGAAAGACGTAGATTCTTGGATAGGAGAGTGTGGAGGTGCTTCTGAGTCGAGCCCTGAAGGTGATCTGAAGGCTGCTGTCCGCAACAGGGGTAGGAGCGTCTGGGGTACCGAAGTTGAAGTCGCGGAAGAGTATTGCGGTGAGGGAATTATTGTTATTTGCTGTGGTGACGAAGTAGCCGTGGTTGTTGGTGTCGTCAGGGAAGATGTCGTATCGCCATGCGTGGTCATTGGTACTTGCTGTGGACCAACGGCGTGCCTCAATGGGATTTTCAAAGTTGCAGTAATAGGGGACGGTCGCGGGGTTTTGGATAGTAAGAAGATGGATGGGCTGGAGTGTCCACGAGGAGGTGTCGCCAGGGGTGCAGATGCTGCGTACATAGACATCATAATGAGTGGCTGGATGGAGGCCAGTGATGAGGATGGTGTCGTCGGTAGAAATAAGGCTACCGTAATGGCCCAAAGAAATGGGAGAGGATGTTTGGCCAGGAGTGAACCCCGTGGGGCCAAAGGAGATTTGGAACGCTGTGGCGGGAGTTTGGGAGCGCCATGCTATTTGTGCTGAGTTGGTGCTGACTTGCAGCAAGGTTGGATTGAATGGTTGCAGGCAAGTGGGGAGGGTATCAAGAATGACATCGTCAAGGTAGAACCATGACGGACCCCTCGTATTGTAGACGAAGGCAATGTATAGTCCAGTGTTATTGTAATTGTTGAAAGGAATCTCGTAGCGTGTGGGGATTGTGTTTATGCAAAGGTTAGTATAGGGGGTAAAAGTGTTGAGGTTTGCAGGGTCGGAGAGGAAACCTATCTGGATGGAGGCGGTGTCGTTGTAGAAAGGAGAACTTATGTTCCATGCTGTGAAGGAAAGCTTGGTGTTGGCAATTTGTATGCTGTCGGGGTCAATAACCGGCATACAGATGTAGCTGTATGGACGTATGAAGTAGTAGTTGTTGGTTGTGTCCGAGGATTGGGGGTCGTAGTAAATGACGTTTTCATAATTGGATGAATACCAGCAGGGGTGATGTTGGTAAGTGAAGTTTGAGGAGGGGGTAAAATGGTCAAAATCTTCGATGTAGGGAAGATGTGTGATGTCGGCACAGGGTGTGGTGAAGTGGCAGGGATAGGACCAGTAGATGCTGTCGTCAGTGCATTGGACACCGATGTAGACATCATAGTTGGTGTAGGGGAGCAGGGGAGAGAGTGTGATGGTGTCGTCAATGGTATAGAGGGATGTGCCACTGAAATGCGAGAAGCCCCGGGGCCCATACTCGATGATGTAGTTGTCGAGGTTGTCGGGGTGTGACCATTCGATTAGGGCGGATGTGGGGGTTATGGTTGTAGCAGTGAGGTTGTATGGCAGGACACACGAGGGAATGGCGTCGACAAGAAGATTGTCGAATGAGACGTGATTGCTGTAGCATTTTAGGGCAATACGACCGATGGAATCGGGGTAGTTGTCGAAGTATACGGTGAAATATGTCCAGTTGTAGGAATGGTCATAGGTGGTGGAAAAAATGGTGTCGAAGGGAATGAAGGAGGAGGTGTCGTCAGAAGGCAAGATGCCCACAATGATGTTGCCGTTGTTTATCTCACCGGAAATGCGGGTTGACGCGAGTGGCTCGGAGAAATAGGGCAAGACATAATACGTGGAGTTGTTGAAGACGGCAGATATTTGGTGGTTGTCATATTGGTAGTTGAAGGATAATCCGTTTTGTTGAGGGTGAATGTCCCAGCATCGGGCTTCTTGATTATCGAAATTACAGAAATAGGGCAGTGGGGTAGTAGGTGAGCAGATGGTGGTAAAGTTGACGTGCGTGGAGTTTCTGCTGCATAAAGGACGGATGAAAAGATTGTATTTCTGACCAGGCTCAAGTTCCTGGAGGGTATAGACCGAGTCGGAATAGGCATATTCGAGCTCAATCTCGTTGTTGGAGCTCCCTATGGTGTAGTAGATTCGCCAAGAGACATCGATAATGTTTGGAATCCACTCGAAGGTGGCACTGGTTGAATCAAGTTCCATGCGGACAATGGTGGGCGTTGGACAGGAGGAGAGTGAGGTGGCAGTTTGAAAATTGATGAAGTCCCACTGGGAGGTGTTGGAGACCGTGTCACCCGGACATGAGGCCGTGACGACAGCGGTATAAGGAGTGCCGGCAGTGAGCCCATGGATGATGTAATGATGGTCGGAAGTGGTGTCGGAGACAATGATGGAGGTGTCAGGAGGGAGTGTTACTCCATCGAAGTGGGGGTAGACTCGGATGGTGTAGGTGGCAGCAGCGGATGCTGGTGAAGTGTGTTCCCACTGCAGTTTTGCACCCATAATGGCGCGGGTGACACACTGGAGATTATGAACGGTACCACAGTAAGGTGTGCGCTCGATGAACACTTGATAGATATCAATAGTGACGTCGAGGTGGTTGAAAATAATGGTTGGGTGACCGTCAAGGGTGGGCAGGTCGGAGAGCGGGATAATGATATTGTAGTGGTCGGTGTTGTTGCTCAGCGGGTAACGACTGACCTGCATGAATGTGGTGGTATCTGTGGGGTCTGTCATTACTCCAAAACGCAGAGGCAATGCTTGGGTGGAGACATTGTTTGTGAGTGAAAGCCGGAGTTGCAAGGAATCTGTGGCAAGTAGAGTGCTGTCTATTTTGGGGAGAACGATGATGGCAAGCGAGTCGGGACGGATACGAAGGACTTTACAACTGTCGGATTCTATGATGCGAAAGTTGTTGGAGTAGGTATAGAGTCCACGGGTGTAGCGATACCAACAGGGAGGAAAGGAGTGGATGGAAATGGTGGAACAGCTATTGAAGTTTTCCATGTAAGGGACAGAGGTGATAAGACAACTGTCAGAGGGTGTCTGTGCGTGAGCGATGGTGAGAATTGAAATAACCGAAATGATTGCAATAAAACGTTTCATGGTTTATAGTTGATATAGGTTAGAAGAATGTTAGACAGAAGGATACTGGAGCAACACTGCCAAAAGGGGCAGAGGAAGGGTGGTTTAGTCGCAAAGAACGTATATGTCGTTGCGAGGATTGATGAAGAGGATGGGCAGGAGGTGGGTGTTGCGGACAATGCGATCTTCCTGAGCACCGGCGAACCATTCGACAACATCGCGGCTGCGGGTGTCGGTGGTTACGGAGATGAGGAGGGAGCAATGGGCTTTGGCGGCAGCATCGCAGACGATAGTTTCGGGGAAAAGGGCTCGTCCTTGGATGGCTTGGGAGGTATAGGAAACGTTGAGGCCAGCAAAAAACTTGTCCATGAAAAGGACGTTGTTGTGCCATTTGTTGTATAATCCGGAATCGGTGTAGGCGTAATGGAGCATGAGAAGTTGACTGTGGTTGAAACGGGCAAAGTAGGAGGCCCAGATAAGCTTCTCTTTGCTCTCTTTGTGGAAATCGATGCTGTAGGCCACGTCGGTGTAAGCGTCGTTAGGGGCGAGGGGCTGTTGGACAGTGAGGTAGGCAATCTTGCACTGAGAGAAGTTGCGCAGCACACGGCGGGGATGCGTGAGGGCACCAATATGGGCATGGGAGTTGACACCAGCCACCGCCACGACCCCGTTCAGAAGGGTGGGAAGGGCGTTAATGACCTCGCGGGTGTCACCCTTGAGGGCCACATGGGCTGGTTTGAGGTCAGCGTGAGAGGCTTCAATTTGCATTAGTGTCTGCTCGGCTTCAGCAGTGGTGGGGAGGTGCTTGTAGCGGCTATCCTCGACGTAGAGGAGAATAAGCCCTTTGTGCAGCATGCGCGCCAATTGGCAGGCATGGGAGACGACGGCTTCGGTCATGCTGAAGTCGGCAAGGTAGGCTATGACAAATTGGTCTTTCATCGGATGAGAGTGATGTCGCCTTTTAGTTTGTTCTCCTGTCCTGCCTCGCAACGAATCTGGCAAGTGTATGTGTAGACACCGGGCATGCACCAGTTATCGTTGTAACGGCCATCCCAGCAGTCGTGGATGCTGTGGGTTTCGAACACCTTTTCACCCCAGCGGGTATAAATGGCTATATAGAAGTCGATAATAAATTCGCCACGGAAACAGAGGCGGTCATTGGTGCCGTCGCCATTGGGAGAGAAGGCGTTCGGAATGAAGAGATTGGGACGGCCACAAATGACCTCGGTGCATCGGATAGGCAGCTCGCCATGCCATGTGCAACCCAAGGAGTCGGTGACAGTGACTCCATAGATGGTAAGGGTGTCGGTGGGTGTGGCAAGGGGGTCTGTAGAGGTTGGACGGTCCATGGTGTTGCTGGGTGACCAGCTGTAGCGAGCCCCCTCGACAGGGGTGACGTGCAGACGGGTGCTTTCGGTGAGGAGAATGAGCGAGTCGTCAGCCCAGACGCGAAGATGGAGGAGTGAGGTGTCGCGGACGATGACGGTGGTGTCCGAATAGGGACAACCAGCAGTATCGGCGAGGTGGATGATGTAGGTGCCTTCACAGAGGTTTTCAAGTAGTGTGTCGCCAATATGATGGCCGGGTATGGAGTAGGAGAGTCTGATGGAACCGGAGCAGCTGGTGTCGCACAAAAGGTCGACAGCGTGTTTCTCGATGGTCATGGTGGGAGGGTCTTGTATGGTGAAGACGTTCTCGATGCGACAGCCATGGCTTTCAATAGCGATAGTATGGGATAACCCATCGGCTCTAAGGCCGGTGAGGATGGAATCGCCCTCGACACCATCCCACAGGTAGCGGGCAGAGTCGGCCAGCTCGGGAGGAAGGTGGATGATGGCCATGCCGTTGTTGCCGCCAGGACAGGTGGGAGGAATGAGAACAAGGGAGTCGTTGAGGTAGTATGCTGTTGCGGTGAAAGTGTCGGTCTCGGTGCAGCCGTCGTGGGCGGTGATGAGGAGGATGTAAGTACCGCTGTCTGTAATATAGGGGTTGGCGATACTACTGTCCGAAACGGAACCCCCAATCCATTGGTAGGTGCAGCCAAGCATGGGAGGGAAACCAATCTGTATGGGGTTGTTGCCGCAAAGACTGATGTGAGTATTTGAGCCCTGTTCATCGAGCACACGGACAATATGTTCAACGGTGTCGCTGGTTTTGCAGCCTTGGTTCGTTATGGCTATGAGGCGTACGCGGTATGTCCCCGGCTGCGTGAATGTATGCTGGGGGTTGCGAATGGTTGAAGAACCACCGTCGCCAAAGTCCCAATAATAGGTGTTGCCACGTCCAGTGTTGGTGAAACTGATTGTATAAGGAGCGCAACCGACAGGAGGGGCCAAGAAGTCGGCCACAGCAAAGTCGTTGTGTATATTGATACGGAATATGGCATTGTTGCAATTATTGCTGTAGTTGTGATTGGACCATGCACCCTCTGTTGTGGGGAATTCGTCGTGGTTTCCACAGCTGGCACAAACGCTTTGGTAAAGGGTGGCCATCTTGTCAAAGCGGCTGGTGCCACCGTCAACATGGTCACCACCGCCTCCGGAACTACTTGAATGCAACTCGCCAAAGAAAGTGGCGAAGTCGAGCCGCGAGGCATCTGCGTCCATGCTCATGATGTAGAAGTCCTGTCCGTCAGTGGTGGATTGGATGGCATCGGAGGTGACTTCCATTTCTGAGGTACCGGCTTCGTTCCACGAGATACCGGAATAGCCCACAAAGTCGCGTCCCCAGCCTACGGCGTAGACACGGTTGCAGATGTCAGCAGCAAAAGCCGTGGGGGAGAGGTTGGGCCTTCCCAGAGGAGTGCCAAAGACGGTTGACCACTGGCGACCATTCAGATTGGGGTTGAGGCGGGCCAAAAGCATTCCACTGCCGGGAACGTTATAGGTGGCATTGTAAATCATTGTGTTGCCTTGGGCTTTTGTTTGGCCGAAGATGAACACATCATCTTGCTTCCCTGTACGGACAAAATATATTTGGTCGTATTCTTGTGAGCCATAGAAGGTGCTCGACATAAGACGGTCGCCATGGTAGGAGAGCTTGGCTACAAACCCATCGGCTGAGCCGCCACCGTATGTGGGCTGGACAGCTCCTTGAGTGACGGGGAAATCGGGCGAGTTGGTGCCGCCACATACAAGGAGGTTGTATGAGTTGTCGACATCAATGGAATAGACAGCATCGTCGAAGCTGCCACCCAGATAGGTGCTCCAAATCATGTTGCGCAGATTGTAGTCAATCTTAAAGACGATGCCGTTCTGCTTGGCAGCGGGTTGAGGGCAATAACCGCCCGCCGTGGTGGGGAAATCAGTGGAGAAGGTGGTGCTTCCGACATAGATGTTGTTGAGGTCGTCGGTGATGAGTTCGCCACGGGCACCGTCTCCATAGTTGAAGTAAAGCGAGTCGTTGCCGACCATAATAATATTGCCGCGATTGTAACGTGTGCGGTAGTTGAGGCCGTCGTTCTCTGACCCGCCTACAAAGGTTGAGGCTTGCAGCTCGGTGCCGTCGCTGCTGAAACGACTGATGAATATGTCGCTGCCTTGTGGGAAATGAATCTGAGTGGTGCCCTCAAAAAGTAGGTTTGAGCCACCATTGAAGGAGGTGTCGTAAGCGTTTGGCGTAACGGGGAAATCGTTGGACCCTGTAGTGCCGAAGATGACCATTTCGTCGAAGGTGTTGACGAACAAGCTGTGGGGCATGTCGGCCTGGGTTCCGCCCAAATAGGTGGCAAAAAGTCTTTGTGTGCCGGTGGAGTCGAATTTAAAGATGCCAATGTCGGCATTGCCGTTGCTTGAGATGTCGTAGGCTCCCAACGAAACGGGGTATCCCACACCAAAGACAAGTCCTGCGGTGTAGGTGTTCTTGTAAGCATCGTAAGTGGCTGTTGTACCCCAGTTGTCGGCCGTGGAACCGGTATAAGAGGAAAAGATGAGCACGGGGTCGATGACAAGGGGCAGAGACGTGTCATAGTCGTCGAGTTCAAAGGTGACGCGGTCTCCTTTGACCCTATATCGGGCCGGAATCTCGTGCCGTCCCGTGTCGGTCTCTTGGTAGGCGTAAGGACTCATCTCGACAATCTCACCCGCAGAAGTGCGAATGATGAGATTGTCGTAACTGAGATAGAGTTTGTCTACACCCTCATAACGCAGTGTTATTTGGCTGGCACTGGCACCGGGTGCCAGATAGAAGTTGGTCTTCAACGCATTCTGGGCAGCACGGATGTCCATGTCAATCCCCTGATAAAGGTCGGTATAGTAGACTGCACGGTAGTGAGGCATCTTTGTGGCCCAGCGGCTGGGGTCTTTGCCGTAATAGTAGTTGTCGTAGCCACCTTCGGCATCTATGTCCTGACCCATAATGGTGGGGCGGCTGTTACAACCTTCAAAATGGACGCGGTAGGCGTGCATCTGCTGGCTGATGGAATGGTGGAAATGTTCCCCCTCTTCCTCAGGGGGTATAGACTGCCGCAGAGCAATAGTCAGACAGGTATTCTCAACAAAGAGGGCAGCATTGTTCATCTGTGATTGGAAGAGGAACGGCTGCTCCCATTGCCCAATGTTGGCAACGAAGTGGGTGGGGTGTCCTGTGCCAAGGGTGTCCCGTTGGCGGGCGGAGGCAGATAGAGGTATAAGGATTGTAAGTAGCACCAAAAGGGTGCCCATTCGGGCACCCTTAGTGATACTTTTGTGAGAATTACTATTTGACAACCTCGATGACACCATTATGCTCAACATTGCCTTTGTAACCTTTTCCGCTGAAGCGGTAGAAATAAGAACCAGCAGGAGTGTTGTTCTTGGCAGGATCCCAGAATTGGTCTTTCTGGCTGATGTTGGTGGCGTGGAACACTCGCGAACCCCATTTATCATAGATGTCAAGAGTGTTGATGGGGAAGGCAAGTCCTTCGACGAGGTTCTCGATGATGAAGACGTCGTTGATGCCGTCGCCGTTGGGCGTAACCACCGAGGGGAATTTCAGGTGGTCGTTGATGATGATAATGTTGCTCTCAACGGTGTCGGCGCACTGGATTAATTGACCACTGGGGCCGCGGTTGTCACTGCGTGCAATGAGGCGTACGGCGTAGGATCCTGCTATGTCTTGGTCAGCACTGCTGGCTCTCCACTCGAAAGTGGGGCTCTTTTCAGTGATGGTGTGGAACGAATAGGGCATGTCCTTGTCATACTGGATCTCCCAGAAGTACTTGTTGTTGCCATTGTCGGGAGTGGTGTTGTTGATAAGGGTGACTGTGGGATGCTCCGTGTTGGGGAATACAGGATCCCAATGGAACTTGGCCTGAGGACTGGGGTGGACAGTGATGAGGTTGATGAAGATGAGGGAGTCTTTACAACCCTTGTTGCTCTCGACATAGTATTTGAGGTCGTAGCTACCAGCGGCATAGGAGTGGCTGGGGCTGCGGAGTGTGGAGTAGCTGCCGTCGCCGAAGACCCAACGATACTTGTCACCAAATTTGGTGGTGTTGTCAATGTTGATGGTGAAAGGCTCGCAACCTTCGAGAGGATAGATGCCGGGGTCGAAACTGGGCACCGGCTGTTCGTTGATGTCAACAATGATAGTGTCACGTGCAGGACAGGAGGTTCCTTTGTCGGTATTGATGGCTTGCACAACGTAGGCCGTGCTCTTGTATATGCCGCCGATGGTCTGGATTCTGGAAGCAGTGTCGCCCGTGGGTTCCCACTGGAATGTGGAAATGCCGGGGGTGGTGTGTTTGTCTCTTGCATCAAGGGTGATGGTGTTCACACCGCACAGAACGGTATCGTTGCCAAGATGAGGAGTAGGTGTGCAGACAGTAGAGATACGGGTCGTGGTGTCCCAACGGCAACCGAATTCGTCATAGATATGCAGGTTGATGACATAGTCGCCACAGGTGTCGGGAGATGAGATGTAAGCTATTGTGTTGTCATTCAATTTTTTGTTGATGCGAAGTCCGCGATAGATACCATCCCGGAAGTCGGTGATACGGTTGGTGTCAGGAGCCCATACTACCGAGTCAATGCCTACCTGATAGGAACAGCCACCGCCAGCGCTCACGCCGCAGACATCAAGGGTCCAGCTGAACACCCATCCGTTGTCGATTCTCCACTTATCGCAAATCTGAATTTGCCATGTTCCGTTGAGGGGACAGCCTGCCAATTCAGAGAAGTCGCTCGCGGGCATGTAGTAGTTTGTCATGTTCTCGTGGTCGCTGGAGTCTTTGGTATTCACAGTGACGGAACCAGCATTCTGTCCGGCATGATAGTAACCAGCGGGAATGGCGGGTTGGTTATAGGTGTATGAACTGATGTATTGATGGCTTCCAATACCTGATTCTTGAGGAATGGGGGACGCATCACAAGGATGGCCGGTAACCAGCGTATAGTTTTCGTTGCGGGAGAAGCAGTAGTTGAAACCGAGACCGTAAGGATTACCTGTAGAGTCGCATTCGTCATTGTTCTGCATGCCGTCAGCACCTCCGTCTGTTCCATTGACAAGGTAGGGAACACCGGTGAACGTACCACCACCTTGGCCACATGAAGCAGGGAATGGTGCTGGAGGGAGCTCCTTGGTTTTTAGGATGGCTTTGCCGGGACTATTGGTAATGGCAGCGTCATAGGTGGGGCAAAGGATAGCTAATTCATAGTCGCCCATGAACGAGTGTTCATAGTTCACACAGATGGAGCAAATATCGCCTGCGGAGTTCACTTTTTTAGAGCCGAATTCATTGAAGGTGACAGGGGCCTCGTAACATTCAATACCACATGCTTTACCATCAGGAATAAAGGTTCTTACTCTGTTTGTCTTACTCTTTCTCGTGGACTGTTCGATTTTCTTCAGGGTCAGTGTTCCGTTATCACCGTCGTAGCCTACGCTCACTTTCAGCGAGTCGGCTGAGCAGACAGGCGTGAGGTCATAGATTGTCTTGATGGGGTTCTGAGCCAAACGCACCTGTATCTTGGGCAGGTTGTTGGAGGGACAGCCGTTCTCATCCTCGATGGCGAGAGTAATGTCATAGCAGTCAACTTCTTTGAATTTATTGAAGAACACAGACGTGGCCCCTCGTTCCGTCAATGTGTCGATGGTGAAGTTCCATTGGAAGAGGGAGGTTGAGTCATGCGGTGTATACCAACCCGTATTGTTGGTATAGGTGCCGTGACCGTGGAATATGATGCCTTGTCCTTGGCAAAGGAGTGCTGCATCGACCCATGACACGGTATCAATGCGGATGATGCTGTCGGTTTTGAATACGGAGTCTCGTGGAACTACCGAGAACGTCACTGAATCTTGCCATACAGTGTCATATACAATTACGCTGTCCAGCACAAAGACGGTGTCGCGCTGGTCGGGAACCAGGCGCATACGGTGGGTGGACAGTACATTGCCTTCCTTGTCAGTCCGCTGGTAAACGCTGTCAATAAATGCTTCCACTTTTTCACATGCTCTTCTGCACGGGAATTCGCAGTGGAAACCTCTGTGAGTGGTCTGCCCTTGATCCTCCAGTGGACCGGATACTATGGTACGGAAACGGATGGTCAACATCTTGGATGTGTTGGTCGGCGAGATGGTGAACGACCCGTTTTCATTCGTTGTAGTGTCGTTATTCAGTTTAATGACACAGGGAGCGTTTGTGTCAGGTCCATCATAAACATACAAGGTGTCGCAGAAGAGAATGTCGTAGTCATCAATTACTACGGTCAGGTGATAATTGGAGTCCACCGATTCGCAGTTTCCTATCACATGGACCCAATAGTCATGTCCACCTACGTAGTTGCCCTGTCCACCACCATTGTCGTAGAGGTAGACAGTGGCATTACTGACATCAATCGTGTCGCCGTGGGTGGAGGCATCGACATTGATGGGCGTGATGCCGTTCTGGGCATGGAGCGACACGCCTCCACCCAAGAACAGGACAATCAGTATTAAAACAACTTTTTTCATATCGGCAAATATTATTGTATTAAACTATTTTGCTTATTATTATCAGTCCGAGAAATGGCTGCCTGTCATTCTTTTTCAAGAATGTCGGCGTAGGTCATTTGGTCGATATAGCTTCGGAGAACAAGGTAGCGGTAATCACCGTTGTTCAGTCTGAAGTAGACAGTCCTCTTGTCGTTAGTGTATTGGAAATAGTCGAAGTTGTAGGCATAATAGCTCATTTCGTCCAAGTCTACCACATAGTCTCTGCCAATCTTCTTTCCTGTCTGGTAATTGGTCACATCGGTGATGTTGTACACAATGGCATTCTTCGGAAGGCTATTGGTGAAATAAAAGGCAGCACGGGCAAAACGGCATCTCCAATCGGCTTTCTCAATAGGATAGTCTTCGGGGTTATAGTTGTTGCGCTCGTAATATGGCTGTAACAACTTGTCGCAATTCTGAGCCTGAACGTTGCCCCATGAACCGATTATGGCGCACATCAATGCTAAAAAGAGTACTTTTTTCATGACTTTATTTATTTATCTGTTTCTATAATCTGAAGCCTTTGAGTTCTTCCTTCAAAAACTTCTTTATACTATAGAGTCTTTGGGTCCATTTTGGATACCCCCCGAGGTGTGTTTTTTAACTATATTTATGAATTTTTCTGAATTCTTTTGACCAATGCCATCAAAAATCCCAATACAATGAATCCTCCGGGAGCCAAAATGAAGAGGAGCATACCGTCATTGCCGCCAATGATGCTGTGGCCAAAAATGGCACCGGCACCCAGCAGTTCGCGCACCAGTCCCACAAGGGTCAGCGCCCAGGTGAAGCCAAGTCCCATGAAGAGACCGTCAAGCAGCGAGTGCCAGACATTGTTCTTGGAGGCAAAGGCCTCGGCACGTCCCAGCACGATGCAGTTCACCACAATCAGGGGGATAAAGAGGCCCAGCGTGTCGTACAGGTCGGGCAGATAGGCCTGCATCACCAACTGCACAATGGTGACGAAAGTGGCAATAACAACGATGAAGGCGGGAATACGCACCTTGTCAGGAATGACCGATTTCAGCAGTGAGATGACGATGTTCGACATCATCAGCACAAATGCTGTTGCCAAACCCATGCACATGCCGTTCACTGCCGAAGTGGTGGTTGCCAGTGTGGGGCACATACCCAGCACCAGTACCCATGTGGGGTTCTCTTTGATAAGTCCGTTTTTTATAATCTCTGAGGCTTTCATTATTCGTTCCCTCCTTTCTGGAATGTGTTATAAGCATTGTTGATAAGCTCGCAGAATGCCCGCGAGGTGATGGTGGAGCCGCTGATGGCGTCCACCTGGCCGCCGTCCTTCTTTACCTTGAGTTCTGTCGAAGGATTCATGCCTATGACGTTGCCTTTGTTGCCTGCCTGGAACCATTCGCCGGCCTTTGCTCCCAGACCCGGGGTCTCGGAAGTCTGCAGGATTTGGTAGCCGGAGATATTGCCCTCGGCGTCGAAGCCTACCATGGCTCCGAGGTGTCCGCCAAAGCCCTTCTCGCTGCCGGCCTCAATGGCCATGCCTACCAGCTGGCCGTCGGCGCCGTAGGCCTTGGTGCAGGGTGTCCCCTCGATGGTGGTCTCTTCCAAACGGTCGAATGCGGGCAGAACGGCTTTGATGGCAGCCTCCTTCTTGGCCTTTTGGGCGTTGCTGATGGGTTCTTCCGTCACGTAGCTGACAAATGCCAGTGCGGCAGCCGCCACCACTGCAATGATTGTCAGCGACAGCAGCATATTGATGAGAGTGGATTGAGCTTTCTTTGCCATAATTCTTGTGTAGTTTTTACGTTGTTATGATGTTCTGTTAGCAAGCAAAGCGCTTGGGTTTGCACCAGCGGTTGATGAGGGGCGTGACAGCGTTCATCAGCAGGATGGCAAACGACACGCCTTCAGGGTAGGCACCCCAGTTGCGGATGATGATGGTGAGCAGGCCGCAGCCCACACCAAACACCAGCTGGCCGCTGTGTGCCATAGGCGAGGTGACCATATCCGTTGCCATGAAGCAGGCACCCAACATGATGCCGCCGGTAAGGATGGTGGTGACGGGGTCGGCAAAGGCTGAGGGGTCCACCAGCCAGAGAATGCCGCTGAAGATAAAGGCCGTGCCAATGAAAGCCACGGGGATATGCCAGCTGATGACTCTGCGCCACAGCAGGTAGGCAGCACCAATCAGGATGGCGATGGCGCTCACTTCGCCCAGCGAGCCGCCCATGTGGCCAAGGAACATCTCGGTGAGGGTGGGCAGGTCAATATTGCCGCCCTCTTTCAGGATGCCTAAGGGAGTGGGACCGCTGACGGTGTCCGTCGTCATGGGGAACCATTTGCCCACGCTGGGCCATGTGGTCATCTGTACAGGGAAGGAGATGAGCAGGAACACGCGGCCCACCAATGCGGGGTTGAAGGGGTTCTTGCCCAGTCCACCAAAGGTCATCTTGCCCACGCCGATGGCCACCAAGGCTCCGATGGCCACAAGCCATATCATGTCAGCAGTTGCGGGCACATTGAAGGCTAACAGCAGACCCGTGACAATGGCGGAACCGTCGCTCACGGTGGTGGGTACTTTGAGGATGTATTTCTCAATCAGCCATTGGAAAAGGCAGCAGCATGCCACCGACACGATGCTGATGAGCAAGGCGTTCAGTCCGAAATAGGCAATACCCGTGAGCAGCATGGGTACCAATGCCAGATTGACGCGCCACATGATTTTCTTGGTCGATTCGTCGCTGTGGACGTGCGGTGAACCGGATATTTTTAATAAATTCATATCTTAATAGTATTATATTCTATATTAAAACCAGATTAATTCAACCTTTTTGTCATTTCTTGGCGGCCATCATGGCGCGGACCTTGTTCTTGCCCAGACGAATCTCGTCTGTGAGGGGTTTGTTGGCGGGGCAGCTGAAGAAGCAGCATCCGCACTCTATGCAGTCCAGAATGTTGTGTGCCTGAGCCTCCTCGATGCGGTTGTTCTTCACCAGGGCGGAGAAGAGGTAGGGCTCCAGTCCCATGGGGCAGGCGTTCACGCACTTGCCACAACGAATGCAGTTGCTCTCGGGTCTGCGGCGCGACTCCTCTTCGTCCATCACCAGCACGCTGCTGGCGCCTTTGGTGGTGGGGGCGTCCAGGTTGCTGATGGCTTTGCCCATCATCGTGCCGCCGCTGATAACTTTGCCAGTATTGGCGGGCAGCTCGCCCAGCGCATGTTTGATAATGTCATTATAGGTTATGCCAATACGGCACTGGTAGTTGTGCTGGCTCGGCAATTTCTTTCCCGTCACGGTGAGGATGTTCTCGATGAGGGGCTTGTTCTTCTGGATGGCTTCGTAGACGGCAAAAGTGGTGCCGATGTTGCTCACCACGCAGCCCACATCGATTGGCAGCTTTCCGCTCGGCACTTTCCTGCCGGTGATGGAGTTGATGAGCTGCTTCTCGGCCCCCTGCGGGTATTTCACCACCAAGGGCTCTACGATGATGCCTTCGAACTTCTTGGCCGTCTCCGTCATCACGCGGATGGGCTCGGGCTTGTTGCTCTCGATGCCGATGTAGGCGTTGGGCACCCCCAGGGCTTTGCGCAGTAGGCTGATGCCGATGCAAATCTCCTCGGCATGCTCCATCATCACGCGGTGGTCGGAAGTCAGGTAGGGCTCACACTCGGCGGCATTGATAATCAGGTATTCGGCTTTCTTGCCTTCCGGCACACTGTATTTGATGTGTGCGGGGAAGGTGGCGCCGCCCAGACCCACGATGCCCATCTCCTTCAGCTTGGCAACAATCTCCTTGGGCTCCAGGTTGCATTCGCGTTTGATGTCGGGTGTGCGGTCGATGGACTCCATCCATTCGTCGCCTTCCACATCGATGTAGATGGCTGTTTTGGGCAGTCCCACCATGTCCTTGCAGACGTCAATCTTGTTCACCGTTCCGCTCACGGGCGAGTGGATGTTGGCGCACATGAAGGCCTGTGCTTCGGCAATCAGTTGTCCCACTTTTACCTTGTCGCCTTTGGCCACGATGGGGGTGGCGGGGGCTCCGAGGTGCTGGTTCATTAACACGGCCACCTGTTTGGGCAGGGGCATCTGCTCAATGGCGGCGTTGGTTGATATCTTGTTCTCTTCCGGGTGGACACCACCCATTTTGAATGTCTTCATCTTTTCGGATTCTAAAAGTTGTTTGTTCCAGATGTTCGGTATGAGGTATTACTCGGCGGGCTTGGGTGCCGCTTCCGGTGCCGGAGCCTTGACGGCTGCGGGGGCAGGGGCTCCCTCAGCGGGTGTCTCTTTCTTTGGGGGCAGGGGAGGGAAGTTGACGGCGTGGATGGCTCCCGTGGGGCACTCGGCCACGCATTTGCGGCACAGGCGGCACAGGTTGAAGTCGATGTAGGCCAAGTTGTTCTCCACCTTGATGGCTCCGAAGGGGCAGGTCTTCTCGCACTTGCCGCACCCTATGCAGGCGGCGGTGCAGGACTTGCGGGCCACGGCGCCTTTCTCCTTGTTGCGGCAGGCCACATAGACACGGCGGTTCTTCACTCCCTTCTTGCGCAGCTCGATGAGGCCGCGCGGACAGGCTTTGACGCATGCTCCACAGGCAGTGCACTTGTCGTCGTCCACCACGGGCAGCCCGGTTTCGGGGTCCATGCTCAAGGCGCCGAACTGACACGCTTTGGCGCAGTTGCCCAGACCGAGGCAGCCGAACACGCAGCCGCTCTCGCCGGCATACACGGTGTTGGCAAAGGCGCAGTCGGCCAGGCCGTCATAATTGTTCTTGGACACGGCATTGGCACAGCTCCCGTTGCAGCGCAACACGGCTACCATGGGGTCTGACACCTCGGCGGTGCAGCCCAGCAGGGCGGCAACCTTTTTGGCCACCTCCTCACCGCCGGCGGGGCAGTGAAGGCCGTCCATGTTGCCTTGCTTCACAAATGCCTCGGCCATGGCTCTGCAGCCAGCCTTGCCGCATCCGCCGCAGTTGGCGCCGGGAAGCACCTCGGCAATCTCGTCAATCAGCGGATCTTCTAAAACTTTGAACTTTTGGGCGACAAAATACAGTACAATGGCGAAGATAATGCCGATTAGGCCAAGCACCAGCACTGCAGTCAAAATCATGTTAGTCATTGTTTTATTAGTGTTTTATTAGTTTTTTTATTCCAAATATTTAAAATGCAAATTTACGCTTTTTTTTCATTCTTTCAATCTTTATTTATATTTTTTTATAAAAAGATTTCAACCGTTGTTGACATCTTGCTGTTTCGTCCCCATCGGGCTGCTTCTTCGGCCTGCCGGTCGGCCCCTCTTTTTTGTACCCGAATCGCCCCTCGGTTTTCAGCTGTTCTTGGTCGGGGGATGGATTCTTGAAGGATGTTTGTAAATGTCATGTTACAAGTGAGTTGTATGATTGTTTGCCCGCTGTGCCCAAGGTTTTTCACTTCTCTTCGAGGGGCGACCTCGGCGACCTGTTCCGGGCACCGATTGCCGGCTGTTTTTTGTCTGTTGTTTCCGCGTTCCATTTGCCGCCAGCAGTTGTTCGCCGTGGCTCCGCTCTGCCTTCGCTCCTTCGTCTCCACTCCTCGCTCATTTCGTATAGTAGTTGTCCAATGAAAAAGGAACAAATGAGGAACAAATGAGGAACAACTGAGGATTAAGGAGCGAAGTTGGTGCGTCTGGGGTTCTCTTTTGCCCTGGCTCTGAAATGAGTGGCGGGTGGCGGATGGTGCTGCTGCCCGCTGGATGGCAAGTCACGGGCTGGGTGAACAGGGGTTTGTGTGCTCCATCGCGCCGAGCTGTCAGAATTACAAAATGGCTATTCATGTGCCTCGATGGAGTGAAGTTTGAGGGTAGGAACAGGCTTTCTGGGCAGTGGTTGATTATGGTGAATTGCGAAGGCTTGCGCTTGTTTGTAACTATCATGGTACAAGGTATATATATGCCGGATAGACGCCTTTTCACATGCTCCATGAAAGTTTTTTTTTGGAACAAATGGCGAAAAAAAATTGTAAAATGAAAAAAAAAGTGTAATTTTGTAGCGGTAAATAATATAAAAAGAAAGAACGATATGAGCAAAGTACTTGTTGGATTTGACTTCTCTGCGGGTTCGGCAAACGCTGTTGATGTGGCCATCGATATTGCTAACCGTTTTCAGCAGGACCTCCGTTTGGTGTACGTCAAGGAGAAAGGGCAGGACGAAAAGCCCATTCGCGAAGAGATCGAACGCCGAAATGCGGGTGTGGCGCATCTGCTGAAAGGCATTAAAATGGAGTATGTGGTTCGTGAAGGCAAAGTGTCGCGCGAGTTGTGCGAACAGGCCAAGGAGGACGATGCCTTCCTCATTGTGGTTGGAACGCACGGCATGTCAGGGTTTGAGAAAAACTGGATTGGCCGCAACACCTACCGCACCATTGCCGAGTCGTCAGCACCTGTGCTGACCATCCGCGAAAACTTTAACTTCCATAAGTCTTTGGAACGCATAGTGGTGCCCATTGACAGTACCGCCGACACACGCCAGAAAGTGCCTGCCGCAGCCAATTTTGCCAAGGCCTTTGGTTCCGAGTTGCACATCCTGGGTCTCTACACCTCGGATAACAAGACCATTAAGGGCATTGTGAACAGCTATGTGAATCAGGTGGACAATTATCTTACCAAGGCTGATGTGAAACATGTGTGCGAGTTTGTAAGCGTTCCGAAGAATCTTACTATCACTACTTTGGAATATGCCGACAAGGTGGATGCCGACCTGCTTGTCATCATGACGGAACAGGAGTCGTCGCTCACCAGCTTCCTGCTGGGCAATTATGCACAGCAGATGCTTACCATGTCCACGCGGCCCATCCTTTCCATCCGTCCCGAAGAGGTCAACTCCTTTGCACGCTAAGAGGGTTGAGCCCCTCGCGTGAGGATTAACACATGCCTGGCGGCTGTACGTCAGGCAATTTTTCAATATTGACGATCTAACGCAATGAAGAAGATACTCCTTTTAATCGCAATGTTTATGATGGTGTGTGCTGCGTCACAGGCGCAGGGCACCCGTCTGTATGGCAGCAACCGAAGCAAGGGACACGTGGAGATTAAGGGCGATGTGGCGGTGACGCAGTTGGTGCAGAAGCATGTAGAGCTGAATGAGAGGGTGCGCACCATTCCGGGCTACCGCATCCAGGTGGCATCGCTCTCGGGTACGGCCTCCAAGAACAGGGCTTTCGATATGAAAGAACGTCTGCGCGAGGCTTTCCCCGGCGTCGAGGCTTACGTGGTGTTTGACGAGCCCAATTTCAAGGTGAAGGTGGGCGATTTCCGCACCCGTCTTGATGCTTACGTTTTCCTGCAACGCATCCGCAACGAGTTCCCGGGCACCATCATCAGGGACAACATCTATCCCACTCAAATCAACTGGGACGAGATGGTTCCCGAAACCGAGGATGATATTTAGCTGTGCGTACAGAACGAGGAAGAGTTGATTCCTCGTTTATGGAGCGAAAGGGAGTCAGTGTGCTGGCCATCATCACTGAGCAGAGCATCGTTATCCGTCGCTTGGTGGTGGGAGAGCGCAGCGTGATAAAGAAAAAGGTCTTGACCTGTAGGATCAAGACCTTTTTTGTTGATGGTAGCGGGAATCAGACTTGAACTGATGACCTCCGGGTTATGAATCCAGCGCTCTAACCAGCTGAGCTATCCCGCCATCATGTGCCCTGTTTTTCTCTCAAAGCGGTTGCAAAAGTACTAACTTTTTGCGACATGACAAAATTTTTTTGAAAAAAATATTTGTACATACTATAAATGAATTTTTTACGTTACCGATAAAAGAACAAAAAATACTGCAAATGGCTACTGAAGACAAGAAATTATACAGCAATTTCGACTACGATTCGGCTCTGAGTGTGCAGCAAGGTGTGCAACAACCTGGACAAGTGAATAATAGCTATCTTGAACGTATGCGTGCCCGCAAGCGTCAAGAGTTTACAGTGGATGAATTAGTGGCGGGGATACGCGGTGGAGACAGGGCGATGCTGAGCCGTGCCATCACATTGGTGGAGAGCTCGCTGCATGCCCATCAACAAAAGGCGCAGCAGGTGATAGAACGCTGTCTGCCCTATTCAGGCAAGTCGGTGCGGTTGGGCATCACCGGTGTACCGGGAGCGGGCAAGAGCACCACGATTGAAGCTTTGGGAAAATACCTTACAGGGCACAACCACAAGGTGGCGGTGCTGGCCATTGACCCCAGCAGTGAACGCAGCAAGGGGAGCATCCTGGGCGACAAGACACGCATGGAGGAGCTCTCTGTGGACCCCAATGCCTTTATCCGGCCTTCCCCCTCGGCAGGCTCACTGGGCGGGGTGGCCCGCAAGACGCGCGAGATTATCGTGCTTTGCGAGGCCGCTGGGTTCGATGTGGTGATTGTGGAGACCGTGGGCGTAGGGCAGTCGGAAGTGGCAGCACATTCCATGGTGGACTTCTTCCTGCTGCTGCAATTGGCCAACACGGGCGACGAACTGCAGGGCATTAAGCGAGGCATTATGGAAATGGCGGACATGATTGCCATCAACAAGTGCGACATCGACCCCGTGAAGGCAGAACTGGCCGCCACGCAGTTCCGCAATGCGCTGCATCTGTTTCCCATGCCTGATTCGGGCTGGATGGTAAAGGTTCAACTCTGCTCGGCCTACACACATGAGGGCGTGCAGGACTTGTGGAACAACGTGATGGAGTATGTCACCTTCACCAAGTCCAATGGCTATTTCTACCACAAACGCCAGCAACAGAACCTGCGCATTCTCAACGAAACGATTGAGAACGGCTTGCGCGACCGCTTCTACAACGCTCCGGGCATGGAAGAACGCATTGCGCAGGTCAGCAAGGAGATCCTTGAAAACAAAATCAGTGCCTATGCGGCAGCCGACATGCTGCTGGACAGTGCCCAATAGGCTATGATTTACCTCCATGTCCCTTTCTGCCACAGGAAGTGCACCTATTGCGCCTTCTATTCAGTGGTGACCTCACAGGAGAAGCAGAGTTATGTGGATGCCCTGTGTAGGGAGCTCGCCCTGCGCCAGCATACCATGGACCACCCCATCAAGACGGTCTATTTCGGCGGTGGGACTCCTTCCATCCTCGTACCTGAGCAACTGGCACAGATAGTTGAAACCCTACGATCCAATTACGACCTTTCGCACACAGAAGAGGTGACACTTGAGGCCAACCCCGAGGACCTCACTCCCCAATATTTGGAAGCACTGAGGGCCATGGGGTTTTTCAACCGCCTGAGCATCGGCATACAGTCATTCCACGATGAGGAGCTGCGGCTTCTGAACCGTCGTCACGACGGGCGGCAAGCCCTCCAAGCAGTGGAGAATGCTGTTGAGGCAGGGTTTAGCAACATTAGCATTGATTTGATATATGGGCTGCCGGGGCAAGGCCTGACGGCCTGGCGGGACAATCTGGAGCGAGTGGCAACGCTGCCCGTCCAGCACCTCTCGGCCTACGCCCTCACGCTGGAGAAGGGGACCATCCTTGAAAAACAGGTGGAGCAGGGGAGGGTGGCCACTGCCACCGAAGGGGAGGTACTTGACCACTATGAGTCACTTTTGGAGTGGGCCCGGAGCAATGGCTTTGAGCAATACGAGATTTCCAATTTCAGCAAACCGGGATTTCGCGCACGTCACAATAGCCGCTACTGGAATCGCACGCCTTACCTTGGAGTGGGTGCCGCGGCACACTCTTTTGACGGTGAGTACCGAAGATGGAATGTGGCGGACGTGCGTCAATACGTCGCCAGTGCTGCAAGCGGCCATATCGCCCACGAGGAGGAACAGTTGGGGCTGAAGGATGCCCACAATGAATATCTGATGACTGCATTGCGAACGGTGGAAGGGATAGAGAAGTCGCAAGTGGCTCTGCCTTTCGTCACAAGACTGAAGGAGTCGATTGCTCGCTTTGTGGCCGCAGGACTGATAGAGGATACCCCAACCCACTATCGCCCCACCCATCAGGGGCTTCTTCATGCCGACGGCATCGCCGCCGAACTATTTCTATAAAGGTTCAATAGAAAGTATCAGACTTGCGGGAGGCCGGCAATGTCGCCGCCGCAGTTGTCGTGACGGGCGCCAGTTACGCTGCCCAAGCAGTTGTTCTGCTGGTTGAGCCGCAGGTAGCCCAGAAGGGCAAAGATGATGGCTTCTTTGTAGTCGATAATCTCGTCGGAGGGGATGGTAATCTTGCATCCGGGGATGAGGGACTGCAGACGGGCCATAAGAAACTTGTTTTTCGTACCCCCGCCGGAGACCAGCAGGGTGTTGATACTATGTCCTTTAATGGCCCAGGTAATCTGGCGGGCAATATGTTCCACAGTGGTGCGCAACTGGTTGCGGGCCTCTGAGGGGTCGTCGTTGAGCAGAGGGATGAAATTCCTCACGAACCACTCCTTCCCTAAGGACTTTGGCAAAGGATGGCGGTAATAATCCAGCGCATCCATGCGGGCAAGCAGACCGTTGTCCACGGTACCGCTGCGTGCCAACTGACCGTTCTTGTCGTAGGGCTGGCCGAGCAGACGGGCAAGGTGGTTGAGAGCCATGTTGCAAGGACAGATGTCGAAGGCCACGCGGGTGCCGTCGGTATCGTCGTAGGAGACGTTGGAGAAGCCGCCGAGGTTGAGACAGGCGTCGTACTGGCCAAAAAGGAGCAGGTCGCCTATTGGCACCAAGGGCGCTCCCTGTCCGCCCATGGCCACGTCGAGGGTGCGGAAATTGAACACTACGGGGAGTCCCGTCTCGGCTGCAATGGAGTCCCCGTCGCCTATCTGTGCCGTCATGCCCAGTTGGGGCTGGTGGAAAATGGTGTGGCCGTGGGAGGCCACGGCATCGCACGGCCCGGGGTGCTCCTGGCGGAAGCGGTTGACCATCTGTCCGAAGTAGTGTCCCAGCCGCACGTTGATGACAGCGTATTCGTAGGCTGTGGCCTTTTCGAGCGTGGAGAGCACACGCGTCCAGTCCTTGCTGTAGGGGTATGTCTCTGCGGCAAGCAGCTGGAATCCCTTTTCGTCAATCTCGCAATAGGCAACGTCCAATCCGTCGAGTGAAGTGCCTGACATTAATCCTATTATTCTCATGGGTCTCTTTTTGGGTTGGGTTGTAATGATTATGGGTGGCTAACGGGCTTCTGTTTGGTCAAGCGCCTGTTTCAGGTCTACAACAAAGTCTTGGTTGAACATTTCGATGCCGGGGATGAAAAGATGATTGCTGTTGCAGAAGTGTATGGTGTCCTCCAAAGGGAGTATCTTGTAACGGTATGGCCCAAGGGCTTGCATCTTCTTTTCGAACCATTGGTGGTTCTTGTAGGCGGAGCGGAGTTGGTAGGCGTCCTGCACCTCGACAAGCATGTAGGGGATTTCGCGTTCCTTGAGGAGTTCCAAGCAGCGCCTCAGGGCATCCATCTGCTCGGGGCGGATGATGAGGTTGTGGCGCGAATAGCGTTTGCGGACAAACTCTTTGGTGCGGATTTCCACGTAGCCACCTGGCATATACTCGGCATCTTCAAAGGGGTTCTGCTCGTGGAAAGGCTCCAGTCGGTGGCGGATCTTTTGGTTGTAGAAGCTATAGAGACAGGTGTTTATAACTTTCATGTTGCCTGTGTGCCAAGCCATCTTGGCGGCCTCCCAAGTGAGAGGAGTGTTAATGAGGAGGTCCACGGCGCACTCGATGCCGTCGTTCTTCATGATGTCAGGATGGACCTCGAAGACCACGAAACGGGGGTTGAGGCTGTCCAAGTATTGCCTCAGCAGAACGTAGGTCTGCACGGGCGTTTGGTTGGAGGAGCCGAAGTTGAAGCAGCTGATGCCCTGCGAGCGGTAGTAGCGCGTGTCGAAGGTGCGGTAGCTGTGGGAGGAGCCCAGGAAAAGCACATCGACGTTGTGGTAGTTGCGAATGTCTTTGACGCGCGAGTTGAGGAATCCGCGATTGCCCATCTCGGTGCGGGCAGTGCGTACCCAGCCACAGTCGCCCAGCAGGCACAGCAGTAGCAGGTAAGCTGCGACGGCCACCAGCGTGAAGAGTATCGTATTGCGTATCAGTCTTCTCATGGCTTAAAATTGGAAATAGATAAAGGGCATCTCATTGGTGACCATATAGGCACCAATCATGAACAGCAGCACTATGTAGCCGGCCCAGCGCAGGACAAGGCAGCGCGGTTGGCGTTGGAACTCGTGGTCGCGGTCGCGGTTCAGCCACTCCACAACGGTCATGATGGCCACTGCTACCAGTACCACCCAGGCGTCCATGTTGGAGGTGAGGGTAGGCGTGCCGTCAAAGAGGGTTGAAAACATGCGGGCGTAGTACTGGCCGGCTTGCTCGATGCTGTCGGCACGGAATAGTATCCAGCCCATCGCGGCTAAAAAGAAGGTGAGGAGCATCTGCCCCAACTCGCGCAGTGAGGGCAATGCCCGACCGGCAGCCACTATATCTCGGTACTTGCGATTGTGCCCGCCCAAGATGAGAGGGAGGAATAGCAGGGCATGGAAGGCTCCCCAGGCCACAAAGGTCCAGTTGGCCCCGTGCCACAGGCCGCTTACGAGGAAGATGACCATCGTGTTGAGCACCACGCGCCCTTTGGGGACACGGCTTCCCCCCAAGGGGATGTAGATGTAGTCGCGAAACCATGTGGTGAGGGAGATGTGCCACCGACGCCAGAATTCTGCGATGTCGCGGCTGAAATAAGGCACATTGAAGTTGCGCCGCAACCGTATGCCAAACAGTTTTGCGCAGCCGATGGCGATGTCGCTATAGCCTGAAAAATCACCGTAAATCTGAATGGTAAACAGCACTGCTGCCAACAGGAGTGAGGAACCGTTGAACCAGTCGGGGTGGTCGAAGATGTTGTCCACATAAATGGCACAGCTGTCGGCCACCACCATCTTTTTGAAAAAGCCCCACAGCATCTGCCGCAAGCCGTCGACGGCAAGGGGGTAGGAGAAGCGCCGCGCCCCCTCGAACTGCGGCAAAAGGCTGGTTGCACGCTCAATGGGGCCTGCCACTAACTGGGGGAAGAAGCTCACGTAGGCGAAAAAGGCTATTAGGTCACGCGTGGGTTGGATGGTTCGGCGGTAGACGTCGATGCTGTAACTCAAGGCCTGAAACGTGTAGAACGAAATACCTACCGGCAGCACAAGGTGCAGCAGCAACCTGTCGGCGTTGCCGTCAAGAAAAGCGTCTGCAAAGGATTGGGCGAAGAAATCGTAGTATTTGAACAACCCAAGTATGAGCAGGTTGAGCACGATGTTGGCCCAAAGGAAGAACTTGGGGCTGCGGAAGCCCTTGCGTCCTTGATTCTTTGGATTCCCGATGGCTATCCCAGAGGCGTAGCTGCACAGCGTGGTGAAGGCTATGAGCAGTAAAAAACGCCAGTCCCACCAGCCGTAAAACAGATATGACGCGGCCAGCACAAAGGCGTTTTGCCAACGTAACCACCTTTGCAACAGCCAATAGATGCAGAATACTATGGGCAGGAATATCAGGAATTCTATGGAGTTGAACAGCATAAAACAGTTTGCAAAAGTACGAAAAAAAGTTCATTCCCCATGTTTTCTGTTTCAGTAAATGCCCTCTTCGGTCATTTCTTCTTGTCCTGTCCTCTCTCATTTGGAGGCCTTTTTTCTGAATGAAATGGGAAGAGATGTAGAAGAGCTCTTGAAGAAATTACCAAAAAGGAGCGGACGAAGCCCGATGAATGACCTTCTTGAGAATGGGTGCTAAACGGAATCGAGCACGTACAGCAATGATAAAAAAACAGGTTTTCAGTTTTTTTATTTTGCCGTTTGAAAAAAAAATGCTATCTTTGCAAATCCGATTACTATGAGGAAATCAGGGTCTTTCTGTTATTAAAATAAGTAAAAATCAATACAGTACTATGAAGAAGATTATCAACACCCCTAAGGCTCCTGCTGCTATTGGACCTTACAGCCAGGCTGTGTTGGCTGGCAACACATTGTATATCTCCGGTCAAGTGCCCATCAATCCCGAAACTGGCAAGCTGGCCGAAGGCATCACCGAACAGACCGAGCAGGTGATGAAAAACATCAAGGCCATTCTTGACGAGGCTGGTTTCACGTTTCAGGACGTGGTGAAATCCACCTGCCTGTTGGCCAGCATGGATTATTTCAAGCCCATGAACGAGGTCTACGCCAAGTATTACCCCACGGACTGCCCCGCCCGCGCCGCTTTCGCCGTTCAGGCCCTGCCGCTGGGAGCACTTGTCGAAATTGAGACCATCGCCGTCAAGCAGTGAACCGTGGCCGACCCCGGTCGGACATGCACCAACCCTAATGATTAAAAATAAACAACGAATATATGGATTTTAGTTTTTCTAAACAGGAACAACTCTTCCTGCAGATGATTCGCGAATTTGCAGAGAAGGAAGTCAAACCGTTGGCTGCCGAAGTCGATGAAGAGGAACGTTTCCCCATGGAGACGGTCCAGAAGATGGCCAAAATAGGCCTCATGGGCATTCCCGTGCCCGCCCAATATGGCGGTGCCGGCGGCACGAATATCATGTACGGCATGGCTGTGGAGGAGCTTTCCCGCGTGTGTGCCACCACGGGTGTCATTCTGTCTGCCCACACCAGCCTGTGCTGCGCTCCCATTCTGGAGGCCGGCACCGAGGAGCAGAAGATGAAATACCTGCCCAAACTTGCCAGTGGCGAGTGGATTGGCGCTTTCGGTCTCACCGAGCCCAACGCAGGTACCGACGCCGCTGGTCAGCAGACCACCGCTGTCCTTGAGGGCGACGAATGGGTGCTGAACGGCAGCAAGATTTTCATCACCAACGGCAGCTATGCCAATGTGTTTATCATCATTGCCATGACCGACAAGAGTCTCGGCACCAAAGGCATCAGCGCCTTTATCGTCGAAAAGACCGACCCCGGTTTCAGCATCGGCAAGAAGGAAAAGAAGATGGGTATCCGCGGAAGTGCTACCACGGAGCTTATTTTTGAGGACTGCCGCATTCCCAAGGACCGTCAGCTGGGTCAGTTGGGCAAAGGCTTCGGCCTTGCCATGAAGACCCTTGACGGTGGTCGTATCGGTATCGCTTGCCAGGCACTGGGTATTGCCCAGGGAGCTATGGACGAGACCATCCGCTACACCAAGGAGCGCAAACAGTTCGGTCGTAGCATTAGCCAGTTCCAGAACACCCAGTTCCAGATGGCTGACCTCGAAACGAAGGTTCAGGCTGCTCGTCTGCTTTGCCGTTCGGCTCACTACAAGAAGGATATGGGACTGCCCTATTCCGCCGATGCCGCTATGGCCAAACTCTTTGCCGCAGAGACGGCCATGGAGGTGACCACCAAGGCCGTCCAGTTCCACGGTGGATATGGCTATACCCGTGAGTATCCCGTCGAACGCATGATGCGCGATGCCAAGATTACCGAAATCTATGAGGGCACCAGCGAGGTTCAGCGCATGGTCATTGCCGGTAAACTCTTCAAATAAACCGGTACACACTTATTAAACAATTAAGAAAAACACAACATGAATATAGTAGTTTGCATAAAACAAGTGCCGGACACCACAGAGGTGAAAATTAACCCCCAAACCGGCACCCTGATTCGTGAAGGCGTACCCAGCATCATGAACCCCGACGACAAAGGCGGACTGGAATTTGCCCTTCAGCTGAAAGACAAATACGGTGCCCACGTAACCGTCATCACTATGGGTCTCCCCCAGGCCGAGGCTATCCTACGCGAAGCCCTCGCAATGGGTGTGGATCGTGCCATCCTGCTCACCGACCGCAAACTGGGAGGTGCTGATACCCTTGCCACCAGTAGCGCAATTGCCGGTGCCCTGCGTACCATGGATTACGACCTTATCATCACCGGTCGTCAGGCCATCGACGGCGACACCGCCCAAGTCGGACCTCAGATTGCCGAGCATCTTGACCTTCCGCAGGTCAGCTATATGGAGGACCTCCAGTACGATGAGGCCACCAAGACCTTCACCGTCCGCAAGCAGATGGAAGATGGCTACCAGATTCTCGAAATGCATGCTCCCTGCGTCGTGACAGCTCTTGCCAGCGCTGTACAGCCTCGCTACATGACCGTTAGCGGCATCGTTGGAGCTTATGACAAGGAGGTGGAAGTCTGGGGCGCAGACCGTATCAATGTCCCCGAAGACAGAATCGGTAAGGCTGGTTCCCCCACTTCTGTGTTCAAATCGTTCCCCAAACAGCTGAAACCCGCCGGTCAGACCTTCGAGGTCACTCCTGAGGAGGCTGTCGAACTCATCATCAACAAACTTAAAGAAAAACACATTATCTAATAGCCATGAATTTACAAGATTATAAAGACGTATACGTATTTGCCGAGCAGCGCGACGGCGTCATTCAGAATGTTGCTCTTGAGCTGTTAGGTAAAGCTCGCGAGTTGGCAGATGCTAACAACGAGAAGGTTGTTGCCATCCTTCTTGGCAAAAACATCAAGGACCAGGCCCAGTCCCTCATTGCAGCTGGTGCTGACAAAGTGTTGGTTGTTGACCACGATCTGCTGGCTACCTACCTCACTGAGCCCTACACCCAGGCCATCACCCAGATTATCAAGGAACAGAAACCCAGTATCCTCCTTATTGGTGCCACCACTATTGGACGTGACCTTGGTCCCCGTGTCTCCGCACGCAACGTGACCGGTCTTACCGCAGATGCTACCAAGCTGGAGATTAGCGACGACGAGGCTCATGAGTTCCGTATGACCCGTCCCGCTTTTGGCGGAAACCTGATGGCTACCATTCTCTGCAAAGAGCATCGTCCGCAGATGTCTACCGTCCGTCCCGGCGTCATGCAGAAAATGACTCCTGATCCCACCCGCAAAGGCGAGGTTGTTGACTATGCCGTTCAATTTGACGAGCAGAAAATCAGCCGTGTAAAGATTGTCAAGACCGTCAAGGAAGAGAAAGTTATCACCGATATCAGCCAGGCTAAAATCCTCGTCAGTGGTGGCCGTGGCGTAGGCACAAAGGATGGTTTCTCCAAACTGGAAGCCTTGGCCAAGGAACTGAAGGGCGAAGTGTCCAGCAGCCG
The DNA here is from genome assembly GCA_900318175.1 of uncultured Bacteroidales bacterium. GTDB lineage: Bacteria > Bacteroidota > Bacteroidia > Bacteroidales > P3 > Colimorpha. The sequence continues at coordinate 76,110 of ONJQ01000001.1, read as the reverse complement.
TGCCATGGTTGATGCTGGTGTAATGGATCAGAGCCGTCAGGTTGGACAGACCGGTAAGACTGTCCGTCCCAACCTCTACCTTGCTTGTGGTATCAGCGGTGCTATCCAGCACCTTGCCGGTATGGAAGAGAGTGACCTTATTATTGCCATTAACAAGGATAAGTTCGCTCCAATTTTCAGCGTTGCTGATCTCGGAATTGTCGGCGACTTGCACAAAATCGTGCCGATGCTTACCGAACGTCTCAAATCAATGCAGAAATAACTATCCCTGTTTCTGGTATTTGTTAAAGCCTCAACCTTAATTGGTTGAGGCTTTTTCGTTATTACTATGGCGGAAAAGCGAAGTTAATATGTAAAAAAAAATCAGATGATTATTTGTAATTTAAAAAAAAATTACTAATTTTGCAGATTGATATAAGAATGAGTATGTATTGAGGGATTAGCGTTGGTTAGTTGTATCACAATATAAGTTTATCATTATGAGAGTAATCATTACAAAAGACTACACAGACATGTCTTTATGGGCAGCAAACTATGTTGCTCAACGTATCATCGATGCCAATCCTACACCCGAGAAACCGTTCGTCTTGGGTTGCCCCACTGGCAGCTCCCCCAAAGGTCTCTATCAGCATCTGATTGAATTGAATAAGAAGGGTGTTATCAGTTTCCAAAATGTCATTACATTCAACATGGATGAGTATGTGGGTCTTGATGTCAACCATCCAGAAAGCTATCACAGCTTTATGTGGACCAACTTCTTCAACCACATCGACATCAAGAAAGAGAATGTACACATCCTTGATGGCAATGCCCCAGACATTCTTGCCGAGTGCCAGCATTATGAGGAAATGATTGAACAGGTTGGTGGCATAGACCTCTTTATGGGCGGCATCGGACCTGACGGTCATATTGCCTTTAACGAACCCGGCAGCAGCCTCTCATCACGTACCCGAGTAAAAACACTTACTACCAATACGATACAGGCTAATTGCCGTTTCTTTGATAACGATGTGAACCAGGTACCCAAACAGGCACTCACTGTTGGTGTGGGGACTGTTATGGATGCCCGTGAAGTGCTGATTCTCTGCAACGGTCCTGCCAAATCGAGAGCATTGTATCATATGATTGAATGCGGAGTGAGCCACATGTGGACGGCGAGCATGCTTCAAATGCACCGCCACGGCATTGTGGTTTGCGATGAAGCGGCTTGTGAAGAACTCAAAATCAGCACCTATAATTACTTTAAGGACAAACAGCAATTAGAAGGTGTACTCAGTAGCTACCTCCACCGTTTTGAATAGTTTGTTATTCAGTAATTTTTAAGGAGACTGTCTCTTCAGTCTCCTTTTTTTTGCTCTTTCTTCGCTCGATTATATTTGTTTTTAGTATATCTCCTCTTCATTTCGCTTTCTGCAATTGGACAAACCGAGTGCCCAATGTGGGCTGACGGAGCGGTAAGGAGCGGCTCAGCTACGGGGTAGGGGTTGCAGTGAGGGCAGCCTTGATTGTTAGCGGTTTATGACTTCCAATAGTTTGTCGCGGCTGCTGGAATATGTGAGGGCTTCGACGGTTTGGAAATAATTCTCAGGGTCGACACAGTAATCGAAAGCGTAGATGAGGAATTCGAGGCGGGAATCTTCAAATGTGATGGTTTTTGCCATGAGGACAGCTTGGGAGCTCAGTACAGGATGTTGCTTCACGAAGGTTTTGCCCAGTGAAAGTTTGTCCTTGTCGAAGGGGGATTTGTTCATTAGTTCAACGATACTGCTCATTTCGGTCTCGTTAGCATGGGCCGGAGTGGCTGGTTGTTGGATATGGGGAATGTGGGGTGTATGAGGGGTAGGGGGCGTTGGAGGTGTGGGTGGAGTAGGGGGTGCCGGCGGGGTTGGGCGGGAGTGGCCGTTGAATTGGTCGGGGATGAGGCCGAGGGTTTCGCTGCGGCTGTCGTAGGCAACGGTAAAGTTATTTTGTCTGTGGATGAACTGCATGGAGAGGGTGGCTACACGGTCGGCAGGATGCACAAGGCGGACACAGATGTCGTGCTGTCCGGGTTCCACGGCGACGGAGGATACTTGATGCAGTGGTTGAGGGTAGCAGGGGCGGCCGTCGACATAGACAATAAACGTCTCGCCGTGGTCGGCATAGAAGTTGAGGTATACGTTTTGGTCATGATGTTGTCCGCGTCCGGCGGTTGAGTGCTGGTTGTGGTGTGGACGGGCTGGGCGTTGGCCGTAGTTCTGTGCCGGTACTGCAAGGAGCAGAAGGCTGATGATTGCTGTCAGAATGGTTCTCTTCATGGCGTTTTGAGTTTGATTCTATGTGTTTTATGTTATATAATTGGAGGGCGGAACCGTGTTGTTCCAATTGCAAAGATACGTTTTTTATGGCAGGGAAAACCCGTGTGCGAGCCCTATTTTTCCGTGTTGGTGGTTTCTGCAGGCTGGTGCTGGTCGTTGGCCAGGAGGGGTGCGTATTTGTTCAGCCATGTGAGTTGTTTCTTTGCATAGTGCCAGGTGTTTAGACGGATGGCATCAGCAATTTGGTTGCGCTGCATGGCAGTGAGGGGAAATGGAGAGTCCCCCTTTGACTCCCAAAGTCCGAAAAACTCTTTATATCCCACGGTGTTGAGGGTGTTGAGATGGCGGAGAGGGAATAGTTGGCGGGCTTCGTCCTCAAGGCCTGATTGCATCATTTGGTCTACACGTCTATCGATTCTTTGTCTAAGGAGCTCGCGCGGATGAGTGATAACGGTTGGCACGATGTTGAAGGGGCGTGGTTGAGGGGGCTGGTTGATAAGTTGGCTGTATGGTTTACCCGCAGTGAGGGTCACTTCCAAAGCACGCTGTATGCGCACTCCGTTTGCAAGGTCGACGGTGTTATAGTAGTCAGGGTCGAGAGTCCTCAGCATGGATCGCAGACTTTCCACTCCTTCATTCCGAAGCTTTTCTTGCAGTTGAGAGCGCAAATCGGGGTCGGGGTCAGGCAGACGGGCGATGCCCTGACATAGTGCCTGGATGTATAGTCCGCTTCCTCCTACGGCAATGATAGTGTCGTGGGTTTGGAACAGGTCTTGGAGCAGGGAGAGAGCTTCTTGCTCGTAAGAGAAGACGTTGTAGGGGTCAGTGACTGAGCGGCATGCAATAAAGTGGTGTGGGGCTTCGGCAAGTTCTTCCGGAGATGGGCGTGCCACACCGATATTCAGTTCATGGTAAAACTGGCGAGAGTCGCATGAGACGATTTCGGTTTCCAGTTGTTTGGCCAACTGAATAGCGAATGCCGTCTTGCCAGCTGCCGTGGGGCCAAGTATGAGCCTTAGGTTTTTGATAGTATGGATATTATGAGGTGTGGGATTGGTCAACAGGATGTAGTCCCAGCTCGGCTGCTTTTTGAAGCATCATTTGCCAGGCGGCTTCGCGGTCGTTGGGAATGATGCCGTCGAGAATGGCGTCTTTGATGGTATCCTTGATGATACCAATTTCCCGACAGGGTGAGATATTGAATGTCTTCATGATATCGTCGCCACTGACAGGGGGCTGGAAATTGCGTATGCGGTCACGCTCCTCCAGTTCGACAAGTTTCTGGCGTACAAGCTGGAAATTCTTCATGTAGAGGCGAACCTTTTCCTCGTTCTTGCTGGTGATGTCGGCTTGGCAGAGGGTCATGAGGTCATCGATATCGTCGCCAGCGTCAAATAGGAGGCGGCGCACAGCGGAGTCGGTGACTTGATCTTCCGCCAGGATGATTGGCCTAAGGTGCAGCAGGACAAGTTTTTCGACATATTTCATTTTGTTGTCGAGGGGTAGGCGCAAGCGTGAGAATATCTTTTTCACCATCCGACTGCCTTTAACCTCGTGTCCGTGGAATGTCCAGCCCAGTTTGGGGTCATAGCGTTTGGTGGCAGGTTTGCCGATGTCGTGCAGTATGGCAGCCCATCGTAGCCACAAGTCGTTGCTGTTGGCCGCTACATGGTCGAGGACTTCAAGGGTGTGGTAAAAGTTGTCTTTGTGTCCGCGTCCACCCACGGTTTCAACACCTTTCAGGTTACTGAATTCTGGAAAGATGATAGCCATAAGACCCGTCTTCTGAAGTAACTTGAAACCCAACGATGGGGAAGGGGAGAGGATTATCTTGTTGAGTTCGGTGGTGATTCGTTCTGCTGAGACAATGTGGATACGCGAGGCGTTGCGCTGAATGGCGTCGAGGGTTTCGGGGAGGATGCGGAATTGCAGCTGGGTGGCAAAACGGATGGCCCTCATCATGCGGAGTGGGTCGTCGCTGAAGGTGATGTCTGGGTCGAGAGGCGTGCGTATAATACCTTGGTCAAGGTCGTGGATGCCACCGAATGGGTCAAGCAGTTGCCCGAAAGAGTCTTGATTGAGGGAGACGGCCATGGCGTTGATGGTGAAGTCGCGCCGATTCTGGTCGTCCTGAAGTGTACCGACCTCAACGATGGGTTTGCGACTGTCGTGGCGGTAGCTTTCGCGCCGGGCACCGACAAACTCAATCTGCCAAAGGGAGTCGCCCTGACGATAGTTGAAAGAGGCCGTTCCGAAGTGCTTGAAAACAGTGACTTGGATATTAGGGTTGATAGAATGGGCGGTGGCTTCGGCCAGTTGGATGCCGTCGCCGATGCAGACGATGTCAATGTCGGTGCAGGGACGGTGGAGGAAATGGTCGCGGACCACCCCGCCAACAGCATAGGCCGGGAGACCCAGTTTGTCGGCTGTTGCTCCTACGATTCGGTAGATGGGGTTGTCGAGTATGAGGTCCATTTGGGTATTTGCAGGAGGTTGCATGAGGGCTTTCCCGCTGTAGTTATTTGTTTTTCTGTGGGTCGGATTTGGAGTAGTCTATGGTGTTGACCAGATTGCCTTCTTCGTCATAGAATTCCCACACTCCCACACGCTGCCCAGCATGATACGAGCCTTGGTAGAAAGGAATGCCTGTTTGGCGGTAGACGATGTAGGGGCCTTCTTCAAGACCGTCGACAAAGTCGGCTTCAACTTGTGGGTTGCCATTGGGGAAGTAGAAGATAACATGACCGTTACGAACACCATCTGTGAGGCGTTCGGTGCTACGGACAGTGTAGTTGCTGTAGAATTGTATGATGTCTTGATGTCTGCCAGAGCAGAATGCCACGGTGCTGGGCGTACCAAAAGTACCCATGTCGGTCACCAGTACGGAGTCGAGTTTTCCATCGTAGTATGGGCCGCCATTGCGATTCAGGAATACCCAATTATCACCAAATTCTCTGTTCTTGCTGAAATCGCCACTGGCGAATAGTTGGCCGTTGTCGAAGTAGTAGTTCCAAATGCCATCAGGCTTCTCTGGGCGGCCGGTGAATTTTTTCTCAAACTGTAATTGCCCGTTTTCATAGTACATGCGTTCGCCTACACGGATAGGGGCTTTTTTGCTCCCTTTAACCAGGAAGACGAGCAGAGGTTTGCCACTGGGGTATGACTGTATGACCTCTTCTCTTACGCGGTTGCAGGAGGTCACCAAGAGGACGGAGACAAGAAGAACAAGGATGGAGGGTCTGGATAAAAGTTTCATGTGTTTGAGTTGCATTGTTTTAATTGAGGGAATAAGTTATTTTGCACGGAAAAAGATGCTGATGGGTACACCGTGGAAATCCCACATCTCGCGCATGCGGTTTTCGACGAAACGTTTGTACGGGTCGCGGATGTATTGTGGCAGATTGCAGAAAAAGACAAACTGGGGATAAGGGGTCGGAAGTTGGGTGATGTATTTGATTTTTATCCATTTGCCTTTTACTGCTGGGGGTGGATTCTGCTCCTTGACAATGGGCAGCAGCTGGTCGTTCAGCTCACTGGTGGAGATTCGGCGGGAGCGGGACTCGTATACCTGTTTGGCCATTTCGAGCACTTTGAAAATGCGCTGTTTGTTGAGTACGCTGGTGAAGACAATGGGCACGTCCTCGAAGGGGGAGATGCGGCTGCGGATCAAATCCTCGAACTGTTTGTGCGTTTTGTTGTCCTTTTCTATGAGGTCCCATTTGTTCACCACAATCACAACGCCTTTGTTGTTGCGCTGAATGAGGGAAAAGATGTTGAGGTCCTGCTGTTCAAGGCCTTGGCTGGCATCAATCATGAGAATGCAAACGTCGCTGTTTTCGATGGCCCGGACACTTCGCATGACGGAGTAGAATTCGAGGTCTTCGTTGACTTTGGACTTCTTGCGGAGGCCGGCAGTGTCGACAAAGTTGAAATCGAATCCGAACATGTTGTAGCGTGTGAAGACACTGTCGCGGGTAGTGCCAGCGATGGGAGTGACGATGTTGCGTTCTTGGCCGGTGATGAAGTTGATGAATGAACTTTTCCCGACATTGGGGCGTCCCACCACGGCAATGCGGGGAAGACCGTCGGAATTGTCCTGTTCGCCTTCTTCAAAGTCGGCAACTACGGCATCCAGCAGGTCGCCCGTGCCGCTGCCACTGATGCCGGCAATGGGATAGGGATCGCCAAGTCCGAGTGCGTAGAACTCAGCAAGGCCATCCATCTCCTTGGCGTTGTCCACCTTGTTGGCCACAAGTATCACCTTCTTGGTGCATTTGCGAAGCATATTTGCCACGTCCTCGTCCATGGGTGTCAGCCCCTCGCGGGCATCGACAAGGAATAGAATGGTGTCGGCCTCATCCACGGCCAATTGCACCTGTTTGCGGATTTCTATCTCGAATTCGTCATCGCCACCCATGACGTAACCGCCAGTGTCGATGATGGAGAAATATTTGCCATTCCAGTCGGATTTACCATATTGGCGGTCACGGGTCACGCCGGCGGTTTGGTCAACGATAGCCTGTCGGCTTTCGGTCAAGCGGTTGAAGAGGGTGGATTTTCCCACGTTGGGGCGTCCAACTATTGCTACAATATTGCTCATTATGTGTTTAGTTACGAGTTATCTGTGTCCATAAAGATTGATGCCGAAGTAGACGTGTGCCGCACGCATCTCAGCAAGGTAGAAACTTGAAATATAGTCGACAGCGGCATAGAGTTGCACCATGCGAAAGGGGTTGAGGCTTACAGCAAGTCCGGGATTGAAAAAGGCCCATGTCTCGCCGTCGTATGAGAGGGAGTTGGCTAATGTGACCTCCACCCAGTCAAACAGACTGGCATTCACGGAGATGGAGTTGTTCATGCGGAAATCGCCTTCGCCAAAACGGTTGAACAATCCGCCTGACAGTTCACCGTGGAAGAGGTAACCAACTCGCAGCGTCTCCAAAATGGAGAACGATACTCCCAGATACATCTTCGTAGGCGGAGTGAAACGGTATGAACCGCTCTCTGCCTTGTAGTCCAATCTGCTCAACAGAGTGTCTTTCCATCCGTTAAAGTAGGCTGTGTCGTTGATTCTGTTGAGGTCCAGTCCGTCAAATTGTATGGCCTGATGGTCGGATTTAGGCTTTATCGTAGTTGCACATTCGCTCCAAGTGATGCCAGGGCCAAGGTCAAGCAGACTGGCGCTTATGTCTAAGTTATGCAGAGAGTATTTAAAGCCCAAATCGAATGTGTAGCCAAAGTTTTTGGGAATAATGGAGGCTTTGGTTGCTCCGTTTTCTAAGTCTTCGGTGAGAAGCGGGTAGGGGCCCGAATAGTGCCCCAGATAGTCAAGCATCAGGGACATGCTGGAGGTGTCCGGTGAAGTGAGAATGTCTACTGTCAGGTTGTCGACAGATGCCATCGCGTAGCCGTCCATCACGTTAAGTCGAGCACCGACGGAGAAGGGATGGTCGGGGAGGCTGAATGAAGCGCCTACAGAAGCGTAAGCGTATGACATGGCATGGATGGGCAAGGTGGTGCCCAGTGACAGGCATCGGCTCTCATTCAGGTTCCCCTCGGTCAGGATTCTGGTCAACTCCACTGGGATAGTGGCAATGCCAGTCACCTTGGCTCCGGCATCGAGTGTGAAATGCAGTCCCGGACCAAATGAGATTCCCGCCCCCAAAAGGTTGATGTCTGAGTTGAAGCTGAAACGGAATTTGCGTTCAACCATGAGGTTTAAGAAATCCGTTACGTTAAATATTGTAGCCTTGCGTTGAGAGTCGTACTTCAGATTCAGGTCGTTGAACGAAAAAGGCAGAGACAGGTCCGCGTTGAATCTGGGCAGGGAGACATACCAGCTGGCCGATTCCGGAAACATAGCCGGGTTCAAACTGCTGCTCCAAGGGGACGCAAAGGAATGGTAGAAGATGCCATTGTCACTCAGCGATTGGGCAGAAGTGCGTATGCCGGGCACTAACATTATGGTCAAAACCAACAAGCTAAGAGAACGTATTCTTTTCTGTTTCATGGCATCTGTGGTTTATTTCGAAATATTTTTGTTAGTATTGAAGGAGAAATGGATGTGGGGCGACATGACTATTCTTGCTCGCAAATCAACCTTGTCAGTACTCCGAATTGCAACGGTGGGAGTCTCCTCCTGGGCCCCATCGGTCGACGAATTTAAATGGATTCTGTAACTAATGTGGCGTGTGTTCCTTAGTTGTTTCAGCAGTTGGAAGTCGACGGGGATAGTAATCAAGGTCCTGCCATACTCGTCAGAAATGTAAGAATCAACCATGTCGGACATTTTCAAGCTCGCTCCTCGAATTTCCTGCAAACCGTTCAGCACGTTTTCATACACAAGGTTCATGTTGGAATCCAACAGATTTATACTCAGCCCCATTGAGAAGGGAATAGAGTTCCGGGCTTCAATGACCAAATTACAAGTAGAGTCGAGACTTACATATTTCTCTATCGTGTCAAAAACCTGGTCGGGATTGTTGACGGGCAATTTCCATTCAACGGTATCGGCATGGCCAATGTTGTGGCAATATACCTGCAATGGGAAGTCTGCAATGCACCGTGTGTCGGCCACAATGCTGTCGAATCCTATGGTCTTCAGATAGCTCTCAGCAGAGCCTGAAAACATGGCGGTGATGGGGACAGCGGTAACCATCTGAACGGAGTAACGGATATATTTTGGTTTGCGATTCAGCAAACTGCTGATGTCATATCTGTTCAGTATTGAAATCCGTTTGCCGAAAATCAGGTCTTCTTCTTCAATAGAACGTGGGACATCGGTCAGCGGGATGACGGGATTGAAACCGTCTGCGCACATCACGGTCAGCTTGATGGAGTCAAGATAAATCTTTATGCCGTGATCATAATTGAAATGAACAGTATCGTTGATAAACCCTTTCAAAAATGTCGATGCCGATACATACAGACCTTTCATCGAGATGTCTTCTCCCACCTCATTTTGCAATGCGCTGAAAATGGGCATGTTCAGTTGACCAAGGATGGTGTGATATAGTCTTATCGTATCATCTATCTCCCAATCAGGGATGACGCTGCACTTCGCGTCAGAGTATTCGTACACCGAATGGAGCGAATCTTGGTAACGCATGGATAGCATGTCGTTATCATCCACATATACAGAGAAAACTCCAAAGGTGTCGACCCACCCAAGCATATCATTCACCGAGACCGACCATTTGACTAAGGGAATGCCCCATTCAGGGTTCAAATCGCCTTCAATGATTAAGGGATTCTTCAAAATATTGAAATCCTCCTTGTTGCAACCTGTCACGAATACGCTGGCAACGAGTGCAAACAGAATAATTTTGAGCCTCATAAAAAAACTATTATTAGTTTATAATAAAATGCAAAGATACAAAAAAAAAACGTATTTTTGCATTTTCACATAATGAACCTCTGTTTTTATGAAAAAGTGTCTCTTATTGATGGTTACAATGCTCGCCCTGTTCGGTATTCGGGCGCAGCAGACCTTTACCTATGCCCAGCGCGACACCATGCCGCTCATGATGGATGTCTACCAGCCCATTTCGCCCCGACAGGACCATGCATGTGTTCTCTACATGTTCGGCGGCGGCTTTTTGAGCGGCGAGCGGAACAACAAGCAAGCCCTGCGATGCTGTCACGCGTTGGCCGATCGGGGATTTGTGGTTGTGGCCATTGACTACCGCCTGTATTTGAAGAATGTGCACCCCACCTCCATCTTCACGGCTCACGCCCTTTTTGACACCGCCATCCGCTATGCTGTCGAGGATTGTTCCGAAGCCATTGCCTATCTGTGCCAACATGCTGACGAGCTGCATATCGACACCTCCAACATCATCCTCACAGGCAGCAGTGCCGGGGCAATAGGTGTGCTCCAGACCGACTATTGCCGTTCCAACCACCTGCCCGAGGCTGCAGCCCTGCCGCCAACGTTCCGTCCTGTAGCTGTGATTCCCTATGCGGGGGCTGTCTACTGCCGTGTGGGACACTTGTCCTACGATCTCCCACCAGCCCCAACATGCATGTTCCATGGTACTTCCGACCGCATTGTAAACTACAACTGTTTCCGCGGTTCGATTGCCAAGGCGCTGTACGGCACCAACCGCTTGGCCAAGGTCTTCAAGAAGAATGGCTACAGCTATTGGGTGATGCGCTACAAGGACCACGGGCACGAAATTGCCGGCGTGATTCCCGAAACCATCGATGATTTCTGCCTTTTTGCCGATGTGGCCATCTCCAGGCGGGCACTCACCGTGCGCGATGCTGAGTGCATAGACTCCACGGTTCCTTTTAGCGATTGGGGTCGCATGTCGTTGATTCAGCTTTACTTTAGCAGATAGTACGCTGTCCGGAACCAACTGCATCATCAATCGTCCCTTGTTGCTTCAGGCATAAGGGGTGAGTGTTTTGCGCCACATTCCCCTTCCCCTCGCTTCAAGGTCCATCCTTCAAATGCCGTTCAACGCTCGTTCTATATTGATTCAATATTGAACGAGCGTTGAACGGGGGTTGAAGGAATGTGGAAAGTGTTGTCGACGAGTGAATTGACGACTGCGAAGCGATTTGCCGTATGAAAAAAACAAGGCATCCTCAACCAAGGAGGATGCCTGCATCATAAAAAGAACATTATTTTCTGATTATTTCAGAATCATTCCGCTGGCCCACGCTTTGCCCACGCTGTCGGCAAGGGTGTAGTAGTTGAAGCTGGAGCCGTCCCAAACCAAGGGATTGAGTTTCTTGATGTCGATTTTGCCGTCGGTCATCACTGAGGGGTCGGCGGAGGCGTTGACAATCTCGCCAATGACGAAGGCACCGCCGTTTTCACGCTCCTGCATTTCGACCACGCGGCATTCCATGGTGACGGGATACTCGTTGATGATGGGGGCGTTGACATTGGGGCTGTCCTGCCAGGTGAAACCGGCCTTTGCCACTTTGTTTTCCACATCGTTGCCGCTGACAATGCCGAAATAGTCGCTTTGGGCTACCGTGCGGGCATCGGCATAGCTGAGGGTGAAGGCCTTGTTGAGGCGCAGGTTTTCGGTGGTTTTGTGCTTGGAAAGCTGGAAGCAAACCTGGTTGCCTTCATACTGTCCACCCCACGCGGCCATCATTACGTCGGGAACCTTGTTCTCGTCGTAGGTGGCAATCATCAGTGCGGGTTGAGGGGTGACGTAAAGTTTGGCACCCATATTGGTGCGTCCTTCTACATCTTTGATTTCCATAGGTTCTACGGTGTTTGTTGTTTGTGTTTCGGTGTTGTTTTGTTTGTCGCCGCAGGAGGCCAGCATCAGCATGGCAGCGGCCATTGTGAGTATTGTTTTCTTCATAATTGGATTATTTTACTGCGGATAACCCAGTTTTGCGCGTGAAATTGTGTGGCGGGGTGACTTTTTATCGGTCAATGGTCACATAGCGGAGGTCGAGGGCGTTCATGGCGTTGCTACGGAGTCCATGGACGTTTTTGCGGGTGAAGTGCAGCACTTGGTCGTAGTAGAGGATCACCACGGGGGCCTCGACCATGACCAGGCGGTCCATCTGGCGGTAAAGAGCAAGGCGCTCGGTGGGGTCGGAAGTCTGCTTGGCTTTGATGTAGAGGCGGTCGTACTGCTTGTTGTTGAATCGGGTGTAGTTGGAGCCTGCCGGGCAGCGGTTGGGGCTGTAGAAGAGGGAGAGATAGTTCTCGGCGTCGGGATAGTCGGCTATCCAGCTGCGACGGAACCATGCACATTTGCCTTGCGCAATCTGTTCGCTGAGGGCTGCGGGAGGGTTGACATCCACCTTGATGTCGAGCCCCAGCAGTCCGAGTTGCTGCTGGATGTATTTGCATAGGTCGAGGTAGTTGGAGGTGGTGGAGAGGGTGAGCGTGGGTAGTCCTTGACCATGGGGGTGACCGGCTTCGGCCAGCAATTGGGCAGCCTTGGTGGGGTTGTAGTCGTAGCCATAGTCGGCCACGCTGTCGAAACCCGGAAGCCCCTGTGGGACCATGCCTCCGCAACCCGGCGCTCCAACACCATTGCGCAGATAGCGCATCATCTTTTCGCGGTCGAAACCGTAGTTGATGGCTTGCCGTATGCGACGGTCGTTCAGGGGGCTTGTGGCTCCCTCCATTCGGAAGCCGAGATACTCGGTGTTGAGGAAAGGTGTGGAGACCATGTCGATGCGGTCGGCATATTTGGCTTTCAGCTGCCCTGTGCGAGTGAGGATTTCGTCTTTGTAGGAGGCGTCGAGGGAGTTGAGGAAATCAAGGTTGCCTTTGATGAATTCGAGGAAGTTGGTTTGCTTGTCGACGATAAAGGTGATTGCCACGGCATCGAGATAGGGGAGGCGACGGCCTGTGCTGTCCCTCTCAAAATAGTTGTCGTTGCGACGCATGACAAGTTTGACGTTCTCTTTCCACAGCTGAAGGTGAAAGGGGCCGGTGCCACAGGGGTGCTGGCGGAAGTCGGTGCCGTAGTGTTCCACCACCTCGTGGGGGACGACGCTGCAGTACATCATGCCCAGCACGCTGAGGAAGGGGCTGAAAGGCTGCCGGAGACGGATGACGAGGGTGGTGTCGTCCGTGGCCGTAAAACTGTCCACGTCGGCAAAGACCCATCGGCCGGGTGAGGCGGTGGCAGGGTCGACAATGCGATTGAAACTGTATACAAAGTCCTGCGCCACCACATGGCGAGTGCTGTCGGGGGTGCCGAAGAGGGGGCTTTTGTGGAAAAGGACGTCCCTGCGGAGGGTGAAGGTGTAGGTCTTGCCGTCGGGGCTGATGGCCCACTTGCTGGCTATGCAGGGCTGTGGCTGCAGCTGTTCGTCGAGGCGGACAAGGCCGTTGTACAGCTGTGTGCAGCCCCAGATGAGGGACTGGTCCTTGGCAAAGGCGGGGTCGAGGGTGGTGATGCCCGCCGACTCGTTGTAGCGGAATATCTGCCGCTGGCTGTTGTCGGGCAGGTTGCAGCCCGCCATGACCATCGCCGCAAGGGCTATCAGGATGATTCTACGGTTCATGCTGTCGAAAGTTGAAGGTCGCTATTCGGGCTGCAAAGATACGACTTTTTTTTGAATGAGACGATGTGCAATAGTGATGGCCTTTTGTGCGGAGGCGGCCACACTATTGCACAATGATGGGTGACTCTACTATTGGCGTTGGGCTTTCTCGACAAGGCGGTGGCCCAGCTGGCGGGCGTTGTCGAGGTCTGTGTGGAAGTGTTCGTCGCGGTAGTGGCGTTTGTCCTCCTCGCTGAAGAGGTTGAAGTCGTAACGGCTGTAGTCGTTAAACTGGTAGGTGTTGTAGGCGTAGAGGGTTTCGCTGTAGCCGAAAATGTCCTCCATTACCTTGGCGTTTTCCTCAAGGATGGCAGGGTAACCAATCTGTTGCAGGTAGTCTTTTGGACAGTTCATGGTGAGAATCATGGCTGTGGGTATGACTTTGTCCCGCAATGTGATGTGGCGACCGTCCTCGTACAAGTAAGTGCCAACAGGGAAGAGCCAGCGCTCCATGAAGGAACGGATGTCGCCTGTGGGGTAACTGTAGTAGACTGGAGAGCCGAGGACGATGACGTCGGCCAGCCGGGTACGCTCCAAAACGGGACGCAGGTCGTCCTTGATGGCGCAGATGCTGTTGGTCTTGGAGTTCTTTATTTTGCATGCAAAACAGCTTTTGCAGCCGTGGAAATTGATGTCGTAGAGATGCACCAGTTCGCATTCGGCTCCGGTCTCTTGTGCGCCCAGCATGGCACTTTCCAGCATTTTGGCAGTGTTCCAGTTCTTACGTGGACTGCCGTTGATAAACATTGCTTTGGTCATGATAGAGTTGCTATTATGTTTGTTTTATGAGAGTGCAAAGATACTACTTTTATTTTGATTATTCACGGGTCTACTCCCTGAAAGGCATACTGATAATTTTCCCAGTTGGGTGTTGCGGCTGGGGGAATAATGCTTTATTCTGAGTGATGTCTACAGCCGTTCAGCCCTGTCGCGTTCGGGAGGGGCCGCCAGTTTTGTGGCAATGAAAATGGCAAGGGTGTAGTATCCCACCAACGAGATGATGAAAACAATGTCGATGATATTAACCGTGCCAAAGTGTTGTAAGATATATTGTGTTGGGACAGCGGTGAATAAAAGGGGACACAAGTATACGGTGTTCCGCTTTCGGGCTTTCTCGTATACGGCGTATGCTATGAGTCCAAAGAGTATCTCAACAACAATGGGGGCAAGCATTAGCCAGAAAACAACCACGTATGGGTTCAGGTCTTCATCCGATGAATCCCAGGCACTGAGGTTGCACAGGAGGAAGATAATCCAAACGGCATGGCACAACATGAAGAATGCCATTATGATGCCGAAGAAAGAGATGTTCTTTTGCTTTATGGCTTGGATTGGCTTCTTCATGGTTGCGATACAGATACATGTGGACAGAAGTGATTTTCAACGTAACGATGAAAAGGCGTTTATATTGTGCCATTTGGCGGGCAGCCCTATTCTCATGTGATGAGGGTTGGCCGGAATGGGATGTGTATTGCTATTTGTTGTGCTTCAGATAGAACATATTGTTTTTGTAGTCGAAGATGATGTTGAAGTGGCTGAAGAAATTGTTGCCGAGCAGGATGTCGCAATTCAACTCTGATATGTCCAACATGGTTCCTGGCAACTTTGCCACGATGCGGCGGTCGTCATCCATGTGTTCAATCGGGAAATCCACACTGTCGACGGCAGCGCCGATTTGGGACAGGATGAGCCAGGCAAGAGAGGCGGTGTCTATCTGGCTGAAATGCTGGTCAACCTGTGTCAAGAACATGGAATCGAAGCCTGTGCCGGCAGCGTTCCCTAAATCCAAGAACGCCCGTGCCGAAGCCGGGTTTCCGTCTTTCAATCTGAACCCGTCAACTTTGATGCACCTGAATCGCTGAGAGTATTGCGAATTAGTGTATTCCATGGGAATTGCCATATATTCCGCTATCGTCTCCGGAAGGTGGTTGCTCAGCACCATATATTTGTTCCGATAGTCAATCTCCACTACATATCGTTCAAAAACATCGCGGCCAATCGCGGCCTTGCAGGGCACTTTGAAAATCAGTTCTGCCCATCTGGTTATGTCTATGGTATCCATGCGGAAAGAAGTGCGCCCAATTGTACAATAGAGACTGTCCGGGGTGCAATGCTTGCGTTGGTCTGACAGGGCTATTGCGGAGCCTATACTCGCCAATAGTGTGTCAATTCGCAGAACCGTGTACGACAGATTCAGTCTTTCGGCCAAGTCAGGGGAAATGTGCGAATGATAGCATCCATTGTCAATAAGGACAGTGTCAATCTTCAACCCGTTCACTTCCATGCTACAATAGATGGAGTTGCTGTAACAGTACATCCCATCCGTCTCGAAGATGATGGGGATGGTGTCCTCAAACGGAGGTTCGACGGCGGACTCTTTTCCTGTTCCGCTTTTGCAGGCAGCGATTGTGCACACAATTGCACACAATAAAAGCAATCTCAGTGTATTCATGATGTTTGGTCTCTGGGAATAGGCACCAATGTGTTTTTTTGACGGGATGGATTCAACTTTTCAGCCGATGGGTATGTTTGCGGGCTTGGGTGCGAATCTCCTCTTCGCCGTCCACGTGGCGGTTGCGCATCACGATGCGGCCGTTGCAGATAACGGTGTCCACGGCATCGCCGTGTGCGGCGTAGAAGAGACCTGAGAGGGTGTCGTGCATGGGGACGAAAGCCAGATTGTCCAAGTCGACAAGAATCATGTCGGCCACTTTCCCCACCTCTATGCGTCCGGCGTTGATTCCCGCTGCGCGGAATCCGTTTTCCGAGGCCACTTGCAGCAGCTCGTTGGCAGGGAGCACTGTGGGGTCCTGCCGCACGCCTTTTTGGAGGTATGACATCAGGCGGGCGGCCTCGATCATGTCTAAGTTATTGCTGCTGGCGCTGCCGTCAGTGCCGAGGGTGATGTTCACTCCTGCCTCCCGCAGTTCGTTGTAGAGGAAACGGTAGCCCGAACCCAGTTTCAGGTTGGAGCAGGGGTTGTGTGTCGCCGTCACGTGGTGGCGTGCCATCAGGTCAATCTCGTTGCTGCTCAAATAAAGGCTGTGTGCGCCCACCAATCGGCTCTCGGTTAGCTTCAATACACCTGTCCGCTCCAGCAGCTCGTAGGGGCGGCAATTATGGGCGGCAAGGCAATCCTGAACCTCTTTTTCAGTTTCGGACATGTGAATCTGGTATAGGGTTCCGTATAGGTGGCTCATTTCGGCACAATGCACCAGCCCTTTTTCGCTGACAGTATAAATGGAATGGGGCGCGATGCTTAGTTTCAGCAGCTCGCCGGCGCCCTCCACTTCGTCGCGCAGTTGCAGGAAAGCCTCATTGGTGAGTTCGTCACCGGCACCGAACACATTGATGCCAAGGATGCCGCGGATACCCATTTCTGCCACCGCTTTGGCAGCCCATGGCAGGAGGAAATACATGTCGTTGAAGAGGGTGGTGCCGCTTTTAATCATCTCCAAGCATGCAAGTTTTACTCCCCAATACACGGCCTCATAGTCGAGGTGCTTCTCGGCAGGCCAGATGCAGTCGTTCAGCCAGCTGTGCAGGGGCAGGTCACTCCCCATCCCTTTCAACAATGTCATTGCTGCATGGGTGTGCATGTTGGCAAAAGAGGGTAGTGCGGCCTTGCCTTTGCCGTCAATCACAAAAACATTATCAGGCATCGGGACGTGGTCTCCGATGCCTGATATAAGGTTGTTCTCTATGAGAATGCTGGTGGTTCTTTCGTTCAGCAGTACGTCTTTTATTACAATGCTCTCCATCTCTTGTGATTCTTTATGGGTGAAGGGCAGAGCGACAGACTGCTGCCGTTTACTGCACCAGGATGAGGATGTCGTTCTTCTGCCCTTTTACCACACCGCCACGAATCTCAAAGAGTTTGGTCTCGTCGCCGTCCGTCACCACTCGAAGGGTGCCTTTGGTGAGGGCGGAGATGATGGGAGCGTGGTTCTGCAGTATCTCGAAGAGGCCTCCTGCACCAGGCAGTTGCAACAACTTGGCCTCTCCTTCGAAGACTGTCGAGTCGGGTTTTGTGATTTTTACTTTCATGGTCTCAGGGCATTATTTTGTTTCGGCCAGAATCTTCTCGCCCTTCTCGATGGCCTCTTCGATGGTGCCCACCAGCAGGAAGGCCTGTTCAGGCAGGTAGTCGACATCGCCGTTGAGAATCATGTTGAAGCCTTTGATGGTGTCCTCGATGTTCACAAACTTGCCGGGCAGACCGGTGAAGGCCTCTGCCACGTGGAAAGGCTGCGAGAGGAAACGCTGCACACGGCGTGCACGCGACACGACCAGTTTGTCCTGTTCGCCCAATTCCTCCATACCGAGGATGGCGATGATGTCCTGCAACTCGTTGTAACGTTGCAGAATCTGTTTCACCTTCTGGGCGGTGTTATAATGCTCTTCGCCCACAACGTCGGGGCTAAGGATGCGCGAAGTGGAATCCAGCGGGTCGACTGCGGGATAGATACCCAACTCCGAAATCTTACGGCTCAACACCGTCTGGGCATCCAAGTGTGCGAAGGTTGTGGCAGGAGCGGGGTCGGTCAAGTCATCTGCGGGCACGTAGACGGCCTGCACGGAGGTGATGGAGCCGCGCTTGGTGGAGGTGATGCGCTCCTGCATCATACCCATCTCGGTGGCCAGGGTGGGTTGGTAACCCACTGCCGAGGGCATACGGCCCAGCAGAGCCGACACCTCGGAACCGGCCTGGGTGAAACGGAAGATATTGTCGATGAAGAGGAGGATGTCGCGCCCGCCGGTCTTCTCGTCACCGTCGCGGAAATACTCGGCCAGTGTCAAGCCGGACAGGGCCACACGGGCACGGGCGCCGGGGGTCTCGTTCATCTGGCCGAACACCATGGTGCACTTGGAGTCCTTCACGGCCTGCATGTCCACCTTGGAGAGGTCCCAGCTGCCTTCTTCCATGCTCTTGGCGAATTCGGGGCCATAGTTGATAACCCCTGCCTCGATCATTTCGCGCAGCAGGTCGTTACCCTCACGGGTGCGTTCACCTACGCCGGTGAAGACCGACATGCCCGAATATTTCTTTGCGATGTTGTTGATAAGCTCTTGGATAAGCACTGTCTTGCCCACGCCGGCGCCGCCGAACAGACCAATCTTACCACCTTTCAGGAAGGGCTGGATGAGGTCAATGACCTTGATGCCGGTGAAGAGCACCTCTTGGCTCGTGGCCAGATTCTCGAACTTGGGTGGGTCGCGGTGGATGCCGTAGCGCTTTTCGTGCTGCGGGTCGGGCATACCGTCAATGGCCTTACCGATAACGTTGAAAAGACGACCGTTGATATTTTCGCTTACGGGCATGGAAATGGGGCCGCCGAGGGTCACCACTTCGGTGCCGCGCTGCAGACCGTCGGTGCTGTCCATGGCAATGGTGCGCATGGTGTTCTCTCCAATGTCCTGCTGGCATTCAAGAATCACTTCGGTGCCGTCGGGGCGTACCACCTTCAATGCATCGTAGATGTCGGGCAATGTTACTTCGTTTTCAAAAGTGACATCGACAACTGCGCCGATGATCTGGGAAATTTTTCCTTTAACAGTTTGTTCCATGTATGCTTATGTATTTTTATTCTATAGAATTTTGACGAGCATTTCAAAGTGCGAAATTACAATTTTATTCCCAATTAGCAAAATTTTTATCGCAAAAAAAATATCAACAATTTGTATCGGTTTGTATTAGTTTATTTTATACAGTCTTCCGGGAAGGCATCTCACCACATTTTTCAGCTCCAATTCCATCATTATCGAGGCTGTTTTGGGGAGGGATAAACCACTTTTCGACACTATTTCATCGAGGGTCATCTCGCGGTTTTCCGTCAGCAGCCGCACCACCAACTGCTGGTTTATGTTCAGCGTGGAGAAGAGCGACATCTGCTCCTCGCGCTGCCGTTGACGGTCGAAGGTGTTCTTCCAGCCCATCTGATAGAAGAGGTCGCCAGCATTGCGTATCATAACGGCCTTGTTGTTGATGACAAGATTGTTGCATCCTTCCGACAGGGGGTCGTCCAATCGCCCCGGCACAGCGAACACCTCGCGGTGGTAGCTGTTGGCCATATTGGCGGTGATCAGTGCCCCACCGCGCTCAGCAGCCTCGACGACGATGGTGGCGTCAGCCAGTGCTGCGACTATCCTGTTGCGGGCCGGAAAGTTTGAAGCATTGATTTGGGTGTGCAGTGGATATTCACTCAGCAGGGCTCCGCCGCGTTCCACTATCTGCCTTGCCAGCAGACGGTTTTGGGGCGGGTAAATGATGTCCAGTCCATGACCCAGCACTGCCACTGTGGGCAGCCCTTGCTTCAATGCTGCCTCGTGTGCCGCGGTGTCAATGCCGTAGGCCAGTCCGCTCACTATGGTGGTGCCGTCGGCTTTCATCTCCTCCACCAGTCGGTGGGTGGTCGCCCGTCCGTAGTCCGTGCATTTGCGTGAGCCCACCAGGGCTACCGAGTGCCCGGCATTAAGGTCGCACCTTCCCATGCGGTAGAGCAGTACCGGCGTGTCCTCGCATCCCGCCTCGTTGAGGCGTTGCGGATAGTCCCCATCGGTGCAGAAAAGCGTCTCCACTCCATAGCCTTCCATCAAGGGGATGGCCTGTTCGGCCTGTGCAAGGGGTTGGCGGCTCTCGATGGCGGCAATGATTCCGATATGGTTCTGGAAGATTTCCCTCAGTTGGGAGTGGCTCATGGCAAACAGCTCCTCCGGCTTGGGACAGATGGCCAGCAGCTGGCGGATGGTCTTGTTGCCAAGGCCGGGCGTTAGGGTCAGGGCTATGGGGTAAGGGTTCACTTGGCGGTGGTGTTAGAGTTGAGGGCTGCTTGTGCCACAAGGCGCAGCGACGCAAACGATGTTTGAAGGCGTTGCAGACATTCCTGCCTTGGCACCCACACGGCCTGGCTTATGGACTCCTCGGTCTGAGGACGGGTCTGTAGGCGTTGCGAACGCATGGCGTACCATGAGGTCTGTTTCAAGTGCCAGCCTCCATATTTGTCGTATATATGGTAAGTCTTGATGATGAGGGAGGGGTCCGGTTGGGCGGCGATGCCCGTTTCCTCCGTCACCTCGCGCAGGGCGGCCTGTTGCAAAGTCTCGCCACGTTCCACCATGCCCTTGGGCAGGTCCCAGTGGCCTTCGCGCTCTATCATCAGGCAGTCGCCGTTGGGGGCCGTCACAAGTCCTCCGGCGGCCTTCACCATGCGGAACCGGCTGCGGAGAGCCTCGACGAGACGTCGCGGATTGTCCGCAATCCATACCCATATGTCGCCCTCTCCGGCGGTCAGTAGGTCAAAGACGTGGGCCAGCTCGCTGTCCTCTATTACTGTGCAGTGGGGCGGCACTTGTAGCGTGTTCCGCAGCTTGGCGGGACAGAGGTGCATCAGTGTGTCTTGGTAAGCTATTATCATCGGCATTGATAACGCCAAGGGCGAAGTTTTATTGTGCGGTATTGTGTTAATGCTGTTCCGTGCCGTTCCTTTCAGGAGGCCGGTAGTGCTCCGCGAGGCGGGATTGGGACGCAAAGTGTAATGGCTGTTGGCCTCAGGTTGTCCGTTGCCTAAGCCTTGCTGAGTGGTGAAGGTGGCACTTGGCGACCAGCTGCTGAGCCAGTCTTCGTCACAGAACGAGCGTATGAAGATGTCGTGTTGCGTCTCGGGCTCCAGACCGTTGAGGGTATACTCCGTCGTGGTGAACGTGTCGACAAAGTTGGCGCCGGGAGTCATGCCGGTGTAGCCGTAGTTGAGAATGCTTTGGCTCACAGGTAAATGTCATTTTTGTAAACATTGTGTGCTGAGTCGGGGCAGGTTCGCTCCTTCGCGTAACGAGGTAGGTCGTTTCTTGGAGTAGTTGTCCAATGAAAAAGGAACAAATGAGGAACAAATGAGGAACAACTGAGGAAAAAGGAGTGGAGGAAGGGCAAAAAAAAGGAACAGCTCGGAGCAGTGGGCTGCCGATAGACGGGGCTGCTGTTGTTCGGGCAGGGGCTATGCGAGATGGGAATGGTGGCTGGCGGCCCGGGGGACGGTGCGCCTGGACGACGGGTTGAGTTTGGATTGGGAAAGGGGTCTGGCAAGGCTGGTGTCGGGGTTGCCCACACTGGGGGGCAGGTAGACTTTGAGGTTCCCGTCGCTGCTCACTATGTGGGCAGTGCCGTTGGAGGCGTTGTCGGACAGGGTGGTCTTGGTGCCGGTAACGTCGTTGAGGGCATTGATGCCGAATTCTCTCTGCAGCCATACCCATTCTGAACTGCCGCGTGCTTGCAGCAAGAGGGTCTGATAGGTGAAGACGTCGGCTCCGTAGTCACCCACATAGGCCACCGGCAGGCGGTCCGAGTGGTCGGCGTAAGGCTTGTACGTGTTGTTTGATAAGGGAGGTCGAATAAAAGTTGGCTCTATTTATTCATTTTTTGAGAGCGCTTGTCTCCGACACGGTGGATGGATTTGCTTGATGTACCCCACGCTATAAGTGCAGGGGTATTGAGCGTTTCCCTTTTCGAGACAATTTATTGAAGTCCCCTAAAAAGAGGGTGCGACAAGTTTTTTCTTGCACTCCCTCATTTTTCAGAAGGATGTAGGCCGCTCCGCTCCTTCCTTTTAGGACGTTAGGTGCACTTTTTTGGAGGAATATGGCATGGGGTGCACAAAAAAATGGCAGGGATGGGGGAGCGGTGTCTCCCATCCCTGCCATAAGGTATGCCGGGCGCTTAGCGCACGTTGGCTTCGAGGGCTTTGCGGACAAGGCCTTTCAGTTCGAGGGTGCGCTGCTGGAAGGCATCGCTCTTGTCGGGGATGTACATCTCGCCGTAGCGGATGTCGCCAAGCTCGATTTTGGGTTTGCTGAGGTTGCCTTTCACGTCGATGGCAAGCCGCAAGGGCAAGGGGCTCTTGAGGAGTTCGAGGTGGTAGGTGCAGTTTTTGGCAAGGTTGTGCTGGCCAGCAATGCAGAGCTGGTAGTTGTGGAGGTTGAGGAGGAAGGGGTAGACCATGATTTCTTTGCGGAACACTTGCGCTTCGACGCTGATGCTGTCGATGCCGATGTTGTTGTCCTTTTCGCGCCAGTTTTTGAATTGCAGCAGTTTGGCCATGGTGGCAACGGTCTGGTTGTCCATCACTACGAGGTCTTTGCCGTTGATGGCGGCGGCACCGAGGAGGGTGCTCATCTTGGGCTGGTAGAAGGCGTCGAGGTTGCACTCGGCGGCTAAGTGGAAGTTGGCTTGTCCCTTGAAGGCTTTGAGCATGGGCACAAGGGTGTCGATGGTGGGTATCATGTCCAGCAGCTCGTCAATCTGGATGTCGAGGAGGTGGAAGTCGAGACCGACAAAGAGGTTGTTGACACGCGGCGATTCATAGATGCCGGTCAGCTGCATGCGGGCGGCTTTGCAGGTGAAGCCGATCTGTTCCAGCACGGCGACGCCGTCGTTGACGGTGAGGGAGCCACCAAGTTCGGAAAGGTCGTTGCCAAAGGCTATGCAGCGTGTGATGCTGGTGTTGAGTTTCACCCTCACGTCTTTGGGCACGATGAAGGGGTTGGCCTCTTTGGGCACGTTGTCCTCGACGCGTTGCTGCTGGAGGGTGTCCTCGTCGCTGCCCATGCCGCTGAGGATGGCCATGAGCTGGTCGACGTCGGCATACTGCGAGGTGAAATTGATGTCGCCATGCAGCATGGCTTTGTGGCTGAGCCAGTCTTCGAGACCGTAGAGGGTGCCGTCGAGGTGGTAGTCGGAGACTCCCCACAGCACGTCGGCGTGCTCGATGCGGGTGGATTCAGGCCGATAGGCGGCTTTGAACCAGGGCATGCGCACGGCTTCTGAGGCGTTGCTCATGGAGAGGACGGCACGGTGGACTTCGATGTCGGCCACGGGGTTCCACTGCTTGAGAATGTTGTCCTGTGTGGTGTCGTTGCGGACGCTGCCGTTGAGGCGCAGGGTGTCCGAATAGACTATCATGGAGTCCATATAGACGTTCAGCTTGGAGGCCCCGATGTTGAAGGCTGCGGCCAGGGGCACGCGGTCGTCTAGGATGTTGGGGATGCCGACACGGATGTCGGGATGGCTGACTTGGGCTGTCATGCCTGTGTTCTCCATGTTGACATCCAATTTGCCGCCCACGACGTGGAGCCCTATCAGTTCCGCCACAGTGCGGCTGTGGCGCTTGGTGGGCAGGGCCACGGCGGCGCTAAGTTGCGGGGAGGAGGCATGGATGCTGTCCCACCGCACGTTGAGGTCCTTAAAGTGCATGTTGCCGCCAAGGCGTATCTTGTTCAGGTCGACAGCAGTCAGTGCGCTGAGGCGGCTTTTGGCAGTGAGGTCAATGCGGGAGGTGCCGGCCAGGTCGATAGGCATGGTGTCCGGCAGGAAGGGACGGAGGTCGGGGAGGTTGAGGTTGCCCTTGAGACGGGCGTCGACAAGCATGTCGCCCATGAGGTCGTCGACGGTACCAGTGATGCTGACGGAGGAGTGGCCCAGACGGGCGTCGAGCTGCTGGATGTCCACTTTGGAGATGCCGCTGAAGGCGGTGTCGGTCGAGAGGTTGAGGTTGGCGCTGAGTTTGGCATTGATGGCACGCAGAGGCTCGGGGAGCATCTTGGGTGCCGAGAAAGAGCCTTTCTCTAACGTCACGTCGGCATCGACGAGGGGCAGCCGTCCATCTGCCACAACACCGTGCACATGGCCGGAGAGGGAGGCTTTGCCATCCACTTTCATGCCGGAGAGGCTTTGGGTGATGAACGAGGGAAGGATGGCTATGAGGTCGCCCACCTGCCAGCGGTCGGCTTGCAGGCGGAGGTCTACATTCATGGGTTTGTCGTCGCGGGCCATGGCCACGTAGCCTTGCACACCGATCTCGTAGTCGGTAAGGCTGAGAGAGGCATCGTCGAGGGTGAAACGCATCTTGTCTACATTGGCGTGGAAGGGCACGTCGAGGGTGAGGAGGTCGTGGCGGGAGGCGAGCATGGCCTCGGTGGTGAAGGTCTGCTGGCCGGCGGAGACCATGCCTGAGGGCATGACCAGCCGCAAACGTCCTTGCAGTGAGTCGGTGGCACCCTGGCCTTCGGCGCGGAGCTCAAGGTCGTTGGCATGGGCGCAGAGGGAGGAGTTGCCGGTGCTGTCCCGCATGTCGACCAGCAGTTTGTCGACGGTTGCCTTCAGGTCGGCATCGATGACGGAGTGGAGGAGGGAGCCTTTGATGTCCAGATCAAAGCCTCCAACTTCGGCCAGCATGCGCTGCGGAAGGTTGCAGTATTGTGCACTGAGGTTGTTGATGCTGATTTTCTCCAACTGCACCACGTCGGGCAGTTGGGACTCTTGGTTGTCGGGTTCTTCTTCGTCTGTGCTCGGCGGGAAGATGTCGAGGTTGCTCCATCCGTCGGGGGCAGTGTAGAGGTTGGCGCGAGTGTCGTCGAGGCGCACTTGGTGGACCACGATGGAGCGGTCCTTGAGGAAGGCTTTGAGGTCAAGACCCACGGTGAGCGACTTGACGCGGGCCAGGGTGTCGTCGAGGATGGCACAGGCGGCCAGCGCATTGTCGGCAGGGACCTGATAGGTGTTGATGAGGACGACATCGTCAATCTGCACGCCGACATTGGGCCAGGTCTTGAAAAGGGAGAGGCTGACGTTGCCGAAATGGTTTTCGCAGAGGATATAGTCTTTGGCAAGACTGTTTACGATGGATGTGAGGCGGGCCGGGGTGAAGAGGAGCCAGCACAACACTGCTACCCCGACAATGATAAGGGTCAGCAGGGATCCCACGGAGATGAGGGCTATTTTCCAACCTTTTTTCATGGTGCGACGAAATTTGTATTCGTTTATACGAATTGAAAAGACAGAAGCGAAAAATGAAAGGGAGATAAAATCATATCATCACTTCCCACTTTTCACTTTCAAAAAGGTACGGGGGTTGTCGTAGATGTCTTTAAAGACAAGGGAGTCGGCAGTTTGGTAAGTGACGGTGTAGTCATAGTAGACGTGCTGCCCCATACGGCCGTAAAGGTCAATGCGGAGCTGGTCGAGGAGGACGGACCAGTTGAATTTGGTGCCTTCGTCTTCTTGCACATCTTCGCTGGTGTCCCAAGTCACGCCGGAGCCATCGGCATCAAAACGCCAAAACTCGGTGGTGTTCTCGGAGTCGTACCATTTGCCGGGGATGAGGTCGGCATTGACGTTGATGGAGTTGACGGGCTTGTCGCAGGAGGCAAAGGTCAAGGTGGCCAAGAAGGCAAGTATGGCGATGAGGAGGGTCTTGTTTTTCATCAGTCGTCGAGAACGTAAATGTCGCGGTAGGTGCGGCCCATGCCGTCATAGTCGAGGCCGTAGCCCACGATGAAATCGTCGGGGATTTCCTTGCCGATGTAATCAATTTTGTAGTGCTTCTTGAAGCTGCCAGGCTTGAAGAGGAAGGCACAGATGGAGATGGAGGAGGGTTTCTGCAGTTTGAGCTGTTCGAGGATGAACTCCATGGAGATGCCGCTGTCGATGATATCCTCGATGATGATGACGTCGCGGGCGCGGCAGTCCTTGGGGAAGCCCATGAGCTCTTTGACGGAGCCGGTGGTGGCCATGCCAAGATATGAGGAGTAGCGGACAAAAGAGACGTTGGCATCAATCTCTAACTCGCGCATAAGGTCAGCGGCGAACATGAAACTGCCCGTGAGAATGGGGCAGAGGATGGGGTTGCGGCCTTTGTAGTCGCGCGAGATGTCCGCGGCCATGCGGCGCACAATGTCCTGTATTTCGGCTTCGGGCATATACATCCTGAAGCGCTTGTCTAAGACTTGTATTTTTTCCATGATTGAATTATAGTTAGTTCTATCTATTCATTATTTTGATGGAGCGTGCCTCTGACACGCTGAGTGTATTTGCTTGATGTTCCCCACACTATTAGTGAGGGGTTGTTGAGGGTCTGCCTCTTCGAGGCAATTTATAGAAGTCTCCTTATATTGTTTTCAGTTTTCACTTTCAATGTTGTCAAGGACGAGGCGGAAACCGAAGTAGCTGTAGCCGTATTCGGGGAGGTACCAGCTGCGCTCAAAGACGCTGCAGCCCCAAGTGGGACTGTTGAAGCAGCCGCCACGCAGTATGCGGTTGTCGCCATTGCGGGGTCCTTGCGGGCAGTTCTGAGGAGCGGCGGTGTAGGGCTGCATCCAGTCGCTGCACCATTCCATGACGTTGCCGCCCATGTCGTAGAGGCCAAGCTCGTTGGGTTTGAGTTGGCCGACGGGATGGCTGTGGCCGCCGGCATTGCCGCCATACCAGCAGGTCTCCCACATCTGGCTGCGGACACCGGGGTAGGGGGTGCCGTGGGTGCGCACTCCGCCCCGTGAGGCATATTCCCACTCGGCCTCGGTGGGAAGGCGGAAACGGTAGCCGGTAATCTGGCTGAGGCGGGCGATGAAGATTTGCACAGCGTTCCATGAGACCTGCTCGACGGGGAGGCTGTCGTTGCCAACCCACTTGGAGGGGTTCTCGCCCATGACGGCAACCCAGAGGGCCTGGGTCACTTCATACTGCCCCATGTAGAAGGTGTTGACTGTGACCTTGTGGGTGGGGAGTTCGTCGGCGTAGGTGTGGTGCTCGCCACGGGGGTGTGTGCAACCCATAGTGAAGCTACCGCCTTCGACAGGCATCATGCGGAAAGAAAGGCTGTCGACGTAGACAATGAGGGCTCCGTCGTCCACTTCAACAAGGAAAGAGAGGTCGGCAGAGTCGACACCGCGGATTTCGGGAAGGCGGAAAGCGGTGATGGTGAGGTTCTCACCGGGCTTGACGCCTTTGCCCACATCTCCCTGCAACCCTTTGAGGGGTTCGGTGTAGCGGCCCTTGCCAACGGCGACGCGCACGCAGATGTCGGCTTGTCGGTCTAAGGAATAGGTAATGGCAAGGGAGTCGCCCCGCAGGGTGAAAGAGACATTATCCACCTGCTGCGCCCGCAAAGGCAAGATGACAGCGGCGAACAGCAGGATGGATAAGAGCCTTTTCATAAATGAGGATTGAAGATTGAAAATTGAAAAGGGGGTGCTAAACAGGTTTTCACTTTTCAGCTTGTAGATGTGCGTCGCTCCAGGCTTCGGGGTTCTTGCGCCAAGCGGCGAGGGATTCCATCTCCATGGGGCGGATGTATTCCTCTTTGCATGCCACCTCGATGAGGGTGTCGTAGTTGGTGAGGGTGTGGAGCTCGACGTTGGCATCGGCAAAGTTGCGCTCGGCTACTTCCAATCCGTAGGTGAAGATGGCTGCCATGCCCTTTACATTGCAGCCGCGCTCGCGCAGAGCGTTGACGGCAATGAGGCTGCTCTTGCCTGTGGAGACAAGATCTTCGATGACTACCACGGACTGGCCTTCGTGAATCTCACCTTCAATCTGGTTGGTGAGACCGTGCGATTTGGCCTCGGAACGTACATAAACAAAAGGCTTTCCAAGCTCCTGGGCAACCAAGGCACCTTGTGCAATGCCACCGGTGGCAACGCCGGCAATGACATCTACGTCGCCCCAGTATTCGTTCACCACGTCGACGAAGCGTTGACGGATGAAAGTGCGTATCTCGGGATAGGAAAGTGTGACGCGGTTATCGCAATAAATAGGCGATTTGCGACCAGAGGCCCATGTGAAAGGGTGCTCGTTGTTGAGTTTTATTGCTTTGACTTGCAGTAAGAAAGTGGCCGTCTGCAGGGCCATGTCGTTGTTTGTTTTCATACCGCAAAGATACGCCTTTTTTTGAAAACGTACAAATTTTTTTCGCGTCAGGGGGTATAAGTTATGAATTGGGAGAGGGATATGGCTGTTCTATCACCATTCTCCCTCTCTCAATACAACACGGTTATCGGGCTGTTGTGCTTTGCGACGAGCCAGAGGTGTTGGGTGTGGCGTCGAAGTAGAGGCCGTGCCAGCTGGTGCCACCGCTGAAGGTGCTGTTGGTCCAGTATTGATAGGTGCCTGAAGTGACATCGGGGCTGGAGAGGATGAGGGTGTTGCGACTGGGGGGAGGCTTGGCACCGGGGTCGGTGTAGTTCTCGATAAAGCCGTTGCCGGAGGGAGAGGTGTTGAGATACATGAACAGCACTTCGCCAGCGGCATTCTTGACCGTGAGGCCAGTGGTGCCGGTGTTGTTGATTTGCAGGTAGTGCTGGTATCCGCCGACATTGGGGGAATCCCAGGCACCCATGTTGCCTCCTTGGCAGACGATGGTACCGCCCGTGAAGGTGAAACGGCCACCGGCATCGGTACCGGCATCTATTCCCACCTCGCTGCCCTTGACAATTATCAGACCGCCGGTGATGAGGGTGTTGCCGTTGCAGTCAACTGCGTCGTTGCCACGGGAGTAGCACCACAGTTTGCCACCGTTGATTTCAAGATATTTGGCAGCGTTGAGGGCGTCGTCGAATGAGTTGGCCTCAATGATGCCGCCATTGACGAAGAGGCTGTCCTTGCTCTCAATGGCCTCGCCGTTGGGGTCGCCGCTTGTCTGGGCGCAATAGGCGCCCACGTGGCCGCTGTTGAAGTAGATGTTGCCTTCAATCTTGATGCACTTGGGCAAGCCTTTGAAATAGTCGGTGGTGGATCCGCCACCCCCAGGGCCGTGGCCGCTGCTGACGGGATTGACGGCGTTGCCACTGGTCTGGACGTAGACCGTGATGAGGTTATCGTCAGCCCCGATGGTGCCAACGGTGAGGTTGCCGTCGGCCTTGATGCCACGACCACCCAGCCCGGTGCTGCGGGCGTCGATGCGGCCACCATAGATGTAGATGTTGCTGTCCGCACTCATGCAGGTGCTGGCGTAGCCGTCGACGGCGTTGGTGCCCGTGCCGCCCACAGCCATGCCCGCTCCCTCAGTGGTGAGGATGGTGTTGCCGCCGTTGACAAGGATGTCATAGTCGCTGGAGAGGCAGCGCCCACCGGCATTGGAGGCAGGGCAGTCCACCGTGAGGGTGCCGCCGTTGATGACAATGTTGCCTACCGAGCCGTCGTCCCTATCGCCAGTCTTGATGCCGGTGCAATAGGTGAAGTCGTAGCCCGTTTCGTAGTCTGCCGAGGTGTCAATCACCACGCTGCCCGAAGCTGTGACCGTCAAGTTGCCGCCGTTTATGTAGAAATCCTGGTCTGTCTTGATGCCCTTTTTGGTGTCTGCCGTGACGGTGACATCGACATCCCCGTTGTTCATATATACACCTCTCTTACCCTGCAAACCGTTGGCATACGATGAGGTGACGCTCAGGCTGCCTGAACCCTGGATGGTCAGGCTCCCTTTCCCGTAGATGGTTGATTTGTCCACATTGCTGTCGGCATCGGCAAAGCTGTTCTCCCGTCCGGCAACCAGGTGCAGGATGGCGTTCTGGTTCTTGTCGATATTGATGGCTGCGCAGCCGTGAGAGGTGAGGTCTACACCGTCCAGGCGCAGTATGACGGGCGTACTGAGCTTGTTGAAAAGCAGAAAACCGTCAGTGGAGGTACCGCTAAGGTTATACACCACGTTGTTCAGCGTAGTGGCTTGCGACTTCACGGTGACGTGCCCTCCGTCCGTGGTGATGTTTATGCTGTCGGAAGGGTAGGGGTTGACCACCGTGGTACTGTTGCCGTTCCATACAATATTAATCATGCCAAGGGTGTCGAAATCAATGGAGTCGGCAATGATAGTGCTGTCGCCGTCGCTTACCATGGCAAAAGTCAGGCTGTCAATCTGATTGGCCAGACGGCTCCATGTGGCGTCGCTGTAATGCACGGTGACGTACCCTTGGTCGTCGGCCTTGATGCTGTCCAGTCCCGAACTGGGGGTCTGGAATACAACATTGCCCGCATAATGTGCACGGAGCACACGGGTGTTATTCTGCGCCTGTGCGGCGATGCTGCCCAGCAGGAGGGCAACTATGACAAGTGAAATATGTTTTTTCATAGTGGTTACCGATTATTGGTGAATGACAAGTTTAGCCACCAGGTTGCCACATTGGAGCAGGTATAGCCCTTCAGGCAGATGGCTGATGTTGAGTACTGTGCCGTCCGTGGCTGTCTGTTGCATCAGTTGCATTCCGGCTGTGTTGTAGAGGGTCACCGTTTGCGGTGCCGACCCGATGCCGTTGAGCGTAACAGCCTCGCGGGCTGGATTGGGGGTCAGTTGGAAGGCCTCCTCGTTAGCCGAACTGATGCGCTGCGTTACAGGCGTGAGGGTGATTACCTGGATGTCGTCTAAGGCATAGACGGCATCGTCCACACGCATCGTGTCGTTCGAAAAGTAAAGGCCGTTTGTCTGGTTGATTGTGAACGTGCGGTCGCCGTTCACCTGCACCCTCACTTGGGCTTGCAGGCTGCCCGCCATGAAAAATAAGGCTAAGGCGGAGAAAATGATGAATCGTCTCATAAAAGTTTAAGTATAGGTATTATGCAGTTTAGTGCAAGAAAAGTATCTTTTCTTGCACTAAACATAATCTTTTTTTTATGGGTTGCCTCTTAGAAGTAGTAGGTGAGCGTAGTCAACGCGAAGTTCCTGTTGGCTCGTGTCTCTACGGCTGTCCCCTTCATGGAGAAGTTGGTGTAGTAGAGCGGGTATAAGTAATTGACGGAAAGTTGGTAGTGATAGCCTAAGCGGAACCCTATTCCCCAAGTGAGTCCGAACTCGGCGGGAGTGGGCAGGGTGGCACTCATCGAGCGGGGATAATCGACTGTGTTAGGCATGTAAAGGTCGTGGGAGAGGAAGTAGGCTCCATAACCGCCAGCATTGATGGTGAGACGGTTGGAGACATCACCAATGTTCACTTGCAGGGTGAGGGGCAGCAGGAGGGCTTGCTGGCGCATTCTGAAAGTGCTGCTGAATGGCTGCCCCAAATCTGGCACCTGAGTACGGAGAAGCGTGTACAGCAGGTCGGCATGTATGGCGAAGCTATTGCCGAGATTCAGCTGCATGGCAACGCCGCCTTGAAGACCTATAAGCGACTTGCCGTTGAAGGCCGCATCGGGGAATCGGAGCCAAGAGGAATTATAACCGATTTGCAGACCGAATTCAAAGGTTTTGTTTGTGGTGCGATGCTTGTCGGCCACTCGTCCCGACCCCACCTTGCCATCCCAATTGGCAATGCGCAGGGTGAAGGCTGCCATGTAGTCCGTCACCAGGTTCAACCCCTCATAGTCTATCAGGTTGGCATCGTCCTCCGGCTTGTGGTAGGGTGATTTGAGGCCTGTGGTGACTGCCAGTGTGGGCACTCCCAGCTTGGCAAAGGGTTCTGTGTCCGTGGCCGTGAAAATGGAGTTCTCATAGTGCTTGGTGCGTATCGGGATGTTGATCCCGAGGGTTGAGGGGGCTGTCATCTCAGTGCCGTCGGACAAGGTACCCGTACCTTCCAAGGTGAGGGCTTTGCCCTGACGCAGCCATCCCACCATGTCCACACTCATCATCAGTTTCACACGGTCTATCATGTTCAGCTTTTTCAGGCGGGAGGCAAGGTCGGAGGAGCCGTGCAGCCCCATCTCCTCCGCATCGAAAGCGCATACTATCACGCTTCTTTTCAGTTCGCTCTTGTGTGCCAACAGCTGTCTTGCCACCTCCGTGACGCATGCTGTCCCCGAAGCGTTGTCGTCGGCTCCGTTATACACCTTTCCATTCTTCACGCCCAGATGGTCGTAGTGGCCGCCAATAACGATGTACTCGCTTTTCAGCGCGGGGTCATTGCCCTCGATGAAAGCAATGAGGTTGCAATAACCCTCGCTCGTGTACACCGAGAACGGCATCCTGTAGCTGTCGCCCCAAAGGGGTTTCAGTCCCATGTCGCGCCATTCCTTTTCTATATACAGGCGCGCCTTTTCGGCATCGGGGCTTCCTGCTTTCCGCCCTTGCAGACTGTCGGAGGCAAGGGTGTAAACATGTCTCTCCAAACGCTGCCTTTGCGTTTGGCCTTGTGCGGCAAAACTGCACACAAGTGTTGCCATGACAGCAACGATGATAGTACCTCTTCTCATAGTTGTTCTTTTTACGCCAATAACGCCGACAGGCTTTTCTTATTGTTCAGAAGTCAAAATAATCAATGCTGTTATCCGTGGATTGCTGCATTCCCCGTCGTGAGGCCGATTGCCAAAATAACTCGTCCGGCACATAATAAAATATCTCCTTTGCCGTTATCGCACTTTGATTAGGGCTTCCTTTTCCTTTTCCCTCTCTATGGGAGGAATCATGGACACAGTCCTGTTTTAGTAATGTAACAAGTAAATACTATTATTATGACCTCCTTTGCATCCATGTCCGCCTGGCAGTGGCTGATACAATTCTTCATTATCGTTGTGGCCATGCTGGTTGCCAATCTCATCCGTTGCAATGTCCCTCTCTTCAAGCGCAGCCTACTCCCTTCGGCCTTGTTGGCAGGGTTGCTCATCCTTTGTCTGAAACCCTTCGGCTTTTTCAGCGTGTTGGTCAACAAACCCTCCATGGAGATTATCACCTATCACGCTTTGGGTCTCGGCTTCGTAGCCATGGCTCTGAAGAATAAGAAAATCAAGAGTTCCACCACGACCATGAAGGTGGTGGAAACCGGTGCCGTGACGGCAAGCACCTACATTCTCCAAGGCTTTGTAGGCCTTCTGGTCACCATCCCGCTCTTCCTGCTGTGGAACAACAGCGAGTTCTTCTATGCTTCGGGTCTCCTGCTCCCGATGGGCTATGGCCAAGGGCCCGGACAGGCTCTCAACTTCGGCGTCACCTTCTCCAACTGGGCTGAGGGCCAGGGCATCGCCTTCCACGGTGCCGACTTCGGACTGAGCATTGCCGCAACAGGCTTTATTGTGGGCAGCCTTGTGGGCGTGATATATATGAACATCCTGCGCCGCAAGGGCAGACTGAAAAGGCAGGTGGGCGATTACAAGGAAGAGTATACTCTGTCCGACTACCAGTCGGACAACGAGATTCCCCATGCCGAGTCTATCGACAAGTTGACGGTCCAGATATGTCTTGTGCTGATGGTCTACGCCTTGGTGTTCCTCCTCATGTACGGGGTGGAGCAACTCGACCTCGGCAACTTCGGCACCAAGACCCTCAAACCCATGGTATGGGGCTTCAACTTCCTGTGGGGTACCCTGCTGGGTGTGTTGGTGAAAGTGATTATCAACAAGCTCAGAAAGACCCACCTGATGCAGCGCGAATATATCAACAACTTCACGCTCGACCGCATCGCTGGCACCTGTTTCGACTTTATGATTGTGGCTGGCACCGCTGCCATCGACTTCAACAACCTCCGCGGCCTTTGGTTGCCCCTCGTTCTGGTCTGCCTGTTGGGAGCCATTGCCACCTTTGTCTATGTCCGCGCCTGTGCCCGTCGCCTTTACCCCGACTACCAGTACGAAGGCTTCTTCTCCATGTTCGGCATGCTCACCGGCACGGCCAGCAACGGTATGATTCTGTTGCGTGAAATCGACCCCAAGTTTGAGACTCCCGCTGCCAACAATCTGGTTCTCCAAACCATCCCCGCCATCGTTTTCGGCTTCCCCGTCTTGTTGCTCATGGGCTTCGGTCCCCAAAGCTTCAAGAGCTGCCTCATCACTCTCGGCATCCTTGCCGGGGCCTTCCTCCTCTTCGCACTCTTCATCTTCCGCAAACGGCGAACCCCAACATCAAACCAAGAACAATGATAACAAAATCCTGAATATGATGAATAAACGATTACTGACTCTTTTCGTTGCGGCTGTTGTCGCACTTGGCGCCCTGTCGGCACAGGATTCGACCAATATCCGCAAGGGCTGGACCTTCGGTGTGCTGCCCAGTGTGGCGTACGATGCCGACCTTGGCTTCCAATACGGAGCCCTCACCAATGTCTATTATTTCGGCGACGGAGCGGTCTACCCGGACTACTACCACTCCTTCTATGCCGAGGCGGCCTACACCACCAAGCAGTACGGCCTTTTCCGCCTATCCTACGACTCCAAATATCTCATCCCCAACCACCGTCTCAGCGTCGACATCACCTATCTGCCTGACCAGATGTGCGACTTCTACGGCTTCAACGGCTATGAGACACAGTATCGTCCCGAATACTCCGACCAGTCAAGCGCACTCTACCGCACCCGTGCTTATTACAAGTTCAAGCGTGACATGTTCCGCCTCAGTGCCGACCTGCAGGGAACCATTGACAAGCCTTGGTACTGGAATGTGGGCATCGGATTGCTCTACTACAACGTGGGCACCGTCGATGTGGCACGGCTGAACAAGTACACCAAAGACGAAGCCAAAAAGCTGCCCGAAGGCGTTGGTACCCTCTACGACCAGTATGTGACGCTGGGCTATATCAGCCTTGCCGAGGCCAAGGGAGGCTACCACCCCTACCTGCATGGAGGGCTCACCTTCGACACCCGCGACCGCCAGCAGAATCCCCGTCGAGGCATCCATGCCGACGCATTCCTTACCTACTATGCCGGAATGGGCGAGATGAAATCCTACAACGATCTCAAGTTCAATGCATGCTGGAGGCACTATCTGCCTATCGTCACCAACCGTCTCACCTTTGCCTACCGTCTGGGTACCCAGCTGAATGTGGCTGGCAATAGTCCCTTCTACCTGAATACCTACCTCAACCAGCTCTACATGCAGCGCGTCATCTATGAGGGACTAGGCGGCGCCAACTCTATCCGCGGCATCATGCGCAACCGTATCCTCGCCCGTGGCGTGGCCTTCGCCAATGTGGAGTTCCGTGTGCAGGTGGCGCACTTCAAGATTGGCAAAGAAAATTTCTATATAGGCCTTAACCCCTTCATGGATGCCGGTATGGTGGTGCAACCCTACAACCGTGTCATGTCCGACCCGGTTCAGGCCGCCCTGAGTTCAGTCAATCCCGCCGACCTCTACGACGAGAGCCGTCTCTACGCCCCCCACCTCTCCGCAGGCTGCGGCCTTAAAGTGGCCATGAACGACAATTTCGTGCTCAGTGTCGACTGGGCCACCGCCCTCGACAAGCAGGACAACTCCAAGTTCAGCAATCTCTACATCAAGATGGGCTACATGTTCTAAACCCCTGCTTTGATGAGTGCCCACAAGTCTATCCCCCCATTTGTGGCGAGGCTGTGCTACGGTGTCTGCGCTGTCAATACCCTCTTCTTGCTTCTGGCTGCTGTCGACTATCTCTTTGTTGAGGTCGACCTCTTTCTGCTCGTCTGGATAGGAGCCTCTGTCGCCCTCGTCACCCTCCTGTTGGGGTTGGTGATATTCATCTATGCATTGTTCCACCTGCACTGCCGGGCGGGACGGACCATTTCGTTGTGGAGCATCGGGATTGTGCTCGTTGCGGTAGTTGTCTTTTGGCTGCTCCCTCCGGGTGTTTCCCGTGTGCCCTACAAAATGGAGTCACACTATCTTGCCCATCGCCAAGACATGGAACGCATTGCGCATCGGCTTTACGGCCGGATGCCGGACAGCACGCTGCTTGTCTTCACTAACGATGGTGCGGCAACACTCTCCCGGATCACCTCGGGCGTTAATTGGTTTGACCACCCCATTGTCGACGATTCAGTCGCGCCCCCGCCCTTTGCCTTCCAATCCGAAGCACAGAGGGATAGTCTTGTGAGCTTGCTGGACCAAATCGGGTGCAAACGCCTCCGCTTGTACCGCCCCACGGGGCTGGCACTTTTCGACTATGCCGTGAGCGGTTTTGCCACCTACTGGTTTGAAATCCCTTTCACTCCTTTCACCGATGAGCAGATGAGGGCTCAGGAGCTGACGCCACAAATCGTTCCCTACTCCCGCCATGTCTTTTTCCGTTTCCATGGCGGCGCCACGGACGGGGACGGCCCTTTCCCCTATAAGGAGGCATTCCTCGCCCACCACCCGCCAAGCCTCAATTGATTGTCTTGATTGGTATTGAGGCTTGTCCTCGCTCGGCTTCTTTTTCCTCAGTGCCGCTCCGGACTTGTGCCGCTCTTCCGTCGCTCCTTGGTGTTTTTTTCTCGGTCATTTGTAGGATTAGTTTTCCAATGAAAAAGGAAGAAATGAGGAACAAATGTTAGGAAACTGACGAAGAACGAGCGAAGGAAGACTGAAGTTGCCCCCTTTTGATGGCGGGAATGGGGTGCTGTGGGGCTGAAGACAGGAAGAGGGAGGAAAGGGGTTTGTCCGCCTTTCCTCCCTCGATGAAGGGATTGTCCGCGGCTGTTGAGTGCGGCAACCCCTGTGTGGGCTGATGTGTGTTATTGTTTCGCAATCTTCTGTACCGTGCCGGCGTGGCGCAGCAGGTAGGTGCCTGTGGCCAAGCGGCTCAGGTCGAACTGGGTTGTGCCATGGCATTCGCGCTGGATGAGTGTGCGGCCAGCAAGGTCGCTGAGGGTGACGGGACCTTCGGCGGTGACGGTCAGGAGGTCGTGCACGGGGTTGGGATAGGCCTGAAGACGGGGAGCCTGGTCGGGGTCAGTGATGGAGACGGGATCGGGCAGGGTCGGTGCGGTGAGGAGGATGCTGTATTGGTGGACGGTCACGCTGTCCTCGGCACGGACGGTGATGAGCACGGAGGCTGTGGTGTCGCTGAGGCGTTCCTGGGTCATGTTGACGGTGGCGTCGGAGACTTCGGTGGAGGCTTCGATTTGGGAGTTCATGAGCAGGGAGGTGTCGGCAAGACGGACAGTGTAGTTCAAACGGCCCTTGTCAAAGTCGGCAACGGGGGTTCCGTTCACGGTGAGCCCCGTCAGCCAGGAGCTGTAGATGAAGGTGATGTCGTCGATGGAGAGGGAGTCGTCGCCCTCGCCAGCTCCGGGTGAGTTGTTGGTGGTCATGTTGACAAGCATGTAGTTGCCTGTCGAGGTGCCGTTGTAGTTGAAGGGGCATTTGAGCAGGGTCCAGACCATGCGGTCGGGATACTCGGTGGTGCGGGTGGTGTGGACCACGGCACGGCCTTTGTAGAGGGAGCGGTCGGTGACATCGTTGGGGGCTTTGAAATCGTTATCGCCGTGCAGGATGGCTTCGACCTGCGCCTCGGAGCCAGTGTGGTAGGCGTAGAAGCTCACCCATACGTACATGGAGTCGGGGGTGGCTGTGAAGGGAAGGCTGTGGTCGGCGTTGCTGCGCTCGGTGTAGTTGTAGTTGTCGCTGCTGGTGGGCGTTATGCCACCGGCGTGGATGCGGCCTGTGGTCATATTGCCGTTGGCCTTGATGCCGATGATGGACTGGGTGTAGATGGTGAGGTAGTGGGAGCCGGTGCCACCCGGACGGCTGCCGTGGCGATGGTAGTGGTGGGGAGAGGAGGCCAGAGAAGCCCAGGGACCGTCGCTGGTGGCAAAGGAGTTCCAGCCGGTGGGCTCGGCGGTGAGTTCGTCACTGTCCCACTGCTCGAAACCGGCATTGGGCAACTGGTAAATGGTTTGTGCATTCAGACTGGGGGCTGCAAAGAGGGCTGCTCCGAGCAAAAGGGTGGCACAGAGGTTGGTTTTGATTTTGGCGGAAAGGGTCCGCGATTGGGTAATGATTGAAACCATAATGTTTTGTTTAGTGAGTATTATTATACGTTTAATGTTGGTCAGGTTATTATAGGGTTGACAATTAATTGAAGAAGACGGTGTTGTCGCCGAAGCGTTTGTTCAACTGGTCGGCAATCTGCATGAGTTTGCGGTGCCGCTGGTCGGCGGGTTCGTTGAAGAGGTCGAGTTGCATGCCTTGGGACTGGCTGATGTCGGTGAGCACGACGCCCGCCTGTTTGTAGAGGAATCCTTCGCGGTAGAGCTGCGACAGGGCGGCCAAGGCGGCCTTGATGATGGTGGGGGTGTCGGCGGTAGGGGAGGGGAGCTTGACGGTGCCGCTGTTGCGGTATTGCTGCAGGTCGTCGCGGTGGCGGTTGGTGGAGAGGAAGACGGTGACGGCTTGGCAGACGCTGTCCTGAGCGCGCAGGTGGGCGGCGGCGGAGGAGGCGAATTGCCGCACGGACTGCTCGATGTCCTCGCGCCGCTCGGTCATGCGGGCAAAGGTGCGGCTCTGCATGATGGAGCGTTGCGTGGCAGGGCGGTGAAGGTCTATGCTGGGGATTCCACGGAGTTCGCGCCAGGTGCGCAGCCCGGCAACGGTGAAGAGGGTTTCGACGGTGTGCTGGTCGCAGTCGGCGAAGTCCTGGGCAGTGGTGATGCCCTTTTCCATAAGTTTCAGGCGGTTCTTGCGCCCGATGCCCCACACGTCGGCAATGCTGAGCATGGAGAGGGCTTTGTGGCGTTTGTCGGGCGTGAGGACGCAGATGCCTTTGTAGCCGCTGTAGTGCTTGGCGTAGTGGGTGGCCACTTTGGCAAGGGTGTAGGTCTGGGAACAGCCGCAGCTGACGGGGATGTGCGTGGTGGAGGTGATGTGGTCCTTGACCATCTGCACGTAGCGACGCACCTCGTCGGGCTCCTCGATGGGCAGGGCACCGAAGAACTCGTCGACGGAATACTGCACAAAGTCGAGGATGATTTGCTGCTGCTTCACGGCATCCATAATCTGGCGGGAGATGCGGCGGTACTTCTTATGGTCTGCGGGACAGATGGTGACATTGTTCAGACGCAGCAGGTTGCGCACTTTGAAGAGGGGAATGCCGCGCTTCAGGCCAAGGGCTTTGGCCTCGGCGGTGAGGGCAAGAATAACCCCTCCGCCCGCCTCATTTCCGTTGGCCACAACGACGGGCTTTCCTTCCAACCCAGGACGGGTGGCCACCTCGCACGAGGCGAAGTAGGAGTTGCAATCGATATGGACGAACAAGTTGATTGTGCAGTTTTTGACTGTGTCAGTGTGTCGGTGCGTGCTTGCGGCATAGACACACTGACTCAATCAGGTGATTACACAATCAGGCTTATTCGGCGACAGGGCTGAAATCATCCTTGCCTACGCCACAAAGGGGACACACCCAGTCGGCGGGGATGTCTTCGAAAGCAGTGCCGGGGGCAATGCCGCTGTCGGGGTCGCCTTTGGCGGGGTCGTAGATGTAACCACAGATGTCGCAAACGTACTTTTTCATTGTTTTGATTTTTAATTGTTGAGCATTATTGCAATTAAACGGCTATTTACCAAGAGGTTTCGTTGCACTTGGGCTGAGCCGTAGAGAATGCAAATATACGAATTAATTTGAGGCTACAGGCACTCGGCAGATGTTAAATTTTGCCCCATCCGCAAATTCCTGCATAGAAAGAGAAAAGCCCACCACCCCGCCGCCGCAAAAGAAGAACACACCAAATCCAGCAGTATGGCCTTCCCGACAATGTTGCGCAGGAGATGGCGAATCACCTTGTTTGGGCATGAATAGTAAATTGAACTTGGCAAAATATTAATTGAATATTATTGTTTATTGAAGAAAAAAAAGTATATTTGCAATAATGGTATTGTGGATAATGTTTGTTGTAAAAGATTGAAAAACAGTAAATAAAATTGATTTATGGACGCTGTTAATAAGAGGGACATTGTATCTGAATTAAAAAGCGAACTGCTTGATATGGCTAATTCCGTTATGGACAGCAGTTTTTTTGTAAAAGCCTCAAACAAAATTCATAAGATTTTGAAGTCAACAGAATGCTCTCTATGGTCAATTAATAGAAACATCACGAAAGAGCTTGAATCTGTTGATGAGAAGACTCCCATGTCTACATCACTGCTATTCCGTGCTGTTGAAAAGAATGATTATGACCCACTGTCCAGAAGAGATGATTTCGCCCATGACCTTCAACGAGGTTTCTTTAAAATAGTGATGGGTAAATCGCATGAAGACTATTATAGATGCGACTTGAATGAAGTAAAGAAATATGGGCACAGGTCAATGGATTTTGTAATGAAATACGAATTAAATGATTTTATCGTCATCCCTATTTCAGATATAAATGAAAAAGAGAAAGTTGTCGCGGTCCTTGAACTGTCGTATCAGGAAGACGCAAACACCATTCCTAATGAGGCCTGGAGAGATATAGCTCAGATAACAAAATCCTTCTTTTCTTCTGCATTGTATAGGTATTTGATTTTCCAAGAACAAGCATTGATGGAAAGGCTTATTTATACACAAGAAAAAAACAGAGATAATGGAATAAACACCTTTTTTGATTGTTTGATAGATAAAGAATTTAGATACTTTTTCGATTATCAAGCCTCTTCAGTTTTTATATGGGACTCGTACCACACCAGATATAATCTTGTTTCGACAACAGATAAGAGTATTGATGTGAATGATTCGAAATATTCTTATGAAAAAGGGATAGGGTCCACTGGACGTGTAGGTATTACCGGACGTACATATATTTCGGATAATTGCAACCATCCATATCAATGGTGTGAAAAAATGAAAGACAACCCCCAGACTGTAATGATTGTTCCAATTTTAAATCCATCAGATC
This sequence comes from uncultured Bacteroidales bacterium, assembly GCA_900318175.1. Classification (GTDB taxonomy): domain Bacteria; phylum Bacteroidota; class Bacteroidia; order Bacteroidales; family P3; genus Colimorpha. Next base: position 35,496 of record ONJQ01000001.1, on the reverse strand, counting down.
CTAAAGATGTTATAGGCATTATCCGTTTTTTAAATAAGAAAAACCTTGTGAAATCTGGTGTTATAGACTATTTCAATGACGTGGATTTTAAGGTGGTCGAGTTTGCTGCAAAATATCTTTCGTTGGTTATAGATTTCTACAATAAGAATCAGGAGCAAAGATACTTAATTTCAAGACTAGCACATGAGTTTAACACCCCTGCAAATGCAATCTTTAAATCGGTAGATAGGCTAATAGACTATATAAATGACGATGTTTTCCTTGAGAAGTATCTCAAACTATATCTTGAGAATATTATGTATTTTGCTCAAATGCAGCGATGGCAAGCAAGATCTACTTTGTATTTGACTCAAAGTGGGGAGAGAAAATACGAAAGGAAAAGATGCTCTGTGTCAGGTATTATCAGAAAAAGCATTGATGTGGTTCGTCCCATTGCCAGGGAGTATGGTGTTCTTTTTGATAATATCAAACTAAACACAAACAATGTTCAGACTCCGATTAATGTCGATGAAGATGCATTTGTTACAGTTTTTTATAATCTATTGACAAATGCAATCAAATACCATGACAGGAGGGACTCAAATAGTTTCTTAGTCAGCATTTCTTGTTATGAGAGTGAGACTGGTATTAGAATTGAGGTGTCCGACTGGGGTATTGGCATTTCTCCTAAAGATGTCGAGTCCGTATTTCAAATTGGCTATCGTGGAGAAAGGGCAATCAGAGAAAATGCGTCAGGATTCGGGGTCGGATTGTCTGTTGTCAAGCAAATAGTGGAGGACTTTGGGGGTATTATTCATGTGACTAGTAACCAACACCCTACAACTTTTGAAATTAATTTCCCAGATAAAAAAACAGTATTATGAATACAAAGAACATATTATGGGTTGACGACGATGTCAGCAGATTTGCATTACTGCTAGACAGAGATGAACTTGAATCACGTGGGTGTAAGATTATCGAAGCTCCAAATCCAAATGAACTCATTAAAGTATTGCGTGACCAATTATATCATATAGACTGCATTATTGTCGATATGGTCATGCCATCGGGAGACCTTGATATGGTAGAAGCCGGTTATGGTACGAGAACAGGTCTCAGTTTAATAAAATTAATAAGAGAGACCGACTCCAAATACAAGGATGTCAAAATTATTGTATATTCAGTTCTTGGAGATGAGGATGTTCGCAAGTATTGTCGGGACAACGCTATTCCTTATCTCAATAAAGCCATAGAATCAAAGGAATTTGCAGATTATATCATGGAATATTTAAAATGAACTACAGATGAAACATAAAAATACAGATTCGGATGCTCCCCATAATTGGCGAGAACTTGTTATCTTTTCAATAGTCTTCTCTTTAACAGCTATAGCGGTTGCCAGTATTGCTCTTGAAATTCCATTTTCTGAGGTTTCTCGTGAGGTGGCTTATAACAAAACAATGACCCTGGCAGGAATAATTGTTGGGGTTTTCGGCGTTGCAGCTACTGTCTACTTTGTTGTGATGGGCATTGATATACATCGATATAAAAGAGAAATTGATGATATAGTGAGAAATCAGAAAAATACCAATGCCAAAATTGATGAGAATAAGTTCGATATCATAGATTCCCTGTCAATGATGGAAGGACTATTTGATGACAAACGAAAAAAAGAGTCTATACGATTGGCAATGGGTAGAATTATTTGTAAATCAAAAATTTATACAGAAAAATTTCCTTTAGAGACAGGAATTAGTTATTTGGGTCAATATTCAAGCAGTCAGAAAGATATTGATATATTGCAAGTAATAGAAAAAGAAAGTGATGATGAGAAAATTAGAAATCAGGCTAAAAGTGCAAGAAAAGAAATAGAAAAGAGAAGAGAAAATTCACACGGTCAGGAAGATATTGATATATTGCAAGTAATAGAAAAAGAAAGTGATGATGAGAAAAATAGAAATCAGGCTAAAAAAGCAAGAGAAGAAATAGGAAAGAGAAGCAAGAGAAGGAGGTAATAATGAAATAGAGTCGCCTCTTATAGTTTTACAAGCAAGTGTAGCGTTGGTTTGATAGATACATATAAAGTCTTGCTATCTTTGCACAACGGTGTTGCACTTCGAGGTTGAATCTATACGGCGATATTTTTGTTGGGAGGGACAATAAAAACGGGGTGTGGGGCGTTATGATGGAAACGGCTGGACGCCGCGGGTTAATTTATTTTCTGCATTATGAAGCGCATTCTGTTTTTTCTGAGCATTGCTTTGTGGGCTACCGGGATGGGAACGGCTGGTGCCCAGACGAATATCACTATCCACGGCGAGGTGGTGAACGGTGCGGGCAAGGATGTGTACCTGTACCGCTATACGGATATGCTGACGCTGACTGAGGAGGAGGTGGACCATACGGTGGTGGGCGAGAACCGCACTTTCGACCTGAAGGCTTACGCCAACTACCCGACGTTGATGATGATGCAGATTGAGAACTACAGCCAGTCGTTCTTTGTGGAGCCGGGACGCGACTATGAGGTGTATGTGCCGCGGTTCGACTGGAACATTGACGAGAAGAAGAATGTGTTCCTGGAGCCGGAGGTGCTCCCTCTGGAGTTTGTGAATATGCCCAAGGGCGAATTGAACGGGTTGATTACGGAGTTCGAGGGGGTTGTGGCGCAGTATATCGATGACCACAGGGTGTTTTTCGACAGCCGTTTCCGCCCGCAGAAACGTTATTTTGACAGCCTGGAGGCTGTGGTAGCCACTCGTTGCCCCGACACGAAAAACGAGTTCTTCAATCGCTATAAGCGTTACCAGCTGGCCAGCATGAAGTACAGTCTGCATTTCGACACGCGCCGCAATATGGTGGACCGCTATGTGAAGGGGAAGCCCATTCTTTATTATGACGACAACTACATGAGTTTCTTCACAACGCTGTTTGCGGGGTCGGTGTCCAAGGGCACCAAGAAGCTGCCCGCATGGCTGTTGGGCAATTGGGTGAACGACCTGAAGGTGAAAGTGTTCTTGGACTCTTTGGGTACGGATACCCTGCTGCGCAACGAGCAGGTGCGCGAGCTGGTGGCTCTGCAAGCCCTGCAGGAGGCCTACTACCTGCCGCGCTACTATGAGTGCGACAAAGTGGTGAAGATGATTGAGCTGGTGGGGAAGCAGAGCAAGTTCCCGGAACACAAGGTGTTGGCAGAGCGATTGGTGGCTACCCTGAGCCAAAAGGAAGAGGGCGCCGAGGTGGCGGACTTTGTGTTGCCCGATGTGGAGAAGAAAATGGTGTCGCTGAATGAGATGAAGGGGAAATGGGTCTACCTGTCGTTTGTCAGGGTAGGGGACCCGAACTGCTTGGGCGAGATTGAGACCCTGGCGCATTTCAAGGACAGCATCTATGCCAAGAACAACAATGTGGAGTTTGTAACCATCTGCTGCGACCGAGAGTTCCAGAAGATGTACCACCTGTTGCGCAACACCAAGAAGGGACAGCGTTACAACTGGACATGGCTCCATTTCAACGGCAACTACAAGCTGTTGGAGCGTTACGGCGTGGTGTCGTACCCTTGGTTTATCCTCATCAACCCCGAGGGGCAACTGCAATACACGGTCACTCCCTCACCTGCCAGCGGTTTCCTGCTCCACGGCCCGTGGCAGCCCAAACAGCAGAAGGAGGACGACCGTCCATTCTTCCTCCGGTAGAGGCCTGGAAGGTCACCATTGGCTTGGCTTCAGTTGTAGGCACAGCGCCCATAAGTACAGGTGAGCAACTGCCCCGAGATGCATTCAAAAGTCTCTCATTAACATTGCCTTGTTGATAAAAGAGGGCGTGCAGAGTGTGGGCGTGTTGCGAATAATTAGTATCTTTACTTTTTGAAACGAGAAATCATTGTATCATGCAACGTATTAAATCACTTTTAGTTATCGTGGCCTTAGCGATGGCTGTGCAGCCTGTTTTTGCCCAAAAATCGTCGTCGGAAGAGGCTGTGCGCCGCCTCTACAGGCAGGCGGTGGATTTGTATCAGAAGGAAAAATATGCCTCGGCACAGAATTTGTTCGACCGGCTTACTGCCGAGGGGACGGGTGTGGATGCCGAGATGGCCAGCGAGGCCGCCTTCTACGGTGCCGTGTGTGCCGAGCGGCTGGGCAACCGCGATGCTGATTTCAGGCTCACGGAGTTCCTGCGCCTCAACCCTCAAAACAAGCATACCAACATGGCCAATTTCTACCTTGGCAATTACCATTATGCGGCGGGCGACTACGCCAAGGCGTTGAAGTATTACAAGAAGGTGCCCGCCCGTGAGGTGGAGTATGGCCATCGCAGCGAATACAATTTCAAAGTGGGCTATTGCTGCTTTGTGGACGAGGACTATTCCGAGGCAAAGAAATACTTCTCCCAGGACATCAACGGACGCACCAAATACACCAATGCCTCCCTCTACTACTATGCTCACTTGCAGTATATGGAGGGGAAATACGACCTGGCTCTCCGCAATTTCGAGAAGCTGCAATCGGACAACAAGTTTGCCAAGATTGTGCCCTCCTATGTGGCACGGATATATTACTATTTGGGTAAGAATGACGAGCTGTTGCAGATGGCCCCGACACTGCTCTTGGAGGAGGACGTTTTCAAGAAAAACGAAATCCGCCAGATGGTTGCAGAGGTCTATTTCAACCGTGGGGAATACAAGAATGCTTTGGACTACTACACCGCCGCCATGCGCAACCGGGACCCGCAGGAGACTGCCGCCGTGCAGGATGTAGCCCCGGCCACCACCAAGGGCAAGAAAGCCCAAGCCCCCGTGGCCTGCACCCCGCAGGACAGCTACTACCAGATAGGCTACTGCCACTACATGCTCCACCAGTACGACTCCGCCCAGTTCTACCTGTCCAAAAAGACTGCCTGCGACGACAGCGTGGCGCAGAGTGCCCTCTATGTGCTGGGCGATGTGGACATCAAGCTGAACCGCAAAAACGAGGCCCGCAGCATGTTCCTCCAAGCCTCAAAGATGGACTACGACCCCAAAATCAAGGAGGATGCTCTCTTCAACTACGCCAAACTGTCGTATGAGCTGAACGCCAACCCTTACAACGAGTCTATCCGCTCCTTCGAAGACTACCTCACCAAATACCCCAAGAGCACCCACAAAGCCGAAGTGCAAGAGATTCTCAGCTCCCTCTATTTCACCACACGCAACTACAAGGATGCCCTCACCCTTATCGAAAAGATTCCCGACCGCACCCCCTTGATGAATCAGGCATACCAGCGCATTGTCATCAACCGCGGTATCGAGATTTTCAACACGGGCAACATGAAGACCGCAGCCTCCTATTTCCAAAAGGCCGCCAAAATCAACGCTCTGCCCAAGTACACCACCGACGCCTACTACCTCTATGCCGAGTCGCGCTACCGTTTGGGCGACTATGATGCGGCGGGCAAGACCTTGGACCGCTTTATGGTGAGCACCAATGCCACCACCTCTCCCTATTACCGCCAGGCACTCTACACCCACGGCTATCTCTGCATGAAGCGGAACAACATCTCCGACGCTGCAGACGATTTCAAGATGTTCCTCCGCTTGGCCGACAAGAGCATCGACCAGCACCAGATCAACGATGTAAACAACCGCCTGGGTGATTGCAGCTACTTGGACAGCAAGTACGCCGATGCCATCAAGTACTACGACCGTGTCATCGAGGCCGCCGATGCCGACGCCGATTATGCCACCTACCAAAAGGCGCTCTCCTACGGTGCCATGGGCAAGTATGGCGACAAGATGACTTATCTGAACCAGATCTTCGAGCGTTTCAACCAATCCCCCTTGGCTCCTAAAGCCCTTTTCGAGGTGGGCAACACCTATTTGGTTTGTGACAACAACGAGATGGCTTTGCTCTACTTCAACAACTTCCGCACCCGCTATCCGCAGAACAGCCTCGTCAAGACCGCTCTCCTCAACATGGGCCTTATCTACTACAACACCGACCGCAATACCGAGGCTCTTCAGGTCTTCGACGAGCTGCTTACCAACTATGCCGGCACCGACGAGGCCCGCGACGCCCTCAGCACCGTCAAGAACATCTATGTCAGCCAGAATCGTGTCGACGAGTACTTCTCATACGTTAAGCGCACCACCAAGACCAACGTCTCAACCGTCGAGCAGGACAGCACCCTCTACATGAGTGCCGAGAACCTCTATATGAACGGCGACTGCGAGAGTTCGGTAAAGAGTTTTGAGAGCTACCTCAACAAGTTCCCCGAAGGCCTCTTCCACCTGCAAGCGCACTACTACGCCGCCGACTGCTTGTTCCGCAACGGGCAAAACGAGCAAGCCCTACCGCACTTTGAAGCCGTGGCCGCGGCCTCGCGCAACAGCTTCACCGAGCGGGCTCTCCACAATGCTGCCAACATCGCTTACAACCTGAATAACTTCACCAAGGCACTTGACCTCTATAGCCAGCTTGTCGAAGTGGCCGAGAGCGACAATAACCGCCTTTCCGGTCGCGTGGGTTATCTGCGCAGCTGGGTGCACCTTGCCCAGCGTGACAGCATCGTCTCCGCTGCCCGTCAGCTCCTTTCCGAGCCCAAGATCACTGACGAACTCCGCGATGAAGCCCGCATCAGCATGGCCCGCAGTTATTACGAGACCCCCACCACCTATCCCCAGGCCGACAGCCTCTATGCGCTACTGGCCTCCTCCACCAACGGCGACTACAGCGGCGAGGCCTCCTATCGCCAGGCAGAGATGCGCTACCTCCAGGCCGACTACGACGGCTCTGAGCGCGTCATCGAGTCCATCACCGCCGCTCCCGTCAGCGACTACTGGCTGGCCAAGAGCTTCATCCTCTGGGCTGACATCTTCCACGCCCGCGGCAACAATCTGCAGGCCAAACAGACCCTCCAAAGCATCATTGACAACTACGACGGCGACGACCTCGTCCAGCTGGCACTCCAGAAGCGCAACGCCATCCTTGAGGAGGAAAAGCCCGTCCAGCAGCCCGAGGAGGAAGAGATAGTCATCGAACTTGAAAAAGAAACAGAATCAGATAATCAATAGCCATGAAAGCAAACAGCCTTTTCAGCCTATTCTGTGTCGTCGGCCTTTGGTCCGTCGCGCCCAATTGCTTCGCCCAAGCCGACAGCAATGTATATAATGAACGTGTGGTTGTCACCAGCCGCTACAAACCTGTGGTCGAAGAGAGCCAGAAGGTCAATGTCGCGCCTATCATCACCGACACTGTGTCCACCATGCCCAAAAACCTCAGCTACGACATCACCACCCGACGGCTCACCTCCCTCTACCAACCCTCGCGTATAAAAGCGGCCCGCATCATTGGCGAGCCCGCCACGCGCCTCTACAGCAACTACCTCAAACTGGGTGCCGGCAACTACTGGTCGCCCCTGGCAGAGTTCTATTACAATTCCCTCCGCAGTTCCGACCGCACTTTTGGCGTCCGTGCCACCCATCGCTCCTCGTGGGGAACCATAGGCAGCCATGGCGATGAAGAGTTCTCGCCCAGCTACTACGGCCAGGCTCCGTTCTCCTACACCAATGTCACCGGCTTTGGCAAACTCGTCACCCGCAACCACCTGCAACTGAGTGCAGAGGTGGGTTATCAGAACGACTTCACCCGCTTTTACGGCTTCTCGGACAGCACACTACACGCCGTCCTCGCCCAGCCGCGCGACAGCATTGCCCGCTCGCAGTACCGCATGGCATACAACACTGCCACCGCCGCCGTGGGAGTCAAGACCCTCAACACCGATGTCAACGCCCTGGGCTATGAAGCCAATGTCCGTGCCACCGACCTTTTTGCCACCTATGGCATGAACGAGTTCAACATCAATCTGGACGGAAATATCCATTACGGCTTTACCATTGCCAAGCAGTACAAGGCCATAGCCTACCTGCACCTTACCTACGACGGCTATGCCAACAGCTTCAACCCTTCCGAACTCCCCTTGGGTGCCGATAGTCTCATGCTTGCCGGTCTCGAAAAGGATGCCGAAGGCAATAGTGCGCTCCGCCAAAGCCAGTATCGTCGGCTCTACAACGTCAACCCCTACATCGATTTCCTCTTCTCCGGATTCCAGATTCATGCCGGTGCTGTGGTGGCCTTGGATGGCTACAACATCCCCGAGATTGAACCGCGCATCTACCCGGATGCCACCGTGAGCAAGTCCCTCTTCCACGACCTCGTCAACGTCACCCTTTCCGCCCGTGGCAACATTGAGGCCCTCAGTTGGAACAAACTGCGCCTTGTCAACCCCTACATTGCGCCCGGCAGCGATGTCCGCGCTACCAGCCACTATGATTTCGGTGCCAACATCCGCCTCAATCTCAGCAAGAAAATCGACTTCAACCTCTACGGGGTCTATAGCTATCTGAACGACGACCTCTCTTTCCGTCTCAACGAGCGCTACACCCTCCACAATGTTTTCACACCCGTCTACGACAGCCTCACCCGCATCAAGGTGGGAGGCAGTTTCGTTTTCATCAACGACGAGATGCTCCGGCTCGAACTCAAGGGCAATTATTACCTTTACAAGAACAAGCAGACCCAGCGTGTGGGCGATGAGTATGTTGAGCGTCCGCTCTACTATCGTCCTGACTTCGATGCTGCCCTTGCCGCCACCGTCAATTACAACGACAAGATTATTGGCCGTGTAGAATTCCAGACCCTTGGCAAGATGCCCTATGCCACCGTCAAGGACGCTGCCGGTGCCGACAGCACGCTCACCCTCCCCATGCGTTTTGGCCTCAATCTCGAAGTGGAGTACCGCTACAACAAAGCCCTCAGTTTCTTCCTCAACTTCGACAACCTCCTCTTCCAGCGCTATTTCTACTGGCAGAACTACCCCTCCTATCGTGGTCTCTGCCTTGTCGGCCTCACCTATACCATCCCTAAATAACCCTATGCCAAAGCGGCTCCAGCCAATATTACAATAGTCCAATCACCCCCTTACGCCATCAATCAATGACCTACGAGCAAACCTTAGACTACCTCTTCAACAGCCTGCCCATGTACCATCGCATAGGCCAGGCAGCCTACAAGGCCGACATCACCAACACAGTCTCCCTCATGCAGCACCTCGGCAACCCCGAGCGTCGCTTCCGCTCCATCCATGTTGCCGGAACCAATGGCAAAGGCTCCGTCTCCCATTTCTTGGCCTCCATCCTCGGCCAGGCGGGCTACAAGGTCGGTCTCTACACCTCGCCCCACCTTGTTGACTTCCGTGAACGCATACGCATCAACGGCGCCATGATACCCCGCGAGCGTGTCACGCAGTTTGTTCAGGAGCATAAGGACTTTATGCAGTCGCTCAGTCTATCATTCTTTGAGATGACCGTGGGTCTGGCTTTCGACTATTTTGCCTCCCAGCGGGTGGACATAGCCGTTGTCGAAGTGGGTATGGGTGGCCGCCTTGACAGCACCAATGTCATCAATCCCCTTATCAGCGTCATCACCAATATTGGGTTCGACCACACCCAGTTCCTGGGCACTACGCTTCCCGCCATTGCCGGCGAGAAAGCTGGAATCATCAAGCCCGGTGTTCCCGTGGTCATTGGGCAGACGCACCCCGAAACCCAACCCGTCTTCCGGCGCAAGGCCGACGAGCAGCATGCCCCCATCTTCTTTGCCGACCAGAACTACCGTATCGACCCCCTGCCGCCGCAGAAACCCGCCAGCGGCTTAGATGCCGACCAGATTCTCAACCTCCGCTTCACCGTTGCCCCCCTCACGGCCCAAGCCATCCACTACGGCTCCCACTTTGTCTCGCCCCTCAGCGGCAGCTATCAGCTGTATAACTTGGCCACCCTTTTCCAGACCCTGCAACTGCTGCCCAGTGTGGGTCTCACGGTTGAAGAGAGCCACATCCGCGACGGCATTGCCCGCGTGGTGGCGGACACTGGTCTGCATGGCCGTTGGGAACAGCTGGACAACACGCCCCTCACCATCTGCGAGACCGCCCACAACGCCGACGGCATAGAGGCCATGCTCGGCAAGCTCCGCACCTTGCCCTACAGCCATCTGCACCTCATCTACGGCTGCGTCAACGACAAGGACTATGCCCACATCCTCCGCATGTTGCCCACCGAGCGTACCACCTTCTACTACTCCCAACCCTCGGTGCCGCGCGGACTCCCCGTGGCGCAGTTGGCCGAGACCGCCGCGGCTTGCGGCCTGCCCGGAGAGGCCTTCCCCACCGTAGGGCAAGCCATAGCCGTAGCACGCGCCGCAGCCGACCCCGAGGCCGACCTGGTGTTAGTGACAGGCAGCATTTTCCTTGTGGCCGATGCCGTTGAGTACTACTCCAATAGGGATGCCGCACAGGGTTGAAATCACAGTTAGGTAAGCTTTTTCACCAACGATAATCGCATATCCGCCTTTTTCTTTACGGGGCAAACTCACCCTTGCTCCACTCCTTGCTGTTTCGTTATCCCTCATGTCGGGGTTAGTTTTCCCTCCGAAAAAGGAAGAAATGAGGAACAAATATTAGAGAACTGACCTAAAAGGAGCGAAGGAGGTCTGGTGGACACCTTCTCTTACAGCCAACGGGGAGATAAAAAAGAAAGGGGTCGGCGCAATGGCCGACCCCGACAGGTTATATCTTCAATCGTTGTGGATCAGTTGGCTTGATTTGTTCCGAGGGCTTGGAGCAGCTGGATGATGGCCGTGGCGGTGCCGACATTGTTGGAGATAGTGCTGGCGTTGACGTTCAGGCCAGTAAGGTTGTTCATGGTGTTGATGATGTGGTCCACGTTGGCAGTGGTGATGAGGCCGGAACCTGCGGAGACCATACCGGCGGCGAAGGCTTTCTTGTATTCGGCGCTCTCCCTGTTATTGCGCATGTTGGTGTAGCCGGTGGCAACCATCAGGGCGGCGGTGAGGTCGGTGGGATTGCTCAGGCTCACGGTACCCGTATTACGGTAAGAATTGTAGAGCGTGATAATGGCATTGGCTGTGTTGCGGCCTTGGGTCTTCGCGGCACTGTCCACACTGGTGCTTCCCAAACTGCTGCAGGAAACGAAGGACAGGGCAACAAGGCACATCATAATGATACTGAATCTTTTCATGACTGTTGTTATTAGTATTTTAATTGTTATTTTCTGGCTGCAAAGATACATTTTTTTTTACACATTGGAAAAAAATCGTATATTTGCAAAATCATTTCATGGCAAACAAAAGTTAAATTCTATTATAAATTCTTATGAACAACACCATTTTCACTTTCCCGAAACCCGAGAACGAACCCGTACTCGGCTACAAGCCCGGCAGCCCCGAGCGCAAGGAAATCCGCAAGGCTCTTGACGAGCTGTACAAGAAGACCACCACCATTTGCCCCATCATCGGAGGCAAGGAGGTGAAGACCGCTGAAATGGGCGAGATTGTCATGCCCACGGAGAACAAGCACGTGCTGGCCAAGTACTACAAAGTTGGCGAGAAAGAGGTGAAGGCAGCCATCGCCGCCGCCATGAAGGCTCACGAGGAGTGGGCCAACACGCCTTGGATTGAGCGCGCAAGCGTGATGCTGAAGATTGCCACCCTGATCAGCGGCAAGTACCGCTATCTGATCAATGCAGCCACCATGCTGGGCCAAGGCAAGACCACCATGCAGGCTGAGATCGACTCGGCATGCGAGTTGGTGGACTTCCTGCGCTATAATGCTTACTATGCCTCGCAGATTTACAGCGACCAGCCTTGCAGCGACAAGGGGACGCTGAACTATGTCACCTACCGCCCCATGGAGGGTTTCGTGTTTGCCATTACTCCGTTTAACTTCACTTCCATTGCCAGCAATCTGTGCCTCTCGCCGGTGCTGATGGGCAATGTGTGCATCTGGAAACCCAGCACCACGGCCATGCTGTCCAACTACCTGCTGATGAAAATCTACAAGGAAGCCGGCTTGCCTGACGGCGTTGTGAACTTCCTGCCCGGCAGCGGCTCGCTGATTGGCAAGGTGGCTTTTGCTGACGAGAACTTGTGCGGTGTCCATTTCACGGGCTCCACAGGCACGTTCAACAGCTTCTGGAAGTCTATTGGCGACAATATTGCCAACTATCGCACCTATCCCAAGATTGTGGGCGAGACCGGCGGCAAGGACTTCATCTTCGTACACAAGTCCGCCAATCCCGAGCAGGTGGCCACGGCCATCGTGCGCGGAGCTTTCGAGTTCCAGGGTCAGAAGTGCTCGGCTGCATCCCGTGCATACGTCCCCAAGAGCATGTGGCCCAAGGTCGAGAAGATTGTCGGCCGTATGCTTGACGAAATCAAAGTGGGCGATGTGCGCGACTTCAGCGCTTTTGTCAACGCAGTCATCGACGAGGCCTCCTTTGACAACTGCATGCGCTACATTGAGCATGCCAAGAAGAGCAAGGATGCCGAAATCGTCTTCGGCGGCACGGGCGACAAGAGCCAGGGATGGTTCATCCAGCCCACGGTCATCCTGGCCAAAGACCCGAAATACAAATCCATGTGCGAGGAGATTTTCGGACCCATTATCACCGTCTATGTCTACGAGGACGCCAAGTATGAGGAGACGCTGCGCCTCTGCAACGAGACGTCGCCCTACGCCCTCACCGGCGCCATCTTTGCCACCGACCGCAAGGCCCTGCGCCGCGGTGCAGAGATTCTGAAATATGCTGCGGGCAATATCTATTACAACGACAAGCCCACAGGAGCCGTGGTGGGACAGCAGCCCTTCGGCGGTGCCCGCGCCAGCGGAACCAACGACAAGGCAGGCTCGTACCTCAACCTCATCCGCTGGACGTCGCCTCAGGCCATCAAAGAGACCTTTGACCCCGCCTACAATTACGCCTACCCGTTCATAAGCGACGCTGAGTAGAACCTTTCGGAAAGTTGAGATTTGGAAGTAAGAAATAGTTCAGTCTTCACAACCAAATCTCAACTTTCTTTCACATTTTCATTAACCTTATTATTCATCAAATTCAAACTATGAAAAAACCAATTTTACTACTCATTCTTCTCGCGACGATGGCCTCTGCTTCGGCACAGGTCTCGTCGGAAACCGAAGCTATCCAGACTGCCCCAACTTCATTGTCCGGCTGGTCGTTTGGTGTTCAAGCCTTGTATTCCATCAACGTTTTGGAAGCCAATGTGGCATATCAGGAAAATGTGCGATACGTTGCTGGCGACGGCTTGGGTTTCAGCCTGAACGCCACCTACAACGTCCAACCTTGGTTGGCTTTTCTTGGAGCCATTGAGGCCATGCCTAAGAACTACGTTAGATATGGCGCTTATGATGCTACCACCAATGTGGCAGGCCTCATGACCCAGGCCAAAAACATGTACCTGAACATCCCCGTGGTGGCAGACTTCTCAATCGGCGGGAAACTGCGTTTCCATGCAAGACTGGGTGGCTACATGGGCTACTGGCTTACGGGTCGCCGTCAGGGTATCTCCATTCCGCTTACTTCCGTCGATCCAATAAGTGAGTTCGACGTCCCCTACGAGTTCGACAGCCGTCGCGACAATCGTTTCGATGCAGGTATCACTAGCGCCTTGGCTTTCTCTGCTCTCTGTTTCAACCGAATCGACTTGGAGTTGGCCTTGCGCTTAGACTACTCCCTCACCGATGTCCAGAAACAATATACTAAGTACATCCATCCCCGCTACAACACCACAGTGCTCCTTACGCTTGGTGCAGCCTACAAGTTCTGAATGTGAGGACGTGTTAATCAGTTAATAAGAAAGTCGTTAAAGGACTTATTGGCCATTGACACGACATCGCATCACCGAATTCATTATTAAAGAATCAACAATTTAAAACTAATCAGAATGCATCAACATAGAACCCATCTACGCTCAATTTCATTTTTTGCCCTTGCGGCTCTTGCTCTCGTAGCCACCTCATGCCGTAAAGAGGCCGAAACCTTCAAGAACCCCAACACATGCCACGCCACTTCCTTCACCCAGCAGTTTGAGGACATTTGGCAAGGCTTTGACCAGTGCTATGTCTTTTGGAGCCGTGACACTGTCAACTGGGATTCCCGCTACGCTCGTTTCCATCCCATTTTCGAGGAGTTCGACAAGCGCCCCAACACTGTCACCGATGAGGAGTACAAGGCAGCATGGCAGGGTGTCGTCCAGGGTCTACTGGATCATCACTTGTCTATTGCCCTCTGGAACCCCATCAAGCAAAGCCGTATCAGGGTCGGTTCCGTGAATGACAATAGGCATACCACTGACGTTTTTGCTCAGCTCAACGCGTTGAAGAATCAGCCTGGCATCACCAACCTTGTCAGCTATTATGTCGACACCAACACTTCTCTGAACAGCGTCTCTTGCCTGCTTCCCGGCAAGAATCAGGGTGGCTATATCGCCTACCTGCGCTTCAGCAGCTTCTCCCTCTCTGAGCTTCATGAATCCCGCCGTCCCAATAAGAACCAACTGGAGGCTCCCCTCCGTTCATTCTTTGGCTCCAATTACACTTCAGGTGTCACCGACGGTTTAGTTGGCCGTCCCGATGTCGAGTCCATCATTATCGACCTTCGTGACAACCCTGGTGGAGACTCTCGCGACATCAACATTGTTTTTGGCAATCTGAACACCCGCAACTTCCACTTCGGCTACACCCGCGTCAAAGAGGGTCTGGGACGTTTAGACTACTCCTCTTGGGTGCCTTTCTACATCAACGGCTCTGGCAAGCGTATCTCCTCGGATAAACCCATCGTTGTGCTTTGCGACTCCAATTCCGTCAGTTGCTCTGAACTATCCTGCCAGATGGTCAAATCTCTCCCCAACGGAAAGTTGATTGGTGAGCAGACCTACGGTGCCACATGTGCTATCTTCGCCTCCTCCACTGATAATCACAACCTCACCTATTCCGGTTGCTTTGGCGACCAAAATATGAATTACAGCGTTAATCCTAAAGCTAAAGGCGAACCCACCGACAAGAGCATCTTCAGCTACTACGTCTACACCAGTACCTTCGACATGGTCACCACCGATTACAAGTCCCTTGAAGCCGTAGGTGTCACTCCTGACATCGTTGTCCCCTACGACGCTCAGGCTCTCGCCGATGGCAAGGACCCTCAGCTTGAAGCTGCCCTCAGGTATCTCCGTTCCAATAATTAATATTGGCAATAATCCCATCAACCTATGAAGAAATCCCACCTCTTCTGTCTCGCAATCCTTTGCGTTGTCAGTTTTTGGCCACAAGCCATCTCTGCCCAAGACACCGTGGCGCAACCTCCCAAACGGTTGCGCCACTGGGCCTTTGGCATCACCGCCGGATTGGACCGCAACTATCACAGTGTCGACATGGTCTATATGACCGATATGCGCTTTGACAAGTTCAAAACTGGTACTGTCTACGGTGTCCGTATCGGCTACGCACCCCTCAAATGGCTCTCCTTTAACACGGGTGCTGTGATGATACAGAAAAATTACCACATGAACCACGTCTTTGAGTACTACAATTTGCGCTACTCCCTCTTCACCACGACCACCAACAACTACATCAACGTTCCCTTGGAGGTGAAATTCACCGTTGGGCGCGCTGTCAAATTACACCTCTTTGGGGGTGGTTTTTGGGGCTACTGGCTCAGCAGCCACCGCGTCGGCAACACCTACTCATTCTCCGACCACCGATACTTCGATGTCGACAGTGACTGGGAATTCAACGATAAGCGCGACAACCGCCAGGAGATGGGCTTCACCTGGGGTGTAGGACTCAGCAGTCTTATCATTGACCGCATTGAGGTAGGGGCCGAACTTCGCTGGTACTACAGCACCACCGACATCCAAAAACCATACATGACCAACCTCAATCCCCGCTACAACACCGCCGTCGCTGCCCAATTTGGCATCAGCTACTGGCTCTAAGCCCTTTCATGCAGTCCATCATTCATAAAACATAATTCTTTACAATCGTATATGACACATTACAAAACCCTTGCCTTCGTCCTTATGGCCATATTGGCCGGTTTCGCATCATGCCGCAAAGAACCGTTGGAAAACAAAGGCAACCCAAACCACCGCGTCTGCAAGACCTACTCTCAACAATTCGAGACCGTCTGGGCCGGCATGGACCAAGGCTACGTCTTTTGGGATCGCGACACCGTGGACTGGGACAAACGTTACGAAGAGTTTAAACCCGTCTTTGCCGAATTTGACTCACGCCCCGCCAACCGTCCTGTCACCATCTACGAGTACTACGCTGCCTATGAGGGCCTTTTTGAGGGATTGCTGGACCATCACCTGACGGGCATTTTTTATTCACCCAAAGGCACACCCCACGGCCAGTGCCAAGCCTACGTCCGGCCCGGCAAAAACGACTACGAGCACCCCACCAACCCGATTGATGAACGTAACAAACAGCTCAAAGTACTGCGCAAAAAAGCCATCCCAGGCACCCTTATTGAGTACAATCCCAATACCACATACAACATCCCAGGATCATATTTCTGCCTCATAGAAGGAGCCAAGGAAGGGGAGATGATTGCCTATTTCCGCTTCACCGATTTCAACATGGTGGAAATGCACCAGAAGTATGAGTATGGCTCCGGTGCCTATCCCGACGCTGTCAGCGCTCAGGCACCCGCCAAAGCCTTCTACGGCCCCCGCTACCATGAGGGCATCAGCATGGAGGGAGCCTCCTACGCCAACAACGACTCTGTTGTCGGAATCATCATCGACCTCCGTGGCAACGGCGGTGGCAGTGTTGCCGACCTTGCCCCCATCATAGGCTCGCTGGCGCAGACTCCCACCCTCATCGGCTATACACGCGTCAAGGAGGGCTACGGTCGCTTGGACTACAGCGAGTGGTCCGAAAGCTGGATTGACTGCCCGCGCACCAAGCACCTTAAAACCCCCAAGCCCATTGTAGTGCTGTCCGATGTCTATTCCGGCAGCTGCGCCGAACTGGCCACCATGCTCATCAAATCCCTGCCCAATGGCACCTTCATTGGCGAGCGCACCTACGGCGCGGTGGGTGGTCTCTACGCCGGCAATGCGTCCAACGTCTACCATGACCTTTACTACTCCGGCTGTTTTGGCGACCCTGATTATTACGAGAATGGTCCCGACCCCTACAAGAATGACTTCTCCTTCTACGTCTATACAAGCACTTTCCACATGGTCGACAACAACCATGGCGACGTTGAGGGTGTAGGCGTGCAGCCTGACATCGAAGTGCTATATAACCGCAGCAAGCTGGATCAAGGAACGGACACCCAGTTGGATCGTGCCATTCGTTTCATCCGCGTAGGACACTGACCCATTGCATTATATGATAAAGGGAGGCCGTGCGGTCTCCCTTTTTTCGTTTTTGGTGGATTGCCTGTCGGGTGGCTCAGTCCGCCTTCGTTCTTCATTCCAGCCTCGCTGCATCTTCGCTCCTTCTTGCTGTCACCATCCTCACTTATGGGTGCATTTATCCAATGAAAGAGGAACAAATGAGGAACAACTGAGGAACAACTGACCTATAACAACCGAAGGAAGTGTTGAGGTCGACTATTCCCTCAGCGGTCTTGATGCGGTGTTGGCTTCAGGCGTTGGCTGAGGAGTCGGATGGCTTGCAGGTTGCGGGGCACCTGGAGGTCTATCGTGCCACTCTCCAGACCGATAACCCGGCCTTGTTTCACAGCGTCTAATCGGTTGTATGGGTTTGTGCGGCAGAAGGCTGCGGAGTCTTCCCGACGTATGATGATATAGTCCGGGTTGGCTTGCATCAGTGCTTCGAGGCTGTAGCTCCAGCCTGTTATGTCAGCTGCTATGTTGCGTCCTCCGGCCATGTTGATAAGGTCGTTGATGAAGGAGTTGCCGCCGGCGGTAAAGTTGCCTGAGGGGCCGAAGCCCACCACGTAGTAGACGCTGGGGCGGCAGGTGTCGCTGTCGGCGAGTTGCTGGGTGAGCGACTGCAGTTGCGACTTCATCAGCCCGACCAGGCTGTCGGCTTCATGCGTGCGGCCTACCAATTGGCCGATCTTGGAGATGTTCTCATACAGACCGTCGAAACGGTGTTTCTCAATGACGCAGACAATGGGCACGCCCATCTGCTCAAGCTGCAGGGAGCTTTTCTGCGGAATCATCGAGCCACTGATTACAAGGTCGGGATTGAGCGAGACGATCTTCTCTACATTGAGGTTGCTGATGCCCCCGATGGAGGGGACGGACTGGGCCTCGGGAGGGTAGATGCAATAGTCAGTGCGGCCTATCAGAAGGTTCTCCGCTTTGAGGGCGTAGATGATTTCGGTCACTGCCGGCGATGTGCTCACTATGCGGGTGGGGTTGACCGGCACTTGGACGGTGTGTTGGTAGTCGTCGGTGTAGGCAACGGTTTGCTCTGGGTTGCTGGAGGCGGAAGTGTTGCAGGCGCTGAGGGTAAGCATCGCCGCTGCAACAAGGAAGGGCAGCACTACCTCCGCGAGGGGGAAGCGTAAGATACTATTTTTCATGGGTAGATGAGGTTTGAGTGTAGTCATGCGTCCTCCATTCCTCCGCACAGGTGCATCACGTCGCCGGTGTTGTAGCTGCCCAACTCTGAAGCGTAGTAGAGGCATGCGTTGGCCACCTCCTGGGGGGTGCCGGGGCGGCGCAGGGGGATGCGGGTTTGCCAGTAGGTCTTCAGCTGCTCGGGTATGTCGCCGGTCATTTCGGTGACAATGAAGCCTGGAGCCACGACGTTCATACGAATGTTGCGTGCGCCGAGTTCCTTGACGGCGGCTTTGGTGAAGCCGATGATGCCGGCTTTGGCGGCGGCGTAGTTGGCTTGACCGGCGTTGCCGCCAATGCCCACCACGGAGCTGATGTTGACGATGCTGCCAAATCCCTGTTTCCACATGGCGGGCTGGACGGCTTGCGTCATGAGGAAGACGGATTTGAGGTCGTTGCTGAGGACATTGTCCCATTGCTGCTCGGTCATGCGCTTGATGGCGGCGTCGTCGGTGATGCCGGCATTGTTGATGAGGATGTCAATGTGGCCGAAGTCTTTGAGGGTGTCGGCAACGTACTGCTTGGTGCTCTCCATGTTGGCCACGTCGACGGCATAGCCTTTGGCCTGCACGCCGAGAGCGGCAAGTTCCTGTTCGACGGACTCCATTTGGGGGCTGCGGCTGCGGCCACAGAAGGAGATGTTGCAACCCTCCTGTGCAAAGCGGAGGGCAATGGCACGGCCTATGCCGCGGGTGGCCCCGGTAATGATTGCTACCTTGTCTTGTAAAAGCATGATTCTTATTAGTGTTAGTAGTGGAACAAGTGAAAGATACTAAAAAAAGAGAGTTGAGGGTGGCTGGACGCCCTCAACTCTCATCAATTATTCAGTGTGCATTGCGCTGGGCAATGCTTTGTTTGTTTAGAGCAGGGTGGCCAGTTTGGCAGCCAGGTCGCCAACGCGGGTGCTGTAACCCTTCTCGTTGTCATACCAGCTAACCACTTTCACGAAGTTGCCATCCATGACCTGGGTGAGCAGGCTGTCGAAGATGGAGCTGTGGGTGTTGTCGATGATGTCGACGCTGACCACGGGGTCTTCGATGTATTGGAGGACACCCTTCATGGGGCCTTCGGCAGCAGCCTTGATGGCGGCGTTGATTTCCTCCTTGGTAACGGTGCAGTTGAGCTCGGCGGTGAGGTCAACAACAGAGCCGTCGGGAGTGGGGACGCGCATGGCGAAGCCGTCCAGCTTGCCCTTCAGTTCGGGGATGACCAGGCCAACGGCCTTGGCGGCACCACTGGAGGTGGGGATGATGGAGACGGCGGCAGCACGGGCACGACGGAGGTCGCTGTGGGGCTGGTCGAGAATCTTCTGGTCGTTGGTATAGCTGTGGATGGTGTTCATCAAGCCGCGCTTGATGCCGAATTTGTCGTTCAGGACCTTGGCCACGGGGGCAAGGCAGTTGGTGGTGCAGCTGGCGTTGGAGACGAGTTGCATCTCTTTGGTCAGCACGTTGTCGTTGACACCCATCACGACGGTGGCGTCCACGTCCTCGGCCTTGCTGGCGGGAACGGTGAGGATGACCTTCTTGGCACCAGCGGCGATGTGTTTCATCATCTGGTCGCGCTTTTTGAAGAGGCCGGTGGATTCGACGACGATGTCGACACCCAGTTCTTTCCAGGGGAGGTTCTGCGGGTCACGCTCGGCATAGATTTTCACCTTCTTGCCGTTGACTACGATGCAGTCGCCTTCGGCGTGCACTTCTCCCTCGAAGTTGTCATGCACGGAGTCGTATTTGAACAGATATGCGAGGGTATCTGCACTTGTCAAGTCGTTTATGGCCACGATGTCCAACTCGGGATGGTCAAGCATGGCGCGGAAAGACATTCTTCCGATACGGCCGAAACCGTTGATTGCTACTTTTGCCATATTGTTTTGTATTTAAGATATTTATGTGTTTTGTATCTAAAAAATTTAGTCTACAAATATACATTTTTTTATTTATTTGACAAAAAAATAGTACTTTTGCAACCATTTTTTAGGTTTTTAGCGGCTGGAAAAGGCTGCTAAAGGATTGTAGATTATATTGCAATGGCAAAGAAAAAGAATAATACAAAACGCCGCAAGGGGATGAAACGCTGGAGACAGCTCTCGTTCTTCGGCAAGGTGTGGCGCTTCTGCTGGGTGACGGTGGTTGCGCTGTTTGGTTTCTCGCTGTTTCAGGTGCTCTTCTGCTCGGTGTTCAATCCACCGCTCACGCCCCTGATGGTGGAGCGCTTTTTCGACCAGATGGGCGAGAAGGACCGCAAGGTTGTCTTTGAGCGCGACTATGTGAGTATTGACAACATCTCGCCGCATCTTATCAATGCCGTGGCCATCTCGGAGGATGGTGGCTTGTTCATGTACCACCACGGCTTTTTCATCCACCGCATGAAAGAGGTGTACCTGAAAAACCAGCGCGGAGGCAAACAGGCCGGTGCCAGCACCATCAGCCAGCAGACGGCCAAGAACTGCTTCCTGCCGCACACACGCAGCATGTGGCGCAAGGCTCTGGAGGCTTATTACACGGTGCTGATAGAGAAAGTGTGGGGCAAACGTCGCATTATGGAATGCTACCTGAACATCATTGAGTTCGGCGACGGCATCTACGGCTGCGAGGCCGCTGCACAGCACTATTTCAACCATTCAGCCAAGGAACTGACGCGCCGCGAGGCGGCCCTCTTGGCTGCCTGCCTGCCCCATCCGCTGAGGAGCAACCCTGGCCGCCCGTCGGGCTACCTGTCCCGCCGCGCTTCCACCATTCAGGGACGCATGGGCACCTATGGCTCCGTGGCCAAGCGTGAGGATGACAAGATTGTGATGGTCGAAGGCAAGAACAAGAAGTACATCAAGATGGTGGAGGAGGAGAACCTTTTCGATTTCGCCATCTGGATGCTGGAGCATCGCAGTAAATAATCATTGACCAAGGGAGAGCGTGGACACTACAGGGGGACAGTCCGCTTGGATAGATTTCACCAAGGATTTCGAGCTGCGGCTGCGGCTTGAACGGGGTCTGTCGGACAATACTGTTCTGGCCTACCTGCGGGATGTCCACCACCTGAGCCGTTGGGCAGAGCCGTTGGGTCTGCAGCCTACTGAAATTACTCCTGACCATCTGCGCCAGGTCACCGCCTTGCTGGCCGAGGTGGATGTGGCCCCCACGACCCAGTGCCGTATCATTTCGGGCTGGCGTGCCTTTTTCCGCATGCTTGTGCAGGAGGATCTCTTGAAGGACAATCCTGCCGATTTCCTCGAAATGCCCACGCGCCCGGAGCATCTGCCCGATGTGCTCACCGACGAGGACATTGAGGCCATGCAGAAGACGTTCAATCGCAGCAAACCCGGCGAGGATCGCAACTATGTCATGGTGGAGGTGCTGTATGGTTGCGGGCTGCGTGTATCCGAACTGGTGAACCTGAAACTCTCCAACATCTATGCCGAAGAGCAGATGCTGCAGGTGGTGGGAAAGGGCAACAAGGAGCGTTGGGTGCCCATCAACAGCCGTGCGCTGAAGTTGGTGCAGGATTATATCCTCTATCAGCGGAGCCAGTTGACCATCCAGCCGGGGGAGGAGTTGTATGTATTCCTCAATCTGCGGGGACACAGGCTGACGCGCGTGGCAGTGTTCCAATTTATCAAGCAGGCCGCGGAGGAGGCGGGCATAAAGAAACGCGTGTCGCCCCACAGCCTGCGCCACAGCTTCGCCACGGAACTGGTGCAGAACGGTGCCGACCTGCGTGCCGTGCAGGAGATGCTGGGCCACGAAAGTCTCACCACCACTGAGATCTACACCCACCTCTCCCGCCAATACCTCCGCGACACCATCAGCACATATCACCCCCACTACAAGAAACATTAGAATGTGCTATTTCGGGAATCCTTGAATTGATTCACACATTAACACATCTTCATTAGTTCTGCGAAAAGAAAACGGCGTACCGCATGGTGCGCCGTTTCTCTTGATGTGCGGAGTGGCAAAAGTAGGTCTCTGCTGGATTTCAATTAAAAGTATATATTATGCTGTTTTGCGATAGCCTTTTCCAGATACAACTTTTTTTGAGATTGGCAGGGTGATGGATAGCCCTTTCTGCCAACACAATTGTTCACCTCACATACTAAAACCTCCTTTTTGCAGTTATTACATCGGTTGAAAAAAGATAGGATGCAAATCACGCCAACCCCATCCGTTCAGTAACAACTCTCAAAGCCATCAGTACATGTCACAAAACGCACTCGTACCACAAAACATAGAGAAGTATGGCCGCCACTACGACGACCACTCCCTCTTATCCAAGCTCAAATCGGTTGCTGCCAAGGCTGGCCGTAAGGTGATCTACAACGTGCTGCTGCTCTACTATATGCTCACCGACGCCCATATCCCATTGAAGCACAAACGCCTCATTGTCGGGGTGCTGGGCTACTTCATCCTCCCCATCGACCTCATTCCCGACTTCCTTCCCGGCACCGGCTTTGTCGACGACCTCCTCGCCCTCCTCTACGTTGTCAAAGTGCTTCACGACTGCATCACCCCCGAAATCAAAGCCAAGGCCGAATCCAAATGCAACGAATACCTGCACACCAACCCATCCAGCCCTACTGCTACTACAAAAGGTTAGTATAAGTTAGGCGAAGTTAAATGCTATAGTCTGTTGTACTGGAATATGGTGTTTGTGAACGTTTTGTTCTTTATGGTTTATTTGTTTGTTTACAATATGGTCTACAATTGAATTAATGGACGCAATGTCATGTCTGTCATAGCATTGTATTATTAAAGACATCTCTTCTTCAGTAATTAGATTGATATCGGGTAATCTAAGCTTCTTCAAATGTTGGCTTTGCCAGCGTGCATACCCTCCATTCATGTGGTTTGTGACGCAATCCAACTGACTTCTGACATGGTCAGACATCAGTATAGACGACAGCACTTTCAGTTCTTTTACACTTCTTCCTACGATGTAATAAATGTTGTGCAAAGGGTAGTATTTCCCTTCATCTACAAAGATGAATTCATTGCTGGTCATGTCTGGTAGCAGTATCTTGGGTGTGTGCTGTAGTTCCGGCTTGATTCGGTCAATGGTTGCATACCATTTATTAGGATTGTTTTTTGAAATGTGACGGGATGACAATTTGGCCCGATTGGCTTCTAAATAGTTCTGACATTTAGGGTATCTTGATAAGTTAATCAATGAACCATTGGCTGTGTATGGATTCAGTAAATATCGCTCATCCCATTGCAGGGTATTGTTCTTTAAATCGTGTGCGTTAATTGCTGGTATTAGCAATTCGTCCTCTATCAACCCCTTCAGACATTTTGAGATAAATACCCTGTCAGCGCCAGTCGCAACCCCTATGCCAATACGAAATCCTTGTTCTTCAATAGTAGGAAGCGGTTGTACATCATTAATTGTTGGAAACATCGTGTTCCAGTTTTCGTCCACGGGATGGACTAATGGTTTGAAACAAATGTTGGGCAATTGCTCCACTGAGGATGTCTGCCCGTATAACAGGTTTCCGGAAAGAGTTTCATTAGTAATGAGGGTGATGGAAGGGTATGCATGCACACTCTCTGTGAATGCATCAGCTCTCTCCATATCAATCAAGTAATTGATATGATAGTTTTGAGCAATCAATCTGCGTATTTTTTTTCCATAATAGCCTTTTATCCATCTGTTTGAACAGATAAAGCAGTGCTTACCGTTGCTTTTTAGCTGCTTAAGTGAATGCTCGTAAAACAAAACATAGATATCTGCTCGGTAAAAGAATGTAGAGAATCTCTGTTTGTATTCCTCAAATTTTGTGTCGGGTATATTCTCGTATCTGATGTATGGCGGATTTCCTATAACGATGTCAACTGGAGGGAGCGATGTTAATAAATAGTCCCCTTCAATTATCTTGTCTTCTGGATTATTGATTTCAGGAAATAATTGCTTCATCCTGTCAACACAGCGGATGATTTTGACAGGGTCGATATCCATTGCAATGATATTCTTGTGGTATGCTTGGTCGAGGTCGAAACCGTAAAGCAGAGCCGACTCTTTTAGTCGATGTGTTATGGCTATCAAAAAGGCTCCATCTCCGCATGAAGGTTCCATTACTGTGACAGCCGACAGGTTGCGCTCGGCTCTATAATCACTCAAATCCAGCATGTACTCGACAACATCGGGATGAGTAAACACATCTCCATGAGCCTTGCCGTTTTTCCTCAGTCCGTAAAAAGCCTCCTCAGAACTCATCTTTAATCCCTGACAGGTATCCTTTGAATGATTGCAAGAATGATATTACAGATATGCTCTCTGCAAGTGACCTGTAATGCGCCTTATCGGCTGTGGCCAATAGTGCCACTGCATTATATTTGTGCTCTAATATCAACCTTTGACATAGAATAGTGTATCGGTCAAGATATGATGCTCCATCGAATTCTCTGCGGGCGGAGAACAAAGGGTTGTTCACTTTGACAGGATGTCTTGACGTTTCGTCATCACCCACCACAATGAAGTATCCCAACCAAGGTGTCTGTGTACTCGTGAATGACTTCTCCCTAAAAGCTGTCCAGAAGTCTTCTGCCGAACCAATCGACTCTTCTACCCGGTTGTTGAGGTTATTCCCGTAAGAACCCACCTGTGACTTCAATTCGATGGCTGCCGCAAGGTTTCCTTTTGGGGTAGTAATAACCATGTCCCATTCCTTAGTGGCGCGGAAGTAACCTGGCACGTGACCGTTTTTCTCATGGATGCATTCATTGGGAACGCCAGATTCTTTTGCCACTTTTCTCAATAGTGCAATGAAAGAGTCCAGCTGTTTACCCGCGAGAACTCCTTTTTGCACTTTCCGAGTTTCCCAAAAGTCATTAACAGCCTTTTTTATCAGTGTATCATAATCTTGATTCTTCATCTGCAGCCTATTTGATAGTCCAATCAATGGTCAATCTTTGTGTAGTTTCAGATTGCAAATATACGTTTTTTTCCCCATATACTCACTTTTCTTTTATCCGAGTGTCGAAGTATGCTCTGTTTTATCACCTTACTTTGAGTGTGTTTTTTTATCTAATGTGGATTTTTTTTAGTACTTTTGCAAAATCAATATTATTGAAGTTATTCCTCTTGCTTAGGAAGTAAAAATAGTGCATTGTAACAATTAAAATATAACCCATGGATAAAGATCTCTATCTCGCGGCTGGGTGCTTTTGGGGCGCCGAGCATTTTTTCAAACAGATTGACGGTGTCCTTTTCACCGAGGTGGGCTTTGCCAACGGCCATACCGACAACCCCACCTACGAGCAGGTCTACACCGACACCACGGGCTTTGCCGAGACCGTCCACCTCCGTTTCGACCCCCTGCGTGTCAGCCTCAACTTTCTGCTGCAGATGTATTTCAAGGCCATAGACCCCACCAGCCTGAATCAGCAAGGCGAGGACCGCGGCACGCGCTACCGCACGGGCATCTACTACACCGACCCCGACGACCTCCCCTTCATCCGTCAGGTCATGGACCGCGAGGCCGAACGCTACTCCAAGCCCCTCCAGGTCGAGGTGGAGCCCCTCATCAACTTCTTCCGTGCCGAGGACTACCATCAGGACTATCTCGTAACCAATCCCAACGGCTATTGTCACCTGCCCGTGACCCTTTTTGCCGAGGCCCGCGCAGCCCGCGACCTCCGCACCCTGCAAAAAGCCGAGCAGTACAGACTGGCGTTGAAACAGATGCGCTCCCTGCTCGACGGCGAGAAGGACTCCGTTGCCCGCATGGCCAACACCGCCGCCCTGCTGCACGACGCTTTCCATTTCTGGTGGACAGGCTTCTACCGTGTTGTGCAGGACGAACTGGTGCTCGGCCCCTTCCAGGGCCCTGTGGCTTGCATGCACATCGCCTTCGGCAAGGGTGTCTGCGGGTCGGCCTGGAAGGAACGCCGCACCCTCATGGTGCCGGACGTGGAGCAGTTCCCCGGCCATATAGCCTGTAGTTCGGCCTCGCGCAGCGAAATTGTGGTTCCAGTCAAGCAAGAGGGCAACGTGGTAGCGGTGCTCGACATTGACAGCCAACACCTTGCCTATTTCGACCACGCCGACCGCCATTTCCTCGAAGAGGTGGCTGCCCTATTGCCTTGATGTTGCGGCCTCGGCTCGCCCTACCTTCGCTCCTTCTTCCTCAGTTCTCTAATATTTCTCTAACATTTCTTCCTTTTTTAAACGATAAATACTTTTGACGGAATTAAAGAATGTGTAACAGCGAGTGGAGTTAGACCGAACGAGCAAGCAGACTCGGGATAGAAGACAATGAGAGTTTCCATTCTTTTGCCGAATGCGATTATTTAGGTATAAGTATTTGATAGCATGATTAAAATGATGCGATTCACTGGCTTGGTTCTGTTGGCAGCCCTGCTGGCAGCGGCCTGCTGTGGGAAAAAAGATATTGAACAAACAAACCGAACAGCGATGAACGAAGAATGTCTGATTTGCGGCGCACCGCTTGAGTATTTGGAGCACGACACCGTGATGGAGTGTGTGCTGTGCCACAAACGCGAGTTGAGCAAAACCCGTTGCACCGAAGGCCATTACGTGTGCAGCGAATGCCACATGGCGGGGTTGGATTCCATCCTGGCATTGTGCCTTGAAGAGCGGTCCACGGACCCGATTGAGGTGTTGGAGAAGATGATGTCCAAGCCTTTCTGCCACATGCATGGGCCGGAGCACCATGTGCTTGTAGGGGCTGCCCTGCTGACGGCCTACAACAATGCCCTGCCCGACACGGCACGGCTGAACTTGGCTGAGGATTTGGTGGAGGTGATGAGCCGTGGCCGACAGGTGCCGGGAGGGGCATGCGGCTATATGGGAGCCTGCGGCGCAGCCATCAGCACGGGCATCTTCATGTCCGTAGTGACGCGCAACACGCCCTTGGCTACTGACACATGGAGGCTGTGCAACCTGATGACGGCGCGGGCCTTGGAGCAGGTGGCTTTGAACGGAGGCCCCCGTTGCTGCAAACGCGACTCATACCTGTCAGTGCTCACAGCGGTAGACTTTGTCAAAGAGCATTTGGGCGTGGAGATGAAGCGGGCTGGGGTGACATGCTCGCGCAGCGAAATCAACAACCAGTGCATCGGGAAGAAATGCCCTTTCTCGCCCGCACGTTAGCAAGGCCGATGCCGTAAAATGAAACGCCCGCCGAAAGCTTGCCTTCGGCGGGCGTTTTGACAATCTGCTTGTTAGTTATTATTAGTGATTGGGGTTGAGGTTGAACCTTATGCCAGCAAGAAAGGTGCGTCCGGGTTGCGGCACGCCGCCGTGGTCGCGGTAGGAGGCATCGAGCAGGTTGTGGCCTTCGGCAAAGAGTACCATCTGCGGTGCGCCGGCAGCGGTGGCTGTCCGAGGATGATTATCCTCAACAGAGGCACCGCGTTTGCATAAGAGTATGGTGTACTCGGCTGCGGCATTGAGCAGCAGCGCACCACCGTAGGAGCACACTTGGCCTTGCGCATCGGTGTATTTGCCTTCGCGGTAGCGGTACAGGGCGTCGATTTTCAGCCTCAGCTGCGGCAGCGGCGACAGGGCAAAGTAGAGGTCGGCTTTGTGCCGCAGGTATTCGAGGGCGTAGCCGGAGATCATCTCGCCGGGGTCGCGGTCGATGTAGCAGTAGGAGTAGCCGCCACCGAGGGCGGGACGCAAGGAAAGGGCAGGGTGGTAGTCGAAGGCAAGGTCGGCCCCTGTGGCACCCACGGCGGTGTGGTTCATGGCGTGCCACACCTCCTCTTCGGGATGGCGTATCCAGTCGATGATGTCGCGCCCCTGCCTGTGGTAGAGGGTTGCTTGGAGTGCAAAGGCACGTGGGCTGTAGCGCACCGACAGCTCGGCGGCAAGGCTGCGCTCGCTGTTCAGGTCGGGGTTGGCGCGCTGGTTGACACTCTGGTAGTAGAGGTCGGTGAAGGTGGGCATGCGGTAGGTGCGGCTGACGGAGGCTTGCAGACGCAGCTGAGGGGCAAGACGACAGGCAGCCGTGGCCGAAAGCCCATAGTTGAGGCCGAAAGCGGAATTGTAGAGCCCCAAGGCAACGGCCTCGGCACTGAAGCGGCCCAAGGTGAGGCTGTAGCCGCCAAAGAGGGTGGCCGACAGGCGGGAGGCTGAATGGGTGTAGGGCGATGGGAGGGTGGTGTCCACGGTGCCGAGGACATTGCTGCGGATGCCCTCGCGGCGGCCTTCGATGCCGATCAGTGCTTCGCCTATGCCCACACGGCGCGACAGTCTGCTGCGCAGTCCGCTGATGGATGAGAGGTGATGATTGTGGCCGCTGTACCATGCTGGCGGCGTGGCGTAGCCGTCGCGGAACAGCTCAAAGCGGTCGCGATGCAGACGGCCATAGATTGAAGTCTCCAAACGCGACTGTTCCCAACGGTGCACGTTGAAAAGCGAGGCCGAGAGGGTACGGGTGGCCTCAAACTGGTCGGGATAGGCGGTGCTGTAGAATGCCTGGCTGCCAAAAGCCTTGGATTGGCCGCCGAGCTGCAGGTGCCAGTCGTCGGTGGTGGAGTGGCGTGTGGCTTGGAGGAAGAGGCTTCCGTGGCGGTAGTCGGTGTTGGGCATGTAGCCGTTGCTGCGGTTGTAGGCACCTGCAAAAGTCAAAGCCCAGGGTCCCAAGGTCTTTGTGGCAAGGACGGAGGCTTTAGCCATGGCATGGCTGCCGGCACTGAACTCAGCAGCGAGATGGTCACGATATTCCTCGCTCACCACGATGTTGATGCCACCGCAGAAGGCAGTGATGCCCCGAGCCATGAGCTGGGCGGGCGAGAGGAGCTCGACACGCTGCACCATGGTGATGTCGATGGGAATGTCGAGGAGGAAATGGCCTGTCTGGGCGTCGGTGAAGTTGACGCCGTTGAGGAGGATGACCATTTGGTCGAAGGTGCCTCCGCGCATGGAGAGGTCGCCCTGCACATCGTTGCCGCCGCGGGTGCGGAGGTCGACGCCTGGCAGCAAGGAGACGAGGACGCCAAGTGAGCGGACGGAAGAGTTGGAGAATTGGTCAGCGGTGAGCACCGCCGCAGGCTCGGGAGAGCCGAAAAGGGTGTCCGCTGGAGCAATAATCTCTACAGCGGGCAGGAGGCGTTCGTCGGGGTCGTCGTCGGTCTGCGCCAGGGCCTGCATGGGCATCAGGGCGATGCCGAGGGTGAGAACAGCTGCGGCCTTGTGCAATTGCCGGTCGGCAATGTAGGAGGCTACGTGGCCGATGTTCACCACGCGATGCAGGGAGTTGAAAGCGGCGTAGGCCGCACGGCTGAATCGACGGAAACGGAACGCTCGGGGAGTGATTGATTTGTTTTGATTCATTTTTGTTGCTTGTATGTTGTTGTAAGCAGATTGTTCAGTGTGGAGGAGATGGGTTGTTCCGATTGGGAGAGGCAAAACATTGAGAGTGAATTGGGCGGACAATTACCAACAACCGTCACAGCCAAGGGTTGTGGCGGAAAGTAGCATCGCTCAACTCACTGAGCGGAACGGGCGTTGGCTTTATTTCTTGCCCATCAAGCCGGAGGCAACCTGCTTGAGCTGGTTCATGAGGTCCTTCTTCTCCTCGTCGGTGAGCTTCATGTCCTTGAGTGCGTCGGTGGCGGAGGAGATGAGGCGCTGGATGTCGTTGTCGTCCTTGGCGGCGGAGAGCTTGGACATGAAATCCTGGTTGGAGGTCAGCTGCGAGAGGATAGAGGCAATGTTGGCATTGCCGGCCAGCTTGCTGATTTGCTCTGTAATGTTCTTGTTTCCAAGAATTTTGTCGAAAATACCCATAATGAATCGTGTTTTAAAACTTACCGCAAAGGTACACAAAAAAAAGATGCTGAAAGGAATATAATGGTAGTCAGGCGCGTTTTTAACACTTTGGAAGTCGATTTATGCTTTTTAGTTTGCAGAAAAATTGTATCTTTGCAACGTGGACAGACTGACAACAGCGCAAGGGTATGTGCATATCCTGCTGACAGATACCTGTCTTTACAACAATTAAAAGAAAGGAAAACAGATGAAAAAAAGAGTGATATGGGCTCTGATGGTTGGAGCGGCTATGCTTGCAGCGGCGTGCGCAAAGCAACCGGAGGAGAACGCATGGCAGAAGAGCATGCGGCAGGCCGCCGAACTGGGCACGGTGCAATACACCGTGCAGAAGGTGGTCAGCAACAATGACGAGTCGTGGAAGATATTCGGCGACAGGAAGATTCTCTTCTCCTTCAAAGCTGTGATAAAAGCGGGCATTGATATGGAAAAGTTCGATGCCCGGACGGTGAGGATTTCTGAGAACAAGAAGGCCGGGACAAAAAAGATTTGGTTAGAACTGCCGAGGCCAGAGATACTATCCTTCAGCATACGCCCTGACGATGTGCAACAGCTGTACAGCGAGGTGTCGTGGCTGCGGACGGAGTACAGTAACCAGGAGCGCGACGCGATTGTTGCCAAAGGCGAATGGGAACTGAAAAAGGATAAGGAGCTGGAAGAGATGATGATGAGGGACGCGCGGCTGAACGCCGAGGCTTTTGTGTCGATGCTGTTGCACCGCAATGGCTTCACCGATGTTGAGATAACTTTTAAAGGGGAGGATTCACATGGAATGGAATGACGACAAACTGAATGAATGCTGCGTGCCAGAGAACGGCAATACTGCTGAGCCCCAAGAGGCATCCGCAACACAAGCTGCGGAACAGGACGGGGCAACTTGCTGCCCAGGCGGGGAGCAGGAACAGGCGTGCGCTGCCGGTGCCACCCCAGGAGTGGATGGCTGCCAGGCAACAGAACAACAGGCCGGTGAACAGCAGGATAACCCACCGCAAGGCTGGTGGGCGAAAACCAAGGGCTGTGCGGCAAAAGTCTGTAAAGGGTTGTGCCCTGTGCTGAAAAAGCGGTGGGGCATGATTGCGGCCATTGTGCTGCTGGTTGTGCTGATTGTGATTGGTTTGAGAATCTATAACAGCATTTCGGCCAAAAGGGATTACTACGAATCGTTGAGCCAGACCATCTTGGAAATGAAAAAGATTTCGGAGTTCTGTACGGCCACTTATGTGGGCGAGGTGATGGTGATTGACGAAGAGAAACACTTTCTAAAAAAGAAGAATATCGTGCTGATTGTGAAAGGGAAAGTGCGGGCAGGCTTCGACTTGACCAAGATGCAGACCGAGGTGGTTGGCGACACCACTATCAATGTGACCATCCCACCGCCAACGGTACTGGACATTATCACCAATCCTTCGGACATACGAACCTTCAGCGAGAAGGGTTCATGGTCGCACGAGCGTACCACCATTACCAAGAATGCGGCAAGGGCAAAACTCTTGGAACTGGTGATGGAGGAGAATCTGCTGGTTATCGCCGAGGATAACGGATTGCGACAACTGGAAGCCATCTTCTCGGCTTTCGGGTTCAAACATGTGAATATCAATCTGGCCAACTCGGCGGATGATGACGATTTCGACACCGTGATAGGCGATTCCGTTTCCACCACTGCCACCGCATTGGTTTCGCAATGAGCAGGTCAGAGGTTGATGGACGGTTGCGATTATCAAGTAGCGTAGGGGCTAAGATATTATCAAAACGGTCTTTCCGTTAGAGCCGCCAGCGGCCACTTTGCGGAGGGCTTGATTGACGTCGTCGAGCGAGAAAACTGCATCGACGGAAGGTTTTACTTGTTTGGCGGCAAGGATGTTGGATGCAGTTTGCAACCCTTTGCCATCCTCATGGACAAAGATGAAGAAATAGCGTTGGCCGTGGCGCGAGGCCATTTTGTCGTATTTCAGGCCGGCAACGGAGAAGAGCAGTCGCTTGTAGAGGGGAAGGCCTGTGCGAGAGGCAAACTCGCCGTTGGGAAGTCCACGGAGTGAGACGAGTCGGCCACCGATTTTCAAGATGCTGAATTCTTTTGGGAGTTCACGGTCGCCCAAAGTGTCAATGACACAATCGATGTTTTTGAGTGAATGGGCATAGTCTTCGACCTTGTAGTCAAAGAACTTGTCGGCTCCGAGACTGAGCACGCGATCGCGGTTTTGGCCGTTGCCGTTGGTGACGACATTTAGGCCGAAACCTTTTGCGATAGGGATTGCCATGGCACCGAAACTGCCTGTGCCGCCTGAGATGAAGAGGGTGTCGCCATGCTTTGCTTTGAGCAAATCAAGAGCCTGCAAGGCAGTAAGAGCCGTGAGAGGAACGGATGCAGCCTCTATGTCGCTCATATAGTTCGGGACCAAGGCAATGGCGGAGCTGTCCACGGCTGCATACTCGGCAAAGGCACCGATACGGCCCAAGGGCATGCGGCCGTAGACGCGGTCGCCCACGGCAAAACCTTTGACTTGAGAACCGATTTTCTCCACCCTTCCGACAAACTCATTGCCCATGATAAGCGGCATACGATAAGAGACAATGAGTTTCACCTCGCCACGGATAATCATGTTGTCGAGGGGATTGACGCCCGCTGCTGCGATTTTCACAAGTACATCGTGCGGTCCGACTTCGGGGACTGGAACGTCGGCAATGGAGAGGTTTTGTCCGTTTTTGTTATATCTGTCCAATAGTGCAACTCTCATATTGATAATAGTTTGAATCGATTGTATTGTGTCCTTTGCTTGTTGCAAATATATTCAAAAAAAGTGGAATACAAAGTGGTGAAAAAAATTTTGGTTGAGATAATGATGCCGGGACATGAACAAAGATGGGAGAGGAAGAAAATGTTTCTTATTATTTGTCGTGGAAATTTTGTATCTTTGCAGTTTGATTGAATTGAACAATTATCGCTATGGCAGAAGATAATAATAGTATCATACAGGAAGTTACCAACGAAGAATATAAATGGGGCTTTGTCACCAATATTGAAACAGACACTATTGGCAAGGGTCTCAATGAGGATGTGATACGCCTCATTTCGAAGAAAAAGAATGAGCCGGACTGGCTGTTGGAGTTCCGACTGCAGGCTTTCCGCAAATGGCAGACCATGGAGGAGCCGGAATGGGGGCACCTGAAGTATGACAAGGTGGACTACCAGGACATCATCTACTATGCAGCACCCAAACAGCAGGAGAAGAAAAAAAGCTTAGATGAGGTGGACCCTGAGTTGTTGGCCACTTTTGACAAACTGGGAATTCCCCTGCGTGAGCAGAAAGAGTTGGCGGGTGTGGCGTATGATGCCATCATGGACTCAGTCTCCGTGAAAACCACTTCGCAAAAGGTTCTTGAGGAGAAAGGTATCCTTTTCTGCCCCATCAGCGAGGCGGTACAGAAATACCCTGATTTGGTGAAACAGTATCTTGGCTCGGTGGTGCCGAGCAGTGACAACTTCTTTGCCGCACTCAACTCCGCCGTCTTCAGCGATGGCTCCTTCTGCTATATCCCTAAAGGAGTGCGTTGCCCCATAGAGTTGTCGAGCTATTTCCGTATTAACGCCCGTGGCACTGGTCAGTTTGAACGCACGCTCATCATTGCTGACGAAGAGGCTTATGTGAGCTATATGGAAGGCTGCACAGCTCCGCAGCGCGACGAGAACCAGCTGCACGCCGCTATTGTGGAAATCATTGCACTGAAGGATGCCGAAGTGAAGTACAGCACGGTGCAGAACTGGTATCCGGGCGACAAGGAGGGCAAGGGAGGCATCTATAACTTCGTCACTAAGCGCGGTATTTGCAAGGGCTCGCATAGCAAGATTTCGTGGACACAGGTGGAGACAGGCAGTGCCGTGACGTGGAAATATCCCAGCTGCATTTTGCAGGGCGACGACAGCACTGCTGAATTCTATAGCGTTGCCGTCACCAATAACTACCAACAAGCCGACACTGGAACGAAAATGATTCATGTGGGTAAAAACACCCACAGCACCATCATGTCCAAGGGTATCAGCGCAGGGCACAGCCAGAACAGCTACCGTGGTTTGGTTCAGATAAACAAGAGTGCTGAGAATGCCCGCAACTTCTCGCAGTGCGACTCGCTGCTGCTGGGCGACAAGTGCGGTGCGCACACGTGGCCCTATATCAAGGCCAATAACAGCAGTGCCATCCTGGAGCACGAGGCCACCACGTCGAAGATATCGGAAGACCAGCTCTTCTATTGTCAGCAGCGCGGTATCAGTGCCGAAAGTGCGGTGGGACTGATAGTGAACGGCTACGCCAAGGATGTGCTGAAGAAACTGCCTATGGAGTTTGCCGTCGAGGCGCAGAAACTGCTGAGCATCTCGCTGGAAGGCAGTGTGGGATAAGGTAAGTTGTGGGATATGGCACGGAAACTGACGTGGTGTTGGACAATGTGCGCAGCCAGAATAATATCGGCTCGGTGTTCCGCACAGGGGATGCCTTCCGGGTGGAGCGTATCTGCCTATGCGGTATCTGCTCTACGCCGCCTCACAGAGACATTCACAAGACTGCACTTGGCGCCGAGGAGAGCGTGGCCTGGAAGTACTACGAGGAGAGCATAGACTGTGTGCGGGAACTGAAAGAGCAGGGCTATAAGGTCTATGCCATTGAGCAAGTTGACGACAGCTTGAAACTGGATGCCCTTCCGGAACGACTTGGAGAGAAGGTGGCCATTATTTTCGGCAACGAGGTGGAAGGGGTACAGGAAGAGCTGTTGCCTTTGTGCGACGGAAGCATTGAGATACCTCAGCAGGGTACTAAACATTCGTTGAACGTGAGTTGTGCCGCCGCCATCGTGTTGTGGGAATTCTTCAAGATATTAAAAAAGTAGAAGAGTGTCGGATTCCGACATTCTTCTATTCTTACCGGATATTTATTCTCTTTTAAAAGAGGTTTAAGCGAACACCGAATGCCAAGTGGTAAGGGGTGATGGAACTCTCGTCGGGGACGTTGAGGTTCTTTAAGAGGGGTGTGAGTCCCGTTTCTGCGTATGCTCCAATCATACCGAAGTTGACACTGAAGCGCGTTCTGAGTTGGAATAGTTGGAGGGGAATGTCTTTGGAATAGCGTGTGTTGACGGATTCATCGTTCTCGGTGTGCGTGTATGTCCGGTTGATCGTTCTGGCGAAGTAGAGTTGTGGTATCAGTTCTAATTGCATGTTGAAAGTGTGCTTTTTGGCATAGGGATAGAATGTGAAGTGGAGGGGGAAGTCGATAGAGGAGGTGTAGAT
>ONJQ01000040.1 GCA_900318175.1 uncultured Bacteroidales bacterium | reverse complement strand
CATTTGTTCCTCATTTGTTCCTTTTTCATTGGACAAATGGTGCGACAACGGGGGAGGGAGTGGACGGCAGGGAGCGGACCTGCACCCTTGCGGGTGGGACACAAAAAAAGGGGGAATCTTAAACTCCCCCTTCTATCTGAACTAAAGAATACTATCAATTAGTTCACATTCTGAACCAATCTAACAGAAAGGCCACTACTATTAGATATAGCTATAGGTTGGGTTACAGCAGACTCACTGATCTTAACATAGTAAATATTTACATAAGTACTGGTACTCCTAAAACAAGTTGCCGTCCAGTAAAAACCTTTGTCATAATCCGTTGGTTCGAGCTGAACTCCTCTGTATCCACCTTGAGACGGCAGAAAGACACAATTATCAGGAATGGTTGTAATACGATTATCAACTTGTGATTGGTCGCTGTAGCCATCTGGAAACAACAAAAGGCCTGTGATCGAGCGTGTATTTGATACATCTAAAGTCACTAACTTATAACTATACCCTTCACCGCTATGGCCACCAGCAAATGTTCGAGTATCCAAAAGATATTGCCATTCTTGCATAGTCAATGTTCTCCACAGATGAGCCTGATTACCTCCATTCGCAATTGGATTGTAATAACCCCAATCGTAATCAGCATAGGGTCCTGTCAAATAGGAGCAATCAGGATATAACCTATAGTTATTGGCACTACGAGTCGGTTGGTATCCATTGTAGCCACTTGTTCCCCAACCAAAAAGATCAATCCATCCAGTATATCCATTTCCACCAATCCTATTATTTGAACTACCAGTCACAGTTCCTTGAACAGTATTGCCTCCAACAAAATCCCACTGATTCTCGGCAAAGCGCCATGTACCAGTTGAGGCTTGGTATTGTAGGTTGCCATTGGAGAAGTAAACTTGTTTACCCTGTGAGACGGTGAAGACACCGTGAACTGCGCCTTCGGGGTATTCAATCTCTGAATGGCCAACGGGGAAATTGACCGAAGCGAGATTGTTGTTGGGTATGCAGCCAGCGTAGGGGTTGGACTCGCTCTGCTCGTTGGATTCGGTGACATCCTCACTGCCGTGGTGGGCATGGATGATAATTCTATAGCGATTGGGGGTAAGGGGCTCGCATGAGGGGACGTACACATAGACTTCTTTCGAATCGGTGACGGTCAGACCCATGGAGAGGGAGCGATTGGCGTGTGAGTTGGTAAGGAGCTCCGGGTTGGGACGGGCCAGGACTACGGAGTCGTGATCCTGGAGGTTGGAGGTAAGGACGACATGACGGGAGTCTTTGTCGTAGTCGGCAACATAGCCGTCACCCCAAAGAGGTATGCCCGTAGCGCGTACGCTGACGGAGTCGACAGTAATGGCGGTATGTCCAGTATGATTGACGATATTGATGGCCAGAAGGGCACCCATGTTGGTGAAGGTGATGGAGCCGGAACTGGCATCACTTTCCAAATAGGCTCCCATGGGGGCGTTGACGGCCTGTTTGCTGTCGGAGGTGACCCAGTAGGGCTGGAGCGCAGGAAGGGTAACATTGATACGGCTATCAGTCTGGGAGGCCACAGGATTGATGGTCGCCGGGAAGACGGCCCAATATGAGGCAGCGCGAGCCACTTCGAGACGGGACTCGGTGGTTGAACCTGCCAGTGTGCAGGGAGTACCGTTGACAATCACGGTGTCGCCGTTGCGCCAATAGGGCGTAAGGTTATCCTCGCCACCAATAAAGACTTTGTCTTGTGAGCCGAAATGACCTATGCGAGCACGGAGGGTTACAACGCCGTCTTTCTGACAGCTGGAAAAGAGTGCCGCTGAGATGAGAGCACCCAACAGGAGGATGCGGGTAAGGGATTTATTCATGTTTCTTGTCTTTTTAATCATTACTATATATGTTTGTTGAGTTTTACCAACCCCAGTCATAGTTGCCGTAGTCGGTGGTACCGGGAGCGGAAGAGGTGTTGCCGCCGCCGAAGAAGTCGTCGCCACTGCTGTAAGTGCGATTGTAGGACTTGCCAGCACTGAGGCCGTTGTCGAAGGGTAATACATCAAGTTCGACAGGGTTGCTTGCCATGTTGCCTAACTCGACCTTAAAGGCCACTGCGACTACCTTGGGTGGGAGATAAAATGGTTTTGTCTTTTGTATGTCCATAACTATATTGAATAATGCATTCTTTGATGTGTCGTTGGGGTTGTGGCATCATGGTATAACGCCAACAATCCCGCTGCAAAAGTACGACTTTTTTATAAAACAATGGCTTTTTTTGAGATAAAAGTAAGTAATGAAGGAACAACACTCCATTCTAACATTATAAAAAACAGGAACAAACATTTATTCTGAATCTAAAAAAAATGCTGGCAAATGACAGGTAGAAGGGGACGTTGGGGGGCTGTTGGATGAGGGGTTGACATGTGATTAATAGAAAAAAACAGCCCTGGCACGCAGGGGTGCCAGGGCTGAAGTCATTTTTAACATCCAGCAGGGGACGGAGGGTGGGTCAAAGCTGGTCGTACTGGCCAACGAGGTCGCGAGCCATACCGAAGAAGAAGGCGGCAACCTGGTTGAAGTCCATATTGAGGTCTTTGCTGAGGCCGACACGGTCTTTGTAGATGGCGACGTTGTACCACTGGAGGCACTGGAAGGCACGGTGGAAGTAGAGTCGGCGAAGTTCGGCAGAAGTGGGTTTGTGGCCAACATAGGCTTCGAGAAGGGAGAGAGCCTTGTCGAAACCAGCATTGCCGTAGCAGGCGATGTCGTAGAAGGGGTCGTTCATGCCGGCGAATTCCCAGTCGAGGACGTAGAGTTTGTCGCCGTTGACGACGAGGTTGGTGGGCTGATAGTCGCAGTGGCAGGGCACGAGGGGGATGTCGGCAAAGGTCTGGCGCATCTTGTCAAGACGGGACCGGAGTTCGATATACTCCTTGGGATGGGTGAAGCCCATCTCACGGCAGTAGCGCTCGTAGTCGGACAGGCGGCCAAAGGCATTGTAGTCCTTGAAATGGAGGTCGCTGCCATGGATTTTCTTGAGAGCGCGGACGGAGAGGTCGTTGTAGCTGACCACGTCGGTCTCGGACACAATGGTGCCTTCGACATATTCGGCCAGTTTCTCGCCAGAGATAATCTCTACGTAGGAGGTGGCGTTGTTCAACCCCAGGCGATTCACCTCCTGGATGTTGTCCCACTCCTCGACACGGTCGACAAACTTCTCGGCATACTTGCCGGGGACGCGGTAGGTGTAGCGTTTGCCGCGGGTCTCGACGACGTAGGTGTAGTTGCTCATGCCCCCTTCGAGGCGTTTGACGATGGTGGCGTCCTGAGTGTGCATCAAGGCATTGACTCGGGCGACGATATACTCTTCTACTTTCATTTTTTATAGTTTTATAGATAGAGGGGATAGATTAATAGAAATGATAGATTTTATTTCATCCGACCGAGAGCAGCACCGGCGGGGTCGTAGCCTGCATCGGCGGCCATCTTGTACCACTTCTTGGCTTGTTTCTTGTTGGCGGGGACGCCCTCGTCGCCATTTTCGAGGATGGTGCCGCAATAGTACATGGCCAGGACGTTGCCGCCTTCGGCAGCCTTGGTGTACCATTCGAGAGCCTTGGCCACGCTCTGCTCGACATAGATGCCGTGGATGTAGCAGTTGGCCACCATCATGCAGCCACGGGTAGAGCCATGCTCGGCAGCATAGAGGTAATGCTCATAGGCTTTCTGGGAGTTGAGCACCACGCCCTGGCCCTGCTCGTAGCAGTAGCCCATGTTGCAATAGCCGTCAAGGTTTCCTTGCGTGACGGCCTTTTCGAAATAGAGGACGGCATTCTTGAAGTCGCCCTGCGCCTCGTAGACATCGCCGAGGGTGTTGATGGCATCGATGCTCTCATTGTCGGCAGCCTTTTCGAGCCAGGAGATGGCGATTGCAGTGTCCGGCACACAGCCGTAGCCGTTCAAGTAGCAAAGACCGAGGTCATACATGGCCAGCACATTGCCGAGGTTGGCGGCAGTGTCGAGATAGGCCTTGCCGAGCACTTGGTCCTCGGGGCAGCCGTTGCCCTGCAGGCAAGCGATACCCAGCTGGCAATAGGCGCGCTGGTCGCCATAATTGCGGGCGGCATTCTCAAAGATCTTGTATGCTGTGGCGGGGTCGGCCTGGTCGATGCCGACACCGCGCTGCAGCATCACGGCAAAGGTGACAATGCCGTCGACGTTGCCACGCTGGGCGGCAATGGCGAAATATTGGAAAGCCTG
Source organism: uncultured Bacteroidales bacterium (assembly GCA_900318175.1). GTDB lineage: Bacteria > Bacteroidota > Bacteroidia > Bacteroidales > P3 > Colimorpha. Next base: position 12,956 of record ONJQ01000040.1, on the reverse strand, counting down.
TTCCAGCTCCTCCTGGTTGAGCAGCATACGGCCCAAGAAGTAACTGGCATCACCGCTGCCGTTCTCATGGCCGCTGACGTAATAGACTAAGGCAGAGTCGCCGTCGGCGGGGACACCGGCACGGCCATAGTTGTAGATGTCGGCCACCTTGTAGGCAGCGTTGCCGACGCCCTGCGCAGCAGCAGCTTTAAGGTACGGAATGGCGGCAATGGTGTCAATCTCCACGCCACAGCCTTCGAGGTAGGAGCGGCCCACATAGTAGGTGCCCATCTCCTCGCCGGCCTCGTGGGCCTGGGTGTATAGTTCAAAGGCCTTGGCCTTGTCGAGGGGCAGGAAGCGGCCTATACGGTAGAAGTCGCCCAGATAGCACATGGCCTCGCCATGGCCCTGGTCGGCAGCCTTCTGGTAGTACTCGATAGACTTGGCGGAGTCAACCTCGATGCCACCGTCGCCCAGTTCGTAATAGAGACCCATCTTGAACTGACCAGCAGCCACATCGTTGTCGGCCAGCTGCTGGTAATAATATACGGCCTTCTCGTGGTCGACGGTATCGACGTAGCGGCCCGTCTCGTAGAAATAACCCATCGTATAGATGGCATCGATATAACCCTGGTCGGCGGACATGTGAACCAGTTCAAGACCCCGGGCAATATCCTTCTCCTTCTGCTTGCCGATTTCGCCGTTGAGATAGAGGAGGCCCCAACGGTAGAGAGCTTTGGGCGTGGCAGCACGCTCGTAATACTTGGCGGCTTTCTTGGCATCGATCTTGGTGTCGTCGAAACCGAACTCGTAGACGGTGCCGAGCACCTCGGCGGCACTCTTGCTGCCCATCTTGTCAGCCTTGACCAGGAGCTCGTTGCATTTCTTCCCCTCACCGGCATTGTCGTAGAGCAGACCCATCAGGAAATAGCCGTCGGCCTGTCCGCGGTCAATCATCTGCTGGTAGCACTCCATGGCACGGTCGTTGTTGCCATTGCTGGCATAGATGCGGCCCAGGTTAGCCAAAGCCGTGGTGTCGCCATACTCGTCGGCACGACGGTAATACTTCACAGCCTGGGGCATGTCCTTGTGCTCCTCGCTCTCATAAATAGAGGCAAGCATCATGGCGCAGGTGGCATCGTGGCACATGTCGGCACCCTGTTTCAGCCAGTAGACGGCGCTGTCCGCGTTGGCCTCGCAGCCCAAGCCGTTGTATGCCATGATGGCCATGGGGTAACAACCTTGAGCCTGATAGTCCTTGTCACGAGTGTCGGTGGCCACCTTGCGGAAATAGTACATCGCTTCGGGATATTGCTGTTCCTCATAATAGAAACGAGCCATGCTCAGACGGCATAATACGCTGCCGAAAGCATCGCCGTCCTGCCAAATACGCATGGCCTTGGCACTGTCGCGGAGACCGAGGTTGTTGGGGTACATGTAGTAAAGCCCAGCCAACGACTGGGTGTAGCGGAGCGAGTGGTGTTCCTTAATCAGCGAGTCGAGCAAGTGCTGAGCCTTGGCCTCGTCCTCGTCCACACCGAAGCCGTTGAAATAGCACTCTGCGACAAGTGTTACGCCGTCGGGGTCGGCCCATTTCAGACTTTCGTTCAGGTATTTCCAGGTCTTCTTCTTATCACCTGTGACATAATAATAGCGTGCGAGGGAGGAGATGGCGTCAATGTCGCCAGCCTTCATGGCCTTCTCCATGTAGTTGATGGCTTTCTTCGTATCCTTCTCGATAGTACCGAACCCATCCATGCAGTATTGAGCCATTATGAAATAGCCCCAAGCGGAACCCTTTTTTAGGGCCTCCTGAGCCAGTTCAATGGCCTTGGCGGTGTCGGCCGTGCAGCCAATGCCGTACTCATAGGCACCCGCCAAAGCGGCCTGCGCATTGCCCAGCCCCTTGTCTGCCCACTCCTTGCGAATGGCAAAATAGCGAGCCGTGTCCTTGGGTAGCAGCGTCCCTTTCAGATAGTAGGACGCGAGGCGAATCCATGCCTCGCCGTCGCCCAGGTTGGCAGCCTTCTGGAGCCACTGCAGAGCCAAGGTGGAGTCGTGCTGCACACCAGCGCCATTATTATAACACTCAGCCAAACGCACCATTGCGGCCACATCGCCCTGATGAGCCTTGTCGATAAGTTTCTTGTCGGCCTGCGCCCCGGCCAAAACCGGCAGCAACGCCGTCAAAATAAGGAGAAAACCGTATTTTTTCATTGTTTAAACATATTATTTCGCAGTGCAAAGATACTAAAAAAAAACGGATTGCGTTATTTGCGAAATAAATAATCTGATTTTTTCACATGAGCAACATCGAAATAGTCATAGAGAACACCCACGAGCGCCGCTCAGTGCGCCAGGGCATCAGTCTTGCCGAGCTGGCTGAAGAGTACTACACCGAGTTGGGTCGCATGCCCTTGAAGAACCCCATCCTCGGAGCCCTTGTCAACAATGAAGTGGAACACATGCAGTACCGCCTTTACAATCCAAAGACCGTCTACTTCTTTGACATCAACCACCCCCATGGTTGGCGCATGTACCAGACCTCCCTCACCTTCATGCTCTACAAAGCCGTGCGCGACACCTACCCCATGGCCACCCTTGCCGTCAAGCACTCCATGCAGGGCGGCTTCTACTGCACTATCGACAATGCCGACAAAGACCGTTTTGTCACCGCTAAGAACGTCCGCGAGCGCATGATTGAGCTCCAGCATCTGGACCTCCCCTTCGAGCACCGCTCCATGCTCCTCACCGATGCCATAGAGCAAATCAAGGATACCAACAACCCCAAGACCCTCGAACTGCTCCAGACCCTCTCCCAGCTCTACATCACCATGCACGTCCTTGACGGCGCCATGCACAAGCTGGCCTCCAAGTTGGTGCCCTCCACCGGATGCCTCCGCTCATGGGACTTCCACATGTATGCCGACGAGGGTTTCCTCCTCCAGATGCCCGATCCCCACCACTTAGACCGTCCTCCCCTCTTGCCGGACACCCCGAAGCTCTTCAACATCTTCAAGCTCCACCACCTCTGGGTGGACCGTCTGCACCTCTCCACCATCACCGACCTCAACCGCATCGTCCGCGACAAGGGGCAGACCCACCTCATCCACATCTCAGAAGCCCTTCACGAGAAGTGCTACTCCGAGATTGCCAACATGATTTACCGCAAACGCGACGCGGTGCGTCTCGTTCTGGTGGCCGGGCCCTCCTCCTCCGGCAAGACCACTTCCTGCCGCCGTCTCAGCGTCCAGCTCACCGTCATGGGCTTCGATGTACATCAACTCTCGTTGGACGACTATTTTATGAGCCGCGAACGCACACCGCGCCTCCCCAACGGCGAGTATGACTTTGAATCGATCGACGCCCTCGACATCCCCCTGCTCAACGAGCACCTGCAACGCCTGTTCCGTGGCGAGCGGGTCGAGATACCCACTTTTGACTTCATCAAGGGCGAGCCCTTCTACGACGGCAAGAGCATCCAGCTGGGACCCAACAGCATCCTCGTGGTCGAAGGCATACATGCCCTCAACCCCAGACTCACCTCCCAGATAGCCGACGACCTTAAATTCAAGGTCTACGTCTCCACCCTCACCCAGATAGCCATTGACGACCTCAACAGCATACGCAGCAGCGAGAACCGCATGCTGCGCCGCATTGTGCGCGACAACAACTTCCGCGGATGGGATGCCTACAACACCCTGCATCGCTGGCACGAGGTGCGCCGCGGCGAGGAGATCAACATCTTCCCCTTCCAGGAGCAGGCCGACGTCATGTTTAACTCTGCCCTGCTCTACGAGCTTGGCGTGCTGAAGCTCTATGCTGCACCGCAACTCAAAAAGATACCCCAGAACTGCCCAGAATATGCCGAGGCTCAACGACTGCTCAATTTCATCGACATCATCGAGCCCATCGAGCCCACCTACATCCCGCCCACCAGCATCATGCGTGAATTCCTCGGTGGCAGCAGTTTCCTTTACTAAGCCGTCACCAACAGTATAATCATCTTCGTATCAGTACAGATTTATTACCCTCTGTTATTTACGGACTACTCAAAGTATACACACAAAAAACATATCACATTATGAAACAATTATTATCTATTATTACATGTTTACTACTCTTGGCATCCACCCATGCACAGAATACCTCTCCCTGCCCCGGCCTGAAGAATCCCGCATCATTCACTTCGGGCTCAACTGCTGGAATGTATACAGGATACTACTCCGGAATGACTGGTCATAAGAATCACACATCCCCGAACGCCCTGACTGGAGAGACCGGAGTATACATGACTTCTGGCATTATCCCTGCCACCCAATTGGCCAACACCACAGGCAACGGAGGTACCAGTTATTGCGGCAGCAGCCTTGACCCAACCAACCGTTTCCGCATCATGTCCGACACCGACGGCACTTCTACAGACTCGCTATCTGGATACGACCCCTTGACGGGATACAACCTGCCCTATTGCCCCACCGCCTTCGACACTTCTATTCACAAATCCATCCGCATTGGCAACTGCGGGACTGGAGCCGAAGCCGAAGTTTTGTTCTACACCATGATGGTACATCCCCAAAATGCCTTGTTATCCGTATACTATGCCATAGTAGCGCAATCTCCTTCACATGCTCTTGCCGAAAACCCTTCTTTCGTTATCCGCGTAGCTCGCCAATCAATCTTTGGCATGTGGCAACAAATCAGCGATACACTTTGCTATGCCATTTCCTCAAATGTGGCCGACAGCGGAGTGGATGGATGGCACAACTACAGCACAGCCAACGGCAACGGGCTCTACCGCGACTGGCACAAGGCCACCATCAACCTAAGCAACTATCTGTTTGAGCAGGTGCGTATCGAGATTTACATGAGCGACTGTGGCATCTCTGGCCATTATGGATACTGCTATGTGACTGGCGACTGCCAATCATCCAGTTTCAATTTAACAGGTTGCAACGCCGGTGCCTCCCAAGAAGTTTCCACTATCACCGCCCCGGCAGACATGATAAACTATGTGTGGTACAAGAGCAATGTCAATGGATACGACATTCACAACCAAATAGCCATCCCCAACTCTGTTGGTTTCACCCAGCTCACTCCCGACTCCAGCACCGACAACTCCTACACCTGCACCCTAAACGACTTTATAGTTACCCAAGGAGCAGACAGCGGGCAATTCACCAACAACATGGTCTTCCGTTGCGACATGACCTCCGCCATGGATCCTACCAAGCCATTCATCACAAAAATCTACGCTCGTATCCTTAACGTCAAACCGATAATGGCTATCGATACTGCTAAGACATGTAGCAACGGCATCACGCTCACCAACCAAAGTCATCTTCTCAACAACAGTGACGGATGCGACATCGATTCAACCAAATGGTGGTTCTACAACAATAGCCAAGTCGACTCCGCTGTGGGAGGCCAAGTGTCCTACCATTTCGACTCCATTGGCCTTTACAACATCAAAGTGCGTTCCTTCAGCCAAGGTGACCCCAGTTGCTACACCGATAGCACCTACACCGTGCTCATCGACAATATGGGTACAGGCCCATTCAGCCGTGACACCGTTTATTCCCTGTCCCCCTACACGTGGCACGGATTAACTTACTCAGCCAGCGGTGTCTACATCCGCACCTATATCGGGCCGCAAGGCTGTTTCAATGTGGACACCCTGTGCCTCATCATCACCTCCGACACCATCACCGTTACCGCCATTGCCAATCCCCTTGACGGCGGCACAGTGACAGGTGCAGGGATATTCGCCTTTGGCAACACCTGCACCCTTACAGCCATCCCCGATTCCGGTTTTGCCTTTGCCAACTGGTCTGACGGCACTGCCATCCTTTCCACAAGACCCACCTACAGCTTCACCGTTTCCTCCAACATCGTCTTAACTGCCAACTTTATCCACACCCAACCGAGCAATCCCGCCTGCCCTGGTTTTAAAAACCCCTTGACCTTCACCTCCGGCTCCACATATGGAACATATGTCGGATTCTACTCAGGGCAGATTGGTAGCAAGCCCTATGGAGGAAGCTCTGTAGCCCCGAACGCCCTGACAGGAGAAACCGGGGTAAACATGAACCCTGGCATTATCCCTGCCAGCCAGTTGTCCAACATCATAGGCAACGGAAGTACCAGTTATTGCGGCAGCAGCCTTGGCCCAACCAACCGTTTCCGCATCATGTCCGACACCGACGGCCCTGGCACCGATTCGCTGACAGGCAAAGACCCCTTGGTGCAGTACTACTTACCCTACTGCCCCACCGCCTTCGACACTTCTATCCACAAATCCATCCGCATTGGCAATTGTGGGACTGGAGCCGAAGCCGAAGCATTATACTACACCATGGATGTAAACTCCCAAAATGCTCTGCTGACCCTCTATTATGCCATCGTGGCGCAGTCCCCAGGCCATGGCTTATCATCCGATCCCTCCTTTGTTGTCCGCGTTTGCCATGAAAATACCAACCACGAGTGGCAGCAAATCAGCGACACCCTATTCTATGCCATCAACAGCTACGGTGTTTCCAATGGAGTGGACGGTTGGCACCAATACAGCGCCTTTGGCATCGGCTTCTACCGCGACTGGCACAAGATTAACATCAACCTAAACAATTACCTTTACGAAAGAGTCCGCATCGAAATCTACATGAGCGACTGCGCCCAGTGGGGCCATTACGGCTACTGTTACATTGCTGGCGACTGCCACCCCATGGAAAATATCTCATCCGGCTGCATTGCCGGCTCCACACAGGAAGTTACCGCCCTCACCTCTCCTGCCGGCTTGGACAACTATGTATGGTACAAGAGCAATATCGACGGAAACAACATTTACAGCATAGTAAATATCCCCGACTCTGTTGGTTTCACCCAACTCACTCCCGACTCTACCACCGACAACTCCTACACCTGCACCCTCAACGACTTTATGGTTACTGAAGGTGCCGACAGCGGGCAATTCACCAACAACATGGTCTTCCGCTGCGACATCACCTCCGCCATGGATCCCACCAAACCCTATGTCACAAAACTCTACTCCCGCGTCATCAACAACAAGCCTATAATGGTCATCGACACCACAAAGACCTGCGAAGGAGGCCTCACCCTCTCCAATCTCAGCTACATCCCCTACAACACAGACGCTGTCGACACAGCTGCCACCCAGTGGTGGTTCTTCAACAATGGCCATACCGACTCTACCATAGGTGCCAACACTTCATACCAATTCGACACCTCCGGCAACTACGACATCAAGGTGCGCTCCTTCTACCGCGACGACCACAGCTGCTATTCCGACAGCACCTACACCGTCAACATCCATTACGACACGGGCACTTTCACAAGCGTCACCGTGAATACCCCCGACCCCTACACATGGCACGACCAGACCTACACCGTCCCCGGCACCTACACTTACGACTATGTGGACAGCCTCGGTTGTCCCAGCACCGACACCCTGCACCTCACCCTGCTGGAAAACTGCATCATCAACACTACCAATCTGCCCTATTTCGACAACTTCGACGCCTACACCTCTTCCACCACTGCAAACACAGGCGTTGAGCCTCCCTGTTGGAAACTTGCACATCAGGACGTACCGATGACCGACGAATACAAACCCATGGTCTATTACAACCCCGAGACCGCACACAGCAACAACTACAGCCTCATTCTCAACAAACGCGGCATCTATGCCATGCCCTATGTTGACACCAATATCTGCGGCCTGACGCTGAGTTTCTATCTCATGCAACCACAAAATACGCACCAACTACAGGTAGGTGTGATGAGCGATCTAAACGACCCAAGTTCCTTCATTCCCGTCGCCATCATCAATAACAGCAGCACCGATTTCGAATATGTCGAGGTTGACTTCTCCTCCTACACCGGCAACGGTCACTATATCGCCTTCCGCAACACCCTTGCCCCCGACAATTCGGGCGACTTTAGCTGCAACCATATCGATGACCTCACGATTGAAAAAGGCCCATCTCAAAACGGTATAGAAACCGGCAATCCTGACAAACACCACTGTTTGACTCTTCATCCCAACCCCACCACAGGCAAGCTGACCATAAGAACTGACGAGAAGGTAATCCGCGTGAATGTCTTTGACTATACAGGCCGCTGCATAGCCACCTATGAAAAACCGTCATCCCTCGACCTCAGTCGTCTTGCTGCAGGCCTCTACACCCTCCGCATCACCCTGCCCGACAGCATTGAAGTCCGCCGTGTGATAAAGCAGTAATTGTATGATATGAGCGAGCTCATCTACGGAAGCAGCTTTGCCCACTAAACAAAAAAGAAAGGCGGAAAGATGTTTGCACATCTTTCCGCCTTTCTTTTTTGTTCCCTTTTCCGCCTATTCGGATACCCCCGTTCAACGCTCGTTCAATATTGAATCAATATAGAAGGAGCGTTGAACGGCCTTTTTACGAGAGCGGAAAAGACTATTCTACAACCACTTCATCGCAGAACATCCAACTGTCGCTGCCTCTGGACAGATGCCACTCCGGCAGGGGGCCTGGATTCTTGGCCACGATGCGGATGTGGCGTGCTGAGAGCTTGTTAGGCTGTAGCGCAAGGGTGCGGATGAGGGTGCCGCGGTCGCGGAAATTGGGTGTGAACTGCTGCGTGTGGGCAAGCTTCCATGTAGAGCCGTCAGTGGAGGTGTAGACCTCGATGGTACGTGGGGTGAGAATCCAGTCGTTGGCATTGTGAAGGAAACGCATGGTGATGGTCTTCACAGCAGTGACGCTGCCAAGGTCCAGTTCCACGTCAATATCCTTTCCCCAATAGCCTTGCCAGTGGCCGTCGTCGTAGGCGTCGTCGCTGCCCAGCACTCCATCGGTCAAAGCGTTGTAACCGCCGCCGCTGTACTTGGGTTTATAGTCATTGTAGAGATTGTTGAGTTTCTTCAGTTTGCCGATGGCCTTGTGGAAAAGGAGGTACTGCTCGCTGTAGACGGGTTCGTCCCACTTGCTGAAGGTGACCGCGCGAACCAGACAGCTGCGCCCAATGGTGAAGGGGCGCTTGTAAAGGTTGGAACCCTGCGAGGGTTTGCGCCCGTCGACAGTGAAGTAAATGGGGCGGTCCTTGAAAAGAGAGCGCAGGGAGACGTACATCTTGCCGTCGCGATAGTCGTTGGTGATGAAAACGCGCTGGCGCAGTTCCTGCACCTCGCGTCCCAGACGGTCAAAACGCTCGCAGACAATGTCGCGGCTGTAGTCCGTGTTCTCCTCATCCCAAAGGCGCAAGTATTCCAGTTTCAGACTGTGAAGGTGGAGGAAGTAGCGGCGGCTGGCAGCCTGTATGTCGTACTTGACGTTGGCCATCGAGTCGGTCTGGCTAAGGAGGTTGTAGAGCTGAACGCGTAGACGACTCTTCTCCACAACGCAAAGCAAGCGGTGGCATGTATAGGCATAGTGAGGAAGCCGGCTGCTGTCCACCACGGCGAGTGCACGGAGGACTATGGCCTCGACACTGTCGCAGCGTTGCAGCATTGCCTTGTCCACATCTACCGGGTTGAACTGCATCAAGGGCTGCATCAAAGCTGCTGTGCTGCACCAGTCACCCACCCAAGGGTTGCCGTTCAGCGCTCCGACCGTGTTGAGCATGCGGGTGACCGAAGGAGCGTCTGTGGCTTCGGGGTCCAAGCGGCGATATTCTATGGCAAACAGGCGGTCGTAATTCTCGTTGAACATCCGTTCACGCTCGGCCAACTCTCGGCGTGCCTCCTTCGGCGAGGTGGCCGTCAGGGGTCGCCAAGCCATCTCCGCGGCCCAAGCCATGGCGTGCCAGCCATCGGCAAAGAGCCCCTCGCCGCTGTCGTCCCACGAGGTGTTCATCAACCCGCGGGCACCGGCCAGATGGCCGTCGCGGGCAAAGAAAGCAATATTCTCAATATAGTTGCGTACCGAAGGAGCCCCAGAGGCATGGCTCACGCTGGGTGCCACCCAGAAAGGGTTGCCCTGCTCAGCACGGAGCTGGGCGAAGGGAGCAATGAGGTCGGAATAACTGTCGCGGGCCACGTAGCTCCACACAATATACTGCATCTCTTTGGGCAACTGGCGCAGCATGGCGGGGTTCTTGGCCACAATGTCACCCCACATCAGCACCTCCATGCTCCCACCGTCATGCGCCTCGCGGTAGGCTTGCTGAACAATGTCGTAGACGCGGTTGATGTGCTGAACGTAGACCTCGTCGGCTCCATGCTGCTCCACATACTGGCGGGCGCGTCCACTGCCGAGACCCTCGGTCTCGTCGCAGTTGATGTTGAAGAAACGGCTGGAATGATAGGCTTGAACGGCATTCTCAATTTGGTTGCGGAGGAAAGTGTAGGTCTCCTCCTTGGCGGGATTGACGTTCGCGTGGCCATCCATGATGGACTGATAGTAGGGGATGCGCAGCGTCTTCTCGAAATGGGCAAAGCACTGCAAGTTGGCCATCATAAAGGGGTCGTCGGAATACTCGAAGGGGCTGATGCCGCTGTAGCCGGATATGTCCGGGTACTGCTCATTGTAGAGTGTATGTTCCGTGTAATAGTTGCCAAAGTTGAGTTTGTAACGTTCGGAAAAAGAACGTGTCATTCGGCGGAACTGGCGGTTGGGGATAGGGCCACGGCTGATGTCGTCCAACCAGCCGCGGAACTCGTAGGCGGGCCAGTCCGTCACCTTCATGCAGGGGATGCCCTGGGGATAGAGTTTTTTGAGCTGGTCGAGGGTTTTGAGGGCATAGCCCCAGCCCTCGTTGCTTACAGCAGTGACAATAACCTCAGTCGGTGTGATTTCAAGACGATAGGCCTGACGCTGGTTCTCTGCTCCGGCGATGTGCTCTACAAAATTGCGGATGGGAGTGACACGGAGGTTATCCAAGGTGCCGCTGCCCATCTCCACACGCTGGGGGGAGGGAATGACGCCGATGTTCACGTAATTCTTCTGCGCCACAGTCGGGAGGGCAAAAGCCACAAGGGCAAGGAGTATGATTCTCTTCATATTGAGATACGGATTAGTTATTAGAACAATAGACGTTTAGAGACTCCGTGTCCCTAAACTGAAATGCAAAAGTACAAAAAATAATTGTAACCACACATTTTTAGAGCAAAAAAAACGTTTCGTTTAAGTACTGCGACACCGCATAAGCCCATCCACAATAAAAGTGCAACAGCAGCGTTATGGAGAATAATCAATGCATCAAGAAATGAATCGTATACTATTTGTCTGCCACGGGAATATATGCCGCAGCGTTACTGCTGAGTTTGTATTTAAAGATTTAGCGGCCCGTGCCGGGGTGGCACATTTGTTTGAAGTGGACTCGGCAGCCACAAGCCGCGAAGAGATCGGGAACCCCATCTATCCCATGGCACTGCGCACATTGGAGGCTCACGGTATACATGGGGCACAACACGCAGCACGCCAAGTGACTTACGAGGACTATCAATACTACGACCACCTGATACTGATGGACCGCGAGAACCTATCCGGCATCCGACGCATCATCCCCGACGACCCTCAAGGGAAAATCAGCCTACTGCTGGACCACACCGATGCCACGGACCGCTCACACCACGGACGCGACGTGGCCGACCCATGGTATACACGCGATTTTGCAGCCGCATGGGAGGACATCACCGTAGGCTGCCGAGCATTGTTACAAAAAATGACTGTGTAAACTCCTGAATACGGCACCTCGTTAGGCCTACTAACACATTAACACCTAAACAAATTGATATACGAGTTAGACCCTCATTACCCCGGATTTCCCAATCCCGAAGAGTCGGAGCCCGACGGACTGATAGCCATCGGGGGCGACCTGTCGCCCGAACGGCTCATCAATGCCTATTGCTGCGGGATTTTCCCTTGGTACAATGAAGGGGAGCCGATACTGTGGTGGTCGTTGGACCCCCGCATGGTGCTGCGACCCGACGAATTCCGCTACAGCAAGAGTTTGCGACGCGTAGTGCAGTCAGGCAAGTATGAAGTACGCATCGACACCTGCTTTGAGGAGACCATGCGGAGCTGCGGCAATGTGGACCGCACGGCACAAGGACAGACAGGCACTTGGATTACGGAGGCGATGGTTAAGGCCTACGTGCTGCTGCACAGGCTGGGGTTAGCCCACTCGTTCGAGACATTTTATGAGGGACGGCTGGTCGGAGGCCTGTACGGGGTGAGCCTTGGGCCTTTCTTCTTCGGCGAGTCGATGTTCCACACCATGACCGATGCCTCGAAGGTGGCCTTTGTGCAGCTGGTGGAGTTCAGCAAAGCACACAACTTCCGCCTTATCGATGCCCAGCAGGAAACAAAGCATCTGGCCAATCTCGGTGCCCGTCCCATCCCCCGCAGTGAATACCTCATGGAGTTGAACGCCATCAGTGGCGACAACACCCTGCAAGGCAACTGGGGAGAATATCGAAAAAGTTAATGATGTTTAAAACGATTCAAGGAATAGAAAAAAACTGTATCTTTGCACACTGAAATCAAGTACTTGTTTAAACTAATCATTTATTATTCAAAAAATTAAAAAAACATGAACCTTCAAAAAACGCTAATGACACTATAAATACATTACAGCACTACCTGGACAGGAGGGATGTACATGGACTTTTGTGACTTGTATGGGGACAAATTGTTTTGCCAACCAAGGACACACAGAAAGTGGATGCAAAAGGGATGGAAAAGACCGCACTCCTTGTATTAATTCTGACGGAACATGTGAACGAACAGAGACTCCTGCCATTCAGGCCATCGCAACTGCTATTGGTACAATTGCCTCCGCTATCATCACCGCAATTGCAGGTTCAACAAAATAGAAACAAACACTGATGTTATTTTCAAACAAATCATGAAACTAAATCACCTTTCAACAGTATTGCCTTCGACACGGAAGGCAATCCTATTTCTCGTCTTGCTGGGTGGAGTTTATTATACATCTGCCCAAACATCTTCCCGCAGCAATCGCAAAGGATG
>ONJQ01000039.1 GCA_900318175.1 uncultured Bacteroidales bacterium | reverse complement strand
GGCACGAACAGGCGTACACAACTACTGGTACTTATACCTACAACTACACAAACGCCAACGGCTGCTCAAGCACAGACACTCTGCACCTCACTATTTCCCGACACGACAATACTTCATTTGAAGTCTCCGCATGTGAGCAATACACTTGGAACGGTAACACGTATAATGAAACTGGCACATACATATATGACCACACACAGACAGGTTCTCCCTGCACTAATGTTGACACTCTTCACCTCACCATCAACCACGGCTCCCACAATACCGAAACCCAAACTGCATGCGAACAATTCTCATGGCACGAACAGGCGTACACGACTACTGGTACTTATACCTACAACTACACAAACGCCAACGGCTGCTCAAGCACAGATACCCTGCACCTCACTATTTCCCAACACGACAATGCTTCTTTTGAAGTCTCCGCATGTGAGCAATACACTTGGAACGGTAACACGTATAACGAAACTGGCACATACATATACGACCACACACAGACAGGTTCTCCTTGCACGAACGTTGACACTCTTCACCTCACAATCAACCACAGCTCACACAATACAGAAACCCAAACCGCATGCGAGCAATTCTCATGGCACGAACAGACTTACACCAGTTCTGGCACATACACCTACAGCTACACGAACACTGACGGATGCCCCAGCACAGATACTCTGCACCTCACAATTTCACAACACGACAATACTTCATTTGAAGTCTCTGCCTGTGAGCAATACACTTGGAACGGAAACACCTATACTGAAACTGGCACCTACACTTACGACCACTCACAGACAGGTTCTCCTTGCACAAACGTTGACACTCTTCACCTCACAATCAACCACAGCTCACACAATACAGAAACCCAAACAGCATGCGAGCAATTCTCATGGCACGAACAGATGTACACCACTACCGGTACATTTACCTACAGCTACACGAACACCGACGGATGCCCCAGCACAGATACCCTGCACCTCACTATTTCCCAACATGACTATTCAACCTTTGAGGCAACTGCTTGCGAACTATACTTATGGAACGGAAACACATACACAGAAACTGGCACCTACATCTACGACCACACACAGACAGGTTCTCCCTGCACCAATGTGGACACTCTTCACCTCACCATCAACCACAGCTCCCACTACACAGAAACACAAACCGCATGCGAACAATTCACATGGCACGAACAGACTTACTCCTCATCTGGCACATACACTTACAACTACACCAATACCGACGACTGTCAAAGTACTGATACATTAAACCTATCCATAAACCACGGATCACACAACTCAGAATCCCAAACTGCATGCGAACAATACACATGGAACGAGCAAACTTACTCCACATCTGGCACATACACATACAACTACACCAATTCCGACGGCTGCCAAAGCACGGACACCATACACCTCTCCATAAACCACGGAACACACAACACAGAAAGCCAAACCGCATGCGAGCAATTCATATGGCATGAGCAGACCTATACCACCACTGGCAATTATACCTTCAACTACACCAATACCGACGGCTGCCCAAGCACTGACACTCTCCTACTCACTATAAACCGAGAATCGCAGTTTCTCTTCGAAGTGGAGGCGTGCGACGCTTACTGGTGGCATGACTCAACCTATACCGCTTCCACTTCTGAGCCTGTGCATACTGAGCCCAACGCAGTAGGTTGCGACAGTACAACCCGACTACACCTTACCCTGCACCACAGCGACACGACGTTAGAGACGGAGCGCGCGTGCGACACATTCCGCTGGAATACGAGCGGCAGGGTTTACACTGCGACGGGTAGCGACTCTGTGCTACTGATAAATCAATGGGGTTGCGACTCGCTGTGCGTGTTGCTGCTGACGGTGGACAGTTCCACGGAGGTTCAGCAGATGGTGGATGGCTGTGGTACCGTCATGTGGCGCGACACGCTCTACCGTTCGGACACAGTGCTGACGTACCACCTCCGCACCACAGATGGTTGCGACAGCATCGTTTCAGTACACCTGCGTGTGCATCGACCTCCAACCGCCTCCATGGTGCTGAGCAGGGACCACCTGTCAGAGACCGAGTTGACATTGGTCGCTACAGACGTGACCGATGGCTGGCACACACGAGAGTGGTGGATAGACGGCATAGTACTCGACACTTCACGCTCCATTGTATGCGAGGCTTCCATGGCTGCGGACAGCTTGCGACTACTCCTCGCGGTGGCAGACAGCTATTGCAAGGACACCACGGCCAAGGCAATCGCCGTGTGGCACGAAGAGCTAATGGTTCCCAACATTTTCCACCCCAAAGCAGATAGTAGGGAGAACAGCCGTTTCCGTGCTTACGGCAGCAATATACACGATTTCGAAATCACCATCTACAGCCGGAGGGGCCAGCGTGTATTCCACAGCAGGGACATTAACGAGGAGTGGGATGGCACCCTCAACGGGCGGCCTTGCCCGCAGGGTGCATACGTCTACACCATCAGTTACACCACACCCTCGTCGGCTGGCTCCCCAAGGAAAAAGAACGGCACCGTGCTGTTGGTGCGCTGATCAGAAATAATCTGTCCCCAAATCCCACACAGAGCGTCGATTGTCCCACCCAGGAGCGACAGTTTCAACAACTCCGTTTGGCCGAAATGAGCCATCAGTTCCACCGCCCGAACAACGATTTGTCAATTGCCGTTCAACGCTCGTTCAATATTGATTCAATATTGAACGAGCGTTGAACGGGCATCTTTCGACAGGAGATGGCGATATAGTGGTAAATCCGTAAAATCATATTATACAACGCAATGCAACGTACGTTTCACTGCCGAAAGCCAGTCAAAAAGAACATAAAAACGGCAATCCTCACCCAAGGAAATGCAAATATTTCATATAATCGATTCAGTTTAAATGAAAGGAATTTTTACTGAATGGATTTTTTTTTGTATTTTTGCATTTTGAACTGTAATAGAAAAAGTACATTGACAATTGAACGGCAACGGACTCTATCGCCGGCAGCAGCCTCGCAAGGGGATGTTGCGGGAGGAAAGTCCGGGCAACACGAGCCGCCATACTTCCTAACGGGAAGGCGACAGGAAGGCAAGCGTCCTGTCGACAGCAAGTGCCACAGAAAGATAAACCGCCCGTCCGCACAGGGCAGGCAAGGGTGCAAGCGCGAGGCAAGAGCTCACGACGGGCAGCAGTGATGCAGCCCGATGGCAAACCTTATGGGTTGAAAGACCAAATATACCGGCAGCATGGGGCTGGCTCGCCCCTTGCCGGGGGGTAGGTTGATAGAGGCCGGCGGCGACGTCGGCAGTAGATTGATGATAGAGACCGTCTCTGCAAAGAGAAGGGGACAGAACCCGGCTTATGATGTTGCCGTTCTTTTTTTATTGACGAACGATGAAACGGACGAAGACCTATTCACTGATGGCGGTGCTGGCGGGCTGTCTGGCCGCCACCGCCTGTATCCACCAGGGCGAGCTGGTGGAGGTTCCCGCCACCTTGATGCACTACCAGCACAAGCCCACCGAGGCCAAGCTCCTGGCCGTTGCCAAGACCTACGCCGAGGCCATAAACCGCAACCTGAAGCAGCAGGCCCCCTACCCGGGGCAGTATGCCGACTATGGCGTCGCGCTGGCACGCCTGGGCTGCACGGAGCAAGCCAATGTGATGTTCAACAACGAGAAATTCCTTTTCCCAAACAGCACGCTGTATGTCGACATGCTGAAGCAGACTCTGACCCCAGGTCAAAGCGCGGACAACCATATCGACACCTCGATGATTGACCTGCACACTCTGGACACCATCCACGTCACCCTCACCCCCGAGGAGGAGGCCCTGCAACGCCAGCTGGAGGAAGACCCCGCCTACAAGCAGAAGATGAAGGAGCAAGCCAAAGCCGAACGCGAACGCCAAGCCGAGTTGAAGCGGAAGGCAAAGGCCGAGCAGGAAAAGGCACGCAAAGCCCAGCGCGAAGCCGAGAAACAGGCTTTGAAAGCCGAACGCGCACGCCAAGACAGCATTGCCCGTGCCGAGCGCGAGCTGAAGAAACAACAGAAAAATACCGAATCATGAGAAAACTATTGTATATCGTCCCGATGCTCTTGCTGCTGCTTGTTGCGGGCTGCAAGAGCGAGAAGAAGGTGACCACATACAGCGACCTGTACAAGGAGAAGCCGGTGAGCATCCTGATTGCACCCGTGCAGGACAACGCCAAGCGCCTCAACGCCAAAACCTCGCAGGACGAGGTGGTAAACAACGAACTCACCGCTGCGGCGCACTACATGAGGCAATGTCTTTCCACCCCGTTGGCCAGTCAGGGCTACTACACCACGGCCCCTTTGGCCTCCGACCTGATTATTGAAAAAGCCGGCAAGGACTACCGCAAGCTGATGAATGGCGACATCAGCGACTTGAACTCCCGCTTTGGAATAGACGCCGTGCTGCTGGTGGCCATACACAAATGGCAGCAGCCTGAGGTGAACGAGGTTGTGGTCTATGCCGAGTACACCCTGCGCTCCACCAAGAGCGGCATGGAGTTGATGCACACTTGGGTGCGCGGCAACAAGATTCAGCCCGTCGACGTGAAGGGCGACCCCGTAGAGCTGAGCACCGACGACGAGTTCATGGCCAAGAACCAGATGGACAGTCGCCTTGCGCACAAGTGCATCCTGCTCCAGCAGATGAGCGATTTTGCCCTGCGCAATATTCCCACCAGCGTCAGCCGCTGGCATTTCCAGCACGACCGCTACATCCCGTCCAACCCTGTGTTCTACAGCTTCACCATCAATCCCGACGGCAGCGTGGAGCGCTCCAGCTACAACGAAGACGCTTTTGGCAATGAGTGTTTCACAGATTGAACTTTCGCTGACCCCTGCGCTCTATGAGTGGCGCACGTTGAAGCAGGGGCACACCACGGTGGCAGTGGACGTGCTGCGAGCCACCACGGCCATCTGTGCAGCCTTTGCCGCAGGAGCCGAGGAGGTTGTTCCCTTAGACAGCCTCGAAGCCCTCGAAGCCTACCGCCACAGGGGCTACCTGCGTGCCGCCGAGCGTGGAGGGCAAAAGGTGGGCGACGCCGAATATGGCAATTCCCCGACAGAGTATATGGCCAGCAACCTGCACGGCAAGCGGATGGCCTACAGCACCACCAACGGGACGGTATCCATACTGCGAGGCAGCGATGCCGACCGCACGCTGGTGGGCTGCTTTGCCAACCTTGATGCCCTGACCCAACTGCTGATAGAACAGCCGCAGGACCTGGTAATCCTTTGCAGCGGATGGAAGAACGACTTCTCCGTCGAGGACACCCTCTTTGCCGGAGCCCTGTGCCGCAAACTCTTGTCCAGCGGCCTATACACCTCGCACAACGATGCCGTGATGATGGCCATGACACTGTGGGACAGTTGCGATGGCGACCCCTACCACTTCAGCCTCCGCTATGCCAGCCATGTGCAGCGACTCATCGGTTTCGGAGCCGAGGCGGACATCGAGTTTGCCTTCAAACCCAACACATGCCCGCTGGTACCACGCCTTGAAAACGGAGCATTGACTTGTAAACAATAATCTCGCCTCAGTCTTCCCCAGCATGAAACATTATTCAACCATCCTCATCGCCCTGCTGGTTCTGTGCCCTGCAGCCTTGAGGGCGCAACACTCCGACACATTGACGTGCGGCTTCGACCATAGCATCCAGTGGAGCCAGTTGGCAACCCCCTCTTTGCTGATGTCCACCGGGACAATAATATCCTTCACACCATCCCTTCACAACAAGATTGACCTTGGCGTGCGCGACTGGGTACTGCGCGACGGACACAATCGGTTCGAAATTGAGAACACGCTGCAGTACATTCCCATATCGTCCGTGGTGCTGCTGAAAGCGTGTGGCCTGGAATCCCGCCACAACTGGCGCGACATGGTCTGCCTCGGTGCTGGCTCGGCCTTGATTACCATCCTGCTTAGCAATCTGGGCAAATACACCTATCGAGTAGAACGTCCCTATTCGGGCGTCTTCAACAGTTTCCCTTCCGGCCACACCACCACGGCCTTCTTCGGAGCCGAAATGCTGCGACGGGAATACGGCGAAGAGTATCCCGGCATTGCAGTGGCGGGTTATGCCATTGCCACCGGTGTCGGCGTGATGAGGGTATACAACAACCGTCATTGGGTGTCCGACGTTCTGGCCGGGGCGGGATTAGGCATCCTCAGCACCTCGCTCATGTATTGGCTGGCGCCCTACCTGCGTTTCTAACCGCTCAGCACCATGCAACCCATTGCTCACATCGAGAGTTGTTTCAGCACCAAGTTCGGCATTCCCCGCCAAGCGGGCATTGTGGAGACTCCCGCCCGTGTGGTCTTTGAGCCCGAATACCGCATCCCCGAAGCCGTGAGAGGGTTAGAGGATTTCGACTACATCTGGCTAATTTGGCAGTTCAGCCAAGCGGTGCGCCAGGACTGGTCGCCCACGGTGAGGCCTCCCCGGCTGGGCGGCAATCGGCGTATGGGGGTTTTCGCCACGCGCAGCCCTTTCCGGCCCAACGCTATCGGGCTCTCATCGGTGCGACTGCTGAAAGTGGAGATTGAACCCACCTTAGGCCCCGTGCTTCACATTGCCGGCGCCGACCTGATGGACGGCACACCCATCTTCGACATCAAGCCTTACCTGCCCTATACCGACAGCCATCCCACAGCCCGCAGTGGCTTTGCCCCTCAGGCGGCAGATGCACTTCTGGCTGTGGACTGCCCCAAGGAGCTGCTTGCGCTGCTGCCCGCAGATTTGCGGCAGGGAATGCTCGACGTGCTGGCACACGACCCGCGGCCACAATATCAACACGACCCCAGCCGCATCTACGGCATGGAGTTTGGCGGTTTCGAAATCAAATTCAGTGTTGCTGAAGGCACTGCCCGTGTGGCAGACATCCATCCCCTACCCTCTCGTCCCGACCCGTCTACGGCTCAATAGCCCACCTCGTAGCGTTCGCCGTCGGCGGCAATCTCCGTGTTGGGGAACACGGTCCGAGCCTCTTCCAACAGCTTCTCCGGCTCCTTAAACCTGGCGCTGATATGCGTCAGGAGCAGACGCTTGGCATGTGCTTTCTCGGCCATCGTGGCGGCCATAACGGTGGTGCAGTGCAACTTCTCCTCAGCCACCGATGTGAAACCGCGGTCGAAGGTACTCTCCATGCAGAGCAGGTTCACCCCCTCAATATATGGCAGAATCGATTCGGTGTAGGTTGTGTCGCTGCAATAGGCATAGCGGCGCGGAGGGTTGGCTCCACGCGGCTTCTCCTCCACAAGATAGCCGTAGGTCGGAACCGAGTGCACCAAGGGGAAGGCGTAGACGCGGCACAGCTCGCTCTCAAACAGCAGCTCCATCCCTTCCGTGAAAGAGAGTTCATGGTAGGTGAGGCCAAAGTCGATGTGACTGCCGGAGACCTCCAAGAACAGCTCCATGGCCTGACGGATGCCAGCAGGGGCATAGACCTCAACAGGCTGTGTGCGACCACACAGATGCATGCTGCTCAGCAATCCCGGCAACCCGAAAAAGTGGTCGCCGTGCAGGTGGGTGATGCAGATTTGCGAGATGCCCTGCATCTTTTGATGGTAGACACGGAGCTGGGTCTGCGTGTTCTCGCCACAGTCAAACAATATGCGGAAACCATTCACGTTGACTACCTGCCCGCTGCAATGGCGTGACACCGTGGGGAGCGCGGCCCCGGAGCCCAATATGGTAGTGTAGAAATTCAACAGCTAACTTAATTCTCGTAATAAATAATTGCACCCGTTGTGGGATCGAACAGGGCTTTGAAATGCTTGTGAGGCAAGTCAATCACAGGACCGAACTGAGCCACAGGCAGCGTCACCTGATAGTCGAACAACTCGCACGACAGACGCAACTGAGCCTGTGAGGGCAGACGGTATTTGAAATTGCCTTTATGCAGGAAGGGTATCAAATGGCGCTTGTTGCCAAACGAGCGCACCTTATGCATAGACTTGTCCGGGCGCAGGGTGCAGACCACGGGCAGAGCCCCATAGTCGTCGCTCTCGCAGATGCCCTCGCTCCGCGAAAAGTAGAAGAGGACAAACCGTTGCAGTGTATCCTTCTCGCTGCTCACGGGCTTGGGGTCGATAAAGAAATGCACCGTCTCCATGACGGGCTTGCCTATAAACTGGGCCATCAGCACGGCCTCCTTCTCCTCCAGCTGTTTCAGCAGCTCGCTCTTGCCCTCCGGGGTGTAGCGGTCGGACAGGGCGATGTCGGCCCTTGTGTCCTCCAGCTCGGCAATCTCCTCGGCAGCGGCCTGTGCACGCTGGCGCAACGAGCGCGGAGCCTTCTTGGTGGAAAGACCCGTAGGCTGTCCGGGACGGTCGCCGCGCACATAGAACGTGTCCGTACGGTCATAGAGGTTATAGGTGGGCAGCAGCTTGTCGGCCGTGGCATTGTGGAGCACCAGCTTGGCGTCGCCCGCGCTGGGAGGAGCCATCTGCATGGCCGGTCCCACTTCGGAGGCAACCTCTTTGGGCGTCATGCCCACGGCGCAGAGCAGATGCCTGTTGTCCACCTGCACGGCTATGCCGCTGGGCGAGACAAGGAAATAGTTGTCCGGGTCGGCACCCACGGTGTAGGAGGTCTGAACGTCGCGGATGCGGTAAGGTTTATCCACGTCGAAATTATCCAGGGCCAGCATCTCCGAAGCATACTCGCTGTATACCGCATCGCTGAGGTCATAGTACATATACGTCACATCCACACAAATCTGCGTGCGGGGCAGGGCATAGAAAAGGCCCTCGCCACTGGCGGCACCGTCATTGCCCACAGGCGAAACCGAATAGCATCCCGCCATCAGCATGGCGGCAGCAGCTAAAAGAAGAAACTTACGTAGCATATAATCCATCTCTTGTTAATAAATGATTCATTTCTTTTCTCTCACCCTGATGGCCACCAGTCCCAGGAAAGTCAGCAACCCGTTGACCAACAGTATTTCAAAACCGAAGTGGTAGCCCGTCCACACCGGCACATACAGTTTCAGCAGGAACGACAGCACCGGCGAGAGCACAGCCACCACGGGCACCCACACGTCGCGCACCTGCCACTTGGTGAAAAGCCCGAACGTGTACATACCCAACAGCGGCCCGTAGGTGAAACCCGCCACATCAAACAGCGTGTCGATAAGCGACTGCGTGTGGAACGGTCTGAAGGCCACAATCACCAGCAAATACAGCATGGCAAAGCCCACATGCACCCAACGTCTTTTCCGCACAGCCTGGCGCGTATCGCCCAGCCGTTCAAAGCCTAAGAAGTCATAGCAGAGTGTAGTGGTCAGCGCCGTCAGCGTGCCATCCGCACTCGAATAGCCCGCGGCAACCATCCCGATGATGAACACCACTGCCGTGAAAGTGTTAAGGTGAAACGCCACCGACGGGAAAATCTTGTCGCCCATCACGCGTCCGCTGGCATCCACCGGCAGCTCAAATCCCGTACTCTGCGCATAGGCTATCAGTGCCGCTCCGAGGCAAAGGAATATCAAGTTCACAATGATAAACAGCCCGCTGCTGGTCATCACGTTCTTCTGTGCGTCGCGCAGGTTCTTGCACGTCAAGTTCTTCTGCATCATGTCCTGGTCCAAGCCCGTCATGGTGATGGTGATGAACATACCGCTCAGAATCTGTTTCCAGTAGTACTTGCTTGCTGTCGGGTCCGTCTCAAACACGCGGGTATACCCCGCGTCGGCCGAACGGCGCAGCAGCTGCGGCAGGGATATGTCCAACTCGCCCAAAATGGCAACCACCGTGGCCACCGCCGCCAACAGCAGAAAAGTAGTCTGCAGCATGTCCGTCCACACCACCGTCTTCACACCGCCGCGGAATGTATAGAGCAGGATAATAAAAATGAAAATCACAGCTATGGCCCAGAAAGGGAGGCCCCAGCCCTTGAAGACAAACTCATACAGCACAAACACCACCAGATACATCCTCAGCGCTGAGCCCAGCAAGCGGGACACTATGAAAAACAACGCCCCGGTGCGCTCCGAGCGCACCCCAAAACGCTGCTCCAAATAACTATATATCGAGGTCAGATTCAGCTTGTAGTACAGCGGCAGCAGCACCAGCGCAATCACCGCATAGCCCAGCACATAGCCAAACACCAATGGCATGTAGGTAAACTGGCCGTAATACACCCCTCCGGGCACCGACAGAAACGTCACCCCCGACAGCGAGGCCCCAATCATGCCGTAGGCCACCACCGGCCACGGCGAACGCCGCTGACCGCGGAAAAAAGCATCGTTGCCCGACGTGCGACGTGACGAAAGCCACATCACGCCGAAAAGCAACACCGTATAGGCCACAAAACAGATTAACACAACCGTTTCCATACCTTCTCCAAAAAAAAATTGCAGTGCAAAGATACTAATTTTTTTCCAATCCCGTTATTTTTCGTAATTTTGAAAGCGCAAAACTGCGTTCAAATACATCCAAAAGTACGTACAACACATTAGCAGTAAGTATATTATGAAAAATAAGCAAATTCTGGTCCTCGCCCTTTTCTTGGGAATAGCAGGCTGTTTGGGGGCTCAAAACAACGACAACATACGCGGACGCATCAACGACCGCCCCAACCAAGCCGTCCAACGCCGCCCCAATGCCCCGCAGAAAAATGACCAGCGCATGCCCCAACAACTCTCCGACTGCCAGCGCGACGGTCTCCACGGCGAAGTGAAGAACGTCCTCTCCGTCATGTACGAGGCTGACGGGCGTGCCAACAACGCCGGTCGCGGCAGCATCCTCGAACGCCTCAAAACCGTATACAACCAGAAAGGACAACGCCGCAGCCAGTCATACCTCTCCAACGAAGAGGACATGATCTTCCGCACCAAGTACAAACACGACGACTTCGGCCTCGTCACCCTCGAACACATCCTCGACCCTGAAGAAAACGTTATTGGGCGCACATACTACATCTACGATGCCGACCTCATCCTCACAGAAGTCTACATCGAAGACGAAGAACGCCAGATCGAGAGCCGTGTCCTCTACAAATACGATGCCCAAGGCCGCCTCAGCCAGCTCAGCTACAACGACCAGCAAGGCAACCTCTTCCGCCGCGAAATCTACATCTACGGCGAGAACGACAACATCTACAAGACCGTCGTCTTCAACCCCCAGGGACAAAAAGTGCAGGAGATACGCTACGAATACGACCAGCACAACGAGCCCGTCAGCTCCACCCTCTTCGACTACTATGAAGACCCCAACGAACCCGAACTCACCATCACCCTCTACGAATACCGCTACGACGAAGAAGGCAACTGGGTGACACGCTACGAATACCAAGTGGAGAACGACAAGAAAATCCCCACCTACATCGTCGAGCGCGACATCAAATACTACTAATCCGCACCTCATCCCATTCAAATCATATCCAGCCCCGCCCCAAAAGGCGGGGCTGCTTGTTTCCCCATCCTCCCTCACTCCACAATAGCCCAGTGCACCTCCGCTCCTTCTTGGTCAGTTGTTCCTCATTTGTTCCTCATTTGTTCCTCCTACATTGGATAAATGATGCAAGAAGTGAATAACAAGACAGCAATAACGAACGAACCCTCCCCGACCCAAACCCCTACCACCGACAAACAAACAGAATTGCGAACAAGAGTTAAATAATTGAAACAAGGAACAAATGCAATGACATATTAGAATTTTTGTGTATTTTTGCCGATTGAAAAACAAACACTACTACCATCTACTACCCTTTATTCCAGCAACTTAATTAAAAATTAAACAATCCAAAATTCAATAAATTATAGCATTATGGTAAAAAATGAGACAAAAAACTACCAAACACCCACTATAAAAGTGGTGCAGTTTAAAGTTGAATTAGGTAATGAGTTCTCATCGGGAAGTACGGGGGGAGTTACCGATGATTTCAAAATGATTGAGCCCAACCCCACCAACGGACAATACATCCGCCGCGAACAAGGCTGGGATGGTTTTACTGAGATGTAATAAAAAGGAGGAAAGACAGATGAGAAAAACTTTTATTTTAAGCATGGCAATTGCTGTATTAGCTTTTGCAGGCTGCAAGAAAGAGAACAACGTCACCACACTTCGTGCCACCATTTCCGGCTTCCACAGCGCGAAGGATGCCAAAGTGTATATTGACGAGAATTACTATTCATGCTGGAACACTACGGGCGACCAAGTGATACTCAACACCAGCACACAGAACGTTTACAAGGATAACGACAACTATTTCCACATTGCAGTGTCTGAAGCCGACCAGAGTGCAGGGACGTTCTACTCCATCTACCCTGCCAGTGCAGTGAACGGCACTTCAGTTACCGCTCAGACCAGTGTCACCATTCCCGCCGTTCAGCTGTACCAAGAGGTTGAGGGAAAACAAAAAATCGACGCTCTGATGGCAGCCATGGGCACACAACGATTGGCATTCAAAAACCTCTGCGCCCTTTTAGAGGTGGAGATTGCAGACCTGCCCGAGGATGCCTGGTTGACCAAGATTGAGGTGACCACCACCACCAACGCCACCCTTTGCGGCACTGGCAATGTCACTTTCACTTCAAGCGACAACATCACCTTGGGAACCCTGAGTGGTGGCATCAATGGCGGCAAAACCGTCAAATTGCAGTTTGATGGCGACAACAAAGGCGACGGAACCTATTATATAGTTGTGCCTCCCGTGAGCAACACTGGTTTTGACATCTCGGTCCACTATCGCATGCCTGTGAATGCCGCCGGTGACATTCAGCTCTTCACCAAAAGAATGAAACAAACCACCACAACCAACTCCCTTGGCAGCAGCGAGTATGGTGTTGTTGCTTGTGACATGGACAACACCACTCCCGTGGAGCACCTGCCTGGCGCCTATTCCGTTAGCGCCACCAATCAGGTCTACTTCTCGCGTGGCAACTTGAAATTCGACAATTCCCAAACCCCCAAATGGTCGTTTGAACACAACCAGATTGTCTATACTCCTACCGACCAAACAAATAGCGCTGTATCCCAAACAGGATACCTGCCTTTCTGGTGCAATGACACTCGGACCCCCATGAATGTGAACAATCCCATGTTACACGACAACCGTCACAAAGGCACATTTGTTGACTATGGCAGTTTTGCAATACCAGCAACCACTACCGGAGCATGGCGCACACTTTCGAAATCCGAATGGAACTTCCTCGTGAGCCGTCCCTCCCAAAATATTGGATCACCCCTTGGCGATGAGAATTATGCATGCTTTGCATATGTTAAGGTGAACGGTGTTACGGGAATGATGCTCTTCCCCGACCTGTTTGAATGGCCCGCTACTGTGGAAGAATCTCTAATTCCTGGCACTCTCAACGCCGCCAGCAGCACCTGGAATGGCATTGACTATACTCCCGCCCAATGGGCTCAATTGGAAGATGCAGGATGTATATTCCTCCAAGCAGGCGGTTGGACAAGTTGGCAACCCACACAGCAAGGTACATATGGTTATTATTGGTCAAGCACTCCTGTAAATAACAACGGCAACAATAAAGACGCCTATTCCTTCATGTTCGACAGCAGCAACTCATCTCCTAACGCTAATCAAGATGCATCATACGGTCATGGATACATGGTGCGTCTTGTGTATGACCCCAATGCCACTCCCTGGAGCAATTAATTCAGCTGCATCAGCATAAAAAGAAAAGGGTGCCCCCGTGTGGGACACCCTTTATTTTTATCTTACTTTGCCCTTATCGAACATATCGGCCAGGACAAAGACAGCGGGCGATGGCTGTGGACTTGAAAGGCGAACGCTCGAAGTGGCCACGGCACTATATGCAAGCCCGATATTTCACCAAAGAAGCAAGACTGGAAAAGAAGAAAAAGAAAGGCGGTCAAACGACCGCCGTTTTGTACCCGGGGTGGGTATCGAACCCACACGTCCTTGCGGACAGCAGATTTTGAGTCTACCGCGTCTACCATTCCGCCACCCGGGCCTGCCCTGAGAAGTTTCATTTAAGAGTGAAAAGCGTGTATTCCAATCGCTTTGACTCTTTCCATGTCTCTCGAAACCGATTGCAAAATTACACACTTTTTTTGACATGACAAATTTTTTTTTAAGAAAAGTGATTATTCAAGAAAAATGTCGTATCTTTGCAGTCTCAAAATCAACTAAAAATGGGCGAAAAAAAATCCGATAAAGTATTCATTTTTGCGGGTCGTGCAACCGCAAACCTGGCTCATCGCGTAGCCGATATTTATGGAATCCCCCTTGGTAATTCCACCGTTTTCCAGTATGCCGACGGCGAATTCCAGCCCTCGTATGAGGAAACTATCCGTGGTGGCATCGTGTTCATCATCCAGTCCACGCTGCCCCCCACCGACAACCTTTTCGAGCTGCTTATGATGATTGATGCTGCCAAGCGCGCATCCGCCGAGAAAATTGTCGCCGTGATTCCTTACTACGGCTTTGCCCGTCAGGACCGCAAGGACAAACCCCACGTGCCTATTGCATCGAAGCTGATTGCCGACATGATTCAGGCTTCCGGCGTGGACCGCGTCATCTGCATGGACCTGCATGCTGACCAGATTCAGGGTTTCTTCAACATCCCCGTCGACCACCTCTATGGCTCGTCCCTGTTCATGCCCTACATCCGCGAGAAATTCGACGTTGAGGACGTCCTGTTCGCCAGCCCCGACATGGGCGGCAGCAAACGCGCCGGCATGTATGCAAAGACCTTGAACAATAGCTTTGTCATCTGCTACAAACACCGCAACAAACCCAACGAGATTGGAGAGATGCGCCTTATCGGCGACGTGAAAGACCGCCACGTCATCCTGCTGGACGACATTATCGACACCGGTTCGACCATCTGCAAGGCTGCCGGCATCATTATGGAGAGCGGTGCCAAGAGCGTCCGCGCCATGATTACGCACCCCGTGCTGAGCGGCAACGCCATTGAGAAGGTGGAGAACTCCGCCCTCGAAGAGCTTGTCACCACCGACACCATCCCCCTGAAACGCCCGAGCGACAAAATCCGCGTGCTGAGCTGCGACTGGCTGCTGGCCGAGGCCATCCGCCGTGTGGTCAACTACGAGTCTCTTGACAATCTCTACGAGACCACCATCCACCACAAGGGCATCATCCATCGCATGTAATCGAAAAACATTCATTAATCAACAATATTTTTTAACCGGCCTCCGGGCCACAAAACATCAAAACAACATGAGAATAGTATCCATGAGCGGTTCTCTCCGCGAGAACGTAGGGAAAAAAGATGCTAAGGCTCTGCGTCGCGAAGACAAAGTGCCCTGTGTAATGTACGGCAAAGGCGAGCAGTATCTGTTTGCTGTTCCCCAGACCCAGTTCCAGCGCATCCTCTTCAACCCCGAACCCTGCTACGTCGAAATCGACCTCAACGGCACCAAGCATCGCGCCATGCTGAAGGACATTGATTTCCACCCCGTGACCGAGATTGTCTACCACTGCGACTTCTACGAGCTCAGCGACGACAAAGCCATCGTCATGTCCATCCCCGTGCACACCACCGGTACCTCCGTTGGCGTGATGAAGGGCGGCAAACTGGTCTACAAGCAGAAGAGACTGAATGTGAAGGCTCTTCCCGCCGACATGCCCAGCGAGATTCTGATTGACATCACCAACCTCGACATCGCCCAGCGTTGCAAGGTTCAGGACATTGCCGCAGAGAAATTCTGCATCCTCAACCCCAAGAGCAGCGAGGTGGTCGTTATCAACAGCACCCGTGCTGCTGCCATGAGCACCGAAACCACCGAGGCCGAATAATTATCCCTCCGTGTAAGATAGTCAACAACAAAGCCGCATAGCAACAGGCCGTGCGGCTTTCTTTTATCCCGTTCCACACACCTTTTCATACAACCAACATGCACAAGGCAGGTTTTGTAAACATCATCGGCAACCCCAATGTGGGCAAGTCCACCCTCATGAACGCCCTTGTGGGCGAGCGGCTCAGCATCATCACCAGCAAAGCACAGACCACCCGTCACCGCATCATGGGCATTGTCAACGGCGACGACTTCCAGATTGTCTACACAGACACCCCGGGCATCGTCAACCCCCACTACAAGCTCCACGAGCAGATGATGGGCTTCGTACACAACGCCCTTGAGGATGCCGACCTCTTCCTCCTCGTCACCGAGGTGGGCGAAACCCTGAAGAACCAGGACCTACTGGCAAAAATCATCCATTCCAACACGCCCATCATCCTTGTCATCAACAAAATCGACCTCTCCGACCAGCAACGGGTAAACGAGAAGATGGCCTATTGGCACAACCAGATTCCCCGTGCCGTCATCATTCCTGCCTCGGCCACGGAGCGGTTCAACCTCAACGCCATCTTCGACAACATCCTCCAGCTCCTGCCCGAAAACCCGCCCTATTTCCCCAAAGACGAACTTACCGACCGCTCCATGCGTTTCTTTGTCAGCGAGATAATCCGCGAGAAACTTCTCCTCTACTACCAAAAGGAGATACCCTACAGCTGCGAAGTGGCCGTTGAAAGCTACGAGGAAAAGGACGGTGTGGACAGCATCCACGCCATCATCTACGTGGAACGGGAATCCCAGCGCGCCATCCTGATTGGCCACAAAGGCCTTTCCATCAAGAAGGTAGGCGTTGAGTCACGCAAAGACATCGAGGAGTTCACCGGCAAGAAGTGTTTCCTCAACCTCTACGTCAAAGTGATGAAGGACTGGCGCAACAATGACCGTGCACTGAAGCAGTTCGGCTATGAAACCGAGTAGGCCATGCTCCACCCGCGACGTTCCCTACCTCTTTGGCTCGGCATCCTGACAGCCCTGCTGCTGCAAGGATGCCGCGAGCATACCGCACCCACTCCGCCTGACTTCACTGAAGCCCCGGTTCCAACGGCTGACGTCCCTGCCGACAGCTCTGCGGTACCTCTGCCACAACCCGACACACCCACCGAAACCCGTCTCCGCGCCATGGGGCTGGTCGATGTGCAGGAGGTGGACTCCTCCATCATGGTGCATCTTGTCTATGCCACAGCGGACAACTTCCTCGGCCGGGTGCTATACACCGACATCCACAAAGCCTTCATGCTACCCGCGTTAGCCACCAAACTGGCCGCTGCCCAGCAACAGCTGCACCGCTCCCACCCAAACCTCAGCCTGATTGTCCTCGACGCTGCCCGACCCCTCTCGGTGCAACGGCAGATGTTCCACGCCGTCCAAGGCACACCACTGAACATCTACGTCTCCAACCCGTTGCATGGGCCGGGGATGCACAACTACGGTGCCGCTGTCGACATCGCCCTTGCCGACTCGGCTGGAAACCTGCTCCCCATGGGGTCGGCCTTCGACCATTTCGGCCCGGAATCACACACCGACAACGTGACCCATTTGCTTGCAACCGGCACCATCACACAACAAGAATATGACAATCGCCGCTTGCTCCACGCGCTGATGCACCAACAGGGACTACAAAACCTCCGCAGCGAGTGGTGGCACTACAACCTCATGTCGCGCACCCAGGCGCGGCAACAGCTCAAACCCATCGACTTTTAACCCGAATCGGTCATTGGGAGAGGAAATAAACATTACACACGCTGTAGATAGTAGGTAATCAATGAGCTATACTGATACTCAAAAAACGGCCTCGCAGGGCTGCACTTCGTGGTTGAATCTATACATTCGTGCAATTCGTGTTCAAAAAATAAATAGAAGTTGCCATAATATTTTTTGTTTAGCAACAGCAAAGATAAACCAAAGGGCTGACACCACAAAATGCCAGCCCTGTTTTTTTTCAACTTGTCTCAAAAAGTTTTATCGTACACCCTATTTCAAATTTCTAATAATCGATTTGTGATAAAGCATCGCAACATGCTGCCTGTTGACGAGCGGCAACACTGCAACCAGTCAGTTCTATTGCATACTGGAGCGACTACAATTGGCTACGGGTTACCGTCCCATTGCTGCTTTTAGCAAGAGCAAATAATGTTAAAAAAAAAATATTATCAAATGTTTGCACGATTGGAATATTATCCCTATCTTTGACAACAAGAAACATCTCTCGGGACATTGTTTATCAAGTTAATTATTAATCAATTAACACTAAAAACATGTATTCAAAAACTATAAAAAACGCATTCGTGGCAATGTTTGCCTTGACATTTCTCTCTGTCCCGACCTTTGCTCAGATCTTTAACACACTCGGAATTGGCATTGCCTCGCCACAAGGAACGCTTCACGTCCACACCTCGCAG
>ONJQ01000038.1 GCA_900318175.1 uncultured Bacteroidales bacterium | reverse complement strand
GTCATCAAGGAGGCCGAGGCCTACCACGGCCCGTCGCTCATCATCTGCTACGCACCCTGCATCAACCACGGCATCAAGATTGGTATGGGCCGCACGCAGAACGAGGAGAAGAAGGCCGTCGAGTGCGGCTACTGGCACCTCTGGCACTACAACCCCGCCGAAGAGGAAGAAGGCAAGAACGGCTTCCACCTCGACTCGAAGGAGCCCGACTGGAGCAAGTTCCGCGACTTCATTATGGGCGAGGTCCGTTACAACTCGCTGATGAAGACCTTCCCCCAGGAGGCCGAAGAACTCTTCGTCGCCACCGAGCGCAACGCCAAACTGCGCTACGAGGGTTACAAGAAACTCTCGGAGATGTAATATTCTCCAACCCAAGTCTGGAAGGTCGAGAGGCCTTCCAGACTTCTAAAAAATATGATGTCACAGATTGTGGCTTCATAATGAAATACAAAGACTTATGAGTGACAATTTAGTCATATCCGATAATAAGCAGGCCGATAACATCAAAGATGCTATCTATGAAATCAGAGGGCAAAAAGTGATGCTTGACCGTGATCTTGCCATTATCTATGGTGTTGAAACCCGAATTCTAAACCAAGCTGTCAAGCGTAATCTTGATAGGTTCCCTTCAGATTTTATGTTTCAACTCACAAAAGAAGAGTGGCAAGATATAGAAAATACTAGCATTATCTCATCACAAATTGTGATGACATCGCCACAACGTAGACCGAAAGCAGCTACCCCCTATGCTTTTACAGAGCACGGAGCAGTAATGCTTGCCGCAGTTTTGCACAGTCCAAGTGCTGTTCAGATGAGTGTGATGGTGACGCGTGCGTTCATTGCTATGCGTCAGGCTATCTCCACAATGCTGTCGGTTGACCTAAAGGTAGAGCACCTTTCACACAAAGTCGATCAGTTGAATGCTTACGTAGAAGAATTATTACACGACCAAAACGACATCAACGACCAGCAGGAGCAGACCAACAACGAAGTGGCCCTACAAATAGAAGCCATCAACGACGCCCTCGACCAACTGCGAGACAAAAAGGTCAAACCTCGTAAACCAATAGGATTTAAAACCAACAAAAAATGAGCAACATCAAACTGTGCTACGAATGCTATGAGAAACTGAGCGAGATGTAATATCCCATTCGGAGATGATTAGTACCATCTCCAAACCAAGTTGTGAAGGTCGAGAGACCTCCACAACTTCAAATAATAGATGAAGCAATGATTAGAAATAGAATATATTTGACTGCCGAAGAAAACGATCGACGCAAGAAAGAACATCGAAACTTCCTTTACTCAAACGCAAGAATAATTGAAAAAGTGTTTCCTACTATTGAAAGGATAGAAATTGCTTACGTCAATCATCATCAATCTATTGTAGATGATACTCCCCCAGTAGAAAAGGTTATACACTTTACTCCGCAGAGTTTAGATATTTTTGAAATAGACTGTCTCAACCAGGAATGTTCGTCTTTTGGATATGACCTGAAAAATGATATTTACGCTATGATACGCGAACATAAGACAGAATATACAGGTGAGAGAAATTGCGAAGGTCAAGAGTCACATGACCATCCAGAACAAAGTTGTGAAGGTTCTTTGAAATACACAATAAAAGTCTTTTACAAATAGAGCGGCCAGTAACAGATAAGCGAGACCTTATGGCCTCACTTATCTTGTTTTTATCGATGGTAGCTTAGTCCTCGTTGATATCACCGCAACAGGGAGATGGGGTAGTAACGCCAAAATTGCTGTCAGTCTACGAGCCTTGGTTGTCCTTATTGTCGCAGACCAGAAGTGGAGGGAATATGGGTGTACCTTTACTCTCAAAGTTATTTTTTTGTCAGATGTATAGAATCAAATATCTTATTAGCTTCTTCATTGTCAATATCTATATTAGATATTTTTTGTATAACAAAAACATAATCGTCAATTCTCGTTACGCCTGATTTAAAAAATAATTGTCCACCAGATTGGTTTATTACATAATCTGCCCAATATACTTTTTCTTCGCCAAGAATGGTTTCGTATTCTTTTAGAATTCTTGCATTATGCCCATAGTTACTCCTTATAGCATCTTTAATTCCTTTTCTTCCGGCGATAGGATCATACTTTTGAGGATTATTTCTCCATTCTATTTGGACACTTTGAAAAATTGTATCATTTTCCTTATCGAGATACACTTTATAATAACACCCATCTTCTAAAACTTTCTCTTCTAGTATATAATCGTCGGGGTAGTCAAATGACACGCCAAAGTTATCATATTTGACAAGTCTCTTATATTGATTTGCAAACAGCGAATCCTGTACTTCTTCATTTTTTATTTGGTTAGAACAAGATACCATTCCAATGGCAATTAGCAATATTGATACAATCTTAAACATAGTATAAGTATTTGGTTTATAATATTTATATAATGGATTCCAAATAATAAATATCAGGAATGCTTTTCTTTCCCGAATAAAACCGCCCAGCCACTTAATCCATTCTTTTGTATAAAAAGGATGATAGAAAACACTGCCATTCGCAATAAAGTTGATACATATATTGTGTCCATATCAGGGCAATTCATGAAAAGGTTGATTGGTATTTGAATGAGCAGCATACCGAAAAGTGCAAATAGCCCCCAGCTTTTCTTTTGTAGGATAACATAGAGAAAGTAGATATTGGCCAACTCACAGATAAACATAATGATACCCAACGATGTATTTTCTATCATCAGATTGGTTGCTAATTTCGTTATGCAGTTAAGCCCAGACGTTATCATGAAAAATATAAATACGCCCTTAATGATACTGCTTAATTCTCTTGGCTTTTCGGAATTTCCGATAGTGTTGTTTTTTTCTTCCATTTTTATTTGCCCTATTATGTCATCGGGCGCATTTTTTTGCTCGCCCAGCACCTAAGAAGAGCAGATTACCATAACAGAAGCGTGGTGCTGATATGCAATTCCTCTCGTGAAGGTCGTAGGAAAAACCTTGAATATGCAGGATTGGATAATACAGCCCACGCTATACACGCGAACCGCTACACTATCCTTGCATATTCTATGAAAGTTTCCTACGTTTTCACGAGCAAGAACGAGCATAACGCCTCGTGATTTCTCTTTGAAATCGGTTGCAAAAATACGACTTTTATTTGGATTGATGAAATAAATTTCACTATGTCGCAGAATTTGTGTATTTTTGCAACGTGTTATATTATAGAAGAAAAATATTATTGGCTCTTTTGCAGGTGTTTGGTGGTAACCTTTCCGCCATTCAGTTGCAGAAATATTTATTCCTCTTTACTCGGAATCAAGATGTAAAAGCATTTGACTTTGTTCCATATCGTTATGGTTGTTTCTCTTTTCAAGCCAATCAGGACATTTCCACTATGCAAAAATATGGATATGTTGATTATGATGACAATTGTATTTGGCTACTGACAAAGGATGACTACATAAATACGCTTAACATGTTTGACCAGTGCTATCTTCGACAGGTAATGTCCGAATTTGGGCAAATGGAACAGACGGAATTGATTCGTTATACTTATCAACATTACCCATACTATGCTACAAAGAGCCATATTGCTAAAAGCATTATGACAAAAGAGGAAATGGATCGCATCTATAAGCAACAAAAAAAATATGACAGCTCAATGCTGTTCACTATCGGATATGAAGGGCTTTCCCTTGAAGCCTATATTAATAAGCTTATCATAAATGATATAAGATTGTTATGTGATGTCAGAAAAAATGCTTATAGCCAAAAATACGGTTTCTCCAAAGCTCAACTTGAAACGGCATGCCGGGGTGTGGATATCAAATATATACATGTTCCACAATTAGGCATAAACTCTGACCAAAGACAGGACTTGCGTTCACAGAAGGATTACGATATTCTTTTTGATATTTATGAACGGACGACTTTAAAAGAGAATGCTGATGCTCTTAACTATGTAAGTGGACTAATTGATTCTGAGAAAAGAGTCGCACTTACATGTTTTGAAAAAGACCCCAAACAATGCCATAGGTCAAGAGTTGCTAAAGCTTTGATGGCCTTGCCAAATAAAGATTATTCCTTTAAAGCTCTCTGAAATGGCACTTACAAATATTCTCATTGCTGTTAAGACGTATCCAACACTTTCTGAAACTTATGATGAATTAGTGTGTACGGCAGGTTTTCTTGAGGATGGCTCTTGGATAAGAGTATATCCTGTGCCATACCGTAAATTGAAGTATGCTGACCAGTACGAGAAATGGCAATGGATAACCGTTGATGTGGTAAAGAATACAAAAGACTTTAGAAAAGAAAGCTTTAGACCGACAAGCACAGAGCCTGATATTCAAAAAGGGGTAAAGCTGTCAACTGCGGATGGCTGGGCTTTACGAAAACAGATTGTCCTGCAACATGTGTATACTAATATGGCCGAGCTCATTACAGAAGCGAAAGATAAAGATACAGGCACGTCTTTAGCTGTGTTGAAGCCTCGTGAGATATTGGACTTTGTATGGGAGGAAGACGAAAGAGAATGGAACAAACAAAAACTAGAAGCAATTTATGCCAAACAAAAACAATTAAATCTGTTTGATACAGAGGCGACACAACGTATATTCCAAGTGGCGAAGAAGCTGCCGTACAAGTTCTCATATATCTTTACTACTAATGATGGGATACAACGAAAACTTATGATTGAGGATTGGGAATTAGGAATGCTGTATTGGAATTGTCTTGAAGCCGCTGAAGGAAATGAAGAAATTGCATGCAGAAAAGTCAAAGAGAAATTCTTTGATTGGATGACATCAAAATGTGATTTGTATTTCTTCTTAGGTACTACAAAGAAATTCCATAATGTAGCACCAAATCCATTTATTATAATAGGAACATTCTATCCCCCCCAAATATGCCAAGAGCAACTAAAGCTTTTTTGACAAGAACACCGTTCCCAAGACTCGGCATGGCTACTGTGAAGGAACCTCTAGTAGTCATTCCAATAGCGAAACGGAGAATTAGCAGCTGGATACGTGACCGTGTGGATTATATCATGAAAAATGAACAAAACTCCCGTAGTGGCGGGTGTTCTTCCTCGTACGCCCCCCTTTTCTCCATCTTTTTTTGCCATCTCATAAAAAAGGAGTATTTTTGCAACGCCAAACAAACTAACGGAACAACTGATTTTTGACATGAGAAGAGAGATAGACCCACAATCATCGCCGCGTGGACGGGCATTCGAGCTTTGGAAGAATGCCCCAATGCCGAAAGTGACAATCACAAAAACTTTCAATATCGGCAGGCTTGTCAAGGTAGGACGACGTAGGGGATTGAAGACCAACATGCTGATGTGTTGGTGCATCGGCCATGCGGCAAACCCCATCACCGAGTTCTACACCCTGTCTGCCGGTGGACGACTTTGGCTATACGACTGTCTGGCAGTCAACACCGTCGTGCTGACAGCAATGGGCGAGCCCCATCTCTGCGACATACCCTTCTCGGAGGATATCCACCAATTCAACGATGACTACCTCCGACTGACAACGAAGACTACCTTCTGGGCGAACAATACATGGCCATCGACACCTCGGCATTGTCGCTATGCGAAATCGACGGAGTGGTGAGCGTCTATTCCGAAATTTTTTCCAACCCCTTCTTGGCCTGGGGCAAATACCGGCGGGGATTCTTTAAGACCACGCTGCCTGTCTCCTTCCAATTCCACCACGCCCAGATGGACGGCTTCGAAGCCTCCCGCTTCCTCAACGGCCTCCAAGAGGCAATCGACAAATTAGAAATATAGCGATTTCGGTCGTACGACAACGCAGCTGTGGCTCGGCAGTGTGAGCAAGCACCCATTGCCCTCGCATTACGATACTCTGCTCCACGAAGCCTCATTACCCCAAATCGGTTATAAGTCATCTTGCTAACCCGCTAAATCAGTGCAGCCCAAGGTGCATAGTTGCGCCTTGGGAGATACCTTATTTATTTTCTATTTACTTTCTATTTTGTTTCTATTTATTTTCTTCTTTGTTTATGTAACCTAAACAAAAGGTAAATAAAAGGTAAACTAAAGCTAAATAAAAGCTAAACTAAATGTAAAATAAACGGCTATTTCACAGCAAAGTATGAGGGTTACCTTTATGCAACCGTTGGGAGGGATAAAAAAGGCTGATGCTGAGCAAGGTGTAATCCATCTTAACCAAAGCAGGGCGGTCTGGGTAGGCTGTCTTGATTCTATTATTATGCTGTTGCAATCGGCGAGGACAGTTTTTCATTGTCTGTGTCGCATTTTTTTAGTATTTTTGCAGCGGTAAGAAAACTATATATCTACTGTGAACAATCTAAACAATAGCAACTAATGAGTAAGAATACGATAGGAAAATGGCTAAAAAACGCCCGTGTGGGTGCCACTATGCAGAGTTTGATGCCCTCGGTGGTGGCGGTGGTGACCGCCATAGGGACGGAGGGTTTCTCTTGGTGGCTGGCCATGGTGGCTGTCGCCGGAGTGTGGTGTGCACATCTGGCGTGCAACCTGATTGACGACTACTTCGACTATAAGGCCGACATGCTGAAAGACCGGCAGGAGGTGGTGCGCAAGGGCATCAAGGCCTACACGGCCAAATATCCGTATCTGACCGACGGGTCGGCAACCTTGGGGAGCCTGAGGTGGGCGATAGCGGTATTCGTACTGCTGGCCGCCGCCTGCGGCCTGGTGGTCGGTTGGCAGCGCGAATGGGCGATACTGCTGATTGCGTTGGCGGCAGGACTGCTGGGATTCTTCTATTCTGCGCCTCCGATAAAGTTCTGCTACTGGGGCATGGGCGAGGTGGTGACCGGCCTGATTTTCGGCCCGCTGCTGATGGCGGGTGTCTATTGGGCAGCGTCGGGAGTGATGGACCTGAAGGTGCTGGCTGTGTCGGTGCCGATAGGTCTGCTGGTGGTGAACATACTCTATACCCACAGCATGATAGACTTGGAGGGCGACGCCGCCTCCGACAAGTTGACGTTGGCCGGAGTGATGAAGTACAACTGGGCAAAGCTGGCGATGAGCTGGGTGATTAACTTCGCTCCCTACATCTGTGTGGTGGTTGGGGTGGCTATGGGATGGCTGCATTTGGCCTACCTGGCGGTGCTGCTGTTGCTTCCCCGTTCGATATGGCTCTACTGGTCGCTGGTGCAGTTTGAAAAGGGCGCCGACTTCGAGAAGGAGCTGGAGCACCCGCGCAGGATGCTTGGACCGATGCCCAAAGACTGGGCGGGAATACGCAAGGCGGGGCTGGACTGGTTCCTGATACGCTGGATGACCGCCCGCAACATCGTCAGCGACTTCTGCCTGACGTTCATCATAGTTAAGATTGTATTGTTGTTCGTATAAAAACGCTTCGCTATGGTCAATAAGTTTTCGCAGATGTGCTATCTGGCACAATGGTTTGTAAGGGCACGGTTCTTCGGTCGCAGGGCACCGATGCAGAGTGTGCTGTTTATCACCGACAGGTGCAACCTTTCGTGCAAACATTGCTCGGTCTATAACCACACCAATCCGACCAGCAAGAGCTACGAGCAGATACGCGAGGAGCTGAAATATTGCCATTCGTTAGGGTCGAGATTTGTTGACTTCGAAGGCGGCGAACCACTCCTGTGGCGCGATGGCGACAAGACGGTCAACGACCTGTGCGACCTGGCCCATGAGCTGGGATTCTATTCGTGCACCATCACCACCAACGCGCAGCTTCCCTTTGACGGTTGCAAGGCCGACAGCATCTGGGTGAGCCTCGACGGCGTGGGGAAATACCACGAGGCCGTGAGGGGAGAGGGTACCTTTGCCTGCCTGGAGGAGAACGTGGCCGGCTGCGGCCACACGGCACTGTCGGTGGCCATGTCGGTGAACAAACTCAACTGCGACTGCGTCACACAGGTGCTCGACTATGTGAAGGCGAGCCCTTACATCAAATCGATATCGTTCAACTTCCACACCCCCTTCCCCGGCACCGAGAGTCTGACCCTGCCGCAGGACAAGCGCGAAGAGGTCATCGACACCATCATCCGCTACAAGAAGAAGGGTTACCCGGTGATGAACACTAAGGCGGGCCTGACCCGCATGAAGCGACACGAATTCACGAAGCGCTGCTGGATAACCAACTATGTGCTCCCCGACGGCTCGAAGCACCCGATACCGGTATGCGGCGAAGCGGGCGGCTGCGAGCAATGCGGCTTCTCGATGGCGGGCGAGATGGACGCCGTGTTCCATTTCTGCCCCGAGACCATCCTCGCCGGCCTCGACCTACGGGTCGACAAGTGATAAAGGATATAGCTTAAAAGTTAAAGGTTAAAGAGGGATGACGCGGTTTTATTGCCCGCAGGGTGGCGGAGAGTTTCCCCCAGTGGGCAGTGTGGCATTTATTATACCACTAACATACGAAAACATGAACATTTACGTTATTTGATACAATAAGATTTGATTCTTTGTATCTATGCTATTAAAAACAAATAACAACAATAACATGAAACGTTTTGTCTTTTCGCTCGCTATTTTGGCAGCTTTGGTTTTCACCTCATGTGCGACCTCGAAGTTCTACTCGCAGAACGCCTCTACGGTCCGTACGTTGGCTCTTGTGCAGCCGTGCAGTTATCTTACCGATGCCATCGGCGACTTTCCCACCGACTATTACGGACCGGTGTCGATGGTCAACAACGCCATCCTCATGGAAACCATTCCTACGCTGGGGTTGCCCATCGAGAAAGTGATTCCCTTTGAATTCAACTGTGCCGACAAATCGGATGCCATTGTCCGCTGGATGCGCCATCTGGCCGACGTCGGTGCCAGTGGTGCCAAGAACATGACTGTTCCCTCCGACCTCATCGATGCGGTCAAGGGTAGCGGATGCCGCTATGGTATGCTTCTTTCCGACATAGGATATGTGAAGAATGCACGCCAGTATAATATCGAGAAAAGTATCGAGATGGGGATAAAGATTGCGGATGTGCTTATCAACAACCACCTCGAACTCTCGAACGACACCGAGGCTTATCTCAATGGCCTGTTCTCGGTAATATTCGACGCCCAGACGGGCGAAGTCGTGTGGTTTGGCGCTGCTCCCCGCAGCTACAAATTCAACCCTATGGACGGCAAGGATATGGAGAAACAACTCACCAAGCTGTACAAAGCCTTCTTGTAAGCTTCCTGCAACGAAAGAAAAAGCTGAGGCCAGTTACTGGTCTCGGCTTTCGGTTTGACATGTAGGCACCACTGAAAGCAACCGCATGTGATTTCAAGGTATATTGCTAATAAGAGGTAAAGCAGCAGGTATAGCTTAAACATAGATCGGTCATTATTCTGACTTTTCAATCAATCTTGTTTTTTAGGCCTGCTTATGCCATATTATCATTTCTCTCGACTCTCTCGACTTCTTGACCACATTCCCGTCACCGATGCCGACCAAAGTGACTTCTACCACTGCATGGCAGCCAAATACCCTATCTGAAACTTTTTTTGCCCATTCCAAATATTCTGCGTATCTTTGCAACGAAAATTGAATTGAAAAATGACTATTAACAACTCTAAACTAAATATCATCTGCATGGCCGAGGAACACTTCGTCGCCACCAAGCGCAACGCCAAACTGCGCTACGAGGGCTACAAGAGACTCTCGGGGAAGTAATACGCTCCACCCCAAGCTAGGCAGCCCGAGAGGGCTACCCAGCTTCTAATTATTAACAATAAAACAATGAAAGCAAAACCATTCGTCAAATGGGTTGGAGGCAAAGGCCAACTCATTGAACAACTGGATGCA
This sequence comes from uncultured Bacteroidales bacterium, assembly GCA_900318175.1. Classification (GTDB taxonomy): domain Bacteria; phylum Bacteroidota; class Bacteroidia; order Bacteroidales; family P3; genus Colimorpha. The sequence continues at coordinate 14,039 of ONJQ01000038.1, read as the reverse complement.
CTACTTCCCGCTGACTTTGATAGATGGGAGAATGTTACTTACATTGAACCATTTGTAGGAGGCGGAGCAATGCTCTTCTATATGCTTCAAAGCCATCCTAACATTAAGTCAGCAGTAATCAATGACATTAATGAAGATTTAACAACCTGCTATAAGGTAGTCAGAGATAATCCTGATAGATTGATTTCATCTCTCAAACAAATACAGAAAGAATACTATTCCTTGCAATCAGATGATTCGCGAAAAGAGTTTTATTTAAGGATGAGGGATGAATATAATACCAAAGAATTAAATTCCATTAGAAACACCACCCTCTTTTTCTTCCTAAATCGGACATGTTTCAATGGGCTGTATCGGGTGAATAAGTCGGGTCTCTTTAATGTTCCTTTTGGAAAATATGAGACTCCTATGATATGTGACCCCAATACCATCTATGCTGATAGTGAGCTTCTGCAGAATGTTGAAATATGCACAGGAGACTATCAACAAACATTATCCAAAGCAAAGGGTATAACATTATTCTATTTTGACCCACCTTATCGTCCGTTAAGCAACACATCTAGCTTTAACGATTACACAAAGGATGCTTTCAATGACCTAGCACAAGCACGTCTAAAAGAATTCTGTGATCGAATAATGCAGGCAGGCCATACTTTTATGTTAAGCAATTCCGACTGCTTTAACACTCCGCTCCAGGATAGGTTCTTTGAAGACCTCTATATAGATTATATTATTGATAGAGTCTGGGCATCACGTAATGTAAATGCAAATCCAGCGAAACGAGGAAAATTACAGGAAATACTCGTACATAATTATCCTCGCACAAAACGAATGTTAGCAGTATAAATATGAATATGGATTTTGACACTTTCATGTCTCAATTAAAAGAGACTAATGCAACACTTGACTTCTATTGTGATTTTAAGAAGATTGCAAAGAATGTCGAGGACATTGCCATAAGTCTTAATATGCTTAATTATCTGATTGGCAAAGAAGATTTGAGGACAGCTGTTGAAGCATTGTGGAAACGGGACAAGACTGTATTTGATGTGATGGACATTCTTATTGCAACTCGCAAAAAAGATAACAAAATGTTCTTTGATGATACTGGGCAATTCCGTAAAGTTCATTCTCTATTTCAAAACGTTGATGGGATAATGGAGTTCCTTGAAGGTACTGGGCTTGCGGATGTATTTCGCAACCAAAAAATCAAAGACCTTGAGGATTATGTATTTGGCGTGGAGACGGGATTGGATACAAATGCTCGAAAAAACAGAAGTGGAGAGATAACAGAGGCTCTAATAGCAAAGATATTCAGAAATGCCGGAATTGCATTTAGGCAGCAAGTATCATCGAATGAGTTCCCTGCCGTTGCTACTGCATTAGGAGCTGACCAGAAGGTGTTCGACTTTGTAATCACAACCGATACAAAGATATACCTAATTGAAGTAAACCTCTATTCGGGGGGCGGTTCAAAACTTAACGAAGTTGCTCGCTCCTATACTGATATTGCACCAAAGATAAATACTGTTGATGGCTTCGAATTTGTATGGATAACGGACGGTATCGGCTGGAACAGTGCAAGGAATAAGTTGCAGGAAGCCTTCGTTACAATACCATCGATATATAATTTAACCACAATAAATGATTTTATAAATACCATAAAAGATTTTAACTATGGCTTGTAAAAAAGATCATTCCCTTGTGCAGGGAATCATGAGTAATCTTCCCGACGATCAAGGAGGAAGGGGGCGTCATAAATGTGCAGCATGTGCTTATGAAGAGGGTTATAGGCTCGGACAACAATTAGCAGAATCCTTTGATATTGGGCATATTCTGGATGGTCTAGAAGAAAGTCAAGCAAAAGAACAGCGGCACAAAAGCCCTCATGCTGCTTTTGCTCAAGGGTATTATGATGGTGTTTGTAATGCATATGGCATTTAATGTTTCCAGACACTAATTTCATATTATTACAAGGCGACAGCATGGAACTTATTGGGCAATTCCCCGATAAGTCGTTTAATGCCATCTTTGCCGATCCTCCGTATTTCTTGAGTAATGGAGGTATCAGTGTTCATAGTGGCAAAGCCGTATGTGTTGACAAGGGTGATTGGGATAAGGGAGGAACTCCAGAACATATCTATCAGTTCAATAAGCAATGGCTATCTTTGTGTCGGGAAAAGCTGACAGACAACGGAAGTATCTGGATTAGCGGTACATATCACAACATCTTTGCTGTCGCTAATTGCTTGACGGAACTGGGATATAAAATACTAAATGTAATTACGTGGCAAAAGAGTGACCCGCCACCAAACCTCAGTTGTCGTTACTTCAATTTTTCAACCGAATACATCATTTGGGCTCGCAAATCAGCGAAAGTACCCCACGTGTTCAATTATGAGGTAATGAAACAGATGAATGGCGAGAAGCAAATGACAGACGTTTGGAAGATTCCTGCCGTTGGAAGTTGGGAAAAGCATTGTGGGAAACACCCAACGCAAAAGCCCTTACGCCTGCTTTACCGTATAATCCTTGCATGTACAAACGAAGGTGACACAATTTTAGACCCATTTGCAGGAAGCTGTACAACAGGCATTGCTGCCAATCTTTTAGGGAGGAACTTCGTGGGGATAGAGCAAGAGAAAGAGTTTGTGGAGTTAGGTCAACGGCGTAAACAAGAGATTGAGGATCCCGTTTCTGCACAGAAAATCCTCAGAAAGATGCGAGAGAATCCAGAGGAAGTGATGGTACTGGTCAATCATGCTCGAAAGGACTTGCGTGAGAAAATGATTGCGAATGGTATTTGCTATATGCGTGCTGGAGAATCCAAGGGTTCTTTGCAGGTGGCACCAGGATTTGAACGAATGAAATATCTGTTACTCCATACCAATGGAGAAAATGTACAACTTTACCAACTAAAAACGCCTGGGAAGTTCAAGATATGGACAAAAGAAACATTAGAAGAGCATGGTTTCTCTCCAGAACATGCAAAATACTATGTCGTTTTGGAGTTTGACAACAAGCCAATATATTTTAAGAAAATACCGCAACTTAAACAACGAAGTAACACTTATAAAGCAAAAATCATTCCGTTAAGCGAAATAATGGACCTTCGCTAACATTATAATCATACGAAACCAGAATAATCTCATTATCAATGCATGATAGACAACAAGAAAATGGCAAACAGAAGTCTTAAGTCATTACCGAAGATAACCCAGGACAATGTGCATCTGCTGCTGCCCAACAAGGTTGCTCAATTGGCCAACCGCCTTTTGCTGAACGGGGAGGCCAAAGATATAGCAAACGCGCTTACGATGATTTACACCTCACCTGTATATGCAAAACTAGAGCAAGAGAAGACCAAATACTGGTGGCTAGGAATAAATGCACTCTATCAGGAAATCAAAGATGTTATTTAAAAACAAATACTGGATATTATGAAATACAAATGCACCATTTGCAAGTATGAGTACGACCCGGCACAGGGCGACCCCACGCAGGGCATAGCCCCCGGAACACCGTTTGAGCAGCTGCCTGCCGACTGGAAATGTCCTCGCTGCAAGCAGGGCAAGGAGAAGTTCGTGCCCGTTGAGGAGCCGAAACCCGCCAACCCCTACGCTGGCACACAGACCGAGAAGAACCTGCACGCCGCCTTCGCTGGCGAGAGCGAGGCACGCAACAAGTACACCTACTTCGCCTCTAAGGCCAAAAAGGATGGCTTTGAGCAGATTGCCGCCCTCTTCCTGCAGACCGCCGAGAACGAGAAAGAGCATGCCAAGCTGTGGTTCAAGGAGCTGAACGGCATCGGCACCACCGCCGAGAACCTGGCCGCTGCCGCCGCAGGCGAGAACTACGAGTGGACCGATATGTACGAAGGCTTTGCCCGCACCGCTGAGGCCGAGGGCTTCCCCGAGCTGGCCGCCAAGTTCCGTGGTGTGGCCGCCATCGAGAAGCACCATGAGGAGCGTTACCGCGCCCTGCTGCACAACGTCGAGGCCAAAGAGGTCTTTGCCAAGAGCGAGGTGAAGGTGTGGGAATGCCGCAACTGCGGCCACATCGTGGTCGGCACCCAAGCCCCCGAAGTCTGCCCCGTCTGCAACCACCCCCAAGCCTACTTTGAAATCAACCAGCAGAACTACTAATTGTCGCAAGCGCAATAATATAAAGAAAGCCGAGTCATGTTGGAGGGTTCGGCTTTCTGTTTATGTATGGAGCCGTATAGTATCAACATTTCCCTGATATTCCATAGCAAGGGTCAAAAGTGATATTAGAAATATTCTCTTTTTCAAAGGCTTCCTTGACCTCCTTGGTACAGACATTCATATAAGTGTCTTTGAGATGGAAAATATCATAATTTTTCCATGTGTTCAAGTCAAACCACACAAGATTTTTGTCCCTGTCTTCCTTTATTATCGGGCCGACTTCATTGATGTTCAACCAACCATAGTATGTTTCAGAAATGCCTTCAATGTCGGCTGGAAAGCATTTGTATCCGTTGAAATCGTATTTTTCAAGAACAGACTTTAGTTTCTCGGACACGAGGAATTGCGACCAGTTTTGATAGGTTATCAAATCATATTTCATAGTGCCCCTTTTGACGATATACCGTGAATCCGAGACTATGGGGTCCACCTCTTCCAGCAATTTGTAGGAATAATACTTCGTCACAGGCTCAATTTGAATCTCACGCCACTTATGTTTGCATCCAAAAGAAAAAAAAAGTTGCTCCACTATCTGATTGTATTTTCAATTTGACATCAATTTGTTCTTTCGAACAAGGGGTGCAGCTCGATGGTGTGGGGCTGGATGTCGGGGTCGTGGTTGGCAAGAGATTCAATACACTCGGGGCGCATGCTCTGCTCGCGAATCCATTGAAGTGATTGCCGTTGCAAGCGTTTGTCCTGGCAGATGCCTGAAGTAATCATCTGCTCCCACGATTTACGGGCGTAGCCTCCGTCGGAGAAGAGGAGCACAAAGCGTCCGTCGCCGCCAGTGACCTTGACGGCACACAGCCCAGCACTATGTCCGGGAATGTTGACCATCGTCACTGAGCCGTCGCCGAAGAGGTCAAAGGAGTGCCCCACGGGTCCTTCGGTTCCGTTCCAGTCGAAGAGCTCCATCGTCACCCCGTCCCACCAGCGCGACTGGTAGCGGGTGCGTTCGGTGAATCCTTTCCGGATGCCCGCCATCTCTTCCCGCGCTACCATTATGTGCTTGGCATCTTTTACCAGCTTCAGCCCGTTGGCATGGTCGCAGTCCAGATGCGTCAGCAGTACATACTCAATATCGGCAGGTGTCAGTCCCATGGTGGCCAGCTGTTCATCCACGGCCTCGCCCATGGCAATCCTCCCTTGGTTCACCATATATAGTCTTGCCGACCCCAGCGACTTGATTTGCGCCCGTTTGTCGAACACGCCGTTAGGACTCATATCCCTGTGCCAGCCCGTGTCGACAAGTATAAGCCCTTTGGGGTGCTCAATCAGATAGACCGAAACGGGCAGCCAAAGCCAGTCTTTTTGTGGGGTAGTGATGCCGGAAGCTTTCAGCAGACTGCAGTTGTCGCCTCCAAAGGGCAGGTAAGGCGACACCCTCACCTCGCCAGTGTGTAGTACATGTATTTTCATGATAGTTTCATATACTCTTTGGCATACTCCACATAATGTGCGGCGTTGTCGGTCTGGCCGGGACGTGTAGGCTTGATGTAGCGTGCCGGCACACCGCCCCATATCTCGTGGGGAGGAATCTTAGTGCCTTGAAGTACCAAGGCTCCCGCTGCCACAATGGCTCCTTCGCCCACTTCGCAATCGTCCAGCAGTGTGGCCCCCATGCCGATGAGGGCGCCGTCGCAGATGGTACAGGCGTGCACGGTGACGTTGTGTCCGATGGTCACATCGTTGCCTATATGTGTCGGGCCGGTCTCATGCGTCACATGTATGCATGCGCCGTCCTGCACATTTGTACGGTCCCCAATGGTGATGGGTGCCACGTCGCCGCGGACCACGGCATTGAACCACACCGAGCACTGGTTGCCCAACGTCACGTCGCCCACAATGGTGGCATTCTCGCTGAAGTAGCAGTCCTTCCCCCATCGGGGCGAAAGGCCTTTGTATGTTTTGATTAGAGCCATATCGGAAGTATGTTAATGTGTGCAAAGATACAACTTTTTCCCGATAGTGTGATAGATTGGAGGTAAAAGAAAAGCAGCTCCGTCATCAGTGTCACTGTTTATTGCCCAACGGCATTGTGCTCAGCCCATCCTCCTCCTCGGCAATACGTTCGCTCTCGCCTCTTTCGGAATGCCAAAACTTTTTCTGCACTCAACTTTCAATGATATGGAAAAATATTTGTATCTTTGCAGCGGATTTCCTGACAGCGGACAGCCTCCACCGACAGGAAATCACATTGCATCAGTGATATGTTACACAACATTATAACAGCAGGAGTATGAAAAAGAAAGTAATCGTCTTGACGGGTGCCGGCATCAGTGCCGAGAGTGGCATCAGCACTTTCCGCGACAGCGACGGGCTGTGGGAACAATACCGAGTGGAGGACGTTGCCACCCACGAGGCCTACCTGCGCAACCCCGAGTTGGTGCTCAATTTCTACAATGAGCGCCGCCGTCAGCTCTTCCAGGTGAAGCCCAACGAGGGCCACCGCCAGCTGGTGCGTCTGGAGGAGCGCTACGATGTCCACATCATCACCCAGAACATCGACAACCTGCACGAGCAGGCTGGCTCCACCAACGTGCTCCATCTGCATGGCGAGCTCACCAAAGCCCGCAGTGACCGCAACGACAACCTCATTATCGACATCGGCGACCGCGACATTCATCTGGGCGACAAAGCCCCTGACGGTGCCCAGCTGCGCCCCCACATTGTATGGTTTGGCGAGGCTGTCCCCAACATTGAGCCCGCTGCCGTGCTGTGCGAGCAAGCCGACTACTTCATCGTTGTCGGCACCTCGATGAATGTCTATCCCGCCGCGGGATTGATACACTACGTGCCGCGCTCCACGCCCTGCTATCTGGTCGACCCTAAGGCCGTCCCCATTTCACGCCCCATCACCATCTTCCAGGAGAAAGCCGGCACGGGGGTGAAAAAGGTGGTGGACGCCCTGCTGAGCGAATAGCAGCTCCCGGCCCCTACAACAAGAATTTATTAATCTTTTAATTACAAATAGAACAATGAAGAAGTTTTTATCATTTGCACTGCTGCTTGGCAGTCTCTTCCTGGCCAATGTACAGGGTCAGGTTGGTTTCGTCTACAACGGTACAACCTATCAGGACGGCGACGAGATGAACGTTGCAATTGCCGCCGACGCCCATTCCATCCGTGGCATCACGCTGAAGAACTTGGGTATTTCCGCATTGCAGAACATGGTGGTTACCATCACCCCTGTTGAGGAATCGGGCATCAGCGCCTGGGGTGTCTGTGCCGGAGGCAACTGCTTCCCCCAACTCACCAGCAACGCCTTCAACATGGCTCCCGGCTATGAGGACGACGCTTTCTCCATCGATATTGATATCGACAACAGCGTTTCCAACCCCCATGCTGTCTATTCCGTCAACGTTTCCAACGGCAATGTCTCCTGCACCGTGAAGATGAATGTGCAGGTGGGCACTGTGGGCATTGATCGTGCCGTGGCTGGTGCCACTATGTCGGCCTATCCCAACCCCTCGTGCGGAGCCGTGGCCATCAGCTATGAGCTGAACCAGCCCGCCACCCTTGCCATTGTCGACATGCAGGGTCGCACCGTTCGCCAGCTCACAGTGGAGGGCAACGGTACCGCCATGGTCGACGACCTCCCCGCCGGCATCTATGCCTACGGCATTCTGGGAAGCAACAACATGAAAAAACTTATTGTGAAGTAAACGCTCACGGTCCTCAATAGTCAGCCCCAGGGAGGATCCACTCCTCGGGGCTTTCTTTTTTCCCAATCACCCAGTGCATGAAGCTTTACATCACTTGCCATTGCAATAAGTCCATCCGTCTGAAGGGAAATTACAACACAGCCGATGATCTTCGCCGGCAACATGGCGACTTCATCCAGTTGCACTGTCCCCATTGCGGCAATACCGTCCATCTGCCCTACACCTGGGCATGGTCACGGTCTTGGGGGCCTTGGGGCACCATCGCTCTCCTTTCCGCCTTCATCATGGGCAGTGTGGGGGTGATGATGATTTTGCAACATGCAGGGGCATCGATAGGAGCGGTGGCGTGGATTCCCATTGTTGCACTGGCCTTCTACGGGAGGATGGCCAAAATAGAGTCGGATGCCGTGGAGCAGTTCGAACGCTCTAAATTCAATGCTCCTTCGCCGCATCTTACCCCCGCGGTGGCAGCCACGTGGAGCGACACCGACCTGCTGTGCTGGTACGACATCGGGGAACCAGAGAACATCACCAACCTCTATGAGCGGGTGATATACTACGCCACAATCCTGCACCACGAGGAGCCACCGCGATACATGGAGTGGTTCTACTACTATGAGGGCAACTACAGTCCCAATGGCGACGACGGCATCGACCTCTATAGAAGCCTTATGGCTGTGGGAGCCACGCGCCACGCTGCCATTGTGCTGGAGGCAATGGAGATATACTTGCAGCACAAAGATGAGGTGGAGCGGTGCGTGAAGAGCGTGGCGCAGGACGGGTACCAACTGCTCCTTGCGCTCAATCTGTTCGGCAAGCAGGACGATGCACTTGCCCAGGCCTACCACGCGGAGCCCTTGGTGCCGTTGGTGGCCGACTATATCCGCCGCCACGTGGTGCAGCTCGAAGGCTCAGAACCGGTGGACGCAGAGGCATAAGCAAGAAAGTGTACAAGCATCATTATTAAAGATGGCAAGATGACAGAAGAATACATAGAACTCGGAATAGAACAACTGGACCAAGATAATCCAGAGAAAGCTCTGCACTACTTCCAGTCGGCCTACGCCCTGCAGCCCGACAACGATGAGGTGTTGTTTTACTTGGGACTGACTCACCACCACCTGGAACGGCTCGATGAGGCGGTGCGCTACTTTCGCCTATCGCTGGATGTTAATCCCTCATCATCCGAGACATGGCTAAACTTGGGCAACTGCCTGGACGAAATGAATCAACTGGAAGAGGCCGAGGATGCCTACCGCACAGCCAGCAATTTGGACCCGGAGAACGATGACGTTTTTTTGGAATGGGGAAACTGCTACTACAACCAAGAGCGATACCAGGAGGCATTGGCTTGCTATGAACAGGCCTTGCGGATTAATCCCGACAACGATGATGCCCTCTGGGATCAGGGCGATGCCTTTGTGAAGCTTGAACACTACGACGAGGCTGTGGAGGTAGCCGAAGCCCTTACCCAGCGTTTCCCCGACCGCTGGCAGGCATGGTACAACAAAGCCTTGTGCTGCGAAAAACTGGAATCGTTCGACCAAGTCATTTCCGCCGCACGCCAAATTATCCGACTATGCCCCGACAACGAGGACGGCTACGAGTTGCTCGGCAATGCGTTGTTCGAGAAAGAGTGCTATGACGAAGCGCTGCAGGCCTACGACAAGGCACTGGAGCTCTGCCCCTCCTACTGGAGCGTATGGGCCAGCAAGGGAAACTGCCTGTTGAGTCTTGAGCGTTTCGAGGAGGCTCTTCCCTGCTTCGAAACCGCCTTGGCCGATGTGCCGGACGAGTACACTTGGTGGAACAGCCGAGGTGTTGTGCTCCATCGGTTGGGCCGCGACGACGAGGCCTTGGAATGCTACCGCAAGGCGCTTGACCTCTGTCCCGACTATGTATTAGCCCTCAGCAATATGGCCGATGTGTATATGAAGCACAGGGCAATTGACAAGGCCGAGGAGCTGTACATGAAGGCTTACAACATTGGCAACCGCCCCTCCGACCTCCTCTCCGCCACAAAGTGCATGTACATCTCCCACCGTTTCGAAGAGATGGTGCAATCCCTTCTCACCCTGCTGCCCGTTGCCAAGCAGGAAGGGCTGGATGTGGCCTACAGACTGGGTGTGGCCTACAAGAACCTGCAACAATACGAGGAGGCTATACGTTACTTCAAGCTGCAGCTGGAAACCTCGCAGGATGGCTTTTACTCCAGTGCCTGCTGGTTCAATATAGCCCTATGCGAGAAGGAGCTGAAGCACCTCAACCAGGCGGAGGCCACTTTGAAAAAAGCTTTAGAGCTCTTCGACAGCGATGAAGAGAAGGCCATGTGCCACTTCGTCCTCGGCGAGCTTTATTTAGAGCGGGAACAATACAGACATGCGTTGGAGCACCTGGACCAGGCCGTGGCTCTCGACCCCGAGATAGACGACTATGCCGCCGCCCGCAAGGTGGCCATTCGCCGCATAAAACAAAGCAATAAATAATTCATTCCTACATCCCCATGTCTACAGCTTACCTCTCCTACGCCGACTATTGCCGCCAACGCTTTGGCGGCACCGTGCAGAAGATTTCCGTGGACGGCGGCTTCTCCTGCCCCAACCGCGACGGCAGCATCGGCCATGGGGGTTGCACCTTCTGTAACGGCGAGGCCTTTGTCCCTTCCTATTGCCGCACGGCTGGCAGCATAACACGGCAGATCGACGAGGGCATCCGTTTTCATGCCCACCGCCGACAACGGGGCGCCACGCGCTATGTGGCCTATTTCCAGTCCTACAGTGGCACCTATGCCCCACTGCAGGTGCTGCGGTCCCGCTACCGCGAAGCCCTCGATCACCCCAAGGTGGCGGGCATCGTGGTGAGCACGCGCCCCGACTGTGTGAGCGAGGCAGTGCTGGACCTGCTCTCTTCCCTTGGCAGGGAGAAGTACGTGGCCGTGGAATACGGCATTGAGAGCTGCTACGACAGCACCCTGAGCCTAATTCGCAGGGGGCACGATTTCGAGTGTACCCGCCGGGCAATCATGGACACTGCTGCGCGGGGCATCGATGTGGGTGGCCATCTCATCCTCGGGCTCCCTGGCGAGAGCCGCGAGCAGATGCTGGCCGAGGCCGACATCCTTTCCGCCCTGCCCCTCAGCACCCTTAAACTGCACCAGCTGCAACTGCTCCACGGTTCCGAGTTGGAACGCCAGTGGCGCCACAATCCTGCCTCCATCCCGCCACCCTTCGCGGTGGAAGACTATGTGACGCTGGTGGCGGACTTCCTGTGGCGGCTGCGGTCGGATATTGCCATCGAGCGGGTTGCGGCTGCGGTGCCTCCGCGCTACCTCGCCGACCCCGCACGCAGCTGGCACACCCCTGACGGGCTCCACGTGACTCACGAGGAGATTGCCCAGCGGGTGCGGCAAAAGCTTGCAGACTTGCAATAATGCACCGAGAGCCAACCACATCGGATGTATAGAAAATCCTTGTTTGGCAACAAATAAAGCATAAAAAAATGTTGTTTTTTCATCTTTCGAAAAAAAAGATGTATCTTTGTAGGTTAGATAGAAATATATAAAAACGCATAAATCATTGTAATTATGTACACAAAGTTTCAAGAACACCTTCAGAAAGAGCTGGCCGACATCGAAGCTGCCGGTCTCTACAAGCACGAACGCATCATTGAGAGCCCCCAGGGCGCTGAAATCATGGTGAAAGGCAAGAAGTGCCTCAACTTCTGCGCCAATAACTACCTCGGCCTGGCCGACAATCCCGAACTCATCAAGGCCGCCAAAGAGGGCATGGATGCCCGCGGCTATGGCATGGCCTCCGTCCGCTTCATCTGCGGCTGCCAGGATCTGCACAAGAAATTGGAGCAGAAAATCTCCGAGTTCTTCGGCACCGAGGACACCATCCTCTATGCTGCTTGCTTCGACGCCAACGGCGGTGTCTTCGAGCCCCTGCTGACCGATGAGGATGCCATCATCAGCGACGCCCTCAACCACGCCTCCATCATCGACGGTGTGCGCCTCTGCAAGGCTCAGCGTTACCGCTACGCCAACGCCGACATGGCCGATCTGGAAGAGCAACTGAAAGCTGCCCAGAAGAACCGCTTCCGCATCATTGTCACCGACGGCGTCTTCTCCATGGACGGCAATGTTTGCCCCCTCGACAAAATCTACGAGCTGGCTCAGAAGTACGACGCCATGGTCATGGTGGACGAGAGCCACAGCGCCGGCGTGGTTGGCAAGACCGGCCGCGGCGTGACCGAGCGTTACAACCTGCGCGGTAAGATTGAAATCCTCACCGGCACCCTCGGCAAGGCCTTCGGTGGCGCCATGGGTGGTTTCACCACTGGCCGCAAGGAGATTATCGACATGCTCCGCCAGCGCAGCCGTCCTTACCTCTTCTCCAACAGCATGGCCCCCGGCCTCGTGGCTGCCGGCATCCGCATGTTCGAGATGATGAGCGAGACCAACGAGCTGCAGGACAAGTTGCACGAGAACACCGACTACTTCCTGCGCCGCATGAAGGAAGAGGGCTTCGACTGCAAACCTAGCGAGAGCGCCATCTGCGCCGTCATGATCTACGACGCTGCCAAGAGCCAGCAGTATGCTGCCAAGATGCAGGAAGAAGGCATCTTCGTCACCGGCTTCTACTATCCCGTTGTGCCGAAGGGTCAGGCCCGTATCCGCGTCCAGATCAGCGCTGCCCACGAGCACGAACACCTCGACAAGTGCATCGAGGCCTTCAAGAAAGTCCGCAAGGAGATCGAAGGCTAATCATTCTGACTATCGCAATGCTATTCACAAAGGGTGCAGGGTTACGACCCTCACCCTTTATTTGGTTACAAGGAATAACGAAACATGTGGATAGAACAACACATCCCCGAATTAACACAATAACGTATTCTCGAATTAACGCATTCCCTAATTCACCATGAAACGAATCAACATTTACCTCATCATCACTGCCTTGCTGCTTATCGTTCTGGGCGTAGTCTGTTTTTTCAACCCCGGTGCCAGTTTTGCCTCCGCGGCATGGCTCATGGGATTGGTCATCCTTGTCTCCGGCGTGTCGTCGCTCATCTTCGGCCTTCGCGCACAGGCCTTTCTGCCCAATGCCGGCTCCACCACGCTGCTGGCCGTGTTCCAAATCATCGTGGGACTTATGCTGGCCTCCAACATCCTGGTCTCCGAAGTGGCCCTCATCGTCGTCTTCTCCATGTGGGTTATCTTCGAAGGCGTCTCCCTCTCCGTCCTCTCCATCGACTACCGTAAAGGCGGCTACGACCGCTGGTGGCTGATGCTCATACTGGGCGTATGCAGCATCGTGCTGGGCTTCCTTGCCCTGCGCGAACCCGAAACCACCGGTGCCTTCCTCGGCGTCCTCATTGGCCTTGGCATCCTGGCCAACGGCATCATCCGTATTGTCGCCTTCTTCGGCCTTCGCCGCATCAACAAGCGTCTCCGCGACCTCAAAGAGAGTGCCACCGCCACCCCCATCGACGACATCAACCCTTCTAAATAAGCCTCCATCCGCATAAGCGAAGTGCAGAAAAGGAGCCCGCCCGTTCCCCCCGAACAGCGGGCTCCTTCATTATTGTTCAAACCGAAAACGCCTATCGTATTGAAGAGCAACAACCCAAACACAATATGTCAAATAACTCTCTGAATCAGAACCATCCAACCATAACGTTTGTGTTCCTTTCCGATTGCAAAGATACACAATGTCTCATCTGATATAACCTCCATCTGCCCATAGTGCACCCAAACGTTCTCTATTGTTCCGAAACAGATGGCACTATGGCACTAAGAATAATAGAGGCCTTACAAGAATTTTAGCCTAATATTTGTCCATTAGCTCTGATAGTCGAATTATGAATCAACGCTTTGTGAATGTGTAAATGTGAAAACGAGTGAATGAGGTAGTCGATTTACGAATTAACGCATTAACAAGATAACACATTCATAAACGTTCCATTTATGTTAAAAACTGCCAGAGCCTTACGTAATTGAAAAAAAAGTCGTATTTTTGCAGATTATAACAAGAAAATTCATATGGCTGACAAACCCCATTTCGTATTTCGCGACGGCATGACTGCCGACAGGGATTATGTGCAGTGGATAGCTGACATCAAAAGCCGTTACCGCAACAGTCAAATTAAAGCAGCCATAAAGGTG
>ONJQ01000019.1 GCA_900318175.1 uncultured Bacteroidales bacterium | reverse complement strand
ATTGCCTTCGACACGGAAGGCAATCCTATTTCTCGTCTTGCTGGGTGGAGTTTATTATACATCTGCCCAAACATCTTCCCGCAGCAATCGCAAAGGATGGCTGAAAGCCACCGTGTTTTGGCAAACAGAAATACGACAACCTTTTCAAGTCAACCCAGCTTTCACTCTGTATTACTCCCATACACCTCTCAATACAACAGATGGCATTAACAAATCTGACTGGAAAATCGTAAGAATCAATGATTCAGTATATGTCAAAGATGTCAGTGTCGAGTACCTGATGAGCGGAAACAACCTCGTCTGTGTGGATTCTATCGATAGAAACTACATAGAAAGTGAACGCGGCGCAAGTTTCTATGACGATTTCTATAGCCAGGTATTCCAAGGCAATTTAGAGAATATTAAGAACCTCATCTTCCCAAACAACAAACCACAAAATGCCACAGCATTCAGATACATCTACGACACCACAATAAACGACATTGCATACAAGATACTGCAAAGGATAAGCCTGAAATACTTTTACAACCAAGAGACAAAAAAGTTTGACATACCTAACGAACTGCAGATTGATTATTACTACAACACCGCATCCAAAAGGCTTGAGTATATCAAAGAAACACCCACCTCACGGAAAAGGAACCGTGCATGGCCTGAGGAATATTATGTAAACTACTATTTTGATGCCGACACAACAGGATGGTACACAACGTTTGACCGCTCCAGTCCAAGGTATGCCCCATACTCACAAGGAACCGACTCGGAGCCTGTCGGGTACAGCTCGCTATCCATGCAAGGGAATGAGAGTCTGACGGACAGTGTGAAGAAATTCCCTATCGTCTCACTCTCCAACGACACCACCAATATAGCGAAACAAGACGGCTGGATATTGCTTGACTTCTGGTTCTCGGGATGCACAGGATGCATCAAATGGTTTCACACATTGGGCAAAGAGAAAGAGACGTTGGGATATAGGATACTTGAACAGAATGGGATCAAAATCATGTGCATCAACTGTCTGTCGGACAATGTCAACTACCTTAGCCAGAAAGCAAATGACAGCAGGAGCCAAATACCCGACATCATGTATCATGCCAAAGGGATAGGCAAGATACTCGACATGCATGTGATGCCACAATACTACCTTATTTCTCCCGACAAGCAGATAGTTTACAAATCCCATGACCTTGGAGACTATTCCGAACTGATACAGGCCAAAACAGAATATGAAAAGAAACTACAATGAAAAATTTTCTTATCATTTTTATAGCTTTCTTTTGCAGCCTGTCCTCATTTGCTCAAAATAACACTAAAAAAACGAGAGCACAGATATATTTTACAAAGACACTTCATACATTTGACACGATTCCATTGGGGAAAGGTGATACATGTATCTTTCAATACAAAAACACGGGACTTGCACCGCTTATTGTCTCTGAAGTCAAAGCCTCATGTGGATGCACTTCACCTATTTGGAGCAGTAAACCATTATTGCCCGGACGATGGGGAAACAGAAAAATAGTATACTATGGACACCAAAAAGGACATTTCAGAAAAACAATTGCGGTTAGGTCTAATGCAGAAAACGCGCCAAACACCATTCTACAGATTCAAGGATTTATCATAGACCGAGACCTCTCCCCCAAAAAAGGCACTAAGTATAAATAAACGTAGGTGGCAATAAAAAAACAGTGGGAGCCAAACTATGGCTCCCACTGTTTTTTTATTGTGTGTTACCACTTGCCGTAATGGATGCGGGAGGGGTCCCACTTGTCTTTTGGCTGCTCGTCGCCGGCGGGGTAGCCGATCGGCACCACGCTGTATGGCACCACAGTGGCGGGAAGTCCGAGGGCTTGCTTTACAGGTGCCATACGGTCGACGTAGGGATAGCATGCTGTCCAGCAAGCTCCCAAACCGTGAGCCTCGGCAGCGAGGAGCAGGTTCTCGGTGACGGCACCCATGTCGTCACGCCAGATGCCGTTGGGCTGCTGCACCGCAGGGGCATCGGGATTTTCGCGCGGAGGACGCACCACGGTGGTGTCAGCACAAAGCACCACGACAGCTGCCGACTGCTTGTACATGGAAAGATTGAAGTTGTCACCGAAAATCTCATCGTAGCGGCTTGTGTCGTTCAACACCACAAAGCTCCACGGCTGGATATTCCTGCCCGAAGGGGCTGCCATGGCGGCACGCAGCAGGTTCTCCATGACTGCGGCGGGAATGGTGTCGCCGGTGTAGGAACGCACGCTTTTACGGTTGAGGATGTTTGTCATGACCACCTCGGCAGGGTCTGGAGCGACGGGCTGCGGCTCGGTGTGACAGGCTGCAGCCAAGAGGGTGGCAGCGGCCAACGAAAGGATTGTCTTCTTCATAGCAGGGATATTGTCTGATTACTATTTCTAACTGAGACACTGCAAATAGCGGTGTATTGTTTCCTCGATGCCGAGATAGAGGGCGTCGCTGATGAGGGCGTGGCCGATGGAGACTTCATCGAGCCAGGGTATCTGCTGGTGGAAGTAGCTCAGGTTGTGCAACGAGAGGTCGTGCCCTGCATTGAGCCCCAGACCGCACTGCCGCGCCACGGTGGCAGCCTCAACGTAAGGGGCGATGGCCTTGGCGGGGTCGGCAGCATAGTGGCTTGCGTAGGCCTCGGTGTAGAGCTCTACGCGGTCCGTACCCGTCCGTGCAGCCATCTCTATCATCTGCGGCACGGAGTCGATGAAGATGCTGACACGAATGCCGCATGTCTTGAACTCGGAGACGATGTCGCTGAGAAAGGACAGGTGTTTGACGGTGTCCCAACCGGCATTGCTGGTCAGCACGTTCTCGGCGTCAGGCACAAGGGTGACCTGTGCGGGCTTGATGGCCTTGACCAGTTCCACAAAGCGGGGCACGGGGTTCCCCTCAATGTTGAACTCGGTGGTGAGAACGGGTTTCAGGTCATGCACATCCTTGTAGCGGATATGCCGCTCGTCCGGGCGAGGATGGACGGTGATGCCTTGTGCCCCGAAGCGTTCGCAGTCTAAAGCAAACTGCACGACATCGGGCAGACTGCCGCCACGCGCATTGCGCAGCGTGGCCACTTTGTTGATGTTTACACTTAGTTTTGTCATATTGCTGTTGTTCTATTCATTTCATTCCTTGTAACGGTTGTCTCGTTTGGGATTGCGCGGAAACCAGCCTTTGCGCACCCGCTCGCGCTGTTTGAACAGTTCGATGATGGACCACAGGCTGGAGAAACCCGCAACACCCAACAGGGCAGCAAAGACAACACCCTTGGCCAACAACGAAGCCACAATGCAGCCCAACCCGAACAGCAGGAACAGCCACCAGCAACGCACGCCCCAGTGGTATTCAGCCTTGATAACAATCGGGTGGAACACCCCAATGCATAGGAACGCAGACACACCGATGATTAGTCCTGTGAGATTCATTTTCTATTCATGCAATTACAACCCGAACTCTTTACGGATAGGTTCAACATAGTCCAGTTTTTCCCATGCGAAGAAGTCGACAGTCTTGGTATATGACTTGCCGCAAGGCTCGTACATGGTCACCTCGGCTGTGTAAGGGTCGCGGCCGATATGACCGTAGGCGGCCGTGGGGGCATAGATGGGGTTCTTCAGGCCAAAACGCTCAATGATGGCGTAGGGACGCATGTCGAACAGGTGTCCGATATGCTGGGCAATCTCGCCGTCGGTCATCTGGACGTGTGCCGTGCCGTAGGTGTTGACATACAGCCCCACAGGCTCGGCCACGCCGATGGCGTAGGCCACCTGCACCAGCACTTCGTCGCACACACCTGCCGCCACCATGTTCTTGGCGATGTGGCGGGTGGCGTAGGCTGCCGAGCGGTCCACCTTGGAGGGGTCTTTGCCGCTGAAGGCGCCGCCGCCGTGAGCACCGCGCCCACCGTAGGTGTCGACGATAATCTTGCGTCCCGTAAGGCCTGTGTCGCCGTGAGGTCCGCCAATCACAAACTTGCCCGTGGGGTTGACAAACAGTTTGTAGTCCTTGCCGGCAAAGAGGGCGCGGTTCTCGTCGCTCAGACGTGCCAGCACTCGGGGGATAAGGATTTCCTTTACATCGGTGCGGATGCGCTCCAGCATGGCCTTCTCCTCGTCGAACTCGTCGTGCTGCGTGGAGATGACAATGGCTTCAATGCGCTGGGGCTTTCCCTCGTCGCTGTACTGGACGGTTATCTGGCTCTTGGCGTCGGGACGTAGGTAAAGCATCTGCTTCCCCTCCTTGCGGATGCGGGTGAGCTCTTGCAGGAAGATGTGCGCCAAGGTGATGGGAAGCGGCATCAGCTCTGGGGTTTCGTTACAGGCATAGCCGAACATCATGCCCTGGTCGCCCGCGCCCTGCTCCTCTGCCTTGGCACGGCTCACGCCCTGGTTGATGTCGCCGCTCTGCCCGTGGATGGTGGAAAGCACCCCGCACGAGTTGGCTTCGAACATATACTCGCCCTTGGTGTAGCCAATGCGGCGGATGACATCGCGCACCGTGTCCTGTATCTCGACGTAACCGTCGCAGGTCACCTCACCGCTGACCACCACAAGGCCAGTGGTCACCAGCGTCTCGCACGCCACATGGCTGTCGGGGTCGCGACGTAGGAACTCGTCTAACAGCGAGTCCGAAATCTGGTCGGCCACCTTGTCGGGATGGCCCTCACTTACTGATTCAGATGTGAAAAAATAACTCATAGTACTCTGCCCGGTGTCCGGGCTCACATTAAATAGTTTAAATAATAAATTTGCCCTTAGGGGCACACTGACAAAGGGAACGGAAAGGCGTGATTGTTAGTTATGAAAATCATGTGTTTAGCATTATTTTTCAGTGGTTGCAATCATTACAAATCTATCCACTTTGCGGGTGCAAAGATACAACTATTTTTCCACACAGCAAGAAAAAGTTTCATGCCATGTCAAGAAAAAATTGTCCCTTTGGTATTTGGAAATATTTGCAAACACATTGAACCCAAATCGTCCATTAGGCCGACCATACAATCAATCTCGCTTTTTTCAGGTCTTTTTATGCCATATCAGCATTTCTATATGTTCCATGACGTTACTTGGGCCCTGCTGAGCATGCAAACTTTCTCTGCCCCCGCTTTACGCAACGTTCGACAGCGATGCGACCAATCTGCTCGAAACAAATACTAATTTGTCATAGACCCTAATGATCGATTTGGGTTTAAGGGAAATCCAGGGGAACACAAGTCCCTGATTCATCGGCCTTTCTTTTTTATTTATTTTCTATTTACTTTCTTCTTATTTTCTCTATTATTTCTGTTCGGCAAATAATAAGCAACCGAAAGGCTGTCAAAGCAGGATGCAAAAAACGGGGGAAGTGAGACGTAAAACCCAATGATCGATTAGGGATAAAACAGGCGTCCTCCCTTCCTGTTGGGGGGAAAGGAGGACGCATTGAGGTGTTGCCAACGAAGGGCGTTGGCGACGGTAAGTGGCTGCACCCGTTCAGTCGCGGCGGTCGCGGCCAAAGAGCTGGCCAATCCATTGGCGGTTGAGGCGGGCGATGTTCTGACGCTTGATTTGCTTGGGGCATTCAGCCTCGCAGGCGTAGGTGTTGGTGCAGGAGCCGAAGCCGAGCTCGTCCATTTTCATGACCATCTTCCTGACGCGGTCGGCAGCCTCGACTTTGCCTTGAGGGAGCAGGGCAAGGTGGCTGACCTTGGCGCCGACAAAGAGCATGGCCGAAGCATTCTTGCAAGCAGCCACACAGGCTCCGCAGCCGATACAGGCGGCGGCATCCATGGCTTGGTCGGCCTTGTGTTTGGGAATGGGGATGGTGTTGGCATCGGGTACACCGCCGGTGGTGGTGCTGATATAACCACCAGCCTGAATAATCTTGTCGAAAGCGGTGCGGTCCACCACAAGGTCGCGGATGACGGGGAAGGGCTTGGCACGCCAAGGTTCAATCCAGATCTCATCGCCATCATGGAACTTGCGCATGTGGAGCTGGCAGGTGGTGATACCATCGTCGTTGCCGTGGGGACGGCCATTGATGTAGAGGCCGCACATACCGCAGATACCTTCACGGCAGTCGTTGTCGAAACAGACGGGATGTGCTATGCGGTCGTTGATGAGCTGCTCATTGAGGATGTCGAGCATCTCAAGGAAAGAGCATTCAGGCGAAATGTTATCGAGATGGTAGGTCTCGAAATGGCCTTTGGCGCGGGCATTTTCCTGACGCCAGATATGTAATGTGAATTTCATGGCTTATTTATAGTTACGTTTTGCAATCTTGATGTGTTCGTAGTTGAGGGGCTCCTTGGTCATGGTCTCAGTGACATCGTGGCCTTGGTACTCCCAAGCGGCAACATACATGAAGTTCTCGTCGTCGCGCTGGGTCTCGCCGTCCTCGGTCTGGTGCTCGGTGCGGAAGTGGCCGCCGCAGGACTCTTCGCGGTGCATGGCATCGGTGATGATGAGGCGTGCCAGTTCGAAATAGTCGGCCAGACGGTAAGCCTTCTCCAGTTCGGGGTTGAACTCGTCGGCAGTGCCGGGAATGAAGACCTCTTTCCAGAATTGGCCTTCGAGGTCGGCCACCAGTTTCTGGGCGGTGGTCAGGCTCTCGGTATTGCGTGCCATGCCCACATATTCCCACATGATTTTACCCAGTGCCTTGTGGAAGTGGTCCACGGTATGGGTGGAGGGGTCGGCATGGGCGGCTGTGTCGCCTTTAATGTTCAGGAGCGTTTGCAAACGATTGCGGACATCCTGCTCGGCTTGGTCGAACTCAGGAGTGTCAGCAGAGATCTTGCCCACATAAATCTGGTCGGCAAGATAGTTCTGCATGGTGTAGGGCAGGACGAAGTAGCCATCGGCCAGGCCCTGCATCAGAGCGGAGGCACCCAGACGGTTGGCACCGTGGTCGGAGAAGTTGGCCTCACCGGCAGCAAAGAGGCCCGGAATGGTGGTCTGCAGTTCGTAGTCCACCCAAAGACCGCCCATGGTATAGTGGATGGCGGGATAGATCATCATGGGGTTCTCGTAGGGGTCCACATCGACAATCTTCTGGTACATCTGGAAGAGGTTGCCATATTTCTGTTCCACCACATCGCGTCCCAGACGCTGGATAGCATCGGCAAAGTCAAGGTACACGGCCAGACCCGTAGAGCCTACACCGTAGCCGGCATCGCAACGCTCCTTGGCGGCACGGGAGGCCACATCGCGGGGCACAAGGTTGCCGAAAGCGGGATAACGGCGTTCCAGATAGTAGTCGCGATCCTCTTCGGGGATGTCATTGGGACCCTTCTCGCCGCGACGGATGGCCTCGGCATCCTCCTTCTTCTTGGGCACCCAGATGCGGCCATCGTTGCGGAGGCTCTCACTCATCAGCGTCAGCTTGGACTGGTAGTCGCCGTGGACGGGGATGCAGGTGGGGTGAATCTGGACATAGCAGGGGTTGGCAAAAGCTGCGCCTTTCTTGTGGCACACCCAGGCGGCGGAGCCGTTGCTGTTCATGGCATTGGTGGAGAGGTAGTAGATATTGCCATAGCCACCTGTGGCCAGCACGACGGCATGGGCGGCATAGCGCTCGAGATCACCAGTGACAAGGTTGCGGGCGATGATGCCGCGTGCGCGGCCGTCGACAACGACGAGTTCCATCATCTCGTGGCGTTCATGCAGTTTGACACTGGGTTTGGCCGCGGGCGTAGAAGGTGCGGCTGACCTGCGCGCCGCCGAAGGAGCGGTTGTCGAGCAGTCCGCCATAGTCGCGGGCAAAGGGAACGCCCTGCGCCACACACTGGTCGATGATGGCACCGCTGACCTCGGCCAGACGGTAGACGTTGGCCTCGCGGGCGCGGTAGTCACCACCCTTGATGGTGTCGCGGAACAGACGCTCTACACTGTCGCCGTCGTTCTGATAATTCTTGGCGGCATTGATGCCACCCTGGGCAGCAATGGAGTGGGCACGGCGCGGGGAATCCTGGATGCAGAAGATGTCCACGTTGAAGCCCATGGCTCCCAACGAGGCGGCGGCGGAAGCACCGGCAAGGCCCGTACCCACCACAATGATGTTAATCTTGCGCTTGTTGGCGGGGTTTACAAGCTTTTGACTGGCTTTGTAGTTGGTCCATTTTTCAGAAAGGGGACCTTCGGGTATTTTGGAATCTAAATTCATGAGGTTCATCTTTTAAGGGTTGAGAGTGACTATAAACCAAGGTAAACTAAAACAGCCACAGCTGCAAACATCAGGCACACCACCCAGGCATAAATCTGTCCGAGGATGTCGATGGCCTTGCCATACTTGTAGTTGTTCAGGCCGAGGGTCTGGAAAGCAGATGGAAAAGCGTGACGCATGTGGATGAAGAGCACCACGAAGGTGATGAGGTATAGCAGCACCATGATGGGGTTCTGGAACAGCCGCCGCACCATGAAATAGAAGTCGGGTTCAGGGTCGCTTTCGGGCAACACTTTACGCAGCAACTGGCGGTCCTCATAGGTCAGGTGGCGTATCCACTGGCGATCCTCGCTGAAGTTATCCTCTTCGTAAGCACGCTGCACCATAGTCATGACGGCCAGTTTGTCGCGCATGCCCGCAATGTACTCTTCGGTTTCTGCCGAGTCGCCGTTCTCTTCGGTGTAAGTGGATGCACTCTCCTCCAACTGGTTAATCAGTTCCTCGGGAGTCATCTCCAGCTGGTTGGCCATCTGCATCATCTGCATCATCTCCTCGTCCTGCAGTTTCTCAACCTTCACCATATACTCACCTTTCACCCAGCCCAATTTGACAAAGTAGAACTGACAAAAGTGCATGACGAGGAAAGAGAAGATAAGGATGCCGGACCACATCATCAGCTTGGAACCGGGATGGGTCTTGCTGCGGCCGGCATGATGGTAACGAACCGGACGAGCCAGCCGGTTTGTGAGCCAGAGCCACGCAGTGAAACAGATGTGCAAGGCGATGAAGCCCAGCAACACCACCTCGAACACCTTGACGATGTAGTAGGTTGGCACTGGCGTGGAACAGCAAGAAGATGAGCAGGAATCCGCCCAACAGGGCGACACATATCTTCTTGGAGATGGAATGGATTTTGGGTAAATTCATATTTCTTGAATGTGTTAATTATTGAAAAAGTTAGAATGCGCTAATTCTTGAATGTGTTAATCTTTTCTATTTTCACCTTTCAGTGTTTTTAATCTCCTTCCGGGAGGATTGATTACTTCTTGGGGGCGCCGCCGCCGAAATCGTCATACATGATATTCTCCGGTGCCACGCCAAGGTTATCCAGCATGCCCACCACAGCCGAGCTCATGGGACCGGGGCCGCACATGTAGTACTCAATATCCTCGGGGGCAGGGTGGTCCTTCAGGTAAGTCTCGTACATCACGTTGTGCACAAAACCTGCGGTGTAGGGCACGCCGGCAGCGTCGGCGGCGGGGTCGGGACGGTCCAGAGCCAGATGGAAATGGAAGTTCGGGAACTCCTTCTCCAACTGACGGAAGTCGTCCAAATAGAACACCTCGTTCAGGGCACGGGCACCATAGAAATAATGCATGGCGCGGTCCCTGGTGTTGAGCGTGCGCGTAAGGTGCATGATCTGGGCGCGCAGCGGAGCCATGCCGGCGCCGCCGCCCACCCAAATCATCTCGGGCTTGTTGGGCATGTCGGCGGGATGCTCCTTGACGTGGAAGTCGCCGTAAGGACCGGACATAATCACCTTGTCGCCCGGACGGAGCGAATAGATATACGAAGAGGCGATGCCCGGATTCACATTCATAAAGCCCGAACGGTCCGGCTTGAACGGCGGCGTGGCTATGCGCACCGTCAGCATAAACACATCGCCCTCGTCGGGATAGTTGGCCATCGAATAGGCGCGCACCGTGGGTTCGGGGTTCACGCAGCGGAGGTCGAACATGCCGAACTTCTCCCATGCCGGCAGGTACTCCTTGCCAATCAAGTCGCGGTCATAGTCGGCATAGCGGAGGTCGAACTTCGGAATCTTAATCTGGGCGTATGAACCCGGAGCAAAATCCATGTGTTCCCCTGCGGGCAGCTGCACCTTGAACTCCTTCATAAACGTCGCCACATTGCGGTTGGAGACCACCGTGCATTCATACTCCTTGATGCTCAGGATTGATTGCGGCACGGCAATCTTCAAATCCTCCTTCACCTTCACTTGGCAGCCCAGCCGCCAGTGGTCCTGAATCTGTTTGCGGGTGAAGAAACCCACCTCCGTGGGCAGGATGGAGCCGCCACCCTCCAGCACGCGGCACTTGCACTGGCCGCAAGAACCCTTGCCGCCGCAAGCCGACGGCAGATAGATGTGCTGCTCCGCAAGCGTCGAAATCAGTGTGCCCCCCGTGGGGACGGTCAGCTTCTTATCGTCGTTGATGGTGACAGTCACGTTGCCCTGCGGTATCAGCTTTGCCCGCAGCACCAGCAGCAGCGCCACCAGAAGCAGGATGACAACGACGATGACAATAAGCGCAGTAAGTATTGTTGTAGTCATAATTCTTGAATGCGTTAATTCTTGAATGTGTTAATGCGGGAATCAATTTTTAATTACAATTTGATTCCCATAAAACTCATAAAAGCCAAGCCCATCAGGCCGGTGATGATAAAAGTGATGCCCACCCCTTTCAGAGCCGGCGGCACGTGGCTGTAGCGTAGCTTCTCGCGGATGGCGGCAATGGCCACGATGGCCAAAAACCAACCCACGCCGCTGCCAGCGGCAAAGCAGAGCACCTCCCCCATATTGCTGTAGGCACGCTCCTGCATAAACAGCGAGCCGCTCATCACAGCGCAGTTCACGGCAATCAGCGGAAGGAAGATGCCCAGCGAGTTGTACAGCGCCGGCGAGAACTTCTCCACAATCATCTCCACCATCTGCACAATGGCGGCAATCACGGCAATGAACATAATCAGGCTCAGGAACGAGAGGTCCACACCCGCCAGCGCGGGGCTGATCCACGCCATCGCACCCGGCGCAAGCAGATACTTGTTGACAAGATAGTTCACCGGCACCGTGATTAGCAGCACAAACGTCACCGCTATACCCAGCCCGGCCGAAGTCTTCACCGTCTTGGACACCGCCAGATAAGAGCACATGCCCAGGAAAAAGGCGAAAATCATATTGTCTACGAAAATAGACTTAATGAAGATATTGATATATTCCATTTCTATTGTTGTTTTATTGCCCTCCCTCCCCCGGAGGGAAGAGGGTCGGCAAAATGATTATTCACAAAGGTCTTTGTTCCGCGTGCGCTGAATCCAAATGACGATACCGACCAAAATCAGAGCCATCGGCGGCATAATCATCAGACCGTTGTTCTCATATCCAAAATTGTAGAAGCCCAAACTCTCCATCACGGGATAGCCCCACAGCGTGCCGCTGCCGAAAAGCTCGCGCAAGAATCCTAAGATTATGAGGATAATGCTGTAGCCAAGGCCGTTCCCAACACCGTCGCACAGCGAAGGCAGGGGAGGATTGCTCATGGCAAAAGCCTCAAGACGCCCCATCACAATGCAGTTCGTAATAATAAGCCCCACAAAGACCGACAGCTGTTTGCTGACATCATAGACGTAGGCTTTCAACAGCTGGTCCACAAGAACCACCAGCATGGACACCACCACCAACTGCACAATGATACGGATGCGCGGAGGGATGGTATTACGCATCAAGGAGATGATGAGGTTCGAGAGTGCCACGACCACCGTCACCGAGATGGCCATCACCACGGCGGGTTTCAACTGGGCCGTGACTGCCAGGCAGGAGCAGATGCCCAGCACCTGCACGGTGACGGGGTTGTTCTTGCTCCAAGGCATAGTTATCAGTTTCCAATTCTTATTGCTCATTGCTGGATAGTATTAGAGGGTTGCCCGGAACCCGGGACGGTCGTGCTGCCAAGAAGGGAGGCATAGTCGTCAAAAGCAGACTGCAGCATTGCTGTGACGCCGTTGCTGGTCATGGTGCCGCCGCTGATGGCGTCAACCTGGTACTTGTCCTCCTTGTCGGCGTGTTTCTTCAGTTGGATGGGCTGCGTGTCCATCTTTTTGCCCACAAAACGGGCAGCAAATTTGTCGGTGGAAATCTCACCGCCCAAACCGGGAGTCTCGCCCTTGTGGTCAAAGACTGCACCAAGCACATTGCCCTCAGGGTCGAGAGCCATATAGCCCCAGATGGGACCCCACAGACCCGTGCCGCGCAGGGGAATGACCACACCGCCTTCAAAGCTGAAATAAGGCTTCCCGTCGGGTAGCTGAGTCTCCGTGATATGCTGGGCATAAAGGTCCTCGGCGTTATCCTTGGTGCTCTCCACGCCGATGGTGCGAAGCAGCATCTGCTTAGTCTCCACACGCTGGTTGCGTTCCTGCAACGGTTTCAACGAAACGGATACGACACTGAGGATCACAGCCACAATGGCTACCAAAACAGTTGAGTAGATGAAGATATAACGATTGCTGAATTTTTTCATTGCTGAACCTCCTTTCTCACAGCTCTGCGCTCGCGCATCTTGATGTTGCGGCCAACAACCAGATGGTCAATAAGCGGTGCAAAGCAGTTCATAAGCAGTATGCTGAGCATCATGCCTTCGGGGTAGGCAGGATTGAGCACACGGAGCAAAACGGCAAAAGCGCCAATAAGGAAACCATAAATCCACTTGCCCGCGTTCGTCTGGGCGGACGTGACCGGGTCGGTAGCCATAAACACCGCACCGAAAGCAAAGCCACCCATCAAGAAATGGTAGTAGAAAGGCAGCTGCATGTAGGCATTGGCACCAATAGCGTTGAAAAGCAGACCCATCAGGCCGCCGCCAAGCACCACGCTCAGCATCACCCGCCAGCTTCCGATGCCACTGACCAAAAGCACTATGGCACCCAGCAGGATGGCGATGACCGAAGTCTCGCAGGTGCTGCCGGGAATGGTGCCGACAAACATGTCGAGGGCCGAAGCCGAAGGGGTGAGACCAGCGGCCAACTGACCCATGGGGGTGGCACCGGCTATGGCATCAGTGCCCCAGAGGTCGGCAGCAATCCACACACTGTCGCCGGACATGTGCGTCGGATAGCTGAAGAAAAGGAACGCCCTGGCAACCAAAGCGGGGTTGAGGAAATTCATCCCGCTGCCACCGAAGACCTCCTTGCCAATCACCACCGCAAAGGCAACGGCCAACGCCAACTGCCACAACGGAGTGGTCACCGGCACAATCATCGGGATAATCAAGCCTGTCACCAAATAGCCCTCGTTCACCTCGTGATGGCGAATCTGGGCGAACATAAATTCAATGCCTAAACCCACAATATAACTCACCACAATGAGCGGCAACATACGGAGAAAACCGAACCAGAGGCAATACCACCAACTGGCAGCAGTGCCCAGCTCAAAAGGCCATGCCTCGGCGTGGAGCGACGTCTGGTAACCGATATTCCACATGCCGAAAAGCAATGCTGGCACAAGGGCGATGACCACCGTAATCATGGCGCGTTTCATATCAACAGCGTCGCGCACATGGCTACCCCTTGCCGTCACCGTGTTGGGCGTGAAAGCGAAAGTCTCAAAAGCCTCAAAAGTACTTTGCAGCCAGCCGAATTTGCCGCCTTTAACAAAGGTGGGCTTGATTTTATCAATAAAAGATCTCAGATTGTCAAACATCAGACGGCCTCCTTTCTCAGTTTCTCCAAAGCCTCGCGGATAATAGGCTGGATGTCGGTTTTGGACGGGTCAATATATTCACACAAGGCAAAATCCTCGGGTTCCACCTCGTAGATACCCAGTTTCTCCATAAGCTCAATGTCGCCAATGATACAGGCTTTGAGGAGTTGGAGGGGATAGATGTCGAACGGGAACACCCGCTCGAAGCTGCCCGTGAAGACCAGTGGACGCACACCCCCATGCAGATTGGTGTCGAACCTGGGCTTAACGCACTCCGGCAGCATAGAGAAAACCCTCGCCATGCACTGCGGCACATACCCACTCATAAAAGTGCGGGAGAAACTGTGCTTCGTCAAGCCGGGCAGCAACCAGCCCATAAAATCATAATAGTTGCCCTCCGGCAAAAAAGTAAGGAGACTGTCATACGCGCCGATAAAACCGTTGGGTTCGATGCGGGTTCCACTAAGCACATTGCCGGACACCACACGTACATTCCCACAATCGTTACCCTCTGCTTGGAGCGTGGGGTAATCGGGGTTGAGAATCTGGGCACGGACAAGAGTCGCAACACTTGCACCAGCCAAGGTGCGATAATAATGGGGATTGCGGGCTTGAGGACCAGCAACGGCAATCACCCTGACAGGGACATATTCGCCTTTCTTGGCCCAACGGCCAAGGACTGCAACATCCTGTACGGTAACGGTCCACACGGTGTCGCCCTTGTTGATGGGACAGAGTCGTGCAATCTGGGTGCCGACATTACCGGCGGGGTGAGGCCCGTCAAAATACTCCACTTTCACATTCTTCAAGTGGGACGAGACATGTTGGCAGACGGTATTGGCAAGCCGCTGACCAGGACGGAAGGTGACAAAAAGGTCGCCCTCAGTCAAAGAGGCCAAAGTCTCCAATCCGGCACAGAAGTCTTCTTCCCTGCCCTGCATGACAAAATCGTAATCGGGCGCGAGGGGGGCACTGTCAAAACAGCTCACCACAATGGCTTTAGGGGTATTGTCTGGGTTGGCAACTGTACCAAAGGGGCGCTGGCGCAGCAAGGGCCACAGCCCCTCGTCAAGCATGCGCTGACGGAGTTCAGCGGTCGATGCTGAGGCGTGAGTCCTGCCGCTCGCGGGGTCATCGCCCAAAGCCTTCACGACCACGGCGAGGAGTTTGCGTTTCTCGCCCCTGACCACGGCTTGAACCTCTCCTTTCACAGGAGAGACGAACCGAATGCGCTCGTCGTTCTTGTCGCAAAACAGTGCATCGCCCGCCGACACCTTGTCGCCTTCAGCCACCAACAGGCGGGGCACGAGCCCTACGTAGTCAGTCGGCTTGACAGCGAAGGTGGAGACTCCGCAAGCGTCGCTGATGCGACACTCCGCAGCTCCCTCTATCGGCAAATCGAGGCCTTTTTTTATTCTTATCATTTCAAAAAATCTTTTTGTTGTATGTATTGTTTCGATAGTATTCGGAGGTATATTATACGGGTTGTCTTAACTATTTTCTATACTTGTTTCTTGTTTTTTGCGGAATATACAGCCGCAAGATGGTTCGCATCTCTTTACTTCATAAGGTATTGCACTAATGATGGCAATATATTCCGCGATGCAAAGATAGGATTTTTTCTTTGATTACGATAAAAAAAGAATGAAACACCTTATCTCTGCTGGAAATAATGGACGAAACCCTTAAAGTAGAACAGGCTTTTTCTTTTAGTGTGATAATGTGTCAACGTGCTTATGTTTGAACCAATTAGCGTATCAGCACATTGACGAAATAACACATTTTGTTTTCATTGTTTAATTTTTCAAAATTAATTTGTATTTTTGTATGTTTTTTCAATGTCATAAATAGCGTATCCCTAAGAACCCAATACCATGATTAAGAAACTGCTAAGCATTGTTTTCCTTGTCGGCATGACGGTTGCTGCCGTGGCTCAGGGACAGATTACAGGTGTACTGAAGACCACTGACGGACAGCCAGTGATGTTTGCGAATATCGTCCTGCTGAGAGCGTCGGACAGCTCGATGGTGCGCGGCACCGTCGCCGACGACAAGGGCCATTTCTCCCTGAAGAACGACACCGCAACCGCCTTGTTGCGTGTCTCGGCCATCGGTTTTGCCAGACGGTTCATACCCGTCCCCCAAACCACCACCAAAGCGGGAAAAGTCGATATGGGCACCATCGAGATGAAGGCGGGAGCCACAATGCTTGACATGGTGAAAGTGGTGAGCGAAAAGCCCATCTATTCCGTGGATGGCGAGAAGAACCTCTACAACGTGAGCGAGGATGCCTCAATACAAACAGGCAATGCCAGCGACGCCCTACAGAACTCTCCGGGCGTGGAGGTGGATGTGGAAGGCAACGTGACGCTGAACGGCGAGAGCGTGACCGTGTGGATCAACGACCGTCCATCGCATTTGGAAGGTGAGGCTTTGAAGCAGTATATCAAAACCCTGCCCGCCAACAGCATCGACCGCATCGAAGTCATAAAGAACCCCTCGGCACGCTATGGCTCTTCCGGTCCAGTGGTGAACATAGTCACCTCTCAGCGCATGCTGCGCAACTCTTTTTTCAGCGTGGGCGCCA
Source organism: uncultured Bacteroidales bacterium (assembly GCA_900318175.1). Classification (GTDB taxonomy): domain Bacteria; phylum Bacteroidota; class Bacteroidia; order Bacteroidales; family P3; genus Colimorpha. The sequence continues at coordinate 59,918 of ONJQ01000019.1, read as the reverse complement.
ACGGCACGTCACGACCCTCCATCTCGCCGTGGGCATCATACGTCTACAGCAACGACAAACTGCACATCAGTGCATACGTAAGCTACAATGGTTCACACAACGAGAGCACCTCAACCAACAACGGCCACATGATGCACGACAGTTTGCACATCGCACGCGAGTGGCAGTCCACCACCAACAGTACTGGCACACGCCATCACTTCTGGGCAAACTTGAACGGCAGTTATGAGTTCGACTCAATGAACAGCATCAACGGTTGGTTTGGCACCTATCCTGGCTGGAGCAGCTCGGCATCAAACGCCACTACTCACCGCACGGACTATGACCACCTGACCTATCAGCCTTCGGACATGAGCTATATCACTCATTCCGATGAAAACGACTACAATCATGGCGGCTACGGCGGACTGTGGTTCACTCACAAGTTCAACAACGAGGGCCACCAATATTCCATTTCAGCCAACGGCAACTGGTGGGGCTATGGCTCAAAGGGAACAGACTACCGCCACTACAACACATACCCCCTGCTGAATTTCGATGAACGGACGAAGAGTAGCGACTTTTCGGGTAGCGGCTCGTTGGATTTCAACTACACCAAGCCGTACAGCAAGGAGGGCGAGGTGGAGACTGGAGCAACAGTAGACATGGGGAGCGGACTCGAATATATGTTGCGCGACACCATGGACAGCGAGGGACGCTACTTGATAGATGTTTTGCGGTCGGACAGCAGTCGCACCCACAACTTGGGAGCGTCGGCATACGTGACCTGGCGCCGCAAATGGGGTGGCTTCACCATGAAGTTAGGTTTCCGAATGGGCGTCCAGCAGAGCTCCTCCAAGCACCTCTACTCACCCGAATATGACACCACGGCCGTCGCATGGGTGCCGGTCCCTTCCATCCACTTGAGCTATACGACGAAGGATATGCACAATTTCAGCCTGAGCTACGTGATGCGCTCGTCACACCCCACCGCGGACCTGATGAGCCGCTATGAGAGCTACGGCGTGGAGAGTTTCGCGACGGGCAATCCCGCTTTGGTACCCTCCATGGCCCACAGCGTGGACGCGTCGTGGAACAAGTTCTTCATGAAGTTCGGGTCGGTGGGTGTCTCGGCCTCGTTCAAAGCCAGCACGGACCGTATCGGGTCGCTGGGCGATGCCCGCTACGTGGACTTCTTTGGGCGGGTGGTGAGTTTCAGCATGCCCTGCAATGTGGGCGACACGCGCCGCGGGGACTTGAGCGCAAACATTATGTTCCGTCCCTCGGGGATGTTCAACGTGCGGCTGAGCGGCGGCATTTCCGACGGCTGGTACCGCATACAGGTGCGCCCTGGCGAGTGGGTTGAGGACGGGATGGTCTCCTGGAACGTGCGTCTGCGCGTATGGGCCAAGCTGTGGAACAGGGTGGAGGTGTTTGCCTCCGGCGATTACAGCAGCCGCGGGCTGAGTCCGTGGGGTCTCATGAGCATCAGCGAACCCCGCAAGGGTCTCAACCTGGGCGCCAGTGCGGACTTCTTTGACCGCAAGCTGTCTCTTTACCTGAATGTGAACGACATCTTTAACTGGAACAGTTGGGGTTCGAGTGCGGCCAACCCCTACAATGTCTCCACCAGCGACTACCGCTGGAACAGCCGCTCCATCTCCTTCGGTCTCACTTTGCGTTTCGGCAAGATGGAGCTCGAAAGCCGTGCCAAGACCGGGGCCACAGAGGATTCCGGCTCCCCGCAGGAGGGCAATTAGAATTCGTTAATTCGTGAATGTGTTAATTCTTGAATGCGTTTTTCTTTTCAATTTTTCATTTTCACCGAATAGAAGAGCCTGCGGCCCAGCAGTTGTTCAAGGGTTTCGATGTCGATGGCGTAATACTCTAAGCTGTGGTGCTTACCTTCGTTGGGCATGAGATAGGCCACCGCCCTGTAGCCTCCCCCGTGTGGCAGCAGGACAGCCTTGAAGAAAGCGTCGGGCACTTGCACCCCCGCCTCTCCAATGGTGCCGTAGCGGCAGGAGTCGAACACGGGTCCGCACACCACCCACACGCGCCCGTACTCCTTTGCCCAGCGGCGGACGGCTTGCTCCAATCGGTTCCAGTCGCCGCCGTTCAGTGTGTGGTTTTGCGGGCAGATGTTGGTGAGATAGTGGCTTTCCCAGTAGCTGCGTTCGCTCCAGCGCATATCCGCCTTGGGGGCCATGTGCCCCTTGTCCCAGCCGGAGTGCGAATAGTCCTCGCGCGAGGCCTGACGGCCTTTCAGGTAGGGGTCGCGGCTGAAGTTGGAGCTTTTGGTGTTGTAGCGCACCTTCAGCTCATCGGCTGTGAGCTCGTAGGCCACCCAGTTGGGCACAAGGGTTGTGTGGTTGTAGGAGACAGTGAATCCGCTATATTGCACAATATGCTCATCGTCTCTGTATTCAGGGCACTCAAGGCACTGCTGTCGGACCGCAGTGTCAGCCGCGCCGAAAGGACTGGGCTGCGATGCCCCGCATGTGGAGAGCACCGCAGCCAGCAACGCTGAAAACAGTATTATCTTCATTTGAACTTCACTACAATTGCTTCACTTACGTTGATAACGTAATCTCCCAGTTTTTCGTATAGGGCGTAGAGGCTGCTGTAGGCATTTCCGATGGCGAAGCCGTATTCACCGTGTTTCAACGCGTCGAGGTGCTGGTCCCGCAACTCGTCGCGGTATTTGTTAATCTCCTCCTCCGCTTCCTCGGCTGGAGCCAGCGAGATGAGGTCGTAATCCATCCTCAGGTTGGCATCCATAATGTCTAACGAATGCTGCACCAACTGTGTCATATGCTCCAGATTGTCGTTGAGGTGCTGGTCGAAGTGCACCGCCTCCTCGCGTTTGTTTTTGCGCGTGGCGGCTATCTGGTAGATTGTGTCGCCAATGCTCTCCAGATTGTCCACCACGCAGAGCATGGCACTGATGCGCTGCGAGCCCTGGTGTGAGAGGTCGCCCTCGGCAATGCGCGTCAGGTACTCGGAAATCTCCATCTCCATGCGGTCCGTGATGTCCTCATATTTCTCAATGCGCTCCAAAGTCTCCTCAAACTCTTCGTCGCTCTTTGCCGTGCGGAGGGTTGGGAGGAAGGTGTACATTCTCAGCACCCGCTTGGAGAATTCCGCAATCTCACGCTCGGCGGCCTTCATGTTGATTTCCGCCGTGTTCATCCAACTGCTGATGTATTTCAACTTGTAGACATACTCCTCATCCTCGGGCTTGTCCTTCACAAGCCAGTTGACAATGCGGACTATCAATGGGATAAACCACGCCAACACAAGCGTGCATGCCACGTTGAAGAAGGTGTGGAACAGCGACAGCGCCATCGGGATAGCCTCAGGAGCATAGCCCTCGGCTCCAACGGGTGTATAGGGGTTGCTGCCCACCATGCTGGTGGTCATGTTGGCTATCAGGTTCAGCACGGGCCTGTAGACTATCAACGTCAGCAGTACGCCCACCACGTTGAACACCAAATGCGCCCTCGCCGCACGTTTGCCCGCCGTGTTGGCCACCATGGCAGCTATGTTGGCAGTGATGGTAGTGCCGATGTTCTGCCCCATCACCAAGGCCACTGCGGCGTCAAGGCCTATCCAGCCGTTGTAGCACATCACCAGCGTGATGGCCATCATGGCCGCGGAGGCCTGCACCAAGCAGGTGAGCAAAGCACCCACCACAATAAAAATCAAGATAGACCAGAAACCGTAGGCGGAGAGTTGAGCCAACGCCTCCAAAAAGTCCGGATACTGCTCCAGATTGGGCATAGCCTTCTGCAACAGCCCCATGCCCACAAGCAGCAATGCCAAACCCATCACAAACTCGCCTATGGCACGCAAGCGATCCCTTTTGGTGAACATGAACACGAGCGCCGCAGCCCCCAGCAGCATGGGCAGACTGAACATGCTGCTGCTCTCACCCAGACCGAAGAGGGTGATAATCCACGCTGTCACCGTCGTGCCGATGTTCGCACCCATAATCACCGCTATGGCCCCTGCAAGCGTCAGCAGACCCGCATTCACAAACGAAACCACCATCACCGTAGTGGCAGAGGAAGACTGAATCACCGTCGTCACTGCGGCACCCGTCAGGATACCCCGCAGCGGGCTGCCAGTCACCTTGCCCATGATGGCACGCATCTTGTTCCCGGCAAACTTCTGCAAACCCTCGCTCATCAATTTCATGCCGAAGAGGAAGACCGCCAACGCTCCCGCAAAATTGATAATCACCAATACAATCTCAATAAAACTCATGGTTTTTTAATCTTTGTTTTCAACATTAATTCATCTATTATCAATACGATAAGCACTATTATTTTATTTGTATTGACACCGCAAAAATACACCCTTCCCCAAACACATCAGTTGCGTTTCCGTTACAAAATTGTTACGTTATTGTTACTCCGCAGCAACAACGTGATTCCGAATGGAGGTTGGTCCTTCACCGCCCTGCAACGGTCCGCCTTTATTGGCTGGCAACCCCTCAACGCAAAATACCTAACAATCATGACTACCCAATTAGAATAATATGGCTATCTTTGCAACGTAAACAAAAGAGGAAAACATCCGCACATAATTAAAAGACAACACTATGCATCACCAGCACCCCACCCACAACAGCGCTCACAACCATGCGCACCACGAAGGCAGCCACCATCACCATCATCATCACCACCATCATGTCGACCCCGGCCAGATGGGCACCATATATATTGTGGCCATCGTCATCAACCTCCTCTTCGTGGCCGCCGAGACCGTGGCCGGACTCATCGGCCACTCCATGGGTCTTCTGTCCGACGCGGGCCACAACCTCAGCGACGTGTTCTGCCTGCTGCTGGCCATGGTGGCGCTGAAACTGTCGCAGACCCATGCCACCAAACGGTTCACCTACGGCTATCGCAAAAGTTCCATTCTCATATCGCTCCTCAACGCCATCATCCTGCTGGTTGCCGTGGGTGGCATTGTGGCGGAAAGCATACGCAAAATCAGCCATCCTGCCGTGGTGGACGGTGCAATAGTGACGTGGACCGCCGCGGCAGCCATCGTGGTGAATGGCTTCACGGCCTGGATACTCTCACGCCGTCAGCACGACATCAATACGCGCGGGGCATTCCTGCACATGCTGGCGGACACGCTGGTATCCGCGGGCGTGGTGGTCAGCGGCATAGTCATCACCCACACCGGCTGGGCTCTGATTGACCCCATCATGGGCTTGGTCATCGCCGGAGTGATACTGGTCTCCACCTGGCAGTTGTTGGCCGAAAGTCTGCGCATGAGCGTCGACGCCGTTCCTGAAGAGATTGACCCGGACAGCATCGTGGATTTGATGAAACAAACCGAGGGGGTGCAAGACATCCACCACCTACACATCTGGCCCATCAGCACCACCGAGACGGCCCTCACAGCCCACGTGGTCATTGTCGACTGCGGCGAGCCCTCCCTGACACTGAAACAGATGGATGCCACCATCCACGCCCTCAAAGCCCTCCTTGCCGCCCAAGGCATAGCCCACAGCACTTTTGAGCTGGAGACTCCCGCCTCCCACTGTTCCGACCACGACTGCTGACGACAAACGTGCTTGAAGATGTTCCTGAAGAACTGGCTGCCCTGGCGGTTGTTTGCATCCGACAGCGTGCTTCGTTTGACCATATAGTCCACTCCGAAGTGCTGCAATTTGTTCGCCTCGACCATCAGGCCTATAACAGCCTCCCTAAGCGGGCCGATTTCTGCTGACCGACCAATCATCATGGGACCATCGCCGGCACAAAGCCTGTGAATTCACACAGCTTTATTTCCGCACCGGAGTGCTCTATGCCGACCTTCCCTCCCACCTCGCCTCCTGCGGCCTTCCCGTTGTGGGAGCCCTGTTGGACGGGCAGAACCTCTGGGGCTCTCCGTCGCCCCTGCCTTCGCTCTCCAGTGGCTCCGTTCTCGTGGTGGGCAACGAGGGCCGTGGCCTCACCCCGCAGGTCAGGGAGTGCGTCACCCACCCCGTCACCATCCCCAACCTCAGCGGCACTGCCGAGTCCCTCAAGGCCGTCGTGGCCTGTGCCATCCTCATGGCGCAGATGCTGCAAAAACCCTAACACCGCCACCCCGCGCCTACGGCCTCTGCGGTGCTATTCATACCTCAAAAGTGAAAAGCAGTCCCATTGGCATATTAATTCATTAACGGTTTCCCACGTTCAAAACCGCAGCGTCCCCAAAACGCCCGTTCAACGCTCCTTCTATATTGAGTCAATATTGAAGGAGCGTTGAACGAAGGTTGAAGGGCCGCTTCTGTAGCCTGAATACCTGGCCTTTATACCACCCCCACCGCCGCTTTCATACAAATGCGCAGCGAGTTGCAGACAGCTCACAGCCTTGGGATGGGCAACACGTCCCAACACTACCCCAAAGTTTCATAGCTTTCTTCAAACTACAGACACTGGGTTATGCGGGTGAACCTTATTTCCTGTTTCGAGAAAATGTAGAAGGAATACAGAAACCAAATAGAAAGTAAATAGAAAGTAATGGGGGATGCCGCTCCGTGTGGAGCGGCATCCCCCGTTTTGTGTGAATCGGATTGTGGAAAGCAAAAGATTTCGGATGTGATAATTCGTAAACGTGCCAATCCGAAAATAGACTAACGCATTAACGAATCAACACATCAGCACATTTGCCGGCAAGAATCACATTCCCATAGTCTGCTCGATTTCGGCGATGGTCTTGGGGATGGGTTTGCCCAGGACGCGACAGCCGTCGGCGGTGACGAGGATGTCGTCCTCGATGCGGATGCCGCCAAAGTCCTTCCACTTTTCGAGTTCGTCGAAGTTGATGAAATCTTTGTTGGTGCCGTTGGCGTGCCATTGGTCGATGAGGGCTGGGATGAAGTAGCAACCGGGTTCGTCGGTGATGACAAAGCCGGGCTGCAGACGGCGGCCACAGCGCAGGCTGCCGAGACCGAACTGGGTGCTGGGACGTGTCTCGTCGTCATAACCCACGTTGATTTGGCCGTAGTTCTCCATGTCGTGGACGTCGAGACCCATCATGTGGCCGAGGCCGTGGGGCATGAGGAGGCTGTGGGCGCCGTTGGCAACGATGTCGTCAATGTTTCCGCGGAGGATGCCGAGGTCTTTGTAGCCCTGAGCAAGGATGCGGCTGGCAGCGGTATGGACCTCCTGATAGGTGATGCCGGGACGGGTGACGCGGATAGCTTCGAGGTTGGCATCGAGGACTATCTGGTAGATGGCGCGCTGGCGGTCGTTGAAGTGGCCACCGACGGGGACGGAACGGGTGATGTCGGAACAATAGTTCATGGCGGTTTCGCAACCGGCGTCCATGACAAGCATGCGCCCTAACTCAAGTTGGTGGTTGTGATTGTGGTTGTGGAGGGTTTCGCCGTGGATGGTCATGATGACGGGGAAGGAGACGGGGCCGTTGCCTTTCCAAGCCTCGCCCTGCATGAAGCCAGCCAGTTCGTACTCGTAGCGGCCGGGCATGGCCATACGCATGGCTCCCACATGCATGTTGTAGGCGGTGGCGATGGCCTTCTCGATTTCCTCGATTTCCTCGGCGCTCTTGATGCTGCGTTGCTTGACACAGGCCAGGATGAGCTCCATGGAGGCATAGTTCATCACTGCGTCGAATTTATGGCCGAGCAACAGACTGAGCTGACGCTGGTTGTCGGCGCGGTAGGGCGGCAGGTAATGGATGCGGCGAGCCTCGCCGATGGTCTTGGTACAAAGGGTCTGGAGGGCGGCGAGATCGCCACTATTCTCCACGCCCACACTGGCGGCAAGTTCCTTGACGCTGGGCAGGGGGCCGGTCCAGATGACATCGTCGATGTCGTAGTCGTTAGCGAAGAGATAGTCTACTCCGTTGTCGCAGTCCAGCACGCCGACAAGATCTTCGCGCTGGAGCCCGAAGAAATAGAGAAATGTACTGTCCTGACGGAACCAATAGGTGTTGTCGGGGTAGTTGCAGGAGGCTTCGTGGTTGCCTTGAATGATGATAAGGCCATGGCCTACGTCCTTGCGTAGCTGCTCACGGCGAGCGATATAGGTTTCTTTTTTAAACATATAATTTTTATTTTTGTTTGAGATTGCAAAGATACGAATATTTTTCGTATCTTTGCAGCCCCAAACGAAAAAAAATATCTATATGAAACAAGACCAATTAAAACACAATCCCAACCGCCTGGTGCAATTCTTGCAGAAACCCATGTGCGAATTCACCAAGGCAGATATCCTCAAGGTCATCGAGGAGTTTGAAATCGAGATGATCAAGTTCCGCTACATGGCATACGACGGGCGGCTGAAAACCCTGAATTTTGTCATCAACAGCATGGAACACGCCGACGAGATACTGACGAGCGGCGAGCGCGTGGACGGCAGCAGTCTGTTCCCCTTCCTGGAGGCTGGCAGCAGCGACCTGTATGTGATTCCGCGTTTCCGCACGGCATTTCTCGACCCCTTTGCCGAGCTGCCGACCCTCGACCTGCTCTGCAACTTCTACACCAAGGACGGCGAGCCGTTCGACATGGCTCCGGAGTACACGCTGGCCAAAGCCGGCAAGACTTTCCGCGAGACGACGGGCGGCATGGAGTTCGAAGTGATGGGCGAGTTGGAGTACTACGTGATTGCTCCCAAGGAGAACGAGTACCTGACCGCCGACCAACGGGGCTACCACGCTTCAACACCCTTCTGCAAGTTTGAGAACTTCCGCACCGAAGCCATGAAGATGATTGCCGAGTGCGGCGGCCTGATCAAGTACGGCCACAGCGAAGTGGGCAACTTCTGCGTGGGCGAGACGATGTACGAGCAGAACGAAATCGAGTTCCTGCCCACCACCCTGGAGGACGCTGCCGACCAGTTGGTGATTGCCAAGTGGATTATGCGCACGCTGGGCTACCAGTACGGCATCACGGTGACGTTTGCCCCGAAGATTACCGTGGGCAAGGCCGGAAGCGGCATGCACATCCACACCCGCATCAGCAAGGACGGGAAGAACATGTACGTGGGCGAGAACGGCCTGACCGAGGTGGCCCTCAAGGCTATCGCCGGCATTCTGAATCTTGCCGGATCGTTGACAGCTTTCGGCGACACTAACCCCACCAGCTACTTCCGTCTGGTGCCCCACCAGGAGGCTCCGACCAACATCTGCTGGGGCGACCGCAACCGCAGCGCCATGGTGCGTGTGCCGTTAGGCTGGACCAAGGGCAGCGGCAACATGATGGCCCATTGCAACCCGTTGGAGAAAAACGAGAAGGTGGACTTCAGCTACAAGCAGACCATCGAGCTGCGCACCCCCGACGGCAGCGCGAACGTGTATCTGCTGCTGGCCGGCATGACGGTGGCTGCACGCCACGGCTTCGAAATGCAGAACGCTGTGCAATATGCCAAGGACCGCTATGTGAGCGTGAACATCTTTGAGCACGAGGATGTGCTGAAACGCCTCGATGTGCTGCCCGACAGCTGCGCCGCCAGCGCTGACATCCTGGAACGCGACCGCGCCATCTACGAGAAGAAAGGAATCTTTGCACCTGCCTTGATAGACGGTATACTGAAAGAGCTCCGCTCCTACAACGACCGCACGCTGCGCGCCGAGATAGGCAACGACCAGCAGAAGATTCTGGAGCTTGTGGAGTCCTTTATGCACTGCGGCTAAGCCCTATTGACTTGATTTCATCATTTAAATTCTCTAAATTCTATCATTCACTAATTAATAACCCATTGATTTCAAAAAGATGAAAAAAACATTGTTTGTGGCCCTGCTTGCCTGTTTTACCATGATGTTTGCATCGTGCAACAAGGAGAAAACCCTTAACGGAACCTCCTGGAAATCCACCGTTACCACCACCGATCAAGTCACCGAAGACGTAGTGGGAACAATGAAAATGAAAATCGACTTCACCATGAAGTTCACCAATGCCACCCAAGGCGTTTTGAGTGCTTCTTCGACGGTCACCCTCACAACACCCGACGGTAATACCGGCCCGATGCCCGGATACAACCAAGAATCACGTACAGCTAACTTCACCTATACGTTCGACGGCAAGAATGGCACCATTAAGCACGATGAGGGCCCGAAATCCTACACTTTCTCCTACGACAAGAAGAACAACACTATCACCATCAAGAATATTCTTGACAGCGACGAAGGGATGGGTTCAGGTTCTCAAATCAATATTGATGCTGTTTTCACCGAAGTGAAGTAATGTCAAACCTCTACTTACTGCTTGGCGGGAACGAAGGTGACCGCCAACAGATTCTGACAGCTGCAACAGGCCTGATACGGGAACGTGTCGGGTCTGTTGTTGCTTGTTCCCAGATGTATGAGTCGGCCCCGTGGGGCAGATTCGACAAGGCAGAGACACCGTCGTTCCTGAACATGGCCGTGCAGGTGGCGACGGAACTGGTTGCAGTGGAGTGCCTACGGGCGTGCCAAGAGATTGAGCGCGAGCTGGGCAGGCAGAGACGAGGGGACGAGACGGCCACGAGCGGGGCGCGCGTGTACAGCAGCCGCCCGATCGATATTGACTTGATGCTGTACGACGACGAGGTGATTGCGCTACCGGAGCTGACGATTCCCCATCCCCGCATGCAGGTGAGAAGGTTCGTGCTGCTGCCGCTGAACGACATCGCCCCAAGAGTGATTCACCCAGTTTTGAAAAAGAGTATTTCCCAATTGTTATCAGAATGCGAAGATTGTTGTTTTTGTTGTGTGTACTGTTGCTCCCCGCTGCCGCAGGGGCGCAGCTGACGGTGAGCGGCACAGTGACGGACCACCAAACGGGCGAGACGCTGATCGGCGCCACGGTGTACGACGCCCTGAGCGGACGCGGCACTACGACGGATGTGAACGGCCGCTACTCGCTGACAGTGAAGGGCAAGGAGGCCAGAGTGAGGGTGTCGTTTGTAGGTTACGAGACGGTGCACGACACGGTGCGTGCCGGAGAGGGCCGCAACCGCAACTATGCCCTGAAGCCAAGCATCAGGCTGCAGGAGGTGGTGGTGACGGCTCAAAGGGTGCAGGGCCGCGAATCGTCACAGATGAGTGCCATAGAAATCCCGGTGGAACAAATCAAGGCAGTGCCGGTGCTGTTTGGCGAGGCGGACATCCTGAAGGCCATACAGCTGCTGCCGGGTGTGCAGAGCGGCAATGAGGGCACGGGCGGCATGTATGTGCGCGGCGGTGGGCCGGACGAGAACCTGTTTCTGCTGGACGGCATACCGCTGTACAATGTGAACCATCTGGGCGGTTTCTTTTCCGCCTTCAACGCCGACGCTGTGAAGAACGTGACGCTGTACAAGGGCAGTTTCCCCGCCCGCTTCGGAGGAAGGCTGTCGAGCGTGCTGGACGTGACAACAAATAACGGGAACGACAAGCAGATACACGGCAACGCGTCGATCGGCTTCATCTCGGCCAAGGTGAATGTGGAGGGACCTATAATTAAGGAAAGGACTACCTTCTGCGTGTCGGCACGGCGCACTTACGCCGACTTGATGCTGCAGCCGCTGGTGCGCAAGATGGCTACAGACATTGACGGAAAGACAAAGCTGTCGGCGGGGTACTATTTCTACGACCTGAACGGGAAACTGACCCACAAGTTCTCCGACCGGAGCCGATTGTACGCCATGTTCTATTTGGGCGACGACGACGCATACACGCGCGTGCGCACTGAAAGCAGCCTGAGCGAGGACCAGTACTTGGACTTCCGGAACAACTGGGGCAACACAGTGGGAGGCCTGAGGTGGAACTATGAGCTGAATCCGAAGCTGTTTATGAATGTGAGCGCTTCGTACACACAATACAAGAACAAGATGGTGGTGGGGATTGACAAGGTGACGCCCCGCGCCGACGGGACGGAACAGACCTCGACGGTGGACGGCAACTACCTGTCGACAGTGAAGGACCTGACGGGACGCGTGGACTTCACATTTGCACCGAATCCCAACCACAATGTGCAGTTTGGGGCTTACTACACCCAGCACTGGTTCCAGCCGAGCGTAATCAGTGGCAGCATTGACTATTTCGATTCGATACAGATGAACCAGTCGTGGAAAATGGATTCCACCATCACCGAAGACACTGTTCCCGCCGGTGAGTGGGTGGCCTTTGTGGAGGATGACTGGAGCATCAACGACTACATCAAGCTGAACTACGGCCTGCACATGAGCGGATTTGCCGTGGACGAGGCTTTCTACCCATCGGTGCAACCCCGTGTGTCGGGTCGCGTCCTGCTGGGCGAGAACTTGTCGCTGAAGGTCGGTTATGCCTACATGACACAATATCTGCACCTGCTTTCTACCACGGGCATCAGTATGCCCACGGACTTGTGGGTGCCGGCCACAGAACGCATCAAGCCCATGACGGCACACCAGGTGGCGGCAGGGGCTTTCTACACCATCCCCATGGTGGCAGACCTCTCGGTGGAGGGCTACTATAAACGGATGAGCAATCTGATAGAGTACCGCGACGGGGCAACAGCCTTGGGCACCTCGGCCGGATGGGAGGACTTGGTGTGCATGGGCGACGGATGGACCTACGGCGTGGAGTTCCTGGCGCAACGCACCTTTGGACGCTTGACGGGATGGGTGGGCTACACTTGGAGCCGGACCACACACCTGTTCAACCGCGAGGGGCAGACCCTGAACGGGGGTAAGCCCTTCCCCGCCAAATACGACCGGCGGCACGACATCAGCATCGTGCTGACATATAAGTTCAGCGACCGCTTTGACGTGAGTGCCACATGGGTGTTCTGCACAGGCAACACGGCCACACTGGCCATGCAGAAATACCCCGTAGCACAGGAGAATCCGGAGGACTACGAGAATCGCCAGCGGATGTCCAACACGTTGTCGCACGTGGAGAGCCGCAACAACTTCCGCATGCCGAACTATCACCGCGCCGACATCAGCGTGAATTTCCATCGCAACTTCAAACGCAAAAACTGTCACCGAACCATCAACCTCAGCGTATACAACCTCTACAATCAGCGCAACCCCTACCTGACTTATACCAGTTCGGACTACTCCTACCGCGGCTACAACCGCGCGCTGGTGCAACTCTCCATCTTCCCCATCCTCCCCTCGGTGGCCTACACGCTTTATTTCTAAACAACGGTAACATTTCAAGACTAACGACATAAATCTATGAACAATCATCGTTTCATCCCAATCATAGCAGCCTTGATGCTTTTCGCCTCGTGCGAGAAAGTGATTGAATTCGACCCTTCATCAACCCAGTCGCAGCCCGTGCTCAACGCCATCCCTTCGGCAGGGAAACAGCTCTTTGTCAATTACACCTATTCCCGCTTTTTCCTCGACACCAACAACATCCACCCCATTGCTGATGTGGACATGGTTGTCACCGCCAACGGGACGGACTACCGCCCTGTCAGTGTGGAGGGTTGCAACTACTTCTTCGACTACACACCCCAGGAGGACGACCAGCTGAGCATCCGCATCAAGTCCGCCGCCGGCAACGTGACAGCCAGCACCTACATCCCCCGACTTCCCAACATCAGCACTCCCTTCACCTTTATCCGCGACTCGGTATTTAAGACCATGGTCATCAACTTCAACATCGACGACCACCCCAACTACAACGACTACTACCGTTTCACCATCTCGCAACGCGACAGCGGTGCGCGCTACATCCCCTATCGCGACATCTACGACACCATCGACACCGTCCGAAACACCATCTTCTTCTGCTTCGACCGCCCCATCACCGACCCCACAGCCGCAGCCACGCAAGCTTTGGGCGGCTATCTATACCAAGAACTGCTCACCACCGACAAACTCATCGACGGGCAGAACCACAACACCACAATGATGGTCATCCTGTTGCGCGACACCAACGAGGTAGGGACCTTCCTTCATGAATACTCCCTCAACATCGAGACCGTCACGCCCGAACGCTACCAGTACCTTCAGGACATTGCCAACGCCACCAGCATCACCCAGCTCATCACCGAGCCGGCACCCGTCTTCAGCAACGTCAACGGGGCCCTCGGCATCTTTGCCGGCAACGCCCGTCGCACCTTCCCCCTGTACTCATTCATCAACGAGAACGACACCACACGCCGCCACAAGTAAGCCCCATGCGCATCTATCTCATAGGCTACATGTACAGCGGCAAGACCACCATCGGCCACAAACTGGCTCAGCGGTTGGGCTATCGATGGGCCGACCTCGACCAAGTGTTGGAAACCACTTTCCACACCACCATCCCCATCTTCTTCAAGCGATATGGCGAAGAGGCCTTCCGCAAAATAGAACAGAAACTGCTGCACGACACAGCCCAGCAAGACGACATTGTCATCTCCACAGGGGGCGGCACACCTTGCCACTTCGACAACATGCAATGGATAAACCATCACGGCACATCGGTCTACTTCGACGTAAGTCCCGAGACCCTTCTGCGTCGGGCAGCACAATCCAAAAAAGTACGTCCCGTCTTAGCAGGAATGACTGCCGACGGACGCAACGAATACATCCGTCAGCAACTTGCCGCACGGATGCCATACTATCAAAAAGCTCAGATTGTTTTCCCCGCCGACGACCCGGACCTCGACCAATTGGTCCAGATGCTGAAACCTACCGTTTGATGCGATGCAGACTGCACGACAGCAGTTCCCCGTTGTCGTCGTAGAGGTGCAAACCGTTCCCCTCGCAGTAGCGCCACACCTTGCAGTCCTTGCACACTCCCTTGCGGGTCCAGCGGCGGTCGCGATACGGCTCAAAACGGTTCTCCCAAACCTCCCATAGGTTGTCCTTATATATATTGCCTTGGTGCATATTGCTGCGGATACTTGTGCAGCCTGAGATGCTGCCATCGCACAACACCGATGCCACCTCTATGCCCGCCCGACAATAGAAATAATTGTCGCGCACCTGCCGCTCATAGGGGCCCAGATACCCCTCGCAGGCATAGTTGCACACTATCCTCCCCTCTTCGCGGGTGCGCTTCACAAAATCCAGCACCCCGGTGAACATCTCGTCGTCCAACTGCAACTCGGGGTCGTTGGCCGCCCTGCCCATGGGGAATATGGCAAACAGACGCCACCGTTTGGTACCCAGCGCAATGAGGTGCTCCTTGATCTGCTCCAACTGTCCGTAATTGCGTGGATTGACACACGTCACCACATCCCATAACACATCAGGGGCTCTTCCCAGCAGTCCTATTGCCTTGCTCGCATGGCTGAAACTCCCTTTCATCCGTCGCATCCAGTTGTGCTCCTCTTCCAAGCCGTCAAGACTGATGGCAATCGAGTGCATACCGCTGTTTAAGAGGCGTTCCAAACGCTCCTCATCCAGCAGGTACCCGTTGCTCACTACCCCCCAGGGGAAGCCGCGTCTGTACAGTTCCAACCCGCAAGCCTCCAAATCTGGACGCAGCAGCGCCTCGCCACCCGTAAAGATGACAAACACCTCATGGGGATTGACGTGGGGCGTAATGTCGTCTATGGCCTTGAAGAAATCCTTGGCGGGCATGTCGGGGGTCTCCGTGCTCACCTTGCAGTCGCTCCCGCAGTGGCGGCAATGCATGTTGCATCGCAGCGTACACTCCCAAAACAATGTCCGCAGCGGGTGCAACTGGGCTTGGTTATGGCGATACATGCGCCACACCTCTTGTTTCAAATCCTTCATAGCACCAATCTATATGCTCCCGTGGACAAGGGTCTATCCACGGGCGCACTCTGTGGCATGCACTGCGCTGCCACTATCTCTCGGACTTCTTCATCACCGTGATGTCCACATCCTTGGTGCGGGTGCCCAAGCGCCAGCCTTTGCGTTCACCGCTTTGCTCGCCCTCGGCAAAATTCACAGGCACCATCTGGTCCACGTAGGCACCATTTCTTTCACCGTCGATGTCGCGCACTATCACATGGTGCACATCAACAGGCACATCCTGCATGTGGCAGGTGAAGTTGCCCTCGGCATCGGTTGTATCCGAAGCTTCCTTAATATAGTCCTGCACCATCTTGTTGTCCTCATACATCTCCTCAGGCGAGAGGTCCACCTTTGTGTTCACCAGGATTACCTGCATGCCCTCGACGCCCTTCCCTTCGGTATTGATTACGCGGCCCTTCAACACATAGTCCATTGTGGGCACGCCATACATCAAAGCCATCTCATTGCGGGGGTTCACAACCTCCTTTTCGGGCTCCGGCGTAGCAGGTTCCTGTGCTGCCTCCTTGGTGCTGTGGCATCCGGTCAAACCCAACATGCCCATCACCGTCATCAGCAGCCAGTCCTTCAGTTTCAAAAAACGGATCTTCATCTCTATATAGTGTTAAACGATTGTCATTTCTTCTGTTCCTCTTTCACGTCGTGCTGACCTATAGTCTCTTCCTGCACCCTGACGCTCTCGGCGTGTATCCGCTCAAAAATCCCCTTCACAAACTCCTCGCTGAGGCCCTGCTCCTGCCCCTGTTCCATCCTGTCGTGCAGCACAGCATCCCATCGTTTGGGCTGGAACACTGCCAGGTTGCCCTCCCTCTTTACGCGGGCTATGCGCTCCGCCACTTTGCTGCGGGCTGCCAGCAGTCGCAGCACCTCGCCGTCAATCTGGTCAATCTGCTCACGCATCAACCTCAACTCCTCGTCGGCCACCACGCTGTCCGTACTCCTCACCACCAAGCCACTCAGCATCTCGGCCAGTTGGGCAGGGGTCAACTGCTGCTCGCAGTCCGTGAGAGCCCTCTCCGGGCTGGGGTGCGTCTCTATCATCAGTCCTTCAAAACCCAAGTCCAACGCTGTCTGCGAAAGGGCAGCAATCGGTTCGCGCCTCCCGGCGATATGGCTCGGGTCACACAATATCGGTATTTCAGGCATCTGACGACGCAGCTCTATCGGCACTTCCCACAACGGGCTATTCCTCAGCCCTTCATTTCGGAAGAGGTCGAAACCCCGATGCACGGCCACAACATCCCTCACACCCACACGGTGGCAACGCTCAATGGCACCCATCCACAGCCTCACGTCGGGACTCGGCGCATTCTTTACCAGCACCAACAGCCCCGTTCCACGCAGAGCTTCCGTCAGTTCCTGCACCATAAAAGGGTTTGCCGTGGTGCGGGCGCCCAGCCAAACGGCATCCATGCCATAACGCACTGCCTGCTCCACATGCTCGGTGCGTGCCACCTCGCAGCAGTAGAGCATCCTTTCGCCGCCACACTCGTTCCTCACACTCTTCACCTGCTGCCTGATGTCGGCAACCCATTGCAATGCACTCTCACCGCAGCCCTCAAAGCCTCCGGGGCGCGTCCGGGGTTTCCACACCCCGCAACGCACCATAGACACTTGCGGCATTCGCGCCAAAGCCACGCAGACTGACTCCATCTGCTCGCGGCTCTCGGCACTGCAAGGACCCGCCACCACGTATGGCACACTTATTCTCATACTCCCATAACGGGGAAAACGCCATCCTATTGCACCACACTACAAAAAAAAGGCATTTCACCCCTCCTGCAACACATAAAAAAACAAAGCGCGCTTTTTAAGCGCGCTTTCAATAACCATAATTTGTAATCAACTTGAAAAAGTCTTATTCGGCGGTATCGGGAAGAACCGACACATAAGAGCGGTCCTCGCGTCCTTTCTTAAACTGGACGGTGCCATCGCACAGGGCGAACAGGGTGTGGTCTCTGCCCATTCCCACGTTGTTGCCGGGGTTGTGGACGGTGCCACGCTGACGCACGATGATGTTACCGGCGATGCAATGCTGACCACCAAAAATTTTCACGCCTAAACGTTTGCTTTCGGATTCGCGGCCGTTACTGGAACTACCTACACCTTTTTTATGAGCCATAATATGTTGTTTTTAAAAGGTTTTACAATTTTGTGGATTAGTTGATGCTGTCAATCTTGATCTGAGTCAGATAGTCGCGATGGCCGTTCATCTTCTGATAGCCCTTGCGGCGGATTTTCTTGAAGACCAACACCTTCTCACCCTTCAGGTGTTTCAGCACGGTGGCCTTTACGTTTGCGCCGGCGATGTAGGGTTGTCCAACCTGAACGTTGCCGTCATTGTCTTTAAGCATCACGGTGTCAAAAGAAACCTCGCTGCCCTCTTCGTTCTGAAGACGGTTCACGAAAATCTTCTGATCTTGTGCGACCTTGAATTGCTTTCCTGCGATTTCTACGATTGCGTACATTGTCTTATTTTTGTTTATTAATTGATTTATTGCATATTCGGGGACTTTTCATTCCCACAAAACAGACTGCAAAGATACAACTATTTTTTTATTCCACAAAATTTTGTTCATACAAACCCTTAACATTATAACATTTTAACAACTGCTCAATTCTTCTTCCTACCCTTGCAGCCCCATGCCGAAATCCTTAATTGCGGCACAATACACCGAATTACTATTCCAAAACAATAAAAGCACACTCTGGCCGTTATTAAAGAAAAACGCGATGAAACCCAAAGAGGCATATCACCGATTCCGCGACTGGCAGCGGCGACCCAGCACCCCTCCCCAAATGGAGCTGCAAGAGCACCAATGCCCCAACTGCGGCCATACCTACACCGGCAACTACTGCCCCAACTGCGGGCAGACTGCTGGCGACAAACGCATCACATGGCGGATGGTGGGGCTGAACATCATGGACGTGTGGGGCATCGGCTCCCGCTCCCTGCCTCACACCCTTTGGCATCTCCTTTTGCGTCCGGGCTACTTTATCAGCGACTACCTCGACGGTCACCGCCGCTCCAGCTATTCTCCGGCCAACATGCTCTTCATCGTGGCCATCTTCTACTCGCTTATCAATCACTTCGTGGGATGGGAGCAGCCCATCGTACAGTCCTCCACCGATTCTGAACTATTCCTTTTCTACACCGCCATAAAATGGCTATCCGTCCACCCTGCCTGGGGTATGCTAACCATCTCCACCTTCCTTGTCCTGCCCACCTACTTCCTCTTCCACTTTGCCCCTCGCCGTCCCGGCCATTCCCTGCCCGAAAGCGCAACCATACAACTGTTCATGAGCACCCTGATGCTCATCACCACCCTTTTTAACAACCTTTTCCATGGGTGGACATTCTGGCTATTGCCGTTCTACTATCTTGTCACCTACCACCAAATTTTCAACTACAACTGGTGGGGAACCATCTGGAGACTCGTCTTAGGTTTCATCATTGCCTTCTCCTTGATTGTCTTTATAATAACGGTATCGGTGATGGTCGAGAATGCCCGTAAAGACCTCTCACTTGCAAACATTGCCGGATTGTCATTCGTCATCCTAATCTTCCTTGCCCTTTTGATTGGCCTCTTAGCTCTGGGCTATTTCATCAGCAAACACACGAGCAAACACCGCCAAACACCAAGCACCGCACCAACCGAAGCGTCGCCGGCCGAATGACCACCCGCCCTCCTGTCCCACCCACAACTGCCATCCGGCACCGCACAGCAGGCTGCCCATACCTCCTCCCCCACCCTTCCTTCGCTCCTTCTTCCTCATTTCTCTAATATTTCTTCCTCTTTCATTGGATAAATGATACGCCAAACGAGCAAGAACTATCATACAAAGAGCGAACCTACAGCGAACAGAAAAGCAACAAAAAAACGCCTTGCAGCTTGAATGGTAAAACCTGGACGGTATTCACAAGAGTCTGTAAGACAAATGCCAACCCAAACAGTTCCCGCATATTTGAGGGTGATTGGGACTGGTGGTTTCCAATAAGAGCAGGAGGAAGAGAAACCTACGAGTTCTTACTAATTGAAAAGATACACCAAGCTCTTGAATGCAAAAAGTGAAATAGACGCACGCACATCTATTTCACTTTCACTTTTTGATTTGTCAAATACTACCTTCTCAGTTGATAGGAGAGCTCCGACTCGTTGCCGCAGCAGTCGGTGAGGAAGAGACGGAGGTCGAGGTTGGTGGCGGAGCTGTCTACCTGGTTGAGGTCTATGGTGAGAAGGGAGTACTTGCCGTCGAATTCGGCCAGCACCCACTCGCCGTTGATGAAGCAGCGGTATTCGCGCACGCCGGAGAGGTCGTCGGTCATCTTCATGCGCAACACACGCGCCGACACCTTGCCGCCAGGCTTGAAGTTGAGAGGTTTCAGTGAAGGAGGCGTGACATCGTTGGCCACCACAAAGTTGCCGAAGACGCGGACGTCGGCTTCGAGCCAACGGCCCGGTTTGCCTTCCACCTTACGCTCTATGACGCGGGTGGGGAGTGGTGATAGCTTGTCTTTTTTGAGAGAACAGATCACCAGCTGCTCGGGCTCGTAGCCTATCACCAACGGCACACGGAGCTGCCATGTGCGGTGAGGTGGATAGGGACTGCACCAGGGTTTGACGGTGTAGATGGGCGAGATGTAGCGGCGGTCGTTCTGGATGCCATGGAGCATGAGGTCGTTGTAATACACCATGCCCGCGGGCATGTCAATCTGATAGTCGCCACGACTGATGCTGAAAGGCCAGCGGATAGTGATACTGTCGGAGAAGAGGTGATAGGACGGATGCTCGGGAATCTCGTGCATGGGGACCAGCGTCTCCAAACTGTTGCGCACATAGAAGGAGCGGGTAGTGCGGTTGCCATTGAAGTCGGAGACGGAAACCGTGATGCGGTGCAGGGAGGTGTCGGTGGCAATGAAGCCTACGCTGCCGTCGCCAAAAGTGCGAGCCGGACGCACAGGGTCACCCTCCAAACGGCGGGTGAGGATATAGGGACGGCGGGTGGCGAGGTAGTGTTCATAGTCGAGCTGGGCGTTGATGGCACGGGTGTTGGAATAGGTGATGACATCCATCTTGTACTGGAAAAAAGGGCGCCCGTCAACCCAGATGTCTATGCGCTCGTAGCCGTTGTTCTGTGTGGAGCCTTCGGACTGGTCGGAGGCGTAAACCCCTATGTAGAAACGGCCGAGGACTGTAATGGGATTGACAGCCGTGCCCAAGCGGCCAGACATTTGGCTTAGATCCACCTGATAGGGGACTTTGCCACTGTTGATGCGACTCTTCTTGTCGGCGGGCAGAAGGCGGATGCCTTTAATTGCGGGCGGCTGCACATCAACCAGCGTGAGGCCGTAGTTGAGTGGATTGAGGCTCTGTTGGGTGCGGGTGTTGCGCACCTCGTAGTGGAGGTGTGGACCGCCACTCATGCCACTGTTGCCCGCATAGGCAATCAGTTGCCCCCGCTTGATGGGGAGCTGTCCCTCCTCCACAATAGTGTCCAACGCATAGCATTGTCCAGCTGCCTGCAGACGGCGCACGTAGGCGGCAATGGCCCCATGGTAGCCGTCAAGGTGCAAATAGACGGTGGTGATATTGCCGGCATGGTTGATGTAGAGCATCTTGCCCCCGTCGTAGGCGGAGATGCGGAGGCGCGACACATAGCCGTCAGCCGGAGCATAGACGGGAGTGCCCACACCGTCGTCTCCCCCAATACGGAGGTCGATACCACTGTGGAAATGGTTGGTGCGTATCTCGGCAAAGGTGCCGGAAGGCGCAGGGTCCAGATGAAGCGGATTGTCGAGCTTAGGTGGCTGCAACGACTGGGCCGAAGCCGTCATGTTGCAGAGGACCATGACAAAAAGGAGGAAAGCGCGTATGGTAGGCATGAGCATGTTTGTTTTTCGTTTATGTGTTAATACCTGTATTGATTAATAATAAACTTAGGTTGTCTGCATCAACTCCCGCGCGGTCTGGAGGGCGGCAGTTGTGGGGGGATTGGAGGAGAGCATGATGGCAATCTCGGTCACGCGTTCGTCCGCCGAAAGCTGGCGGATGCGGGAGATGGTGCTCTCGCCTTCAAGAGCCTTGGCTACCTTGAGGTGCTGCGAGGCCTTGGCGGCAATCTGGGGCAGGTGCGAGATGGCTATGACTTGCATGTGGTCCGCCATGCGGCGCATAATCTCGCCCACGGCGACGGAGATGTCGCCGGACACGCCGCTGTCAATCTCGTCGAAGATAATGGTGGGCAGAAGGCTGCGCTGCGTCACCACTGACTTGATGGCAAGCATGAGGCGCGACAGCTCACCGCCAGAGGCCACGTCGGCCACAGGGCGCGGAGTTCCTCCCTGGTTGGCGTTGAAAAGCAGACGCACATTGTCGTGGCCCATGGGGCCATAGTCGGCTGCGGGAGATACGTCGGCCACTATGCGGGCCGAGGCCATGCCGAGCTTGGCAAGCACGGGGAGCAACTGGCTTTCGAGGAGTGTGGCGGCAGCCTGTCGGCTCTGGGTAAGGCGGTCGGCAGCTTGCTGCATCTGGGCAAAGACCTTGTCGACCTGCTCCATCTTGTCGCGGATCATGTCGTCGAGGTTCTCGGCATCCTTTAGCTGTTCGCCTAAACGAGCCTGTATCTCCAGCAGAGCAGCCACGGTGTCCACCCCATGTTTCTTTTGCAAGCGGTAGATAAGGTCCAGCCGTTCGGCCACTGCGGCCTGGCGTTCGGAGGAGTATTGTATCTTGTCGTCGAGCGAGGCCACCTCGGACAGGATGTCCTGCATCTCAATGAGGCAGGAATCCAGCCGCTGGTAGAGCGATTCTATGCCCTCATGGAAGGAAGCTACATGGGACAACGCCGAGCGTGAGGCCGACAGCCGAGCAATGGCCCCGTCGCCATCCTGCCCGTCGCATAGGGCTGCCACGGTGCCCAGAGCCTCTTTGATGCCCTCCGCGTGCTCCAACAAACGGGCCTCCTCCTCCAGCTCCTGCTGCTCCTCCTCTTGCAGACGGGCCGCGTTCAGCTCGTCGAACAAGAAAAGGTTGTAGTCGCGCACCTTGTTATTCTCCATGTCGCGGGCGGTGAGCTGCTCCAGCTCCCGTTTCAGCGACGAATACGAGCGGTACAATTGTCGGTACTCTTCCAACGGCGAGGCTGTGGCGAAGGTGTCCAGCAACTGCGTCTGGAATGTGCTCTCGGTGAGCGTGAGGGTCTGGTATTGGGAGTGGATGTCCAGAATATGAGAGCCCAGCTCTTTGAGGAACTGCAGACTGGCTGGGGAATCGTTGACAAAAGCGCGGCTCTTGGCCGAAGGGAGGATCTCGCGACGCAGTATCAGTGTGTCGTCATAGTCGGCATCATAGCGGGCAAAGAGAGGTTCCAACCCAAGGTCGGCAATATCGAACGTAGCCTCCACCACGCACCTGCGCTCCTTGTCGGCCAGCACCTGCGTGTCAGCACGCTGACCTACCAGCAGACCCAAGGCACCCAACAGGATGGACTTGCCCGCTCCCGTCTCGCCAGTGATGACCACAAAGCCATCGGCCAGCGAGATGTCAGTCTCGCGTATCAATGCATAGTTTTCGACATGTAGCGTTCTCAGCATATTATTGAATGTGTTTATTCGTGAATCTGTTCATTTTTCACTTTCCATGCGGATGCTGCATTCCTACAACAGCATCGGAGCTATGCGGTTCAGGGCATCGACCAAGGCGTCGACATCCTTGCGCGTGGTGTAGCAGGCAAAACTGGCGCGCACCGTGCCGGGGATGCCGTAGCGGTCCATGATGGGCTGCGTGCAGTGGTGACCCGTGCGGACAGCCACGCCCAACTTGTCTAACAGCGTACCCACATCGTAGGGGTGAGCATCGCCCAGCAGGAATGAAATCACTCCCGCCTTGTGGGGTGCCGTGCCGAACAGGCGTATACCAGGTATCGCCAACAACCTTTCAGTGGCGTAGTGCATCAGCTCCTCTTCATGGCGGCCAATCTTCTCAACGCCCTCCTGCTGCATGAAATCTATTGCAGCACCCAACCCCAACACATCGCCCACCGACGGGGTTCCCGCCTCAAAGCGGAAGGGAAGTTCATTATAAGTGGTCTTTTCAAACGTCACATCCTTAATCATCTCACCGCCTCCCTGATAGGGCGGCAGCTGAGACAGCAACTCCTCGCGTCCGTACATCACTCCCACACCCATGGGAGCATACATCTTATGGCCGGAAAAGCAGTAGAAGTCACACCCTATCTGCTGCACATCCACAGGCATGTGAGCCACAGCCTGTGCCCCGTCAATAAGCACTGGAACGCCATGGCTGTGGGCCATCTCTACAACCTTCTGCACGGGGTTCACGGTCCCCAGCGTGTTCGACACATGCGTGCAGGCAACCATCTTTGTGTGTTCGTTGAACAGCGTGGCGTAAGCCTCCAAGTCCAGAACTCCTTCGTCGCTGAAGGGTATCACCCTCAGCCTTGCCCCTGCCAGCTCGCACGCCAGCTGCCACGGCACTATGTTGGAATGGTGCTCCATGCCGGAGACTATCACCTCGTCGCCCGCATGCAGGAAAGCCCGCCCAAACGACGACGCTACCAGATTGATGCTCTCTGTGGTGCCGCGCGTGAAGACAATCTCGCTACGGCTGCGTGCGTTGATAAACTGCCCGACCTGCGCCCGCACCTTCTCATAGCGCTCCGTCGCCTCCGCTGCCAAATAGTGTGCCCCGCGGTGTATATTGCTGTTCAGCGTCAGGTAATAGCCCGTCAGGGCATCTATCACTTGCCGCGGCTTCTGCGTCGTGGCGGCATTGTCCAAGTAGACAAGCCGACGGTTATAAACTTTAGTGTCGAGAATAGGAAAATCCATTTTTGAATGTGTGAATCTTTAAAGTGTGAATGTGTTAATGAGTGAGTCCTATTTCAATTATTATTTCTTATACAGCAGATACATCACTATCAAACCCAAAGTCAAAAGCCCGAGGAAGATAAAAAACGCCCAGCTGCAACCCCGTTTGGGAAGCGGCCTGTCCTTGCGCATAAACAGTCGCGCCCACTCGATCTTCTGGTCTATCTCGTCCATCTTTACAAAGTGATATAGTGTCAGTCTTTATTGCTTTTTGCTTTTCTTCTGCGAAGCGCCCTCAACACCACAATAACCACCACCACAGCCAGCAACACCACAATGCCTATCGAGAGCTGGTGGCTATACTTCACAATCACCGACGGGTCAGCAGCCTGATATGCCAGCCAGCCCAAAACCGCCAACAGCGTGTTCCACACACCCGCACCTATAAAGGTGAAGAGCGTAAACATGCCAAGATTCATTTTCGAAAGACCCGCCGGGATGGAAATCAACTGACGGATGACCGGAATCAAACGCCCCACCAGCGTGGAGAGGTTCCCATGGTCGTTGAAATAGGTCTCCGCACGCTGCACCTTCTCCTTCGAGAGGCCCAGCAGCCGACCCAGACGGCACTCGGCAAAAGCATAGACAATAGGCCTCCCCAACCAACGCGACAGGAAATAGTTGATGTAGGCGCCCACCAAGGCACCCAAAGTTCCTATCAGCACAATGATCCAGACAACCATGCCGCTGCGTGACTCGGGATTGCACGCCACATACACCGCTGGCGGCACCACCACCTCCGACGGGAAGGGGATGAAAGAACTCTCCAATGCCATCAACAGACCAACGGTCGTGTAGTTCATGTGGGCATCGTACCACGTCAGCACATCTGCCACAAAGCCGGTTGACGAGCCGTCGTCACCGTTCACCTGTTCGGCAATCGTCGTACGCTCAGTTTGAGCCTGTGCAGTCGCGCCCGCGCAGGCGGCCATCATTAATATAATCAATAACACTTTTCTCATAAAAATCATTTTTTTAATATTAATATCTGAACAATTGTTTTTCTATTCATTTTCAAAGCCCTTCACGAAAGCAAGCAAAGCCCCGTCGTCGGCAAGCGCCGGCCACGCGGCAAGCAAATCGCCATACAGCTGGAGAACGTCGATATTCGACGTGCGTAGAAAATCCATCATGCGGTCGCCCCTGCCAAGACGGTAGTAGCAATAGCACAGCCGCATCGCAAAACCAAACGGGTCGGCAGCATCGGTGTAACCGCCTTCCAACAACTGCGTGGCATCCATCCACCTCTCATCTCCCATATACAAATCTGCCAAACGCAGCCATGCCTCGTCGCTTGCGGGGTCGAGGTCGATGGCCCGACGGTAATAGGTGGCGGCCTCCTCGCTGTAGCCCATCATCTGGCTGCAGACACCCAGTTCACGCCAGGCTGCAGCGTAGGCGGGGTCCTCCTTTAGCGCATCGTGGTAGTAGACCGTTGCCGTGTGGTAATTGTCCGCCTCCTTGTACAGCGACCCTATACAGAAAAAGATGTAAGGGCGGTCGTCGGTATAATCCAAACCGTCGCGCAGTGCCAGCACCGCACGCTCCCGCTTGCCCATGTTGGCATAGCAGTCCGCCAGCCCCAGATAGGCATCGACAATGGTGCTGTCAATAGCCAGTGCATACTCAAAAGCATCGGCGCCCAGCTCGTACAGATCCAACCGGCTGTAGACCAGTCCCAGCCCAAACCAAGCCCACTTGTTGTAAGGCATGTCCCCCACCAGTTTTTTGAAAAACTCCGCAGCGGCCTCGCCGTTGCCACGCTCCGCCTCCGTGCAAGCCAGGTTGTAGAGCGAACGGCTCTCCTCGGGGTTCACCTCCACCGCTTTGTGGTAATAGTGGGCGGCCCTGTCCAGCTGGCCCATGTTGTAATACTCGTCGCCGATGTTCCCATAAACCACGTCCAGCTCATAGCCGTCCCTGGCGGCGCGCTGGTAGCAGTCTATTGCCTCCTGCGCCCGCCCCATCATGCCGTACACTGCTCCCATGGCGTAGCTCACGTCCGTGTTGTCCGGTTCCGTCTGCTGAAGCTCCCTCAGCAGGGCCAGCGCCTCGTCAAAGTGGCCGCGGATGCTCAGTAGGTGAGCCCTGCGCAGGCGTACCGCACCGCTGCCAGGGAAAAGCCCCTCGCCAAAGGTCACAGCCGCCTCAAGCCCCTCGTCGTCGTACACCTCCAGATAGTAATCCATTATCACCTCCAGCTCGTCCACGTCGAAGAAAGAGCGGCCGCCTGCGCCCTGCCTCTCAAAGCGGAGAACCAGGTCGCGAACCTCGGGGTCGTAGTCTTTAAAACGGTCAATCTTCATCGGTCGGTTATTTTTAGAAGCTGAATCTGACGGTTATCCCACCCTTGGTGGTGGAGTTGGGATAGGCGTTGCGGATATAGGGGTTGTTGATGTTTGTCTGGAAGAAAGCCCGGAGGGTCAGCGAGGTGGAGAGAGCATACTCCGCCGAGAGCTCGGCCATCCAAACCTCGCTGCCGGACGACACCTGGCTGACCCCCTGGTTGATTTTGCGTATATGGGTCTTGTTGCTGTTGTATGAGAGGTTCAGTTGCAGTACGATGTCGCTCTTCAGGTGCTGCACCGACTCGCCCACCTTCACGTCGAAAGCCACATCCTTGAAGCGGTACCCACCACCGAAGGTGATGCTGCGCCGGGTCGTTTCCGTCAACTGGTTGTTCGAGAAGCTTAAGCTCAGCGTCCTGTTGCGCTGCACGGACAGATTCAACTGAACACTGTTTGTCATACTCACTGCAAGCCTGATGAGGGGATTGAACTGCTCACTAATCTGCACTGACTCCATGCTCATCGGAGCCACAAAATCGTCGCTTCCATTCAGCACAGTCTCTTTGCCATAGTCGTAGCCCTCTCGACCAGAAATGGCCGCATCGGTATAGTAATTGCCGATGCTGTAGGTGGAAGAGTAGCGGTGGGACAAGGAGATATTGGTAAACCACTTCTTCAACCAAGACACTTTGTTCAGCCCATTGTAATTGATGGACCAGTTGGGGAGCGGCAGACCCATGAAGGGTGAGAATCCATAACCCGCAGCGTCCTTACCCAAATAGGTGGAGAGAAAACTGGTCAGCAGCACTGTCTGCTGGTTGGGACCGTAGCCAAAGGGGAAGTATTCGCCACTCATGGTGTCCTGTATCAGTTGGTCACAACGGGCGTCGGGATTGGCTGCTGCCAGACGGTCAGCAATCACCCTTCTGCTTGAAATGAACTGCTTATACAGTTTGTCCGGGTCGGCGAATGCAGTTGCCATGCTCCAGCAGGATGTGGTATAGGTACCCGTCATGACGTAGCTCAACGGACCTTCAACATCGTCAAGCTGGCTCATAAACTTATAATAATACTCTTCACGCGACTGGTTGTTTTGCGACGCCGTAATCTCTATGCGGAAGTCGCGAATCGGTTCAACTGTTACTTGTAGCGACATCATCTGCGTGAGGGTGTTGCGGTGTGGGCTGTTCATCAGTGTGTCTGTACTTAATAATCTGCTCTCCCGCAGTCGTTCTACGAGTCCGTCATTGTAGCCCACCACAAAGGCTGGTCCAGGCATCCACCCGTTCCTCGGATCCATACCGAGAATCCTCGCCGAACCCATATATCCGGGCAGCAATGAACCCGTATTACGGCTATATTGTACAGAGAAGTTCTTCAAACCTGTAACCATTCGGATGGCAAAATTGCCCACCTCGGTCAGTGCCTCAGCCACCTGTGCACGACGCACAGAGTCGGGATTCTTTGCCCTTGCGACGGAGTCCCTGACAGCCTGTTCGCGTTCCTTTTTGGTCATTCTTTTGGGGTCCTTGGTCTGTTTGGGCTGTTTCTGCTTATAGGCATTTTTGATGAAGGGGAAACGATTGTAGAGTGTCTGCATAGAGCCGGAAACGGAGGCTTGCAACTGCCCTGCACCATTGAGGGTGCTACCCATCGAGGAGAGTGCCTGGGTGGTTCCCAGGAAGTTATATGTCGCCCTGTAGCTGACTGGAACACGCAGGAAGTCGAGATATGGGAGCTTACTGATGGGCAGTTCCCATGTGGCATTCACTGTCTGCTGATAGTTCTGCATGGTGCCTCCCTCCTTAAGTGAGTTCCTTATAGCCTCCCTGCTCTCGCGGGTGTCGGCACGGCCCACAGGCTCGTCAATTCGCGCGTTGGCTGTGGCATTGTACTGTATATGAAGGCTGCGGCTGATGTCCCACTGAAAACCATAATCCCTCCGCCAGGTGAATTGCTTATAGTAGGTAGGCTTCATTATTACAAGCGCCGCCCCTTTCTTACGCAAAAGGGTCTCCTCGTAGTCGCGATAGACCTCGGTGCTGAAAGAGAAGTTCTTGGGTTTGTAGTAGAGGTTAAAATCTTTAATGAATTTGCCGTTCTTGCTGTTGATGAACTTGGAGGTGGACTTGGCAAATGGAGCAAAGAGGCCTGGCTCCTTTGGGGTATAGGCATAGGTGAAGCCTCCGCGGTGCTGGTCCTTGTCATAATGGTCCAGCTCGTCATTCGAGGAGCGCTCACGGCTATAGGCGTAGGAGAAGGTGAAATTCTCGATATCGTAGAAGTGAGGCTTCAGAGCTCCTTTACCCGTGCGGTCCTTGCGGATGTTGGTGAGGGTGATGTTAGTGGTGGTGTGGCGTTCTTGGGCAATGGCACGCACGCTGTCGCGCTCCTCTTGGGTGGAATAGGTTTTCAAGTCGTCGCGTAGGCGTACATCGGGATCCAAGGGATTGTATTCTGGACTACCCACCTGTTTGTTGTAATCCAAATAGAAGGGGATGTGGACACCCCATTTTTCAGGGAGGAATTTGCCGAGTTCCAAATCGAGGGTGCTTTGCAGTTGCAGGGTGTTGACCAGTTCGAGGGAGGTTGGCTTCTCTTCCAGGTTGCCGAATCCGGAGGTACGGTAGGAGCCATAGAGGGAGAGGTTGCCGAGGTCAGCCAGGTTGGTGCGGGCCAATGCCATGGCGGCCCATCCGCCACGGTTGTTGAAGTCGGTAAGGCGCAGCTCGTTGAGCCACACGATGCAGGACTTGGGGAGCATGTCGTTACCGTCGTCCAACCGCTCTTTTTTAGGATTCCGTACTCCAATCATAATGACCTTGACCTTGCCGAGGTTGGGAGCGCCGAGGACGGTGTATTTACGTCCGTCGGCATATTCGCTATAGAGGAGCTGGCTGCTGTAGGCAAGGTCACCGTGTCGAATGAGACGGTTGCGGTTGGTCT
Source organism: uncultured Bacteroidales bacterium (assembly GCA_900318175.1). Lineage (GTDB taxonomy): Bacteria > Bacteroidota > Bacteroidia > Bacteroidales > P3 > Colimorpha. The sequence goes on along the minus strand of ONJQ01000019.1, from coordinate 30,117 downwards.
TGATGTCGACGAGTTTGTTTAGGTCTATCTCGACGTTGTTCTCACGCGGCCAGATGGCGTAGGGGTCGTCGCGGCTTACGCCCCAGTCGGTGAACTTGAGAGGCACTTCGTACTCGTAGTAGTTGTTGGTGTAGTCGCTACCGAGGCGGACAAAGAGGACGAGGTCTTCATCGTCTATCGGTGCGGTGAGGTCTTTCTTCTCAGCATGGACAAACATCTTCAGCTTACCGTAGTTGCGGAGGTCGTACTGCGTGCTGCGGTAGACGGCACGTGCATCGCCGGAGGCGAGGTTGGAAATGTCCAAAGCGAGGGCCTGCTCGTTGAGCTTGATGGCCACTGAGGAGGTGCTGTACCACTCTTCGCGCTCAATGTCGGGGGGAAGGACGTAGGGAACGGGGTAGCGACTTCCGTTCTCTTCGATGTTTACGGTTCCTATGCTGAAGGAAGTGCCTGACGCCGTGCCGGTGGGATAGTCACCGGGCTGGAGGAGGTTCTCGGTGTACTTGCGCCACGTGGCGTAAACAAGTTCCAAGGTGGCGAAACGGAGTATGATGGGTTCTTCGAAATCGTTGAGGAACATACGCATGAATCGTATGGACTGGAAGCCGTTGAGCTTTCCTACCAGCTGGTTGTACTCGCGTATGGGGATGCGGAACTGGTACCACTTGCAGGAGGTGGTGGTGCCGTTGGGGAGCATGACGTTGGCGGCCTCTTGAATGTCGACAATGTGGTTCTGGCCGATAACCATCTTGGTGGGGTCGAGTTCAACGACGTACTGGTAGTAGTTCTCACCCTCGCTGAGGGTGTTGTCGCGGTTGATATCCTCGACGTTTGGATAAATAGAGGCGGCAGTGGTGTAGCTTTCGGGGTTGTCGGCATCGACGGTGGAGTTGCCTTCGGGGTTGTTGTAGTACTTGTAGCGATCGTTGATTTTGAGGTCGAGGTTGTCGTAGTCGGTGCCACGATAGTAGTGGAAGTCGTCAGCGGAGGGGTCGCTGACTGCCAGCTGGTAAGCGCGGGAGTCGGTGCCGTGAAGCAAAGCCACCTGGTTGATGTACTGGGTAAAGAAGCTTTGCTCATCGTTGAGCTCACGGGTGCTGCCAAGGCCATCGTAGCCTACGTCTTGGTATTTGCGGGATGACTCGTCGCCGGAAAAGGCGTTGACGATGGGCTGCGTGTTGGGGACGCGACCCCAGATGGTGGTGTCGACACCAGTGACTTGGGGGCCTGTGGGCAGTCCGTTCTCAAAGCTTTTGCGGCCGTCGCGGAGTATGTCCTCACTGATGTCGCCCAGGTTGATGTAGAGTTTGCCGCCGGTGTGCTGGGGGTTAAGGATGAAGGGGTCCATGAGCCAGAATTCGATGGTCTCGATGTTCTGGGTTTCGAAATCGGTGTAGTCGAGCTGGCGCATGATGCCTCCCCAGCGTGTGCGGGGGTCGGCAAGGGTGCCGTCGGCCTGAAGGCCGGAGCTGAAGGCGGTGGGCTCAACGTCGTAGTTGTAGGGTCCACGCTCTGAGGGGTAGTAGGCGAGGTTGAGCTCGTAGATGTTGGTGAGCTCGCCTTGGGCCAGTTGTTTGTTGGGAAAAACTTCCTGTTCCGCTATGCGGCGGGCATAGGGGTGGGAGCGGTCGTCCTCAGTGAGGTTGCGGGGGCTGTCGGAGCTGTAGAAGAGGTTGTCTATACGGTACCAGGCGAGCTTGGCACGATTGAAGCCGTAGGCAAGGCCCGTGGAGGGAGCGGACTCGGGGAACATGGGGAGCGAGAGGCGGTAGTCCTGCGGGGTGGAGGCAAGGTGCCAGAACATGACACCTTTGAGGTCGATGCTGCTCTTGGCTCCCTCAAAGTCGTCGACATAGGTGACGCTGCCCTCTTTGCTGCCAGTGGAGGCAAGGCCGGGGATGAATTGAGCAAACTCGGCGGAGAGGGTGAGTGTGGATGGTGCCTTGGTGTCGATGCCGGGCAGCCAGTCGATGGCTTTGGTGATGAAGGGGGCATCATGGCGGTAGCTGAGGTCAAAGCCATAGATGCTGTTGGAAGTGGGCTCGTCGCCGAAGTTGTTTTTCTGGGTGAGGGGTTTTTCATAGAGGTTCATGAAGGTGGCTCCGACGTTGAAGTCGGGTTCAATCTCGTAGTTGATGTGAGCGCCAGCCATGGTCTTGGTCATCATGCTGAAGGAGTTGTTCTCGCTGCTGACGCTGATGGGGGTACCACTGCTGAGGATGCTTTCGTTGACGATGCGGACGGTGCCCATGGTGTAGTCGACGGTGTAGTCGACATTTTCAATGAGCGGAACGCCTCCGGCGGTGACGGTGACGGAGCCGGGGGAGACACTGTAGCCAAGTGATATTTCACCGCTGACGGTGGAGGAGAAATAGCCCTCGATGTAGAATTTGTTTTTGTCGGCATACTGCTGGGCGAGGGTGCGGGTCATGGTGTACAGCGAGTCGAAGCAGTATTGCGAGGCAAACTCATCGTCGTCGATAATCTGACGCAGGTCGCGCCCGAAGGGTTCGACATAGGGAAAGAAGATGCGGCCTGTGCTGGCCTGGATGATACCGCCCTTGAAGGCAGCACTGTCGAACCAGTCGAAGACTCCATCGGCATAGTAGTAGTTCTGCGAGGCGTCCATGCGGTCCAGGCCGAAGAGCTCGATGAGGGGGATGCCCTCTTTGGGGCCGGAGGTGAAGTAGCCTATGCCCACGCCGCCCTCACGGCTCTCGTAGAGGATGTTGAGGCGGAAGTTTTCTCGCCCTATCTGGGTGCTGCGCAGGAAGTAGACGTTTTTCATCATCAGCCGCCAAAGAGGGCTGCGGGTGTCAGTGCCCGCCCCTTTGAGCAGCTTGACGACAAGGGTGTGCGGGTCGTTGACACCGTCGGTGGTGAGTTCACCCACTTGGTAGACGGTGGTGTCGCCAATGACTTGGTATTGGAAGGCGACGGCCAGCACTTGGTCCGCACTGAGGGGCTGGTTGAGGGTGATGAATCCGAGCTGGGCGTTGTAGGTGTACTCGTTGCTGTTCAGCAGGCGGGCACTTTCCACTTTCTCGTAGTCGGCACCGGCTGTGAATCCGGCGGCCTGCATATGGGTGGTGATGTTGTCGACGCTGCGTATGGCCGCGGGGTTGAGGATTTCAAGCAGGTTGTTGCTGCCGTTGGTGGGACGCTCGGAGCGCCCTCCAATCAAGCGGCTGTTGGAGGGGAGGTCTTCGCCCAGGTCGGTGAGGGCAAGGATGTTGCGGTTGTTGGTCACGGCGGCTCCCACATTGGTGCGCCACACTTCCATGCGGATAATCTTGATGTTGGTGTTGGGCGTGGGGAGGGTGGACATAGCTTTGTTGTAGTTGTTGTAGAAGTACTGAGCGATAAAGTAGTGGCGGTTTTCTTCATACTCGTCGGCGCGGATCTGGAATTCCTGCGTGGAGGCGCCTCCTTGCACGCGCATGTTCTCGGTGCTGGTCTCTTTCTGCGACACGACGGCGTCGACGGTCAGTTTGCCGAACTTGAGCTTGGTGTGGACGCCGAACAGTTCCTGGCTGCCGTGGATGAGGGTAGTGTTGAGGGGGAAGGAGATGTTGGCGGCCTCGAAGAGTTGCAGGATGTCGTCTTCCTTGCCTTCGTATTTAAGTTTTATCTTGTTTTCGAAATCGAAGGTGGCTTGGGTGTTCCAGTTGATGTCGAAGTCGAAGAGGTCTCCAATCTTTGCGTTGAGGTTGACTTGGATGTTCTCGTCGAAGTCGAAGGTGGTGACACTGCGGCGGTTTGCGTCGATATTGTAGTCGTCGCGGTAGTTGTTGACTATCTGGAAGGTGAGGTCGGCACTGCCGGAGGGGTTGATGGAGATATTGGGGATGGCCAGCAGCCCGTCGACTTTCTTGCTGATTTCGCTGAAGCCGGGTATGCGGCTCAGCAGGCCGTCGTCGGAGGCCGTGTCGCTCACGGCTGAGCGTTCGTCCCAATACTTCCTCATCAGCTGGTCCATCTGGTAGTTCTGATACTCTTCGAAGGTCATGTATTCACGCTCTATGACCATGTCGCCCACCCGCGTCACTTTCACATACGAACCGCTTTCGGCATCATACTCCACCACCGTGGTCCTGCCCCCGTCAGGGGTCTGGGCACAGAGGCTCCCTCCCACCCCAAAGAGCAGGAGCAGCAGACACAGCCGAAGGAGAGCCCTGAGGCCTCCCTCACTGTGGCGGTTTGTATTATGAAGTGTTTTTCTCAATGCGTGCTTTTGTGATTACAATCTCTTCAGTGCCTCTTTAATCATTTCCTCGACGGTCAGGTTGCCGTCCAAGGCATTGACCACTTTTTCGGCTGCGGGTTTGGGAAAGCCAAGCATGACTAATGCGCTGACGGTCTCGTCCTTCTTCACGCTGATGGCCGGTGAGTGGGTGGCGGTGTTAATGCCCGTAGAAGTTCGCTGCCCGGCGGTGTCGGACACCTTGTCCTGCAATTCGAGGACGATGCGCCCTGCGGTCTTGGCGCCCACACCTTTCACGCGCTGCACGGTCCGCGCGTCGCCGGTGGCGATGGCTTGCGTCAGCTCCTCGACGGAGAGGGAGGAGAGCATCATCCGTGCCGTGGCGGCTCCCACGCCGTTCACTCCCAACAGCAGCCGGAAGAGGCTCCGCTCCTGCAGGGTGAAGAAGCCATAGAGCAGGTGGGCATCCTCGCGTATCACCTCGTGCACCCACAGCCGCACCTCTGCTCTTTCCTGTATTGCGCTGTAGGTGTTCAGCGTGATGTCAAGCAGGTAGCCCACACCGCAACAGTCTATCACTGCATTGGCGGGGGTGATGCTGGCCAGCTTTCCTGATATATATTCGTACATTGTTGATCGTGTTGTTTAGTGAATGTGTTTTAATGTGAGAATGCGTTGATGCGGGAATTCCTGAATGTTGAAATCATATTCCCGGGATAGGTGTATCCTATCCCCAGTGCGGGCGAGTCTTCCTCCAAGTGGTAGTCTCCCTCTGTGGGGTCGACAAACTTTGGGTCCTCGTCCCATTCCCCTCCACGGACCAAGCAGTGGTCTATCAGCAGCGATGTCTCCACGCGGTTGTCGAGGTCCACATACATCTCGCCGTCGGCACGGCTGCCATACACGATGCAGTCCTTCAGTGACACCTGCATGGGCCAGATGTAGCGTGTGTTTCCATAGTCCAGCGCGTTGGTGACAAAGAAACTCCCAAAAGTCCGCGTGCCCAACCGCCAATAGTCGGCAAAGGTGCAGTGGTCAAAGCGGTAGTCGCCGCCATAGCGAAGGGCTACGGTCGCCGAGCCGCAGTTGGTGACCAGCAGGTTGCTCCCCACAACGGTAGCCGTCTGGCACAGCAGTCCTGCCAGCACATGGTTGGAGACCTGTGTGTTGGACACCCTTAGCGTTGGCTGATCGCTTGCACAGCTGTCCATCCTCAAGCCAATAAAGGCGTTCTCTATCCGCGCATGGTCAATCACGTTGTCTTTGCTTCCCACCGAGAGCCATACATATCCCCACTGGCCAGGCAGCGTTTTGTAGCGTCCGTCCTGCCGCACCGATGTGAAGAGTACGGGTCTTTCCTCCGTGCCCTGCACGTTGAGGGTAGCGCTGTCATACACCCACAGCACGGCATTGTTGTGGAAGTAAAGCTCGTCGCCCGCTTGCAGACGCAGTGTGTGGCGCGAGTCCACTACAGCGTAGCCCACAATCACATGGGGCAAATCGTGCCGCCAGTTCTCGCAGTCTATCACGCTGTAGGCATAGGGTTGTCCAAAAGTGGAATCTATCAACGGGGTGCCGTCGGCATAGTGTATCGTGTCCGTGGGCACATGGTAGATGGCGTTGCGCCCGTAAGCCGTCAAAGGCAATCGCCGCTCGGCTTCCTCGGTCTTGAAAATCACAGCATCCTCTATCAGGAACGGTTCGGTGCTGAGGTTGGGCTTGATGTTGGCGCGCACGAAGACAAAGATGCTGTCGCCCGCCGCAATAGTCACATTGCGGGCCACCATGGCCGTGTCGCCATCCACATTCAGGCGGAAACGCGACCCATAGCCTCCGGCCAGCGTCACCCTTTCCAAGCGCACCGCCTCGTCGCCACGGTTGTAGACCTTGAACTGGCGTGTGGTAGTGCCCATTTGGGTGAATACAGTGTCGAAAGCCATCGTGTCGCACGACAGTTCCAAACCACCCAACTCGGCGCCATAGCGTTCCTCCTTGCTGCACGACGTGAGCATCCCCGGCAACAACGTTGCCGTAATCAGCACAATATAAAAGAGCCTTTTCAGCATATAGACCTATTAACGCAAAACCTTACCGATTATTATTGTCGCCCCCATTTTTTTCTTCACACCGACAGTGCAATTCCGCACATGCGTATTCTGCGCAACAACCCGCTTGTGGCAGACTACGCAAAATTGGCATAACGAGTTGCTATTCAGTATTTAGTACTATCTGTAATCATAATGAGTAACAAACGAGAAACAAAGATGAACCTTGATAGGCTTTCCGACAGATGGTTTTAACTCTCAAAAACGATGCAGAACCACTACTTTACCTCAAATTATTCTAGCTGCACACAAATTATTCTTCTGTCCGTATTGTAATATGTGTAAACAACTTTGATCCATCCAGCATTATGTATAGGTCCATCAAGATGGTTATTGTCATCAGTATATTGGTTCCGATTAATCCATCTCTCTGCTACTTTCAAGATGTGTCAGACAAAACATCTCCCACGAAAACTCGTCCAATGCCTCCATTAGGCGTTCATGCACCTCTGCTTCTGTCAACATCTCATCGTCCTCATCCCTCACAATATCTTCCACTGGCTGCAATTCTGGAGCACTTGCAGTCCCTGGGTAAAGGTGTATCCGCTCCATGTACTCCTGAAACCTTGGTGATGCATATTCTATTTCTGCTACAGCTTTCAGTTTATCAAATTGTTCAATTGGCATTTCGTCCAATGTTTTCAATGCACTCTCTGCATCCATGTAATCCCACTCCCCATCCCCTTCGCTCATTAGAATCATCCTCATTATATTCCAAATCACTTCCCTATACAGGAGCGTTCCTTGCATATCTGATAAAGTTAGGTATATCGGTTCCGCTGCAAAAAAATTCTTTGTCATTTGCCTTGCTCTATTTTTTTTTGAATTGTTGGATAATTATTCAATTAGTCATTAATTACAGTCAGTATGCCTTCTTGCTCTCCTAAAACCTTTATTTACGGCTTCTTCTACCGTAAAAGCCCAACATTCACCAGCCTTGTATAATTTGGTTTTATCGTACATTTGGTCTATCGGCAAGTGGTATATTCTCTCACCGTTACTATTAATATTACATTTGATGATAGGATAGGTCTTGTCAAAGGGGATTGTATCTACAGTAATACCTAATGCATTGGCTACTTTGATTGCTTGTTCATCTAATTTGGTAGATGTCACAAATACGGGCTTAGCTTTCCATTCTATTTCAACGATAGTTCCATTTTTATTTACTCTTCTGGTATGCAGCTTGTCATAAAATCTTGATGCACCATATAGCTGACATATATAATTCTCATGTATTGTTTTTGTCTCTGACCAGTTTTTGCATTGGACTACAACGGTTTCTCCTTTTCTTTTGCATACCAAATCAATACCGCCGTCCATCAGCCCCAATTCAATACCTCTATATTCTACTTCATATCCTTCGCGTTCGTATAGATAACCTATATACCTTTCATACATTTTTCCAACATGAGATTTCGAGTGTCTTTTTCGGAGGTAACTATTTAATGCTTTTTGGTTGCGCTCAGATTCGGATAAACCAAAATCAGCTGGCGAAATAAATGCCTTTACTCTGTCTTCGTCATTATCTAAACACTCAAATTCCTCTTTTCAGATGTATCAACATCCTCAGGCCATCGTTCGGAAATCAAGTATTCGAGTTCCTTAATCCGTTGCAAATATGCCTTATTTTCCTTTCGGAGATTTCGGATATCCTCAGCAGTATTATGGTTAGGCCTTTGTTTTTTAAGATAATACTTTGCTAGTTTTTCGTCCAGAACAAAACATGCATTAATATATGAATCTATAATTTGGGGAGGTTTCCCATATTCATGCAACTCTTCAAGGTATCCTATAACATCATCAAAATGTCTATCAATTCTTGCTTCAGCACTTTCTCTTTCCTCTTCAATCTCTTTTTCTGTCTTTATTTTGTACTTTTCAAAGCGTTCTTTTTCGTTAGCAAGTAATTTGAACCCTGCATCAAGTTTATTTGATTCAGCAGTGATTTCTTTACGACCTTGCTCAATCAAATAGTCCACCTCTCTCTTTAAGCGATGGAGTTCTTCGCTTTTCTTGTTAGCGTCAGCAATTAATTCCTCTCCGAATGCTTGTAGTTTATCTTTTATAGACATACCAATTTGTCCTTTTATATGAACTTTTTTTCTTCTTATCCGGTAGGACTCTATTAATATAGTCTTTCTTCTTTTTGTCTTTAGTGATTCTATCTTCGAGTCCCGGTAGCATGAGGAACGCTTCAGTTCTCAAAGAATAATAATCAGATTTAATTTGTTGAATCCATCCATCCTCCTTGGAAATTATTTGTTTTTTAGCATTTTTTGTTTCAATTTCAATGCCAGCTTTTCTTATTTCCCTATTTTCAACGGAATCATTTATACGATGGATAAGAGACCACAACCCTACCAGTAGCGGTATCCATAGCCACCACAAACCGAAGATGAAAATTAACACATACTCCATAATATTATGTGTACTCAATCAATGGCTGTGCTAATTTCAATCACACCAAATAATTTTTAGCGTGGAATCTTTACAAGGTTCGTCCCGAGTGCTGACGAAATCAGTGCGATAGTGCGACAAGTAAAGTTGTGGTTTCCTCCAAGCCATTTTGTAACCTCGCTTGGTCTGTGTCCCGTCATCTTTGCCAATTGGCTCTTTGTTATCCCTTTTTGCTTCATTACGGCATCAATCTTCGCAGCAATCCCGTCCGTCAGTGCCGAAGTCGCTCTGTCGAGTGGCGTAATTTTCGCCAACTCCTCTTTCAGTATGTCATCATAAATCTCTATCATAGGTCAAAATATGCTTGTTCTATTCCTGTAATCACCGTCTGTTCAATTGTAATTGTGCCATCATTCTGAGCCTGTTTAAGAAGTTCGTCAAATTTCTGCAAGTCCATGACGTAGCCATATAACTCCTTGCTCTCCTCATAGGTTCTTGTGTTCTTTACCCCACCATTGCCCATTATCAGTATTTGGTCGGACATACGCAAGCAATAGAGCCGTAGGCGTTGGCTGTCTATCGCCAACGCTGCTACCCTGTCTGCCATTTTCCCTTCTGTCCTAAAATATCTCTCCAACGCTCCATTGGCTATAATCCTGTCAATAGCTCTCACAATGGCTTGGAAATCCTTGTTAAGCGTGGCATTGTCCTTGAACTTGTGTAAAAACTCTCGAAACTCATTTTCCTCTTTTCCGTCAAAGAGAATTGAGTAAAGCCCCACTTTATCGGACTGACCAATTGTCTGGATTGTTGTTTTCTTACTCATATTGAATGTATCTATTTTCAGATGCAAAGATATGAAATATAATTGATATGGCAAAATATTTTTTCACTTTTAAGTGAACAATATTATATTTCAAGCATTTCCAAAGACATAGAAAAACCCATCTTGCGGTCATTCCACCAATTCTGTTTCCATGCTTACCACTTTTTTTAACCACTTCGCATTGTGGAATACTCTATACGCCGCTCTATGAATAGTTCTATCTTTGTCCCTACATAACTTCTTAACAATAAACTCTATAATCAGCGGTCTGTGGCAGGTTCGTTGTTCCTTCGCTCCTTGTCCCACATTTCCCGGTTTGTGGACGCACCATTTATCCAATGATATTGGGAGAAATATTAGAGAAATGTTAGAGAACTGACCTATAAATGGCGAACCTGCAGTGGAGGGAGGGCGACGGAGGTAGGGGTTAGCGGGTGTAGAGGTCGAAGATTGCATTGAGGCGACGGCTACAGACGGGACAGAAAGGGGCATAATCGCGCATCATGCAACGCATTGTTGGTCGATAGATGCCGTGGGCGTGGTAGCCCGCGCCTTCGTAGACGCCGAGGGGGCCGTTCTCGGTGCGGGGCACGCTCTCGTCAGCCGGGGTGGGCACGGGAGTGCCCGCGGGGAGCAGGGCCTGCCATTTGGAGGAGAAGTCGACAAGGGTGGTGATATTGGGCTCGACGGGCTCTTGGGTAAGGGCGTGGATGTCGCCATAGCTGAGATCCTCGTCCACATACTCGTCAGCAAGGCCTCCTATGGAGTGTCCCAGCTCATGTGGAAGGACCTTGTAGGCCATCTCGTTGAGTGAACTCATGGCGTAGAAATTGTAGATGGCCCCGCCACCGTAGGTGGTGCTGTTGGCCATGATAATGATGTGGTCGAAGGGGATGGAACCGATGGCATCGTGGAGACGGAAGAGTTGCATGGTCATCAGATAGCGGTCGGCGCCGAAGGTGTTGTAGGAGGAGCCCACAAGGCTGTTGACGCGGATGCTTTTGCCGGGGTCAGTGATGCCGGTGGCCTCGCCCATGCTTGGCACACCCCACACGTTAAAGTCCGCCGCGCGGCTGCGAAAAGGCTCCTGCCCCAGCAGATAGTCGCAGAATGAATGGAGGTCGCGCACCATCTTGAGGCTGTCGGCGGGGCCGTAGCCTTCAGGCACTATGACGACATCAATCTTCTTGTGGGGGTTGCCCTTATATTGCAGTTTGATGGGGTCCACTGCCTCCCGCAACTTTGACTGACGGCGGAGCTGGGCTTGGGCCGAGTCGGGGTCGAAGCGGTAGCGCAGTTGGGTGTACATTTTCTGGTCGGTGCCCCGCTGTTGGAAGCAGATGTCGACGGGCTTCTTGGGCCAAGGGAGGCGCACCACCTCTTGGAAACTGGCAATGCTGTCTGCGCCTTGGGGAGTGTCGCGGTACTCCTGGAAAAGGGTGTTGTAGCCACGGCTGTAAAGCTCGCGCTCGGTGGCGGGATCGAGAACCACAATGCGGTAGTTGCCGTTGTCGAAGGGGTCGAGAAGTTGGGTCAGCGAGCCTGCCCAGGTGGGAATACACTCGACGGAGCGCATACAGATGGAGTCGTGCTGACGGTTGCCGACACGAAGGTAGTTGATGCGCAGGGTGGCATCGGTGAAATAGTTCTTAAACTTCACATTTTGAGCAGTGACGGCACCTGTGGCGGCCAGTGCGAAAAGTAGCAGTAGGGATGCAATAATCTTCTTCATAGTGGTACTAAAACGGGAAAAATGGGGGTTTAGTATAAATAAAAAATCACTATATACAAAAAAGTTTGTAATTTTGCACGCTCAAATGATTACGAAAATCTATACTGACAATCCCAACCAACGGGAGGTGCGGCGGGTGGCAGACCTGCTGCAACAAGGGGGCATCGTGGTACTGCCCACCGATACGCTGTATGCCTTTGCATGCAGCATGGAGTTCAAACGGTCCGTCGAGACGATAGCACAGCTGAAAGGGTTTACGCTGAAGAAGGCGAAGTACAGCATGCTGTGCGATTCGCTCAGCATGGTGTCGGAGTATGTGAGGCCGATGAGCAAGGAGCTGTTCGGCCTGCTGAAAGGCTGTCTGCCGGGACCCTACACGTTTATTATGGACGCCAACAACAATGTGCCGCGCAATTACTTGAATCCCAACAAGACCATCGGAGTGCGCGTACCCAACAACAGCATACTGCAAGCCGTGGTTGAGGCCGTGGGCTGCCCGCTGATAGGCACCTCGGTGCGCCGCGTGGGCGAGGAGGTGGAGACCGAATACCTCACCGACCCCGAGCTGATACACGAGACGTGGAGCCACCAAGTGGACATGGTGGTGGACGGCGGCCTGGGCGAGGATGTGCCGAGCACGGTGCTGAACTGCGCGGGCGGCGAGGTGGAGATAGTGCGTCGCGGCAAGGGCACCCCCGAGGGGGACAGCATGCTGGAGGATTTGTAATCACAAAAAAGCCACAAAGATGAAAATAACGATAGGTAATAACCAACACCTCTACAGCGGACCCTTGGGATTCGTGACACAGGTGGTGGTGATGGCGCTGGCCACGGTGCTGGCAGCCTACCTGCTGCCAGGGGTGCATGTGGACTCCGTGGGGGCAGCCATACTGACGGCGGCGGTAATCGCATTGCTCAACAACTTTATCCGCCCCATTCTAATCGTCCTCACTCTGCCTTTCACGATAGTGAGTATGGGCCTGTTTCTGCTGGTCATCAACGCACTCATCATCCTTATGACCGCAGGGCTGGTGCCCAAGTTCCATGTAGACGGATTTTGGAATGCGCTGCTCTTCAGCCTGCTGCTGACGGCCATCAACTACCTGCTGGAAATCCCCAACCGAGTGGAGCGCCGACCCAAATACCACCCGTCGGACATGCCGCAACACGACGACCACACCGACACCGACGAGGAGGGATTTACCCCATACGAAGAAATTACCGACGACAATAAACAATAACAATCATGAATACTGTAACAACAGTGGCTGCCCTGAGCGCAGCCATCAATCAGGCTAAAGAAGCACACAAAAGCATAGGACTGGTACCCACCATGGGAGCCCTGCATGAGGGCCACCTGTCGCTGGTTCGGCGGGCAAGAGCCGAGAACGACGTGGTGGTGGTGAGCGTATTTGTCAACCCCATACAATTCAACAACAAGGAGGACTTGGCCAAGTATCCCCGCACGGTGGAGCAGGACTGCAAGCTGCTGGCCGAGGCGGGAGCAGACATCGCCTTTGTTCCTTCGGTGGAAGAGATGTATCCCGAACCCGTGAACACGGTGTATCACTTCGGACCCCTTGAGGAGGTGATGGAGGGACCGCGCCGTCCCGGCCACTTCAGCGGTGTGGCTGTGGTGGTGCGCCGCCTCTTCGACCTGGCACAGCCTACACGCGCCTACTTCGGCGAGAAGGACTTCCAACAGATTGCCATCATCCGCAACCTGCTGGAGCAGATTAAATACCCCATCGAGCTGGTGCCCTGCCCCATCGTCCGCGCCGACGACGGTCTGGCCCTGAGCAGCCGCAACATGCGCCTCAGCAAAGAGGCCCGCGAGGTGGCCCCGAACATCTATGCCACGCTGGTACAAGCCGTGGAGATGTCGGAATATGAAGATGTGGAGAGCGTGAAGCTGTGGGTAATGGACACGCTGAGCACATTCCACGAGGTGAACGGCCTGGACGAAAGCCTACGCTTCGAGCCGGAATATTTCGAGATAGTGAACGACGTCACCCTACAGCCTATCGAGGACTGGGGAGACAGCGAAGGCGTGGTGGGCTGCATTGCCGTATGGCTGGACGGCGTACGCCTTATCGACGTCATCCGCTTCCGCCCCGAAGAGGAGGAGTAGATGAACTCTGGAATTCGTTAATGCGTTAATTCTTGAATCGGACTGGCATATTGACAAGTTAAATATACACAATCATTTTCAAGTCATGAAGAAATCCCTGTTGTTGCTTTTCCTCCCGCTTATTGCATGGGGATGCAATAAGCCGACGCCCTCCACCCCTGACGACCCGCCCGTGGTGGAGCCGATAACGTATTACGAGCAATGCCTGTTCCGTCCGGGGGACTACGGCAGTACCAACTGGCGCATTCCGGCTATCTGCTGCCTGCCCGACGGCACCCTCCTCATCACCTGCGACCGCCGCAAATACAACGAGACCGACCTCCCCGAGGACATCGACATCGTCTCGCGCCGCAGCACCGACAACGGCCGCACATGGAGCGAGCCCGTCACCATTGCCGAGGGTACGGGCCGCAAGCACGGCTTCGGCGACGCGGCTCTGGTGGTGTGTGAGAATGGCGACGTGGTGTGTGTGTTTGTGGGAGGGAACGGTCTTTTCGCCTCGTCCGAGTCCGATCCCATCAGCAGCTACGTGTGCCGCAGCACCGACGGTGGGCAGACATGGTCTACACCCGAGAACATCACCGCACAGCTTTGGGGAAGCCGGGCCACCAATACGGTCTGCCGCAACTACCGTGCTTCGTTCTTTGGCTCGGGCAACGGCCTCCGGCTGACACGCGGAGAGCATGCCGGCCGCATCATGTTCGCCGCCGCCATGTGCCGCAAGGGCAACAGCAATACACTGGACAACTTTGTGGTCTACAGCGACGACAACGGCCACACGTGGCAGGTGTCCGACCGCGCCTACAGCGGCGGGGACGAAGCTAAACTGATGGAACTGACCGACGGCCGGGTGCTTATCAGCGTCCGCCAAAGCGGGGCACGTGGCTACAACCACTCCTCCGACGGCGGCAAGACCTGGGGCACCCAAGGACGATGGGAGAGCATGAAGACCAACGCCTGCAACGGCGACATCCTCCGTCTGGCTGCCACCGACCGTGGCGACAGCCGCAACATTCTCCTGCACAGCATACCCAACTCCATGGAACGTCGCGACGTGAGCATCTTCGTCAGCTACGACGAAGGCAACACTTGGCAAGACCCTGTGCTGCTCTTCAATGGTCCCTCAGTCTACTCCTCCATGACCCTGCTGAAAAACGGCAGCGTGGGGGTCTTCCTCGAAGAGAACCCCACCGGCGCCTGCGAGCTCTGGTATCAGAACTGGCCCGTGGACAGCCTCCTCCGACAATAACTATCCAACTCTATACCCTTATACAGGCGGGGGTGCAACCCCCGTTCGCCAAAGCGACAAACAAAGCCCCGAAAGGACGACAGACTACCAACTTTGCATAGCATGTCACCCCTTCGGGGTTCCGTTTAATCACAACCATTTTGTACAGGGGTTTACACCCCTGCCTGTGGTCTGCCGTCCCCGTCGGGGACTTTTTTAATAAGCACTTCATCTTTATTGACATGCGCAAAAAACAGAATCCACAAAAGTTTAAACTTTTGTGGATTTCATTCCACGGATGTAGCAATAAATATTTGTGGATTTCAATATTGAACCAAAATAGTCCTCCGTCACCATGTCTGGATAGGAACAACCGAACTCCCCGACACAACAACACCAGCACCTCCACCCCCGTTAGTCGTTTGCAAAGTACACTCCTGCCCCATAAAGGGGTACATTAGTCATTCTCTCCTGCTCTCGGTACGGACTCATCGAGAAGCGGACACCGTGCATATTCTCATGTTGTTGGAGGAACACACTCAACGATTTTGATTTTAGATTTTCTTCTGCCTTTACTTCGATAGGAACTATATTAGTTCCATGCTGTATCATGAAATCAATCTCCATTGGACTATTATCCTTGCTATAATAAAAAATGGAATGCTCAATACTCGCTGCCAAATGAGTACAGACATAATTTTCTGTGAACATGCCCTTACCTTCTTTCATATCGTTAGGAAGAATCAGGGTGGCCGGGTCAACTTCTGCCATTGCTCCGAGCAGGCCTACATCCAGTAGATATAGTTTGAAGGCTGATAGATCCTCATACACCTTCAATGGCATCGTTGGACTGCTCGCTCGACCCACTCTAATAACGAGCCCCGCATCTATGAGCCATTGTATTGCCACCTCAAACTCCTTTGCCCGGCCACCTTTCTTGGCAACTCCATAGATAAACTTCTTGTTTTCCTTTGACAACTGTGACGGCATAGAACGCCACACTATTCCTATACGTTTCGACTCTTCATCTGTAGTATGTTTGGCAATGTCATTACGGTACGCAATCAGAATCTTATTTTGGACTTTTCTTACCGAATTTGGGTCATTTGTTTTCAAAAATGTCTTTACAACTTCCGGCATTCCTCCGACCAAATAGTACTCACGTAGCATTTGAACGAGTGTCAGGTGCAGACCTGTCAACATGTACCAGTTTTTTTTCTGCAATTGCTCTGCCATCAAATTCCTCCCTCGTGCAATGAGAAATTCCGTGAACGACATTGGAAACATCCTTATCATATCGACCTTCCCAACAGGAAATGACTCACCGTGCCGCAGCGTGATGCCAAGCAACGAGCCAGCAACACATACATGATATTCAGGGGATCACCCGGCACAACTGGCACACCCGCAATGGCAGCAATGGCAAAAAGAACCCTCTCCATGTTGTAGTCCTGCACAAAGAGATTCTTTGCCTGCTCGTTCTCATCACAGTTGATATATGCGACATGCTTATAGTTCTGTTTCCCGAAGTCAAGCAGACTATATGTTTTGCCGACCTGTCGAGCCCCAAGCACAATAAGCGGCTTCCTCTCTTCTGATTTTTTCCACTCAATCAATTGATTCACAATATTTCTATACATATTTCTTGTACTTTTTCACAATGCAAATATACAAAAAATGAACGAATAATCACGTATTATCTACAAAAAAATGAACGAAAATACGTTCAACTATTCCATTTTTATGAACATGTGTCCACTTTTCATAATTGCAAACCTGACTTTTCCTGACTTTCCCTAGAATTGGTTGACAGATTTGGGACGGTTAAACTGAATTGGTTTACAATATTTAGACGGTTAAACTGAATTGGTTTACAATATTTAGGCCATATCCCTAATCCGGCTTACACCATCACGGTATCGGTTTACACTTTTCGGTTCTTTCGCCTGTTTGGGTTTACATTTACACTGAGCAGGATTTACTTTATGTTCCTGTCTTTATGACCATGCTCCTATAAATAGAACCCCGAAGGGGCGACAGAACGCCAACAATGCATAGTGTGTCACCCCTTCGGGGTTCCGTTTAATCATTATCAATGTGCAGGGGTTTACACCCCTGCCTGTGGTCTACCGTCCCCGTCGGGGACTTAAGGGGCAAATAGTTCATCAAATAATCACCAAACCACCACCCTGCGGACTGGCTGACGATCCGAATCGGATATGATTCTGTGGCGAGGAAGTCAAAACGCAACAGAATACCTTTTCCAATGAAGTAACCCTAACCCTTGGCTTGGGCATTTTCATCTTTATTCGAATTAGAAACAATGTATTTAGAAGGGTCTTGATTTACTTTCTCCATTTCTTCTGCCCTCCATTTCTCGATGGCTGTTTCTAATATTTCAGCTTGTGCTTTAGCTATTCTATCCATCAACTCCCTGTTAGCCGTCACTTCGGCCTGAAGACGTTCTTTGTTCTTCGACGACGAAATCTGTATCATTGTATTGACTTCATCATTCACGTCAGAAATCCTTTTGTCAGACAATACACGGACATTGTGCATTTCAGCCCTAAGGACATCATCATATGGCCCAGATGCAATCATCATTTTGAAGAACGTTGGAGCAGTTTCAATAATAATGAATAGCAAAGCTATGAAGAGCGCGGCTATCCGAGTGGAGGGCTCACTTGCTTTCATTCTGTTAAATGCTCTCATTCTCCCTTGGAAACCTGTGAGCTCTTCGTCCAATTTCACTACATCTTCGGCATTCTGGCTGTCTCTCAACTTCTGCAATTCAGCCATTCGCTCATTAATCGAAGTTATTTCTGTTTGTTTTTGTTTATCTGCTTCGCGCAATGCACCAGAATACTCGTCACTGTTCAGTGACAAATTATACTGTACGCTTTTAATATCATGTGTTATCTTATTGCGTTGGTTTCGCAGAGTTCTGATTTCATTTGAACATTTTTGGTATTCTTTAGGTGTTTCTGTATCAGAATAACGTTCTAATTCTCTTTCTTTATTCTTGATTTTGTCATTTAAACTCTTTTGCTGTCCTTGAAGATGAGTTAACTTTTGTCCTAGTTCACTATTTTTCGCAATGAAACCACCAACACCAGCGGAAACATTATCATTGTTCTCTATGTCCTCTCGCCGATTTTCAAGTTTTGCGATTTCCGCATCTAACCGCGCAGATCTTGTTGACAATTCTTCTCGCTTCATTGCCTCAATTTCATTGTCAATGCCATCTTCATATATTTTTAGCTCCAACGGGGTTGAAATGACTATTCCAAGAAAGATAGCCATTATAATACGAGGTAGTCCAGAATAGAATTCCCTCCAACTAATAGTGACTAAACCATCCGAATACATTGTGTTTACAATAAAGCGGTCTAAATTGAAAATAAGCAATCCCCAAAAAACACCTAGCACAATGGACGTTGTAGGGTTTTTAAAGACAGTAAACATAGCATAGCCACCAGATAGCATGGCCATAAGTGCTGTAAATAATATAGTTCCACCTATACCAGCGTATTTAGCATAATCAGTAGGGCATTGACGCAGTATCTTTCTATTTACTCCTGAGCATATCCATAAAAACTCATTCAGAAGTCCGCCCCATTTGATAGTTTCGTTACTCTCTTGCTGTTTTTTGTCCATTTTTCTATGTTCTTTTTTATTATGTTTATTCGTTCAATAGCTACTGACAATTTGCCGTTTGCTTTTGGAAGGTGGATTTCGGCTGCCAGACCCATCTCTGTAAAAGTTTTTATTCTGGGTGTTTCTGCCGTAATCATACCAATATCAATATTTGGGAATTCCACACCGATATTATACTTAGGTTGGCATATTGAAACTGATAGATTATTGGTTACTTCAGGTATGGGAACAAGAATTGATTTGACCTGTGGAATA
This sequence comes from uncultured Bacteroidales bacterium, assembly GCA_900318175.1. Taxonomy (GTDB): domain Bacteria; phylum Bacteroidota; class Bacteroidia; order Bacteroidales; family P3; genus Colimorpha. The sequence continues at coordinate 11,579 of ONJQ01000019.1, read as the reverse complement.
GGTAACATCCCTATTTCAAGTTTTCTTTCCTCCTTTCCAAACTCGTCTTCGGCTGTAATAACGTAAGTGGTGTTTTTTGTCTGTTCTACAATTTTCTGTCCAATTGAAGGAACATCCTCTCCATCTAACCAAACTTTCTTAGCATCTGTAACTATCCAAGACAGTATTATCGGTATTCTTGGAAATACGTATAGTTTGTCGGATGAAAAAGATATTGTGCATTTATCAAATACATCAACTTTGGCCAGCTTCACTAGGCTCGGTCCTGTTTTAGGATGTATTTCAATCTTAAATGTTTCTGTTTTGCCCAATGTGAAGTTGAGTTTCCCATACTTCTCACAACTAAGCTTTTTTTTGTCACCAACACGTGATACACACACAGAAGCATTGAAAGGTACCGACCATGACAACTTTACTTCCTGAGTGTTTCGAACTGCCTTCGGCGATGATACTGAGAAAATGACTTTTCTCTCCATCATTAATGTCTCAAAAGGTTTCAGAGAATCAATGTCTTGATAACTCAAGTATTCTTTCAGGACATCTAACATCTCTCTAAAATCACCGCCCAAAGCGTGTATGTCATTATAGATCTCTGAATGTTCTAAATCTAAATAATCCTCTTTTGAGAAGAGCAGTCTGTCAGAGTCTTTTATCTTATATTTGTCAATCAAAGATGGCTGCTCCGCTATAGCTCTAATGCTCAAGTAAATAATAAGCTCTGAAAAATAATCTAATTTCTCCGAAACGACTTCATTAATTATCCTTGAAGGGTGTTGATAGTCGGGTATTCCTGTCACATTATCAGGCTCACCTTTCAAGTCAGGACAGTAGTAGGAATCGTAATCAATAAGATGAATTGCCTTATTGGAATCGACTAGGATGTTTCCATGCTGAAGGTCTCCATGGGAAAGTGACTTTAAATGCATTTCCCGTGTCATACTCATAAAATCATCGGCCAAATTATTGAGAATGCCTCTTGATGTTCTATTGTTACAAATATACTCTTTGATGGGTAGGCCTTCAACCCATTTCATTCTTATTGTCGGGTATATTGTTCCGTCAATGAGAATACCCTCCTGTTCGTACATAAAATCTGTAAGGAAAGGTAATCCCGAATTCCGAATAGATTCGGATATGATTTCATACCTCCTTTGCGTATTACTCACATCCGCATGCCAGCAACGGAACGCCCACTTTTCTCCATTATTTGTACAATACGGAAAAACAACAGAAAAACCACCCGCATAAGCAAGCAGTCTTCCTCTAGCATCCCGAAGGAAGGTTCCTTGTTGAGCATGTTTGTCTATAACAAGACTGTTTTTATTCTCTATAGATGTCCGAATGTCAGGTATTGTGGTCATCTTTGTTGTATTATCATTGTATCCATTTTTTTGATATTTCAGATGGGTCTACAATTTTACCCTTTTTATTAACAGGTTTGTAGCCGTTGCCGATTTTCCATTTTTCAGCTATTTTATCACGTATTGAGAGTGTCGCCTCTTCTAATGGAACAAGATTATCCAAACCCGGCGTAGAGATAAATTTGCATAGATTGTCGGCCAAAGGCAACAAGTCAGAATCTTTTTTTAATACTTTGAATATGGGTGCTGAGTTTCCCATTCTTAAATCATCTCCTGAAAACAAAAGGGTTTCAGTATCCTCCATTTTCAAATCATACCATAGTTTTGGCTTTTTAGCCAGCGCTCTTAAACTAGTGTAAATAACTAATTCAGAAAAATAGTCTGCTTTTTCTGTTAGATACTCATTCGTCCACCGTGAGAAGTGCTGGTATCCCACCAACCCTTTGACTTCATCCTTCATACCTTCCAATTCGGGCACATACATAGAATCATAATCCACCAGCATAAGAGATTTGTCAGGTTTCACCATAATGTTTCCATGCTGTAAGTCACCATGGGAGAAATGGTTTCCATGCAACGCCTTTACCATTTCCATAAAGTTAGATGCCAGTTGGTTTAGTGTTTCCGGCTCATAAATATGTTCAGCAAGGTATTTCTTCAACGGCATTGCCTCGATCCAATCCATTACGACCAAGGGTTGAATCCCTTGAGGCGTAACAATTCCATCTTCATAATATTCAAAACCTGCGAAATATGGCAGTTTGGTTTTTCGCAATGCTTGAGAGATGTGTTTGCAACGGGTCTTGGCATCGGGCAATTCTGCATGCCAACAACGCACAGCGTATTTCCTCGTCTCAGTTTGAAAGGGAAAAACGACACAAAACCCTCCAGAATATTTCATTATGCGCGTACCCTTAGTCAATGGGTGTCCGCCATTAAGTACAACCGGACGTATCAACATAGGGTTATTGATACAGGAACTATATTCTGGAATTGTGGGAAGTGACATTTCTGCTACTTTTTTGTGATAGAATAATACTCTAACAATTTGTCAATGCCTTCGTCAACTATTCTCTCGATTCTATTTTTAAGTCCTCTGTTTTTTCTATCCTTGCGAGTCAACACACTAAGAAATAAATCTCTTATTGTTTGATTCCTGTCATTATTCCAATTCGTTGCAGTATCATCATGGTATGGATTTATATCTATTGCTTCTTCTTGTATATTTTCGGCTATTGAAGCTTCCCTTTCTTTGTTGATTAACTCCGTAATGCTATCTTCTTGAATGATGTTAAAATCTTCTTCTTTGTCGTATTCGATAATGATAATCGTAGAATCATCATTAGGCATTCCTTCGCTTCTCCAATCCATGACGAGTGTCTCAAAATTGTCGTGTGTCTCAACTGCCAAAATATTACTAATATATTCCTTTATAGTTCCTACTTTGCTTTTCTGCAACAAGAAATTGGAAAAAGGGTCAGAGACAAGCAACAATAATTTCTTTTCGGTCAATTCTCCTTGAATTGGCATAGGTATGCCCTTCCCTGATTTGGTTTCATCACTATCAAAGTAATCGGGATAATTGTCAAAAGTATCTGTCGATTGAGAAGTGTAGAATGTGGCACTTGCACCATCCCATTCAATCAGGCACGAGTCACCCAATACAATACCATTCCATTGGCTTTTGGAAAAACGTATTCCGACGAATGTGGCACCTGCAGAACGCCCTTCGATTAGACACCTTTCATTCCTATTGATAATATTAATTGGGGCATTCTCATTTTTCAATTGTTGAATAGAATCTTCAACCCTTAACCTCCATTCTTTGCACAATGGCTTAATCGTGTCAACAGAGGGTTTCCAGTCATCATTCCCTTTAATATATCGCTCAACCAACAGCTCTGCCCATATTTTCTGTTGCCATGTTGAACCCATACCATCTGAGACAGCAACAGAATTTGTGTCACTTCCAACAGCAAACCTGTCTTGGCAGTCTGCATAATGTTCAGATTGCTTGTGCGTAATAAATGCACGAATCTTCATAACCGACAATTATTTCATTTAATGTCCCCTTGCCCTTTTGAAGAGCCAAAGTCAATTAATTGGATCAGTTCAACACCATCAGCAGCAAAGATACATCCACGTGCACCTTCCTTAGTAGGCAACTCGTTCTTCGCAGCGGCAGCCTTGTATGATTCAGGCACTTCACTAGTAATGTCGAACAAGAATTGTGCTTCTGGTTGTCGTACTTCTTCTCTATTAGATGGAAATTTAACTTTACCATTGGTAGTATCTATTTGTGCATTGAACACCAACACATTTCCATCTGTGTTTGAAATACTTTTGATTTCATTCACAAGTTTTACAGTCTCATCCATACAAGTTCTTGGGTCTTTACCATCATAGTAAGGTACTCCATCCGAAATATTAATTATGACAGGGGCCGGGCTATCAGAATGGTCTGCTATCCATTTTTGCACGAGGTCTTTTGCCAACTGAAAAGCGCCTAGCATATTTGTTGTTCCGTCCTTATCAATAGGATCCACCCATACAGGTTGGTTAACCTCCATTTCAACAATGCCGCCAGCCCCATCTGGAGTTTTCTTCTTAAGCGTTTCATAACGTAAAGGATTTGCATCTAAATCTTTAAGCCAACCAGAACACAATTCCTTAACGTCCTGATTATAACCAATCACAGAAATAAAACATCTGTTCTTTGGAGCTGCTCCGTCGAAATTTTTCTGGATAATGTTATCAATAACCTTATTTACCGCTGTTGAGGCAAATTTTGTTCGTGTTGTTCCTTCATAGTTATTCAGCATTGAACCAGATTGATCCAACAGGATTATTAATAGTCCTGGTGTCGCAGAACTCCATTGTTTATCATTTTTTGACATGATACTTATAACCCTAATCCGTGTCGGGTGCAACTTCAAAATGGCGTTGATTCCCGGAACGCCATAATAATTTTGTGTTTTGTTTGTAGGGTATATAAAAAAAGAAGCGCGGGAATCTGCTACTTTGCTTATCCCGCTCATGAGGCTCTCGCATTGCCCTTACTACAGAATAAGCAATGCCGAAGCCCACGCGTATCGTATACAGTATAGTTACTATATACACACCATGGACGTGGAACATTGCGTTATTGCGGTAGTAAATTTGAATTTGCGAGATTCATGAGCCGCAGATAAAACGCCGTTACAACGTCTTTCTTATATGTCCTGTCACCCACCCCTTACCCTTGCGGACTTCGGGGCGTTTGACTTTGCAAAATTACAACTTTTTTTCGAATTGACTAAAAAATGAAATACACTAAAAGAGAAAGCCCTGCCGGAAAAAGAAAGCCCCGCCGGGACGGCGGGGCTGGAGCTCTCTGATAATAAAGTCATTCCGACTTCTCTTCTGCCTACTTTTTGTCGGCCAGGGCTGTCAGGTTCAGGCTGATGCCACCATAGATTGAACGTGCGGTGTACACGCCATATATCTCAACGCTCTTGAAGGGCTGGAGGAAGAGTCCTGCACCATAGTTGAAGTCGTGGAAACGTTTCTGCGGATAGTAGTCGTGATAGATGCTACCGCGACGTGCGCTCGGGTCAATATGAATGTTCACCGTGCTCATATCGGTGATACCGTAGTTTGTTTGGCAATAACCAATAATAGGGGCTATGCGCAGCCATGGGAGAACGGGGATCTGGTAGCCTACATTGATGGTGAAGGCCTCGTCGTCCTGCCAAAGGGTGTTGTTGACATGTTTGTCATTCTGGTGCTGCGGTCCTGCAATCAGAAAATCGAGATATACACCATACAGCGATGCGCTGACACCCCAGGCAAATCCACCATAGTCTGTGTTTACTCCGGCACTACCGAGTTCGAAACCCACAGTAAGACGATCTTTGTTGCTTGCCAAGTCGAAAACTTGGGCATTTGCGCTATTGCCGACAAAAGCCAACAACATAGCGAAAAGGATAATCTTTGTTTTCATAGTGATAACTATTTGTTGTTAATAATGTTATTATTTGCGACAATGTTGTCAATCCAAAAGGATTCACTCTGCAAAGATAACAAAAATTATCGAATTGACAAAAAAAATCTTCTACTCTGACGGGTAGAAGATAATATTATCGACCTCTTCGCGACGTCTGGATACGGCTACTTAATCATCCAGCCGACGCCTGCAAGGAGATTGGTCTCGACTGTAGATCTAACGAATCCCATCCCGGAGCCGCCCGACAAACCGCCCTGCAACGTCAGCTGCAGATTGGGTGTGGCAAGATAGCGCACTTCAAAGACTCCCTTGAAGATTTCCGCCCAGCCAGGTGTGCTGAATCCGGCACTGAGCAGCAAGCGGTCGGTGGCTAACCAGCGGGCAAAGACAGAAAGGCTTGCCGGGTAATAGTCTTGACGCGGAAAATGCCTGTTCCAAGAGAAATCAAGGGTGTAGTCCAGCATCCAGCCTTTGCCCAGGTTATTGCGGAAACTCAGCCCGATAGTGGGCTGGACAAGCGTCTCATCGGCAGTCCATTGGCGACCAGTAATTGTGGCCAGTGCCACGGAGGTGTAGAAAGTCACTTTTGGCAGCCAGGCCTTGCCTTCGTAGAGCAGCAGCCGGGCACCCACCGAGGGTGCGATGCCTGTATTGTCGTCGAAGAGATGCCTGTCGTCTATTACAGTGCCGATGATGTAATCATATGAATTACCCTGATAGGAATTGAAGTCGTCATGGTATGCCTTGACGCCCAGCGTGAGCTCTGCCCGACTGCCTATGCCAAAGCGGAGGTCAGTATTGGCTCCATAGATGTCTTCTTGGAAGGCGGTCTTAAAATGGTCCCACTTCAGGGCGGTGTTCCACTGAATGTGGCCGGAGCCAAGCACATTGGGTCCTGTGGTGGCGATGAGTGGATTGACAGTGTCCTGTGCATGGGCGGTGGTGGCACCCACAAGAGTCATAGCCGCAAAGAAGAGCAGGGCAAAGCATGTGGACAGGTTTCTGTGGGTAGATTGTTTTTTCATTGTGGTATTGTTTTTGATTATTAGTTACTTGTTTTATTATAGTGGAATCATTTTTTTCATAGTCGCGTCCTTTCGGGACGCACTTGCTTTTTTTAGTCACCGCACTGCGCCTATGTCTTGTACGGTGTTATTAATAGCCACACCTCTCCAAGGTGATTTATATAAGTATTCTTATAGGAACAGGGTGATGCCCGAGGTGTAAATCTTTTCTCCCGTGGTGGGGTCCTTGTAGGTGGGCAGCAGGTTGGTGAAGAGTCTCACGCCGTGGGTCAGGCCGATAAGGTCGGTGGAGAGGGTAAACCCTACTTCGACTTTCCAGGGCTGGATGGCGGAAGAGTGGAGGATGTCGTGACTGGCATTTTTATCGTGGATGCTCGGCGATGGATTGTTGCTGATGTCAATGTAACGCGTCACCGCATATCCGGCGAAGAGGTCGAGCGAGAGGCTCAGCGCCTTTTTGTTCTGCGCCATGGGATACCACTTCAACTCGAAGGGGATACCCAGATGGCTAATGTAGGTGAATGCCTTCTGGGTGGTGGTGGTGGGTGTTTGCATAAACTGCAACCCACGGGCGTCACCGTCATCCCAAGTGCCGGAAAACTCAACGTTGTAGTAGAGCGGATTCCAAGTGAAATCGTAGCGCAGGCCTGTCCCCAGCTGCCAGTGGGGGGACATGTCCCAGCGCATCAAGAGCGGAAGCTGCAGCAAGAAGCCGTATTTGCTGTAGTATGGCGAGAGTCTGTTGCCAAAGTGCAACGAGGCTCCAGCCGAGATGCCGAGGGTCAGGGAGACATCTGACGGGCGCGACTGGCAGGTGTCGGGAAGGGTGTCGCTCTGTTGGGCTTGCCCGCTGAACGTCATACCGAGGAGGATGAAAATGATTGCTATGCGTTTCATGCTATGTGATTATTTGGGGGGGGTTATAAGATATTAAAGGCTAACATGGTGCCGTCCATCAGGCTGGGTTCGGCACGGAACAGGCTGAAGAAACCTCGGCGCTCCTGCTTAGGCTTCGGCGTGGGTGAGGATTGTGCCATGACCGCAGGCTCTATGTCGGTAACGACCGGCTCTTCCTCCTCAACAGTCGGCATGGGTTCTTCCTGCACGACTGCTTCAGCTATGGCCTCCTCCATGACGGGGAAAACCGGCACTGGCTCCACCGCTGCCGCCTCTGCCACAATAGGTTGTTCTTCTGCCACGGGCATGGCAGCCGTCAACTGGGGCTTGCTAACGGGAACATTCAACGGCCTTTCAGGAGCTTTTACCGCCTGCCGCAAAGGCTCCATCGTAGGCACCGGCAACTTTGTTTTACGGATAACCGGAGCCTGCGCCACCTGCACCCCTGCCGAGGGCGAAGGATTGGCCAATTTCCATACCAAGGTTACCACAAATAGCGTGACCGTGGCTGCGGCGGCAAAACGCACTGTCCAAAGACGGACATTGCGCTGGCGTTTCGAGGCCTCCTCGGCGGCCATCCGCTCTATCATCTCGGCCAGCTGCTGCTGGCGGCGGGCGTCACGCCCCGCATGTTCCACCGAGGCGAGTAGCTGCTCAAGCGTGGGGGTATCGTTATTCTTTTTCATAACTCAATATCATTTGTTTAAGTGAACTATAAGCACGTGAGAGGATGGTATACACATTCCCCTCACTGACATTCATCGTCTGGGCAATCTGCCGGGTGTCGGCATCGTCGAAATGACGCAGTCGCACGGCCTGTGCCTGCCGCTCGGGCAGACGGCTGATAAAACGGAGTGCCAACTGCAGCCGTCCATCATCCTCCACAGGCTCTTCGGCAAGATTTACCACGGAATCAATATCCACTGTGGGACGGCGTCGGCGCAACACATCGATGCAACGCCGCTTCACCAGCATGATGCACCACGCCTCGCGGTTGGCCACAAGGCGCAGCTTTTTGCGGTCGTTCCAGAGGGTGACAAAACAATCCTGCACCACGTCGGCCGCTTCCTGCTCGTCGTGGAGCAGACTCTCGGCCATGCGCTGCATGGCGGGCTGCAAAGGCAGATAGTCGGATTCAAATTGTTTTGTTTCGCTGTTCATGCCTTGTAGTCGCAAAAGGGTGCCGAATCTTACACACCAATCGAAAAAAAATGGGGAAAGAAGGCCTACTTGCCGAGAAGCGCCTCAACGGCAAAGCGGTAGCCTTCCAAGCCGAGACCGCATATCACCCCCTTGCACACATCGCTGAGGAGCGAGTGGCGGCGGTATTCCTCGCGGGCGAAGATGTTGCTGATGTGCACCTCGACAACCGGCGTGGTGATGGCGGCGATGGCATCGTGGATGGCCACACTGGTGTGGCTGTAGCCGCCAGCGTTGAGGATAATGCCGTCGGCGGTGAAGCCAACGGCATGGAGGCGGTTGATGAGCTCGCCCTCGACGTTGCTCTGATAGTAGCCTATCTCTACATCAGGGAATTGCTGCTTGAGGCCCCTAACCATTTCCTCCATAGTGGTGCGGCCATAGATGGAGGGTTCCCGCCGGCCGGTGAGGTTTAGATTAGGCCCGTTGATAATCTCAATATGTTTCATATAATCCGAATTACTATTTCAGCTTGCAATATAATACAAACCTCTATTTCTTTACAAGTCCCTCTTTGGTGCGAATTATAAGGCCTTCGGCTTGAAGGTCGGCAAGGACGCGGCTAAGCGAAGGGCGGAGCACGCCAAGCACCTCGGCTGTGGAGCCAACGGCACCGATAGAGCCATGCTCGTCGAGATAATCCAAAACACGACTGCGGAGACTCTGGACAGCAAAGCTGCGCACCTTGCTGCTGAGAAACTGGCTGCGGTCAGACAGCAGCCTGAGGAAACGGCGAAGCACCTTGGGATGGGAGGTCATGAATGCAAGAAAACCTTCGCGGTTGATGAGCCAGACAGTGCCCTCGGTGAGCATGGTGACATCGACAGGAATATTGCCTTCAGTGCCAAAGAGGAAGGCAGGGGCAAGGATGTGGGGGGCCGACATGCGTTTGATGACCACCTCGCGACCGTCGGCACCAACCATGCGGCTTTCGGCACTGCCCGAAGTGAGCAGAATCAGCGACAGGCAGGGCGTACCGCCTCGCAGCACTAGGTCGCCCGCATGATAGCACTTGCGCTTATAGGGGGACTTCAACAATTCTTCTATGTCCGACTCGCTGCATTCTGCAAAGAGTGGCATGGTCTTTAACTCAGTATATTCCACAGCCGTAAAGATACATTATCCAAATGCAAAGATAGTATTTTTTTTCAACAATAGCACATTTATTTACCTCAAGGTACCAAATGATACCACTGGAGAGAAAAAAGCATACTATTTTTGCAGCCGAAAAAAAAGAAAAGCAATAATTATTAAAACACTAAATATGAACGAGAAAATGTTTTGTTTCCAATGTCAGGAAACTGCCGGCGGCACCGGATGCAAACTATCCGGCGTATGTGGTAAGAGCCCCGAAACGGCACACGCACAAGACCTGCTAATCTATCTGCTGAAAGGGCTTGGTGTAATAGCAAACCACGTGCCCTACCCCAAAGGACACTACTGCGAGAACCGCCAAAGGATACACGCCTTTGTGAACGATGCCCTCTTCAGCACTATAACCAATGCCAATTTCGACTGTGAGAGTATCTACAGCCGTATAGACCACGCCCTAGAGTTGCGCAATTGGTGGAAGGAACGCACCGCATCGAAAGGCATAGAGCTGCCGCAAATGGACATGCTTGAGTGGCAAGGAGGGCGAAGCGACTACGAAAGCAAGGCAAAGCAAGTGGGAGTGCTGGCTGAGGACAACGAGGACATACGCTCGCTGAAAGAGCTGACCCTATACGGCCTGAAGGGCATGGCTGCCTATCTGGAACATGCCGCGCGCTTGGGAGAGGTGGACGGCGACAACAACGAATACATACTCCGCACTCTTGGCGAACTGGCCACTTGCCAGAACCCAGACACACTTACCGCAATGGCTCTAAAGACTGGCGATTGGGGAGTGAAAGCCATGGCGTTGCTCGACAAGGCTAACACAAAAGCCTTTGGCAACCCCGAAATCACTGAGGTGAACATAGGCGTGGGCAAAAGACCCGGCATATTGGTCAGCGGACATGACCTCAGCGATATTCAGCAGCTGCTCGAACAGAGCAAAGATGCCGGTATCGACATCTACACCCACAGCGAAATGCTGCCCGCACACTATTATCCTCAACTGAAGAAATACAGCCACCTCAAAGGCAATTATGGCAACGCTTGGTGGCGACAGCGGGAAGAATTTGCCTCGTTCAACGGCCCCATCCTGTTCACCACCAACTGCATTGTGCCCCCGACGGCAAACGCCCCATACGCCAATCGAGTATTCACCACCAACAGCACAGGTTTTCCCGGCTGGAAACACATCATTGCAGACAAGAGTGGCAAGAAAAATTTCTCCGAAATCATCGCTTTGGCCAAAACGTGTGCCGCTCCCTCCGACATTGAGCAAGGCAGCATTGTTGGCGGATTTGCCCACGAGCAAGTGTTTGCCTTGGCCGACAAGGTGGTCGAGGCCGTGAAGAATGGTGCCATACGCAAGTTTGTGGTCATGGCCGGTTGCGATGGAAGGATGAAGAGCCGCCAATACTATACCGACTTTGCCCAACGGCTGCCAAAGGACTGTGTGATTCTGACCGCAGGTTGTGCAAAATACAAATACAACAAACTCGACCTTGGCGATATCAACGGCATTCCCAGAGTGCTAGATGCTGGCCAATGCAACGACAGCTACTCGCTTGCCCTTATAGCCCTCAAACTCAAAGAGGTGTTTGGATTAGCCGATGTAAACGACCTGCCAATTGTCTACAATATAGCCTGGTATGAGCAAAAAGCCGTGATAGTCTTGTTGGCATTGCTGAGCCTTGGTGTCAAAAACATACACCTGGGTCCCACAATGCCAGCATTCCTATCGCCTAATGTGGCGAAGGTGCTGGTGGAAAACTTCGGCATTGGTGGCATTACAACCGTTGATGAAGACCTCAAGGCATTTGGCCTTGCATAAAAACAGGAACGGCCACCTCCTCGGGCAGCCGCTCCACATATGACTTGTCGTCATTCACAGCAGTTCTATTCCTCACGGAGTTGCTCCCCAGCAGAGCTCCGCTATGCTTCAAACTGCGCGGCAAAAGTACTAAACTTTTTTGAAATGGCCATCCTGCAATTTGACCTATTGACAACAAGTACAAAAAA
>ONJQ01000004.1 GCA_900318175.1 uncultured Bacteroidales bacterium | reverse complement strand
TCCTGCAAGTCAGTTGGCCAACACGTCAGACAATGGAGGCTCCTCCTACTGCGGAGCCAGTCTCGACCCCAGCAAAGAGTTCCGCATCATGTCCAACACTGAAGGCCCCGGAACGGGCAACAATGTGGGCAAAGACCCGCTGGTGAACTATGCCCTGCCTTACTGCCCCACACAGTTGGATAACACAATCACGAAATCCATCCGTATTGGCAACTGCCAAAAAGATAAACATGCCGAGGCTTTGTACTATACAATGGATGTGAACGTACACAATGCTCTGTTGTTCATCTATTACAGCATCGTGGTTCAGGCACCAGGCCATGGTGTCACCCAAGACCCTGCATTCGTCATCCGCGTATGCCGGCAGAACTCCAGTGGCCAGTGGGTACCGGCAAGCGACACCCTGTGCTACGCCATCAACAGCTACACCTGCGCCAACGGCGTGGACGGTTGGCATTCACACAACGGAAGCGGCGGCACCATTTACTACCGCGACTGGAACAAGGTTGCCGTCAACCTGAACAAGTACCTGTATGAAGAGATACGCTTGGAAATCTTTATCGGCGACTGCAGTGCCTCTGGCCACTACGGCTACTGCTATATTGCTGGCGACTGCCAGTCCATGGATATTGGCACCTCCGGCTGCCCCGCAGGTAACTCCAACGTCCTCGACACGCTCCGAGCCCCCAGAGGCCTCGACAACTATGTGTGGTACAAGTGCAACCAGGACGGCCAGTTCATCTCCTCCCTCACCTCCATCGACCCCTCCATCGGATTCACTCAGCTCACCCCCAACAGCAGCGTCAACAACACCTACACCTGTACCGCCGAGGACTTCATGGTCACCGAGGGTGAAGGCGCCGGCGAACTCACCAACAACATGGTGTTCCGCTGCGACATGACTTCCGCCATGGACCCCGCCAAGCCCTTCGTCTCCAAGCTTTATTCGCGCGTCATCAACACCAAGCCCCTCATGGCCATCGACACCCTCAAGAACTGCAACCGCGAGGTGCTCTTCCTCAACAACAGCTATGTCCCCAACAACCAGGACGGCTGCGACATCCCGGCCACACAGTGGTGGTTCCAAAACGGCGCCCAGACCGACTCCATCGTCGGCGACTCCATCTCATACCAGTTCGACACCATCGGCACCTACCAGGTCAAGTGCCGCTCCTTCTACAGGCAGGACCACGGCTGCTACAGCGACAGCACCTACACCGTCTTCGTCCTCGGCCCTCCCGACACCCGCATCGAGGCCTCCGCTCTTGAGGTCTGCGACTCCGAGGTCGTCATCCTTCGCGACGTCACTCCCGGCTCCGTCCGCCGCGACTGGATTATCTACAACGACACCAACGCCGCCCCAGACACCGTCCCCTACGAGGTCTTCCTCGGCAACTACAGCGGCAACAACACCGAGCTCAGACACATCTACGGCTTCTACAAGAACCCCGTCAAGCTCCGGGCCTACAACGGCCTCTTCGCCCGCGACTCCGTCAACGCCAACGACACCAACTGGTGCTTCGCCACGGACTCCGTCAACATCGAGGTCTTCCAGCATCCCGAGCTCCACGTCTCCGGCGACACCATCGTCTGCAACGGCCAGAACACCGACATCACCGTGGCCACCGAGACCCAGGGCTGCACCTACCGCTGGTACCGTCACATCGGCGACAACAACCAGATTGCCGAAGGCGACAACCTTCGGGTCCTCCCTTACGACGACACCTGCCGCTACTACGTGAAGGTCATCAGCACCAAACAGTGCGTCGCATGGGACAGCGTCAACGCCTACCGCGTCAATCCCACTCTCTCCATCTCGCGCCATGACATGTGCGAGGGCGATTTCGTCACCCTCACCGCCGACAAGGCCTACTCTTTCTCCTGGACCGCCCAGCCCACCGACTCCGCCCTCTTCGACCTCCTCGACTCCGACGGCCACGGCCCAGCCTCCATCACTGTCAGCCCTAAGCAGACCACCGTCTACACCCTCGTCGGCCACGGCACCAACGACTGCAACGCCGCCCCTCTCTCCGAGCAGATCACCATCCATCCCATCCCTGAGGCCTCCGTCGACTTCAGCCCCTCCTTTGTCGACTCCGACAACCCCGTCGTGACTCTCACCGATGTGTCACCCTACAGCGTCCGGCGCGTCTGGTACTTCAATGACGGCACTCCCCTCACCGAGTCCGTCTCCCCCTGCAGCCACAACTTCGGCGAGGTCTCCGCTGACTCGGTCAACGTCACCCTCGTGGCCTACAACGACCTTGAATGCTCCGACACCCTCAACTTCGCACTCCCCGTCACTCAGTTCACCTTCTACGCCCCCAACGTCTTCACCCCGGAGCGCCCTGACAACAATGTCTTCAGCATCTTCACCGCCAACGAGCAGCAGAACTTCTCCGTCTTCATCTATGACCGCCAGGGCCGACAGGTCTTCTCCTCCGAGGACCTCCACTTCAAGTGGAACGGCACCACCCCCTCCGGCATCAAGTGCCCGCAGGGCGCCTATGTATACGTCATCCAGTACCGCCGCCCCGGCACCGAGGACATCGTCACCCAGAAGGGCACCATCACCCTGCTCAGATAGCAACTCACCCCATAAGGCACGTATAGCATCAAAGCGACTGAAATACTAAACAAATACTGGGGCTTCAACTCCTTTCGTCCCCTGCAGGAAGAGATTATTCAATCTGTCCTGCAGGGGCACGACACTTTAGTCCTGCTCCCCACCGGGGGCGGAAAATCCATCTGCTATCAAATCCCAGCTCTAATGCTGGACGGTCTCTGCATAGTGGTTTCACCTCTCGTCTCGCTGATGAAGGACCAGGTGCAGCAACTCCACGACCGCGGAATAAAAGCCTCCTGCATCTACTCCGGCCTCACGCCCACTGAGCAGGAAATCATCTTCAACCGTTGTATAAACAACAAAATCAAGATTCTCTACGTTTCGCCCGAGCGGCTCAAACAGCGGGTCTTCATAGAGCATTTCCGGCGCATGAAAGTCTCCCTCATCGCCGTGGACGAAGCCCACTGCATCTCCCAATGGGGCTACGACTTCCGTCCACCTTACCTTGACATCGCCCGCATCCGCATCTATCACCAACAGGCGCCCATCATTGCCCTCACAGCCACAGCCACCCCAGCCGTTGTCACCGACATTCAGCATCAGCTCCTCTTCCGTCCGGGCAGCCAGCTGTTCCAAGCCAGTTTCTACCGCCCCAACCTTGCCTATATGGCCTTTCATGAGAGCGACAAAGAGGGTCGAATGCTGCGCATTGCCCGTCACATTGGAGGTAGCGGCATAATCTATGTTCGTAACCGTCGCCGCACCCGACAGGTGGCGGAATACCTTGTCCGTTGTGGAATCCCGACAGCTTACTACCATGCCGGCCTTGACCCCAAGGAGCGCGACATGGCTCAGCTCCGTTGGATGAAAGGCGACGCCCCAGTCATTGTGGCCACCAACGCCTTCGGCATGGGAATCGACAAACCCGACGTCCGTTTTGTCATCCATCTTGACATTCCCTCCTCCGTCGAGGCGTATTTCCAAGAGGCCGGACGTGCCGGACGCGACGGCAACAAAGCCTACGCCGTCCTGCTCTACGACAACAACGACATCGAAAACCTTCACCGCAACTTCGACTCCACCTACCCCACACCTCTCTTCATCTCCAATGTCTACAAAGCCATCTGCAACTACTACCGCCTCCCCATCGGCTCCGGTGAGGACTGCCAGTTCGACTTCGACATCGAAGCCCTCTGCGCCACCTACAACTTCAATGTCGTCGAGTTCTTCAATGCCGCACGTTTCCTGGAACGCGAAGGACTTATCTCCCTACCCGACCGCACCGATGCCGAATCGCGCGTCCTTGTGCCCATCTCCCGCGACGAGGTTTACCGCTTCCAAGTATCTCAGGAGGCCCGTTATGCCAATCTTCTTACCCTCATGCTGCGAATGTATGGGGGGCTCTTTACCGACTTCATGCCCATCTCGGAGCGGGCCCTGGCTCGCCGGCTGTTCCTTGACGAGGAGCAAGTCATCAACATGCTCCACCACATGGATGCCCTCAAAATCATCCAGTACAAAGCCAAGTCCCCCAAGCCACAAATCATCTTCACCGCTCCCCGAGTCAACGTGGACCGGCTGCCCCTTACTGAGAGCAAATACAACCTCATTAAGCAGCAAGCCGCCCAGCGTCTCGAAGCCATGCTCCACTATCTTGATAGTGAAGAATGCCGCAGCATAACCCTCCTGCAGTACTTCGGCGAGCAGTCACAGCACCCCTGCGGCCTCTGCGACCATTGCCTCCACTGCCACACAGGCTCACCTGCACCCGTCTCCGAAGACGCGCTGCGGAGTCAGATACTGGCTCTGTTGAGCCAACAGCCCTTACGGGCAGACCAGTTGTTGGAAAAGATACCCAATATCGACGAACGCATGCTACGCAGTGTTCTGCGCCTACTCGTCGACCAACGCGCCGTGTCCGTGAACCAGGCGCTCCAGTTCTTTGTATAGCCGTGCTACCGGCAGCCCCATCACGTTGTAGAAACAGCCCTCTATGCGCGCTATTCCCACCATGCCTATCCACTCCTGTATGCCGTAGGCTCCGGCCTTGTCGTAAGGCTTGTAAACATCCACGTAGTATTCCATCTCCGCCTTTGTCAGCGGTCTGAACACCACATCGGTTTTCTCAGTAAAAGAACGAAGGCTTACGCTTCCACGCAACGTCACCCCCGTATAGACCTGATGCACCCGGCCCGAAAGCATCCCGAGCATGTCCAAGGCCTGCTCGCGGCTGTGCGGTTTGCCCAGCACCTCGGCCTCGTGCACAACCACCGTGTCGGCAGTCACCAGCACCTCGTCGTCTGCCAAGAGGCCGCTATATGCCTCCGCCTTTTTGCGTGAGAGGGTCTCTGCCACCCTGTCAGCCTCCACAGCGTGGCTCAAGGTCTCGTCCACGTCAATGTCCACCAAGCGGCATGGCAATCCCAACTGGCTCAGCAGTTCGCGTCGCCGGGGCGATTTCGACCCCAGCAGCAGTCTGCAGTCCATCCATGACACCCTCGCCTCGTTCTCCTTCGCTCCGAAAGTCATTGCTTTAGCGTTTCTGCTCCTTCTTGACGGTATTGTCCTGCATCGAGGTCATCTGCCCATCTTTAAACTCGGCCACTACGCCCTCTTTGCCATATTTGTCATACCAGATCCATTTGCCGTTCTTCTTGCCGTGTTCGAAGGTGCCTGTCTCCTCGGGGATACCGGCGGTGTTGTAACGCTCATACTTGCCGTGGCGCTCACCGTTGACGTAGTTCTCCGAAATCTCCACCTTGCCGTTGGGGTGATAACGCACCGTTCTGCCGTGCTGCAAATCGTCGTGATAGTTCATCTCATAGCGCACGCTCCCGTCGTCGTACACGCCACGCCACAGGCCTTCCTTCTTCCCGTTGTGGAAACTACCGGTATAGTCTACCTTTCCGTCCTCATACCAAGCCGTCCACACCCCCTCTTCCTTGTCCTGCACATACTGACCCTCATGCAACTTCTTGCCGCTCTCGTACCAAGTGGTCCACAAGCCTTGCTTGTAGCCCTTACTGTACTTTCCTTCGCGCCATCTCTCACCCGTCTCATAATAGTAGGTCCACACGCCCGTCTCTTCGCCGTTCGAGTAGTGGCCGCGGATGCCCACATTGCCGTTGGTGCGCCAATAGAAGACCCATTCGCCTTCCTGTTCGCCGTGCACCAGCTGGCCTTCCTGGTCCTTTTTGCCTGTTGGCGTCCACCAAGTGGCAGCGCCTTCAAGCTCGTCGTCCACATAGGTGCCTTCGAACTTCAGCTGACCGTTCTCGTGCCATTCGCGGGTCTTGCCTTCGCGCACACCGTCGACGTATGGCACCTCGTCCTTCTGCTGGCCGTTCTCATACCACGACACAAACATGCCCTCTTTGCGCCCGTCTACCACCTTCACCTCGCTCTGCTTCTTGCCACTGGCGTACCACGTGCGGCTCATGCCGTCGCCACTCATCACCATCTCCTCGTGCTTCGTCCCGTCATTGTAGAAGGTACGCCATGTGCCGGTCTTGTGGCCTTGGTTGTCATACTTCCCTTGGCGGAACACTTTTCCATTGGGGTGCCACCATGTCCAGTTGCCAATGTGTACGCTGTCGTCATTCAACGTGCCTGACACGTACAGCTGGTCGGGATGGGTGCGGTATGCCTCTTCGTAATGGATTTGAGCCGAGGCCGTCAATGCGCAGAGACTCATAAAGGCGATGATGAATGTTCTTTTCATAGCAGTATTTTCTGTTTATTGTGTTTGGGTATCAATAACTTTCTCATTGTTTGCCGATGCCGATTGCAGGGGTAGTCTCAGCAATAATCCTGCTGAGTTGTCGAGGGTTTACAGGTCGCTCTTTTCAGAATAGACGAACACCACTCGCACAGGGTTGTCCGAGCCCGTGCCGTTCAGCACAGTGCGGAATGCCGTGGAGCGGCGTCCATCGATATACAGTTCAGTGCCGTAGTCCTTTCCGGTGCGCAACAACTCTTGCAGGTGGCGCGTAACGCGAAGCCTGTAATAGTTGTTCTTCTTGTCAAAGTGGCCGTCAAAACCTGTATAGGTGTAGGGGTTGTGCAGCACATTGACGTCCGTCACCATGGTCGACTCCCCGTTGGCCTCCTTTTTGTTGGCCAGTATGCGGACAGGCCGTTGTGTGTCGGCCACGCTGTTGACCGGCAACAGCAACTCGGCATAGTGTACCACCGCCCACGGGTGGGCATTCCTGAATTCATTGAGGAACGGCTGCATATTAAGGCGCACGCGGGTGCCCCCTAAAGGCTCCAGATAGAGCCGCTGACGGCCGTCAATCGAGTCGGCTGTATGGTTAGCAATAGGCTCCAGCACCGTTCCCACATAGTTGTGGGTAAAATGCATGTGGTGGCCCGTCTCGCCGTTGATGACGAAGACGTAACGCATCGAGTCTGCATTGTCCGTGTGGTAATACAGCGTCAGTCGGGTTTCGCTTGCCGAGAAGTCCACGGTCACCATACGGTTCGACCCCTCTGCCAGCTTCAGGCTGAAGCCCTTCACAATCTTCAAAAAGTCTTCCGTGCTGCAGTTCTGTTTCAGCACTGGGTAGATGCTCTCGCGCATGCGCAAGTTCAGACTGTCGGAATAGAAGGTCACGTCGTCGTCAAAGAAGCACACATCGCTCTCCTCCAAGCTCTCCGAAGCATAATACACCCTGTAGCCCGAATCCTTCATCGGCTCGGCCAGCTGGTTGATGGTGATATGCAGGTGGACAGGAGTCGAGTCCGGCACGGCGGGATAGAGCGTGTCAATCACCAACGTCATCACCACTGAGTCAATCACCACTTCGTCGCTGAGGTTGATACCGTTGGCTCCGGCCACGGCAATCTGCGAGTAGGTCACCGCACGGGCGCTGCCAAACAGCGGGTCGGCATAGTCGCCAAAGATGCAGAAGTTATAGTCCGCCGTCCACATCGAATCGTCAAAGATGGTGCACGCCGCCACGTAAGCCGTGTCGCGTGTGCCGTCAAAAAGCGTGAAGGGGTCTTGCAAATCTACTCCCAGGTCGGTAGGATCCTCCGTGCAGGCCACCGGGGCCAGCAGTGCAAAAAGCACGCCCAAAGGGAAAACAAGTTTTTTAAGTGACATTATATTTCTATCAATCTATTAAACAATCTGTTTCAATTGGCTTTAGTTGACTGCCGCCTTTCCAGTGCGGTTTCTGTGGCCATCCGTTGCCGCGGTCAACTATTGAGGGCGCTGCCGCACAGGCTCTCGTACATCTTGTTGATTTTGGCAAAGAACTCTGTCCTGTCAGGATTGTAGTCGAGCACGTGGCGCTTGTTCTCCTTGACAAACTGCACCAACTCCGGGTCCACATTGGGCGAGGAGATGACGATGCCGTTGGCGTAGGTGATGGCAGCCTTCATCAGCGTGGGGTAGTCCAGATTCTGGTACAGCCGAAGATCCTTGGCGGTGGCCCCGTCGGCGCGCATCTTGCGCTCCATGTCCTCAGCAAAACTGCCCTTGAAGGTATCCGCCTCAAGCGAGAGCACTGTCTTGGTGCCTGAAAAGAAAGCATTCTCCTTGTTGATGCGGCGCAGATAGAACGGCACCATGCCGCTGAACCAGCCCGAGAAGTGAATCAGGTGCGGCTGCCATGCCAGTTTGCGCACAGCCTCCAGCGCCCCGCGCCCGAAGAAGAGAATGCGCTCGTCGTTGGTGGGACGCAGCACGCCCTTCTCGTCGAAGGTGTCGCCGTATTTCACAAAATACTCTTCGTTGTCGATAAAATACACCTGCAACCGCGCTGTAGGGATGGAACCCACCTTGATGATCAGCTGATGGTCGCAATTATTCACTATCAAGTTCATGCCCGAAAGCCTGATGACCTCATGCAGCTGGTGTTTCCGCTCATTGATGTCCGTAAACCGCGGCACAAACACCCTGATTTCGCGTCCAAGCTCCTGCGTATACTGGGGCAAGTAACGGTTCATCACCGTTGCCTCCGTCTCAGCCGAAAAGGGCGTAACGCCTTGATTTATATACAAAATTCTTCCTTTCGCCATATTCTGCGGTACAATAATTTGAGTATGCAAAGATACGATTTTTTTTTGATTGTGAAGAAAAAATGTCAACTTCCCACCCTGTACCGTTTCCCGCAAACATCCGCTTATTTATTGGTATTCGGCACTTTATTAACCGCCTGTTAATAAATAATAATGTTAAAAAATTTGGCAGCAACCAAAAAAAGTGTACTTTTGCATTATGGTTCAGAATTTGTCAGAAGAAGAAATGTCGCTGTTAGCCAGGGCCGAACGCTACTGCGCCAACGAAGAGCAATGCCGCACTTCCGTCAGGAAAAAGCTGTGCGACTGGGGTGCCACACCCGACTCATCGACCAAGATTGTCAACCGCCTTATCGACCAGGGATTCATCGACGAACGCCGCTACGCACGGGCTTATGTCTCGTCCAAGCTGCGCAACCAGAAATGGGGTCGGCTGAAAGTCATCTACCAGCTCCGCTCCAAACAGGTGCCACCCAAATTCATCACCGAAGCCTTGGCCGAGATTCCCGACGAGGAATACCGCAACATCCTCCTCGACGTGGCACGCACCAAGTGGGAGACCTACACCCCCACGGAACCCACCGCCAAACGCCGCGCCAAGCTGGTCACCTTCCTCGCCTCGCGCGGATACGAGTCGCCTGAAATCCAGGCCATGATTGCGGCCAACTACAGCGGCGAATAGGCTTTAAGCCTACCCCATACCTCCCTGTCGGCTCTCCAAGCCGGCTTTATGATTGTCGCCCATTACGGGGCACCGTCGGCCAGCGACTGGTGCCTTTTTCTTTTTCCGCCGCTCCTCCTCCAGTCCTTCTCCGGCCCTCCTCCAGTCCTCCTCCGGCCCTCCTCCAGTCCTCCTCCAGTCCTTCTCTAACACTTCTCTAATATTTCTCTAATATTTCTTCCTCCTGACGACCTATAAATGACCTACCGATGAACAATATCGATGTGACAAAGAGCGAACCCGCACCTTATGCAGGCACAAGCGGGGGAATTGTGCGGGGGGGGGATTACATGAATTTGATGATGAAAGTATCGTTCAGCTGCATATTGCAGAGCTGGGAGGCGTTGGCATAGGCCATGGCCAACTCTAAATGACCCGTGGACGAGAGGGTGAGCATCAAGGGGATGCGCGGGTTGGACCGTGGGTCAGACTCGACGTATGAGTGGACAATCTTGCTGATGCGTAATTCATGAACCTGCAATTCGAAGCGGCGTCCCTGACGGTAGGACTCAAACTCGTCGAAAGTGATGTTGAGGTAGCAGTTGCCGTAGGAGTCGACATAGGCCACATGCACCTTGATGTAGTTGTCGGCAGCGGTGGTAATGATGGGCGTGGAGGGGCAAAGCGCATCGGCGGGGAAACCAAGCTCTTCGAGGGGTGTGCCTTGGGCCAACAGGGCAGCAACCTTGCAGAAGAGGTCGCGGGCTGCAAAGTTCTGCGAATCAGTGTCGAGACGGATGCCGTCGATGACCACGGCACGGTAGTCCCTGCCGGCAAAGGCCGCTGCGGGCAGCCCGTTGTCAGTGCAGATAAAGAAGTGCCCGTTGCACTCCACGACCACGAAAGGGTGCTCCGTGGTCTGGGAGGAGCAGACATCGATGATGTGTATGGTCCCTGCCGGAAAGTCGAAGCAGCACTGCTTCACCACAAAGGTGGCACGGATAATCTGGTATTGAAGGATGCCATGGGTGATGTCCACCACCTGCACCCCGGGAATGTAGGAGAGTAGCTTGCCTTTCACACTGCCGGCAAAGAAGTCACTGTAACCCCAATCTGTGGTTAATGTAACGATTGTTGAACCCATGGATAATCTGTTTGTTATTATACGTTTGGATGGTGGCGCATCGGTCAATTTTCCGTTGCAAAGATACGAAATAAATTAGAATCTATGCTGTGCAATGCAAAAATAATTTGCATCTCGGACACAACGTCCGCTCCGCCACGGGTTTTACACTTGGAAGCTGTGACGGAGGGGTCGCGGCGGGTGGCGGGCGCTATGCTACCACGGGGCGGCGGGTGGCAATTTTGAAGAATTGCAAAAGCCATGCAATAAAAAGCAAAGACCTTCGTTATTGCTGAGTAAAATAAGAAAGCACACAATGAAGAAACATCTCACTCTGCTGGCAGCCGCTCTGCTGCTCACCCTTTCGGCATTTGCCCAAGCCGACAAAGCTAAGTTCTACATTGAAGGCCAGTTGGCCACACCCAACAAAGCCGGACAACCCTGGAAACTCTACAATATCCGCAGCCAGGGCATCAGTTTTACGGACAGCGACACCATCTATGGCCACGACACCGACAAGGGCGTGCAACTGGTGTTCGACCACGCCGCAACCACCCACCCGCAGGGCTTCGACTGCGGCATGAAGTTCTACCGTTGGCAGAACAACAGCGGACGTTGGCAAGTGGACAGCGAGGTGGAAGACGCACAAGCAGCCTTCTCACAACAAAAGGTGATGAGCATCATGCTGGTGCTTGATTGCAGCTCGTCCATTGGCAAGGCGGACTTCGTGAAGCTTAAAAACGCTGCCAAGCAATTCATTGACGTCATCATTGACAAATCGAGCGATGGCAACGTGCACATTGGCATCGTTGGATTCAATTCGATGCGGAACACCCGCACTTTTGATTTGCGCCCCCTGACAAAAGAGAGCCGCAAGGACATGTTCCAGTTCATAGACACCCTTCAACTCAACAACCGCACCGCCTTCTACTACGCCATCAACAAAGGCTTGGACAACATCAAGAGCTACGTCTCCAGACTGAAAGTCAGCAAGGACAAGAAATACGACGGCAACTACGTCATTGCCTTCACTGACGGATATGACAACGACTCCTTCGACCCCAAAATCGGCAAAGCCGCCGAGGGTACAGAGCACCGCTATTTCCAACATGTGAACCAACGCATTCTGAAGGAGAAGATTGGCGGAGCACCCATCGAGAGCTACGTCCTTGCCATCCGCGGCAACGACGTGGACCGCAACAACACTGAATTCGAGCGGGTGCTGAGCAGTCTGTCCCACAATGCTTCGGGTGACAAGTTCTATTCCCTGCAAAACTTCGACAAGTTGCAAGCCGCCTTCGAGGAAATCGGCACCAACCTGATCAACAAATGGCAAAGCATCTATTGCTACATACCCCGCGGATACGACGGACGTGTGCGCTGGACAATCGAATGCGGCGACGTGGCGCGCAAATTCTTCATGGGTGCCAACGCCAGTGTGGGCAAACTGTGGTATCCCAACAACGAGCGTAAAAACTGCGCCATGCTTGCCATCGGCCTCGACATGACGTTCCCCGTCACCGACCTCATCTCCGTGGGTGGTTATGTGGAACTCAACACTTCCGGCGACGTTGGCTTCGCCTTCACTCCCTCCGTCATGTTCTCATTCCCCAACAACAGCGCCATTCTGTTAGGCATAGGCTACCGTGGCACAGACCATTTCGAAAGCAACGGATTCCTGATGCGCGCCGCCTACAAACTCACCAACCCTTGGTACATCACTGCCACCTACTCCGTGGGACGCGGCAACACCTTTATGATCGGTGCCGGCTACACCATCTTTGGCCGCAAGATTGATTGAACAAAGCAAAGAAGTCAGAAACCTGACTTCGCAGACCTGATCCTCCTGAAGTAGACACGCTCCCTTGCTCAAGTGTAGCAAATAAAACTTGTAGGTATACTTGTGTTCAAAAAAATACGATTATGTCAAATCGATGCCGAACCGCAGTACTCCTACTGATTGTTGGCTGTGCATTGGCCAGCTGCCAGAAAGAGGAGCGAAACAACCCCGTAGACCCAACGCCTGAAATCCATGTCACCGACTCTGTGCACTACGAGGCACAGAAGATGACCGCCTACAACTTCGTCTATATGTCTACCGACCCTCACGGCAAACGTGTGCCACATTCGGCCACCATCACCATGAGCGACGACGTGACCCGCCACAACCCTGCACGAGGCCTTATCCTTTACAACCACTTCACCATCTACAGGGCTGACCAATGCCCTTCACGCGGCGAATTGAGCATACAGACACTTATGCTGCCCAGCGGGATGATTGCCATCTCACCGGACTATTACGGCTTTGGCGTGACAGAGAAAGAGCATCAAGCCTACAGCATCTCACGTGTCAACGCCCAGAGCAGTGTCGATGCTCTGATTGCCGGCAAGAAACTGCTCAAAGAGATGGGCTTCAGTTGGGAGGAGAAGTTGTTCAACATGGGATACTCCCAAGGCGGACAGACCACCATGGGCGTGGTAAGGCTTGTCGACGAGAAATATCCTGATATCCACATCGACTATAGTTTTGCCGGTGCAGGCCCCTACGACATCCATGAGACTTACCGTCAATTCATCAATGCCACCATAGCGGGTATGCCCAGCACCGTAATCAGCGTACTCCTCTCCTACAACGAATACTTCAACCTCGGTATCCCTCGCGAAGAAGTGTTCCGCGAACCCGTACTGAGCAATATCGATGAATGGATTCTAAGCAAACGCTATACCCGCGAAGAGATTGACGCCAAAGTGGGGAGCCTGGCCTTTGCCGAATACGTCACTCCCACCATGACCGACACCACCACACGTACTGCGCAGCGCTACCTGGCTGCCATGGACCAAGACAACCTCTGCCAAGGATGGCTGCCCCGCAAGGACGAGCACATACTCCTCTTCCACAATACGCAGGACATCACCGTCCCTGTGGAGAACACCTCAAACCTCCATCATTTCCTCTTGGCCAATGGCGCTCAACACGTGGTATTAGACACCGCCAACTATGGCAGCACAGATTTGGTGCCAGCCCACGAAGCCGGTGCCATCTTCTTCATGATTCGCTGCGTAAACATCATGAGCGAGATTCTGGGCATAGAGCCCTGGAACATCTTCTGACCACTCTCTTGAGACTGGCCAAGCAATCCTCCCACTCAGACTCAAAAGAAAAAAGGCAACAGCGCAATGCACTGTTGCCTTCAAATTTATTGTGTGCCAAATGGCAGGGATTAAGCTTCTTTGCGGATGGTCAGTTCTACGCTCTTGGTGCGGATTTCCTTGCAGAGAGCGTCGATGAAAGTGTCGAGTTTGGACTGTCCCAGGTCGCCGTCCTTGCGGTTCCACACGGCCACCAAGTTCTCGTCCTGCTCCTTCTGGCCAATCAGCAGAGCGTAAGGAATCTTCTGCATGCGGACCTCGCGCAGTTTGTAGCCAATCTTCTCGCTGCGACGGTCGAGGGTGGCCTCGATGCCGTTGCGCTGCAATTCGGCGGTCACCTGCTCGGCATAGTCCATGAACTTCTCGGAGATAGGCAGAACACGCACCTGTTCGGGAGCCAGCCAAGTGGGGAATGCTCCTTCATATTTCTCAATCAGCCATGCCAGCGTGCGCTCGTAGCAGCCCATACTGGTGCGGTGAATGATATAGGGGCGCTGACGGCTGCCATCCTTGTCGATGAAATACATGTCGAAACGCTCGGCAATCAATGCATCCCACTGGATGGTGATCATCGTGTCCTCCTTGCCATAGACGTTCTTGGCGTTGATGTCCACCTTAGGACCGTAGAAAGCGGCCTCTCCGACATCCTCCACAAACGGGATGTTGAGCTCGTTGAGAATGTCGCGAATGTGCTGTTGGGTCTGCTCCCATGTGGCGGCGTCGCCGATGTACTTCTCGGTGTCTTCGGGGTCCCACTTGGAGAGATGCCATGTCACGTCGTCGGCCAAACCGAGGGTGGTGAGGCAATAGCGGGCTAAATCAATGCAACCCTTGAACTCCTCGACCATCTGGTCAGGGCGCACAATGAGGTGGCCTTCGCTGATGGTGAACTGGCGGACGCGCGTCAGGCCGTGCATCTCGCCGCTATCCTCCTTGCGGAAGAGGGTTGAAGTCTCGCCATAGCGACAAGGCAGGTCGCGATATGACTTCTGGCTGTTCTTATAGACAAAATACTGGAACGGGCAGGTCATGGGGCGCATAGCCAATACCTCGTCCTCGCTGTCGGGATCGCCCATGATGAACATCTTGTCGCGATAGTGATCCCAGTGACCCGACATCTTGTAGAGATCGCTCTTGGACATGAGCGGCGTCTTGGTGCGCATGTATCCGCGACGGGACTCCTCGTCTTCAATCCAGCGCTGCATGGTCTGCACAATCTTGGTGCCCTTTGGCATCAACAGAGGCAATCCCTGACCGATGACGTCAACCGTGGTGAAGATTTCCAGTTCGCGGCCAATCTTGTTGTGGTCGTGATTCTTGATATCCTCCAGGTATTGCAGATAACCCTCCAGCTCCTCCTTAGTGAAGAATGCTGTGCCATGAATGCGGCTGAGGGACTTGTTCTTCTTGTCTCCACGCCAGTAGGTGCTGGACGACGAGAGCAGTTTGAAGCCCTTGATGGGGCGCGTGTTGAGCAGGTGTGGTCCGCGGCAGAGGTCGACGAAATTGTTCTGCTGATAGATGGTGATTGTCTCACCCTCAGGAATGGCCTCAAGCAGTTCCACCTTGTAGGGCTCCTTGCGCTCGGTCATTATCTGCAGTGCCTCGTTGCGAGTCACCTCCTTGCGCTCCAGACGGGTGGCCTTCTTGATGATGGACTTCATCTCCTTCTCAATGGCATCGAGATCCTCGCGAGTGAAGGGGCGGAAATCGAAGTCGTAAAAGAAACCATTGTCCGTGGCAGGGCCGATGGTGATTTTGGCCTCAGGGAAGATGTTCTGCACGGCCTCGGCCATGATGTGGGCCGTGGTGTGGCGCAGCACGGAGAGGCACTCCTTGTTGCTCGTATCTAAGAGTTCAATGTCGCAATCGGAAGTGACGGTAGTTCGGAGATCAATCAGCGTGGATTCGTTGTTGATTCTGGCTGCACAATAATTGTTCAGACCCTCCGGGTTTACCATCTTGATGATGTCGATAATGGAGCTTTGCTCAGGCACCGACACCTCACCAAAGTTTTTGACATTTACTTTCATTGTTTGTTTCTCCTTTATATATAAAAAGTTACTTATTTAGCTTCGCTTTAATGCAATTTGCAAAGATACACCTTTTTCTTGACATGGCAAAATATAATTTCGCTTTCACCAAAGACTGGTGCCTCGGCCATGTCTTGCAATCCGGCCAGTCCTACCCCACTCCCGCACCCCTCGTTCAACGCTCCTTCTATATTGATTCAATATTGAAGGAGCGTTGAACGGGATATAGCGATGCGGCCAAAGAGCTGCCCGGAAAAGAAGAAGAGGGCTCCCGCAAGCGGGATGCCCTCTTTAATCCAAGCATATCGGTGCGGGAGAAGACTAACGTCTTTTCTCTTTAATACGGGCTTTCTTACCGGTAAGATTGCGGAGATAGAAGATTCTTGCTCTGCGGACGGCACCACGCTTGTTGATGTCGATTTGCTCGATGAACGGGCTGCAGATGGGGAACACACGCTCCACACCAACACCGTTGGTAATCTTACGGACAGTAAAGGTCTCAGTGGAACCGCTTCCTCTGCGTTGCAGGACAACGCCCTGGAAGTTCTGGATACGTTCTTTGTTACCTTCTTTGATTTTGTAATGGACAGTGATGGTATCGCCAGCCTTGAATTCGGGGAGGTCTTTACGCTCGACCAAATCCTCTACATATTGCATAAGTTCAGTTTTTCCCATGACATAAAGTTTTAAAGGTTATTCACTTAGTTCTATTGGTTATTTCTTTACCATCTTGACAACAGCGGTGAAAGCCTCAGGGTTGTTCATGGCCAGATCGGCGAGAACTTTGCGGTTCAGTTCGATGTTGTTCTTGTGCAATTCGCCCATAAATACAGAATAGGAGATACCGTTGATGCGGCAACCGGCATTGATACGGTTAATCCACAGAGCGCGGAACTCTCTTTTCTTGTTCTTTCTGTCGCGGTAGGCGTAGGTTTGACCTTTTTCCCATTTATTCTTGGCAACGGTCCATACGTTTTTACCTCTACCCCAATAACCTTTGGTACGGTTGAGGATTTTCTTTCTGCGAGCTCTTGAAGCTACAGCGTTTACTGATCTTGGCATTTTTGTTTAATTGTTTTTCATTTCAGCGGCAGCAGTCGTGGCTGCTCTTTTGTGCTCGAAATAATGGTTAATAACTCCGTGAAGGGTCGGTGACGCCAGGCCTGAGGCAGCGGCAGGACGAACCTGCACCGCAAGGGCCAGGCTGTGGACCCGTGTTAAGCTAAAAGCATTCTTTTGACGCGCTTTTCGTCGTCGCGGCTCACCAGTGCGGTGTGGTCGAGGTTACGTTTCTGCGTGGTCTCTTTCTTAGTCAGGATGTGACTGTGATAAGCATGCTTTCTCTTGATTTTGCCGGTACCGGTGAAAGTGAAGCGCTTTCTGGCAGCGGCTTTTGTTTTCATTTTAGGCATTACTTTACTGTGTTTTTTAATAAGTTAGACTATATTGTTGCGATAGCGCTTGGATTACTGCTTCTTGGGCGCAATGATGATGAGCATGCGCTTGCCTTCGAGCCGGGGCATGGCCTCGGGTTTGCCATAGTCCATCAGGGCCTCTGCGAACTTGAGGAGCTGGGTTTCGCCCTGCTCTTTGTAGACGATGGAACGTCCGCGGAAGAAGACATCGACCTTCACCTTATTGCCTTCTTTAAGGAAACGCTTGGCGTGGTTGAGTTTGAACTCAAAGTCGTGGTCGTCGGTCTGCGGGCTGAGACGGATTTCTTTGATGACCACTTTGGTGGAGTTGGCTTTGCGCTCTTTGTCTTTCTTCTTTTGCTCGTAGAGATACTTCTGGTACTCTATGATTCTGCACACAGGAGGATTGGCATTGGGGGAAATCATCACCAAGTCAAGACCTTCGTTGTATGCTCTGACCAGCGCCTCTTTGGTGCTCATGATGGTGGGTTCCATACCTTCGCCCACCACACGGACCATGGGGTCGGTGATGCGCTCGTTGATCAGATGTTCTGCCTCTTTCTTTTGAGGGCCTTTGCCGCGTCCTCTGTTGTTATTGTTGGGGGCGCCTGGGGTAATTGGTACTGCTATAACTTGGTTCTCCTATGTTTGTTGTTACTACTCAATCTTCTGATTGATTGTTTATTATACGTTTCCAAAGAGCATTATTACATACTTTTTGGAGTTGCAAAAATACGCATTTTTTTTGAAATGAGTGTTTTTTCTAAAAAAAATGATTTAATAACCTGTATTTAGGCAGCGGTAACGGACCCTTGTCGTCAGGGGGCGAGGGCACCTTTGATTTGGAGATTGAAACCTTCGTCTATGAGGGGCTGCACCAGTCGGGTCATCTCTTCGGGGGTGAAGAGTTCGAGGTCCTGGGCCGGTGTGGCGCGGTCGATCGTGTAGACCATGATTTGCCGAGGGCGAAGCTCACGGACTATCTGCATCCAACCATCCAGCACTTCGGGACTGGAGGAGTCAAATTGATATTCTTTGCTGCGCAGCATGCAGGTCTGCAACACAAAGTTGCCCTTGAACTGCTTGAGCGCTGTTACCACACGGGCGATGTCGTAGCCAGGTGAGGGCTGGTTGATGCGGGCAACGAGCTCGTTGGTGGGAGCATCGATTTTCATTATGGGGTTATCCACCTTGGTGAGGGCCTCAAACACTTCGGGCAAGTGCACGCGGGTGGCATTGGAGAGGACGGAGACCTTGGCCGTGGGCGCATACTGGTCACGGAGGGCGACGGTGTCGGCAATGATGGCAGGGAACTCAGGATTGAGGGTGGGTTCACCGTCGCCGGAGAAGGTGATGGAATCGACCTTGACGCCTTGCTGTTGCAGGGTTTCAAGTTTGCTTTGAAGGTCGTGATGGACCTTTGCAGCAGTCGGGAGGACGGTGTCGGAACGGCCATCCTTGTTCCATCCACATTCGCAGTAGATGCAATCAAAGTTGCATATTTTGCCTTTCTCTGGCAGGAGGTTGACACCTAAGGAGGTGCCTAAACGACGGCTGAAAATGGGACCAAAAACGGTTTCTTCTCTTATCATGACAACGGTATGACTATTCGGCCCAGAAGAGGCGGTTTTCTTTGCGTGGACGGGCTTGCGGCTCGGGGCCGATGGGGTAGCCCACAATGCAGTTACCTACACCAAGATAGTTGCCTTCGACCCCCAGCTGTTTGAGGATAGCCTTCCCCTCAGGGGAGGCAAAGACCTCGCGGGCACGGTTGATCCAACAGGAGGAAAGGCCCAAGGCATGGGCGGCATTCAGCATGTTGCCCAGCATGAGGCTACCATCCTCGACAGGGGTGACAGCCACGTCGGTATTGACGAGAACCGTGAGGACAACGGGAGCCCCGTAGAAAGGGTCGGTGTCGGTGCCCATCACCTGGGCATTCAAAAGGCTGAGTTTGTCTCGCAGCTCTTTACTGGTCACTGCAAGGATAATGGGGCTTTGAGTGCCCATGCCTGTGGCGGCATGGAGTCCCGCTTGGCAGATGGTTTCGATGTCGGCTTTGGAAGGCATACGGTCCGAGTAGGCCCGTACGCTGCGGCGTGTCATCAAATCGTGGATAGTCTGGTTCATGCTATTCGGTTTTTGTGGATGTCTTTTCGTCTTGGTGAGTATTGGCGGGGCCATGGGTATGGATGCGGGGCATGTGGAAGAGGGTGGTGATGCTATCGGCCTTCTGTAGATTGTGAATCTTCTTAATCATTTGGGTGGACTGAGGCTCGTTCTGCTGCTCATGTGCACGGACTTTGGGGTTGAACTGATAGAGAGCCATGGAGATTACCATGTAGCCCGCAAAGATAAACATCGCTACGGCACATATCTTGTTGGTGATGTTGAGGGTCTTGGCAGTGATAATCTGCTGCAGGAGCGAGGCCAGTTTACACTTCAAAATGTCAAGCCCAAGCGTGGAACCCAAAACTCCGAGGAAAAAGATGTAACGCTCAAGAACTGTTAAGTTAAGCTCCCCGGTAAGGAGGGCAATGACCGAAACCCAATAAATCCAAATAAGGGGGTTAACAATATTAATGACGAACCCTTGCATGAAAATGGTGCGACGCCGAGGGTCTCCATCCTTGCTCTTGAACTTGATGTGCTTCTCCTCGTCCTCAAGGCTGGTCACCTCTTTTCGGAGAAAGTAGATGCCCATCACCACCAGCACGGCTCCGCCAATGGATGCCACCCAGACATTGTGGAGAAGCTCGTATAGGTTGACATTTTTTAACACAGTCAGCATCAAGAAGACAATAATAATATCGCCCACGCTGACGCCAAATGCGAAAGGATATGACTTGCGATAGCCATACTGAATACTGGTCCGGATCTGCGAGAAAAAAGCAGGTCCGAAACTGAAAAACAGCGACAAGACTATGCCGCACAATATGCCAAGTAATAATTCTCCCATAACAATTAAAGCGTGCAAAATTAAGAATAATATTTGACATAGAAGAAAAAAAGTATCTAATTAGGATTTTTTTCGTACTTTTGCAAATTCTGAACACACAATATAAACTCAACAACTAATCTCAAAAAATGAAGCAATACGTTATCGCAATGGCCGCGGCCTGCACTCTCTTTTTGGCCTCATGCGGCAACAGCCCTGAAAAGGTTGTGACCGATTTCTACACAGCAAACAAGGCCAATGACTTTGAAAAAGCCATGACCTACACCGACCTCCCCGAAGAAGCCCGCCCCGTGGTAATTGAGTATCTGGACAGCATCGGCATGGTGATTCACACTTTTGAAGTCACTGGTTCCACCCTCGGCGAGGGCGACACCACAGCATTTGTCAATCTCCATCTTGTCACTTCTAATGCTTTCTTCCCCGACAGCATTGCCGACGACATCATAGTGCCTTGCATCAAGAATGGCCGCAATTGGAAAGTCCATCTGAACGAATAACCCCCAAAACCGTTTCTTCCCATCATGTCTACGCTAACCGACCAGATGTTTATCCTGCTGCGGAGCTCGCTTAACCAGCGGCCAGCAGACCTCACCCCTCTCAGCGAGGAGGACTGGAAGAAGTTGTTCTGGCTGGCCAGACAACATGGTATTGTGACCATCATCAACGATGCCATAGAACTGCTTCCCGACCACCTGAAGCCGCAAGGCGACATTGCACTGAGCTGGACACTCTCGGCCGAACGGACACGCTACCACTATGCCCACCAAAAACAGGTGCTGCAACAGATAGACGCCAAGGCACAGGCCGAGGGGCTCCCCTACGTCCTGCTGAAAGGGATGAGCCTGGCCCGTTTCTACCCTCGTCCCGACTCGCGTCCCTGCGGCGACATAGACATACTCTTCCCGCGGAATTTCGAACGCGGAAATGCCCTCTTGGGCTTCCCTGAGGCCAAGGCCAAGGGCAAACATTCCGAAATGGAAATAGACGGCGTCACCATTGAGAATCACCGCCAGCTGCTGGATCTGAACTACGACAGCCAGCGACGTGCCGAGGCTTACATCATGCAATCGCTCCGCAATGTGCCAGAGGACCATTTCCTGCCCCCTATGACAAATATGGTCTACCTGCTCATGCACACAGTCAGCCACCTCACTGCGCGCAATAAATTACCGCTGCGAAATGTCATCGACTGGGGCATGTTCCTGCGCGCCAACCGCGAGACACTAAACCCCGACGAATGCATCACCACCCTTAAAAGCATCGGGATGGTACACGCTTTCAGCCTGTTCACGCAATTAGCTTCAGAATATACCGACACGGACCTTTCCAAGTTCATCAAAGAGCGCGTATCCGCCAAGGATGTGAAGCGCATGAACGACCTGATTGTCACCCAAAGTTTTCTGAAGCCCGTCCCAAAGGACATGCCTTTCATTCCCCGCATCATCGCCCGCCTGAAACGTCGCAGCCAACGTCGCTGGATGTTCCCCTACCTGCCCGCCTCATTCAAAGAAAGATTGAAAGTCAAGCTTGTCAACTAAAATAGCTGAATCTCTTCAACAACAATGATAGGTGGAGCCATGCTGGAATAGGCAATTGTGTTTCACCCCACTGACGCCATTCCCCTGCATCTAACAGTCTGTCCTCCATAGTTCTTGATTCTGTTGGCAACCCCTTCGCACTTGCAGTTGGTTACCCATAAATAATCGGGTAAGCAGATTGATTATGCGTTAATAAAATGATTATTTGGCAAAAAAAATGTATCTTTGCGGTTTGAACAAAAATGTTTGCCTAAAAGCATAATATAGAATAATCAGACACTTAACACACGATATGGCATTATTATCTATACGCAATTTGCACGCCTCGATTGGCGAGCGGGAAATTTTGAAAGGGGTAAACCTTGAAATCAACGCCGGCGAGGTGCATTCCATCATGGGTCCCAACGGCAACGGCAAGAGCACGCTGGCAGGCGTGATAGCCGGCAATAGCAAGTACACCGTCACCGAAGGCGAGGTGATATACAAGGGCAAGAACATCCTTGACATGCCGGTGGACGTGCGTGCCTGCGAGGGCATCTTCCTCGGCTTCCAGTATCCCGTGGAGATTCCGGGTGTAAGCATCACCAACTTTATGCGCACAGCAGTGAACGAGCAACGCAAATACCGCGGTCTCGACCCGCTGTCGGGCTCGGAATTCCTGAAGCTCATGGAGGAGAAGAAACAGGTGGTGGAAATGACCACCAAGCTGGCCAACCGCTCTGTGAACGAGGGTTTCAGCGGCGGCGAGAAGAAAAAGAACGAGATATTCCAAATGGCCATGCTAGACCCCACATTGGCCATCCTTGACGAGACGGACTCCGGCCTCGACATCGATGCCCTGCGCATTGTGGCCAGCGGTGTGAACAAGCTGCGCCGCCCGGACAACGCCACAATAGTCATCACACACTACCAGCGTCTGCTGGACTACATTGTGCCGGACTTTGTACACGTACTGTACGAGGGCCGCATCGTGAAGACCGGCCCCAAGGAACTGGCTTTGGAGCTGGAGCAGAAAGGCTACGAGTGGATTAAAGAAGAACTGGAAAGCGGAAAGTGAGCCCTATGGAAAAGATAGTGAAAGAATTCCGCGACCTGCAACCCCGTCTCCGCAAAAACGAGGTGTGGCGCAATGTAGACTTCTCCGCCCTCCTCACGGACCAGCTGCAACTGCCACAAGGCGAGCGGCAGACCGCTGAGTACCGCTGCAACATCCCCAACCTCGACGCCCTACGCTTAGTGGTGGAGAACGGTCTCTGCCATCAAGAGCTGACTGTGGACAGCCGCGGAGTGGTGTACGGCAGCCTCCGCGACATCAGCGCCCATCGTGCAGACTTCGTAAGGCAGTATTTCGGCCACTGCACACCGCAGCAAAACCCCTACCTGCAACTCAACACTGAGCACTACACCGACGGGCTCTTCATCTATGTGCCCGACGGGGTGCAGGTGGAACGCCCCTTGCAGCTACAGTCCGTCATCAACGCCGGCCACGGCCTCTTCCTCCAAGTGCGCAACCTCGTGGTGGTGGGACGCGGCAGCAGCGTAACCCTTGTGCATTGCGACGACAGCTACGACGACGCCCACGCCTTCGCCAACAACGTGACCGAGATACACGTGGGCAGCGATGCCTACGTGCAGTACTACAAGATGCAGAACCTCAACAACCACACGGGGCTCCTGAACCACACCTACGCACTGATGGAAACCGGCTCCTCGCTGCGCTCGGTAGCTGTGACGCTCAACGGCGGCCACATTCGCAACCATACCGAGATTCGCATGATGGGCGAGCACTGCGACGTTCAGGCCCACGGCCTTTTCCTCAACGACCAAGAGCAACAGGTGGACAACTACATCTTTGTGGACCACGCCTGTCCCAACTGCCACAGCCGCGAGCTCTTCAAAGGCATATTGGACGACTCGGCACGCGGCACCTTCAACGGCCACGTCCTGGTGCGCGAAGGCGCCACAAAAACCGAAGCCTACCAGTCCAACAACAACATCCTCCTTACCGACAAGGCCACCATCAACACCAAGCCCTTCCTCGAAATCTACAATGATGATGTCAAGTGCTCGCACGGCAGCACCATTGGCCAACTGGACCAGCAGGCACTCTTCTACATCCGTTCGCGTGGCGTGAGCCAACGCACCGCAGAGACCCTGCTCCTCTACGCCTTCTGCGACGAAGTGTTGCAACAGATAGCCTTCGAGCCCCTGCGCTGCACGCTGGTGGACATGGTGAAGAAGCGTCTCCACGGCGAGTTGACCCTCTGCGCCGACTGCGCCCTGCACTGCGGCTCCCCCTGCAACGGCCCGGAAGTAAACTTCCATATCGACCCCACAAAACTCTAAACCCCGCCATGCGTCCTGCACCCCTCCTCCTGCTCATCCTCCTCTGCCTCACCCCTACCGCATGGGGGCAGAGCCCCTTCACCTACAAGATGTCCCAACCCGACATGTCGAAGCTGGAACGAGCCGTGCAGGACTACAACTCCCACCGCTACCGTCCCTCCACTGTCGCGCTCCTTGCCCTCACCGAGCGCTACCCGGAAAACCCCGACCTCTACTTCTACCTCGGCCTCAACGCCGTCAAGCGCAACTTCAACGTGGCGGGCATCCGACGCTATTTCCCCAAGGTACTGAAGCTCAATCCCAACTATCCCAATGCCGTGGCGCATTATTATATGGGATTGATACACTACACCGATGAGGAGTACGACCTTGCCGAAGAGGACTTCAAGCGCTACTTCGAGTTGGCTAATAGTGCCGGTACCCCCGAGAGCGACGCCATCTATATGGAAGCCTCCAACTACCTCTACTGGACCACCTTCCTGGCCGAAGCCTACCGCAACCGTGCTCCTTTCGACCCCCATGTGGTCCCAGGGCTCTCCACCGCCGAGGACGAAGCCATGCCCTTCATCACCCACGACGGCGCTCACTGCTACCTGCTGCGCACCACCTCCACAGCCTCTCGCACATCGTTCTATTCGCACGAGCTGGAGCAGAAACCCTTGCAGCTCTACCAGTCCGACCGCCGCGACACGCTTTTTGGCCCCGCACGCCTGCTTAAAGCCCCCTTCAACCAGGGCGACCCCGAAGGTGGCGTGACCCTCACCGCCGACAACCGCGAACTCTACTACCCCGTCATTCGCCGTTTCCGCGGCTACAACAACAGCGACATCTACTTCACCCGCCCCGACAGCAACGGGTGGCAGCCCATAGCCAACGCGGGCGACAACGTCAATGCCCCCGACAGCTGGGAGTCACAACCCTCCATCTCGGCCGACGGCCAATGGCTCTATTTCGCCTCCAACCGCAAGGGCGGCCTTGGCGGCACCGACATCTGGCGCTGCCACCGCAAAGCCGACGGCACATGGGGCAAAGCGCAGAATCTGGGCTCCGCCGTCAACACGCCGGGCAACGAACGCTGCCCCTTCATCCATGCCGACGGCCACACCCTTTATTTCTCCTCCAACGGATGGCAGGGCTTTGGCGGATACGACCTCTATTTCACCGACCTTGACAATGCCGAGCAGTCCAAGCCCATCAACCTGGGGCTTCCCCTCAACACCGAGGAGGACGACATAGCCCTCAACGTCATCCCGGCGGGCACCCACGCCTACTATGCCGGGCGTACCGCGGGTCCCGACCGCATGGGAGGGCAAGACGTGCTGATGTTCGAGCTCTACAGCTCCGCACGCCCCGAAGGCATGACCCTGTTCCGCGGCACCGTACTGACGCCTGACGGCAAGCCCGCCAACGCCACCATCGCCGTCGAACACGGCACCCAGTCACCCGCCCTCTACCACACAGACCCCCAAGGCCGCTACACCGTCCTGCTCTCCACCGTCAGGGCCAACACCGTCACCGTTTCGGCTCCCGGCTGTCGTAACGCCACCTTCACCCTCCCTGCCCGCACGGGCGACACACCAGTTCTGCCCTCCACCATCACCCTGCAACGCCCCTAATCCCTAAAGAAGAACCATGCACGACATCTGGCGCGTATTCCGATACCTCAAGTTCTACCCCTGGAACATCGCGGGCAACCTTGTCTTCAACATGCTGGCCGTCTTCTTCAACCTGTTCACCTTTGTGACCATCGTCCCCTTTGTCGAGCTGCTTTTCGGCACCTCCCAGCCCGCCGGTCCCCTCCCGCCCTTCTCGCTGAGCCAGGAATACCTCTCCCTCTACATGACCTACTCCCTCGCCGCCCTCAAGGCGCAGCACGGTCTCTGGACCTGTCTGGTGGGCTTTGCCCTTGTCTACCTTGCCTTCTCCTTCCTCTCCAACCTGTGCCGCTATGCCGCGCAATATGTCATAGGCCCCATGCGCAACGGCATTGTCATGCGGCTGCGCAACGACGTGTACGAGAAAATCACCATCCTCCCCGTCTCCTACTTCAACGCCCGCCGTCGCGGCGACATCATCAGCCGCATGTCCAACGACCTCTCCGACATCGAATGGGGCGTCCTCACCTCCATCATCTCCCTGGGCAAGGATCCCGTCAACATCATTGTCTTCGCCGCCGTGCTCATCTTCATCAGCCCGCGCCTGTTCCTCTATTTCCTTGTCGTCATGCCCTTGTCCGTGTGGCTCATTGGCCGCATAGGGCGCAGCCTGCGCCGTTCCTCTACCAAGGGCCAAGCCGAACTCGGTCACCTCTTTGCCGTACTTGAAGAGTCGCTTGCCGGCATCCGCACCATCAAATCCTTCGGCCAGGAGCAGCGCAGCGCCCACACCTTCGACCAAGCCAACCAAGCCTACACGCGACGTTCGGTGCAGGTGGCCACCCGGCGCGAACTCAGCAGCCCCCTCTCCGAAGTCCTCCTCACCGTCGGTCTGGTCTTCATCCTCATTCTTGGCGGCATCGCCGTGCTGCAGGGCGAACTCCTCTCTTCGGTCTTCATCCTCTTCGTCATCCTCTTTGCACGCCTCATCCCCCCTGTGCAGTCCATCGTCCGCGTCTACAACAATCTTCAAAAAGCCAATGCCGCCGCCGCCCGCATTTTCGAAATCATGGACGCCGACGAGACCATCATCGAGAAACCCGACGCCACCACCCTCACAACCTTCCATCACAGCATCGACTACCGCAACGTCTCCTTTGCCTACCGCACCGACGCCGATGCCGAGCCCATCTACGTACTCCGCAACATCAACCTCTCCATCCCCTGCGGCAGCACTGTTGCCATTGTCGGTCCCTCCGGTGCCGGCAAGACCACCCTGGTCGACCTCCTGCCCCGCTTCTACGACAGCACCGACGGTCAGATACTCATTGACGGGACACCCATCACCGACCTCAACATCAACAGCCTTCGGGCACAGATAGGCCTCGTCTCTCAGGACTGTATCCTATTCAACGACACCGTTGCCAACAACATAGCCTTCGGCCACTCCGACTACAGCCTCGACGCCGTCAAGCGTGCCGCCACCATCGCCCATGCCGACGAATTCATCAACCAGCTGGCCGACGGCTACGACACCAACATCGGCGACAGCGGCATCACCCTCAGCGGTGGACAGCGCCAACGCCTCAGCATAGCCCGCGCCGTACTCAAAAACCCGCCCATCCTCATCCTCGACGAGGCCACCTCCGCCCTCGACACCGAGAGCGAGCTCGCCGTGCAGCAAGCCCTCAGCGGCCTCATGCAGGGGCGCACTTGCATCATCATTGCCCACCGCCTCTCCACCATCCGCCACGCCGACCACATCATCGTCATGGACCACGGCATCATTGCCGAGCAAGGCACCCACCAGCAGCTCCTCGCCCTCGGAGGGTTGTACAAAAGGCTCGTTGAGATGCAAACCTTCCACTAAACCCGAGTCCCCCCCCGCAGCCGTTTTTTTCTATCAACCCTCTCACCTGCTACCGGATTGGCAGCTTGTTTTTTCTATCTCCACTCCTTGTTCCTCACTTCTTGGTCCGTTCTTGGAGTAGTTATCCAATGAAAAAGGAACAAATGTTAGAGAAATGAGGAACAACTGACCTATAAAGAGCGAAGGAGGACTTGTGTTGGTCCCCCTTCGCAGTGATGGTGCTGTCCTTCGGCTTACCACACGTAGCCCAGTGACAGCGCAAGCTGCAGCTTGCTGCCTGGCATGAAGTAGTTGGCCGCACCGGTGCCACTGGTGAGGTCCATATTCACCACGCCGTTGGGGAACTTCTTCATGTCGGCATCGCCATCCTTGCCAAAGAGCGACAGGATGCTGAGCGTATAGAAGCAATACTGAAGCCTGGCACCACAGAAGAACTGTTCGCTGAACCAGTACTTAGCCCCGATGTTGGCGTCGAAATGAAAGTTCATCAATCCAAGGAAGAGAGACTCCATGGCCGCCTCTGAACCCTTGTTGGACGACTCCAAGGCCAATGGTTTGCCGTCAAGATAGACTTTGCTCCTCAGCTGCGGGGCGAGGGAGACTCCCAGACCCGCGCTGACGGAGAACTCGTCGTTGATGGTGTAGCTGAGGAATGGGTTGACATGGAGCAGGATGCGCTGGGCGGTGTACTTGACTTCGTGTTGCTCGGTCTGGCCGTCGCGCACAATGTCCACCTTGCCGCTGAAGGGGTTGAGACTGTAGTAGACGGTGGCGTAGTTGCCGAACTCAATGGTGCGGTTGTGGCGCGTCTCGTAGCCATAAAAGAGACCCGCGCTGTAGCCGATGCGGTTGTCAA
Organism: uncultured Bacteroidales bacterium; assembly: GCA_900318175.1. Classification (GTDB taxonomy): domain Bacteria; phylum Bacteroidota; class Bacteroidia; order Bacteroidales; family P3; genus Colimorpha. Next base: position 76,222 of record ONJQ01000004.1, on the reverse strand, counting down.
CTGTGCCCTTGGTGGTGAGGCTTTCCGAGGCACCCGAGGGGCCCTTGATTTGGGCTCCCACGCCCATCTGCTGGGAGCAGTAGGAGGGCGTGATGCTGAGACCGAATTGACGCTCGCCGTCGCCGGGGACATAGATGTAGCGGAATTGCGCATTGGCCAGCTGCAGCAGGGCAGCAAAAAACAGAAACAGTACGATTTTTTTCATGATGAATTAATAGATTAAACAATAAATTAAAGTTGATTTAAGCATTCAGTCGTTTATACAATAACACATTCAAGAATTCACTCGTTTACCCATTAACGCATTCAAGAATTCACGCATCCACACATTCAAATCCCCCTCACGGCACAAGCCCTATGCCGATTTTAAGGGTGAGGAGGTTGGAGAGGATGGCGTCGGAGTAGTGGAGGTATGGGCGAGTCTCGTCCGGGAAGCCGATAGTCTTTACAATACCGTAGGTGTAGGCGTAGTCAATCTGGTAGTTCAGCAGCATGTGGTGGTGGAAGATATAGTTGCGACCCATGCCCAAATGAGCACCGTAGGTATTGCCCGCATCCCCGCAAGAGGGGAGGGTGAAATGCACCGCATGGGCTCCAAAGTCGAAGTAGAAGCCCAGCGGGGCAAAATGGCTGTTCTTGTAGAAACGCAGCTCAAGGCCGAGTGTGAGCATATTCCGCGAGCTGACGGCCACGGAGTCGACAATCGTGAGGCCTTGGGGCGACTGCCGAAACACGGTGTGGGTACACGTCACATCGCTGTAGGCCGAATGGTAGCGTGCGGTGGCGGCGATGGAGAGGTTGCGTTTCAGCGCAAATTCGGTGGAAACCCACGGGGTGAGGGCCACATAATGCCCCAGTTTGAGCGGCTGCTTCCCACTCAGACCCAGATTGGCACCCGCCGCCAAGGCAAAGCGGTGTCCCATAAAGCCTACGGGTTCGCGCCGTGAGGGACGCAGCACACGCCTATAGGTGTCGTAGAGCATGGCATCGATAAGAGCCGGATGGTCGGCCACCCTGTAGGTGTAGGCTTGGCGGGTCAGCATCTTCCCCCTGCGGGCATCCGCCACCAAGGAGACCATCGTAGTGTGTTCCAACCCCGTCAGCGAAGCCACTATGGCCAAGGGAGCCAAGGGCACCAGCAGGATGTAGGAGGGCGAGAGGGAGCCGTTCTGCCCCTCGTTGTTCAGCACGGCGGCCATGGTGAGCGTTGAGGCACCGTAGCGGTCCAGCAGGAGGTCCATGGCGGGTTGCATCAGTCGCTGGTGGGGGAAACGCCCCTTGGTGAGCCAGAACTCCTGCATCCACTCGCTGACGGTGAGGAAATCGTTGTACTGCGTATCGGTGAGCATTGTGTGCATGCCTTGGTCGGAAAAATCCACTGTGTGCCCACCAAGGCTCGCAACGGTGGCGGCTATGCGGTCGTTCAGCACTTCCTCATGCTTGTTGCTGCGGCCGGTGATGAAGTTCTCGCGGCGATCCACCACCCAGTAGTTGGGGTTGAAGACCAGCATGGACCCCGAGTCCGCCTGTGCGGCTGTGGAGTGCGTGAGGGAGGTGCCGTCAAGGTGGCTGCGCAGGGCCGCGCCGAGAGCAGTGTCAGCCATAAGGAGGTCGGTGAGGGCGTAGGCCGTAGGCGTGCGCTGCTGGTTGGATTGGCGTTTTTGGCGGATGCGCTCATACTTGGTCAGCCCCTTTTGGGCCGTGGTGTCGGGCTGAGGGGCAGGCTGTTCCGCGGATGGAGGTGCTGCCAGATAGTCCGCCGACGCCTTGCCCAAAGGCTTGCGGAGCAGCTGAAAGAGGTGGTCTGCCATGGCCGGGAAGCGGTCGGACTGCGGGAAGCGACGGTGCGCACGCCAGACATAATGCAGGGCGGCAAGCGTCAGCTGCTCCAACCCCGCCGTGCTAAAAAAGTGGCACACCTGTTGGCACTCACCTTCCATCCTCTGGAAGTCGTCAGCCATCAGGTCGGCGTGCTCGTTGCAGCGGGCCACTGCGGCGTTGTAGAGGGCTTGGGCACAGTAGAGGTTCAGCGTCTCGTCGTCAGGGTCCGAGCGCAGCAGCAGCCAGCTGTTGTAGAAGGCGCGGGCCGCATGGCCATGGAGCAGATCCTGCCTGATGCACTCCAGACGGGCAGCATGGCGCAGACTGTGGAACTCCTCCTCCGTGGTGACCAAAAACCGACGCCCCTCCCCGCCACTTCTTGCCTGGGGCGATGCGCTGCCAGCCAGCCTTGCCGTGCGGAGCCTACGGCTGAGGATGTTGGGATGCGTGCTCAGCTCGTCGTCGCCGTTGTCGCTCACTGTGATTGGTGCCACCTTCTCCAGCCAGCAGCCGACTGGTTTGTAGTAAGGAGTGTTGAAAAAGGTGGTGTCGAAGGGCACGTCGTCGAAGGGGAGAGCACCGTATTGCAGCAAGTCGAAGACCCCCTCCGTCACCCCCTTCCAATACGGGGACGGCAGGTAAAAGAGCACCATGCCGAGCGAGTCCGCCTCCATCTCCATCTCGTGGCTGCGCTGGTAGAGGCTGAGGAGGCGAGCCTCGCCTTCGGCCTCGTCGTCAAGCTCGTTGCGCTTTCCGCTGCTCCGTTTCCGCAGCAGGTTCTCCAACCCGTGGGCACGATAGTAGTGGATAATCTCGTGCGCAATGACGAAGGCCACCTGGGCCTCATTCTCCGCCTGGGCCACAAGCCCCACATTGATGAAAATCATGCCCTGCGGCGTGGTGAAGGCATTGGCCTGAGTGTTGGTGACGGTGTAGAAACGCAGTTCCGACCGCAAGTCGGGATAGTCATGGAGGAGCGTGTCAGCAATGCGGGCGGCGAGGGTGCTGACGGGGTCGCCATAAAGGATGCGACCGCTGGCCAGCAACTTATTGATCTGGTATGACGATTCAAGAATCTGCTTCTTGTCGCGCACACGGCGGCCAGCATACTGCTCGGCACGCTGCCTGTCGGCCTCATACAGTTGCCCGACACTCAGCTTCAAGTCAGCCGGCACGGGTCCACGACTGCGTAGCGTCTGGGCGGCAGAAAGATTGTAGACCAGCAAGGCCGCCACTGCAAGGAGGAAGGGTTTCATTTAAAAGCAATCATTTAAAATTGATTCACACATTAACGCATTAACACATTGAATATTTTTCATTCGATGGTTATTTTGGTGAATTGTTGTCTGTTGCCCGTAGAGAGGAGCACGAGGTACTGCCCATTTGCATCCACACGGTGGGCACTGCCCGCCATCGCACTGCGGGCCACCTCAATGAAACTCAAATCTTCCTTCCCGTCGGGGCCGAGGGTCCACACATTGAGGGTAGCCTTGCTCTTGAAGGGGTTGAACACCTTGTAGGGCTTAGAGGTTGGGAAACCGACGTTGGCAATATGGTCCACCCAAGCCAGCATGATGCCCTTTGGAGTGGAGAGCCACTGCTGGTCCAAATAGGAGCGCTGCTCCCACACCGTGTTGGCATCGAAACGCCGCGTGGTGGTCCATTCAATCTTTCCGTTGCGGTCCACACGCATCACCATGATGCCCCTGCGCTGCTGCGTCATCGGGGCACCGTTCAACGTCACCATCCACTGCTGCCCAATCATCAAGTAAGCCCCTTGTGCGTCGGCAATCTGCTGCTGCAACTCGCCGAACTGCACCCACGAGTGTCGCCATGAGTGCGTCTCCTTCTCGCTCGTCAGGCGGTTCACCTCCTGCTGGGTGAAGGGGTGCTGCTCCACCGTCAGTCTCTTCGTGGCAATGTTATAGCAATAGATATTAATCGCGTCGATGTTGGTCCCGATGGGCATCACCACGTGGTGCTCCTTACGGACAGCGGCAGCCACAAGGATGTTGCCGTCGCCGTAGCGCAGCAGCGCCTTGTCCATAATCATCTCGCCCTCGGGCAGGGCAAACTCCACGTGCAGCGGAAGGGTTCCGTCCACTATGGTGAACGACATCTTCCCTCCCTTGCTGCCCATCCGTCCGGGCTCGTCGCCAAGCGTGTAGAGGACCACCTCGCCCGAGTCAGTCACATACACCCTGTCGAACTTGACCCATTCACAGTTGGACGTCCAATAAGGATTCAGCTCATGGTCATACAAGCCCACCTTCACATCGATGCCCTGAATCCCCCTGTCCGCCACAAAGACACCCGCCACCAGCTTCTCATCCGCCGAGACAGCCGTGCGGGCGGCAAACCAGTCGCCCCGCTGCCCACCATAGCGGGCCAGCACCAGCGTGTCGCCCGCGGGCTGCAGCGTCGTCGCGTCGTGCCGGTCGCGGAAGGCGTAGAGCCCCGTGTCGCTCTCAACAACCTGCAGCAAATCGATATACCTGCCGTTCAGGAAGCCACCATGGCACGTCAAACCGTCATCACCCCCGATGGGGACCGAGGCCTGCACCTGCATCTCTTGGTCATACTTGACCAACTCGGGATGGTTCCTACGGCGGCCACCATACTGCACCAGCACAATGCCGCTCCCGTCGCACCCCACAAACTGGGGGATGCCCCTCTTCGTGATGCCCTTCGCTGCGGGCAATGGGTCAAAAGTGATGGTCTGAGCCTGCCCACCCACGGCCAGCAATAGTCCAACCACCAGTGCTAAAAAGTATTTGTAATGTTCCATACTAAATTGAAAAGAGAATAATTGGAAATCGAAAAAGGATTCTCACATTCAAGCATTCACACATTCAATTGATAAACTTGTAGCCGATGCCGACCAACAAGCTGTAGACCTGCGGACCACTCACAACCGCTTCATCCACAGCCGATAGTCTCCCCCATGAGAACGGTATGTGCACCTTAGCCGTCGCCACGGTATACAAATTGTCATTCAGGTAATAGGCCACACCCGCCGCAACGCTGAATCCCATGTCCCAATCGAACGAGGGTTTCCCCTCAATAGTCCTCGGAGGCTGCTGCTGCCCCGTGCTCTTGTTTATCAGCGTCAACGTAGAGTATTTACCCGCCAAGAGATTCTCGTAGAGGCCCACGGCCATAAACGGTTCCACCTGCTCCGTAATGTAATAGCCCGCCTGAAGGCGGATGTCCACGCTCGTGGTCCACGTCCGCGAGTCATAGTGCAGCCAATGACCCGGCACATCATTCGACATCTCGTATGGGTGACTGTCGCCGTCCAACCTGTAGGCCATGCGGGAACGCAGATAGCCCAACTCTGCCTGGAAGCCCACCACCCAATGGGTGCCGACAGCCCTCTCCGAGTCGTAACGAAACGAGACCGCAACAGGGACACCCTGTCGGATGTCCGAAGCATCGGCGGAGAGAACAGGACGCACGTATGCCGTACCCACATTCAGTCCTAAAAGCTCATCGCCAGTAACAAGATAGGGCATAGGGACAGAACCAATCTGGGCGCACGCCATCCCGCCACCCAAAGCCAAAGCCAATAAAACAAAAGCCCTCTTTTTCATCCTATTATTCAATAATTAAACGTTTACTTCTTATTATACACCCGTTGGGGCTCACCGCTTGTCCTCTTTAGTTCCCCGCTGCTGAGCCTTGCTGTGCAGTTGAACACCCTCTCTTTCTTGTCGTAGACTATCTCCACACGGTAGCCCTTCAGTAGCATCCGCTTCACCCACTCCTTTACCTTGCCCGTGTCGCCGGAGGTGAATCTGACCACCGATTCCTCCTTAGCGGCGTAGAGAGACCCCTGGGCACCCTCGTGGCTGTTTCGTACAAGGGAGCACGGTACCTTTCTCGATTCGGAGAGGAGGCTGTAGAGAAGGATGTCAAGGTCAACAGAGTTGTGGATAGCCTTCTGGCCTGTCCTTCCTCCCGCCGAATACTGGATGACATAGAGCGTGTCCAGCATCTCGTTGGGGTCAACAGGTATCGGGTCGTCAAGATTCCAGTACATCTCCGTGGCCATATCCGCCACCACCGTACAACTTGACATGCCCAGTATGCAGACCAAGGCAGCAACGCTGCTTAGTATATATTTCTTGGGGGTTCTTTTCTTTTTTTTCACTGTGTGAACGTTTAAATACTTGATTCTTTTTCCAGTTTTCACTTAGATATAGTTGAATTGTAATGAGCGGATGTGCAAGTGCGTCAAGGGATATTAATCATGATTCAATTATCTGAAGCTATTAGTTGGTCAATATGGTGTCCGACAAGGGCATCGAACTGCTCCTCGGTCGTAACATGGAAAATGCTGACACACTGCAACGCGCGGCTTACTGCAGCCACATGCACGGTGTCGGCAAAGTCGACGGGCGAGTTGAGAAGGCTGAGAACTATATCGGGGTCGCCCTGCTGCATCAGTGCGCGGGTTGCCGAGTCGGGCTCTGGAACCTCAAAGTCGCGGCAGAGTCGTTTCCACCCGTCGGGCGTGGTGGCCTGCAACAGGGTGAGGTCTACGCGGAGAGTGTCGTTCAAAGTCTTGCCTTGGATGAACGTGGTCCTTATGCCGGGGAAGTGGAGATAGGTATGGTAGTAGCGTCCGCAATGGTTGTCATCCACGGTGCTGGGCCAGTACTTGACCAGCAGTCCGACGCCAACCACAAGGGGGAGGAGAAAGAGCGATATGATCCAACGGCGTTTCATAGGTTCTGAATAATGGTATCAGAGATGGCAATTGCATTGTAGCGCTGGGTAACGGGAGCAGCACTTGTGGCTTGGGCGGACGCAGGGGGCGATGCCTGCCACAGAAGACCAACAAGAAGCACCGCAGCAAACAAGGTGGCAGCATAGTGCCGCAGGTCGGCAAGGCGTACAGTGCGCCCGTATTGCTCGTTGACTTCGGCAAGCAACTGCTGCTCAACACTGCGGCGGGTGTGCCTGATGAGCATTTGCTCTATGTCGTTTTCATTGACGCTGTTCTGTTTCATAATTTTGATTGTATATGTCTTTTAGTTTCGTTACTATACGGCTCATGCGTTTGTTCAGTGTGTTGACTCGTATTCCAAGGCGTTCGGCAATCTCTATGTTAGAGTATCCTTTGAAACGCTCCTGCAACAGTTCCCTCTCGTCTTCCGCCAGATGGGCAATCAGTGATTCCAGCAACTCGCGGTCGTAGTCGTCGGCCTGGGCAAGGTGTGCCGCCTCGGAGAGCGGGGCACTGCTGTCGATACGATGGCGCCTAATCTGCCTTACAAACACGGTGCGCATCACTCTCTGCAGCCATCGGTTGACCTGTCGAGGCGAGCTTTCGACGTTCAGTCCGTCAATGTTCTCCCACACGGTGATGAACACTTCTTGCATCATGTCCTCGGCATCCTCACGACTGTTGCTGTGACGGGCGCAGTAGTGCTCGATGTGCCGCCGGAAGGTGCGCAGCAGTGCCACGTACCTTTCATTGCGTAGTGCTTCTATATCGTGATGTTCGTCACCCATGTTTACTGCATTAGAGCCACCTTATGGGGAAAAAGTGACAGGGAGAATAAAAAAAATGATTCACACATTCACACGTTGACACAATAACCCTTATAACTATTGTGTATGGGATAAGAGAAAGGCCGAGGTTGCGGTGTGCAGCCCCGGCCCAGATGTGTGTGCGTATGGAGGTGATAGTAACCATCCGTACGGGATGTATTACGACTATTCCTCGTCGGCAGCAGCTTCCTCGTAGGCTTTGAGGAGGGCCTGCTGGACGTCGGTGGGTACAAGTTCGTAGGAGGAGAAAGTCATGGTGAAGGTACCGCGGCCACTGGTCAGCGAGCTGAGAGCGGTGCAGTAGCGGTTCATCTCGGCCAGAGGAGCCTTGGCGCGAAGGGTGGTGTATTTGCCTTCGGCATCCATGCCCATGACGATAGCGCGACGACCCTGAAGGTCGGTCATAACGCCGCCCTGGCTCTCGGTGGGAACGGTGACAGCCACATCGTAGATGGGCTCCTTAATCTTAGGACCAGCCAGCTTGAAGGCCTCGCGGAAAGCGGTACGACCGGCAATCTTGAAGGCGGTTTCGTTACTGTCCACGGGGTGCATCTTACCGTCGTAGATGTTGACGACAATGTCGCGTGCATAGGAACCGGTCAGAGGACCCTGCTCCATCTTTTCCATGATACCTTTCAGGATAGCGGGCATGAAACGAGCATCGATGGAACCACCGACGATACAGTTGTTGAAGATGAGCTTGCCACCCCAGTCGAGAGTGTACTCCTGCGTGTCGCGGATGGGGTACTTGGTCTGGTTGGGCATGCCTTCATAGTAAGGCTCGATAAGCATGTGCACCTCGCCGAACTGACCGGAACCACCGGACTGTTTCTTGTGGCGGTACATGGCCTCGGCGCTCTTGGTGATGGTCTCGCGGTAGGGGACGTTGGGAGCGGTGAAATTCACAGCCAGCTTGTACTGGTTCTCGAAGTACCACTTGACGGTGTTGAGGTGGAGCTCGCCCTGGCAGCCGAGGATAACCTGGCGCAGTTCGCGGCTGTTCTCAAGGGAGAGGCTGCGGTCGTAGGTGGAGAGGTCTTTGAGTGCGGCACCGACTTTCTCGTCGTCGTTGCTGTTGGCGGCCTTGACGGCTACGGTATAGATGGGGGTGGGGAACTCGATTTCGACAACGGCGTCGTCGGTGTTCTTGGCAGTGGTGAGGGTGTGGTTAATCTTCACATCCTTCAGCTTGATGGTGCAGACGATGTCACCGGCGCAGGCTTTCTCAACGCGCTGGCGGTTGCTGCCGCTGCACACGAGGACCTGGCTGACGCGCTCCTTGCTCTGGTTGCAGGCGTTGATGACATCCTGGGCTTCGGCCAGTTCGCCGTCGTAGAGGCGGAGGTAGGTGATTTCACCGAGGTTCTTGTCCTTGGCGCTCTTGAAGGCGAAGGCAACGGTGGGGTTGGCGGAATCGCATTTCAGCTCCTTGCCGGCTTTGGTCTTCTTGGCTTCGGCCACCTCGCAGGGTGCGGGGACGTTCTGGCAGATGAATTCGAGCAGGCGGTTGACACCGAAATTCTCCTTGGCACTGGTGCAGAGGATGGGGAAAAGGTCGCGCTTGTCAATGGCGAGTTTGAGGGCCTTGGTGAGTTCCTCAGCGGTGAGGTCGCCATTCTCGAAGTATTTTTCCATGAGTTCGTCGTCGGCAGCGGCGGCTTCCTCAACGAGGGCCATGCGCATCTCCTCAGCCTTGTCGGCATACTCGGCGGGGATGTCGGCTTCGGTGTATTTGCCGTCGGTGAAGGTGTACATCTTGTTGGCGACGATGTCTACCACTTGGTTGAAGCCAAGACCGGGGTTGGTGGGGAACTGCAGGACGGTGCACTTGCCACCGAAGAAGTCTTTAAGCTGGTTGACGCTGTCGTCGAAGTTGGCCTTTTCGGCATCGAGATGGTTGACGACGAAGATGAGGGGCGTTGCAAGCTTGGAGGCGTAGCGGTAGGCCACTTCGGTGCCCACCTCGACACCGCTCTGGGCGTTGACGACTACGACGGCGGATTCCACCACGTTGAGGGCTGCTGCGAGCTCGCCCTGATAGTCGGCGAAACCGGGGACATCGAGGATGTTCACTTTCTTGCCACCGAATTCGGTGTACATAAGGGTGTCCTCTACGGAGTAGCCACGGTCGTGCTCAATGTCGCGATAGTCGCTGATGGTGTTCTTGCTGTCCACGCTGCCACGGCGATTGATAAGGCCGCCACAGAATGCCATGGCTTCTGCCATGGAGGTTTTGCCCGATTTGGCACCGCCTACGAGGGCGATGTTGCGGATGTCGGTTGTCTGGTATACTTTCATGTTGTTATTTATATTTTGTTATTATTCGTGTTTCGTAACCGTTAGTGCAATCATTTATATATAAGTATCTTATGGAGCAATTATGTTCTTTTGCGCCAAAAATACCAAAGAGCAAAGATACAAATAAATTTCTAATTAGTAAAATAAATAAATTCAGAAAGCTGAATAATCTAAAAAAATGTAGTATTTTTGCACCCCGAAAACGAATTCTATCCTGCTCATGGGAATCATCGCAAAGCAGAGTATCAAAGGGGCATTGGCCAATTATTTGGGGGTGCTGATAGGTGCCGTGACCACGTTTTTTGTGGTGACGGACTTGCTGACGCAGGAGGAGATTGGCCTTACCCGCGTGATGGTGGATGCGGCGATGCTCTTTGCCGGCTTGGCCCAGCTGGGCACGAATGCCTCCATCCTTCGCTTCTATCCCCGTTTCCGAACGGCGGAGAACCCCGAGTTGCGCGACCACGGTTTCTTCGGCTGGACGCTTCTGCTGCCGGCTGTGGGGTTCACACTGATTGCACTGCTGTTTTTCATTTTCCGTGACAACATTGTGGATTACTACGCCGAGGAGGCTCCGCTGCTGGTGGACTACGCTTATCTGCTGTTGCCGCTAACGCTGTTTGTGCTGTACATGACGGTGTTTGAGACTAACGCGAGTGTGCTGCTGCACATTGCGTTGCCGAAGTTTGTGCGGGAGGTGGTGGTCAGGGTGCTCAATCTGGCGGCCTACCTGCTGTACGGCTACGGTGTGGTGGGGCTGGATGTGTTTGTGGTGATGTTCTGCAGTTCGTATGCGGTGGCGGCGGCGGTGGACTTTGTCTACCTGCTGTCGTTGGGTCGCATCTCGTTCCGTCCGGACTGGCATTTTGTGGGAAGGGCGTTGGGACGCGAGGTGGGGGTGTACACGCTGTTTATGACGGCGACGGTGCTGGCGGGGAATGTGAAGCTGTTCAACTCTATCTTTATTGCTAAGGAGAGCTTGGCGGCGGCGGGAGTCTACACGATTGCTTGCTATATTGCCAATGTGGTGGAGATTCCGTACCGCTCGTTGGGGGCCATTGCCAGCCCCATCATCTCCGCAGCGGTGAGCGAGGGGAATATGAGGGAGGTGAACGGGCTGGGGCAGCGAGTGTCGCTCCACCAACTGCTGGTAGCGTGCATGCTGCTGTTTTTCATTTGGATTAATCTGGAGCCGCTGTTTGCTGTCATCCCCAACGGAGCGGACTATGTGGGGGGCATGGGGGTGGTGCTGGTTCTGGGCATGGCGAATGTGCTGAATTCCACGCTGAGCATTGCGACGAATATACTGAATTTTTCGAAGCATTTCGCGTTCTCGCTGTTGTTCATCTCGCTGCTGACGGCCGCGGCCATAGGGCTGAATGTATGGCTGATTCCGCTGCTGGGCGTCACGGGGTCGGCTTGTGCCACTCTGGGGGCATACGTGGTGTACTATGTGCCTCTGCTGACGTTGCTGTGGAGGAGAATGGGGGTGACGCTGTTCAGCCGCAAGCAAGGGACCGTGGTACTGCTGACGCTGGGACTGTTTGCCCTCAACGGGTTGTGGGGATGGGCTGTGTCGCCCTTGTTCAACTTGTTGGGCAGCGGGCTGTGGGTGGTGGTGCTGCAGGCGGTGGTGCGCACGGCTGTGTTTGCAGTGGTGGCAGTGGTGGCGGTGAGAAGAATGAATGTGTCGGCTGAGGTCAACAGCTTGCTTGCCAAGATTCCCTTCCTGCCCAAAAGGTAACAGGTAGTGGGTAAAAAAGAAAAGAGACCCACTGGAGTCTCTCTTTTCTTGGAGGTCGCTTCCGGATTTGAACCGGAGTAGCAGGTTTTGCAGACCTGTGCCTAACCCCTCGGCCAAACGACCTTTTTTGTTGTCAAAATCGGGTGCAAAAGTACGAAGTTTTTCCCAATTGGCAAAATATTTTTTTATTTTTTGATGTGAACGTCTGGTTCTGTGCCGTTTATTTATTCGTGAAGGGCGTGGCGCACGGCTCTTTTTCGGGTTAAGTGAGGGTTGTTTTTCTGTTTTTTGGGGGGTGTGGCACGTTTATTTTTTCAGGAATTTTATCTCTCTGGCATCTATCAGTCCGTATTGCAGGGCTTTGGCTATGCGTGCGCCGGACTTGTTGACGATGTCGAGTTTGCGGGAGAGGTCTTTCTGCCGTTCTTGTATGCTCTTGTCGGTCTCGTGGAGGGAGACGGCAATCTCGGAGGCTGTGCAACCCGCGGCTTCGAGGAGAAGGAGGCTCCGCTCGGTGTCGGTGACGGCAATGTCGGTGCGGCGCTGTGAAGCGTTCTTGATATAGAGTTCCGCGGCCTCTTTGAGGGTGAGCATGACGGGGTAGTTGAAGTAGTACTTCTCGCCCCGTTCGAGGGACTCGATGGCGCGCAGCACGTTCTCCACAGAGAAGCCCCCGGCGGCGTTTTTGCTGACGAAGGCGCGTGCCCCATGGTCCAACGCTTCGAAGACTACGCGGGCAATCTCCACCATGCGTTCATGGCGTCCCATCTCATTGGGCAGGGGGTTGTCGAAACGGCCTGAGAGGATGGCAATCTTGATGTCGGGGTATTTGCGGTGGACCCGGTCGGCAAGGAAGATGCCGCCGGTGGGCTCGCCCTGGAACTCCATGTCGAGGAGGAGATAGTCCGGCATGGGGTGCTCGGCGGGGCTGTCGAGGGCGGCCATAAGCTGCGCCCCGTTGGCGAAGGTGTCCAGCACCTCGACACCGCGATATTCTATCTCGCCGTCGTCATTCATGCCACAGGCCACGGTGGTGGATGGGTTGTTCAGTTCTGTTTTGAGAGCCTTGCGGATGATAGGCTCGTCGTCGACAATGATAATCTTTATGGGATCCATAGGTTCAAATAAACAATTATAATTGATTCACGCATTCAATAAAGTGAAAAGTGAAAGAGAATTCACACATTAACACATTCAAAAAGACTCACACATTCACTCCTTTACTCATTAACACATTCAAAAAGGTTCACTTTTCATGTCTCCAAGAGCCATGAGGCAGTGGAAGGTGCTCCCTTTGCCCATCTCGCTCTCCGCCCAGATACGGCAGCCACGCAGGGTGTTGTCGTCGTGCCGCTTGATGATGTACTTGCAGAGTATGAGCCCGAAACCTGTGCCGTGCGGGGCTCCTGTATCCACATTGACGCTTGGCTTCTTGTCTGTGCGGAACAGGTTCTCAAGTGTCTCGCCGTCCATTCCCGTACCGGTGTCGCTGACGGTGATGTGCACAAAACGGTTGTCGGTTTTGTAGGGCTCGGCGGAGACCGTCACCTCGCCCTTGGCGGTGTGCTGCAAAGCGTTGTTCACCAAGTTGCGCAACAGGATTTCGGTCAGTTGCCGGTCGCCTTTTAGACGGAGCGGCGTGGGATGGATGAGGAGCTCCACCTCCGGCTGCAACCTCACACACGAGGCGGCGACGCTGTCAAACACCTCGGACAGGGGGAAGTCGGAGAGCTGGAACTGGAGGCCAGCAGGGATGGAGAGATTGGTCCAGTTCTTTATATTGGCAAAGGTGCGCAGCAGTTGGTCAAGCACCTCCTGCCGCATCTCGGGGCTGAGGTTTTTGGCGGTAAGGTAGGAGAGGAAGGGATTGATGTCATGCCGCATGACGGAGAGACAGGTCTCCACATTGGCAATGCGCTCGACATCTTGCCGCTTGGCCAGTTGCAAAGCCTGTTTCTCAGCCCGCAGAACCTTTGAGCGGCGGCGCAGCAACACCACTAAGGTGGCCAAAGCAATGAGGAAGAGAGCCCCTACACAGATGGCGACTGTGTAGTAGCGGTTTCGCGACTCGGATTGGAAGAGGCGGTCCTGCAGCTTGAGGTCGGCACTCTCGTTGCGGTTGATGAGACTCAGCAGCTCCATTTCGCGGGCATACCAGCGGGCATTGTCCTCAGCCGACTGGGAATAGCCCATCCGTATCAAACCATCGTAGAGCATGGACTCGAACTTCGGGGCCATGTCGTCGTGCCACGAAGTGTCCGTCAGGGCCATGGTGTAATAGTCGTAAGCCTCGTCCAGTTCACCGATGTGCAGACAGTACTCCGCCGCAGCCACCACGGCTCCGAGGTGCTGATAAGGGTCAACAGTCTGGAAAAAGAGGTCGGTGGAGACGTCGAACATGTTCATCCCATAGTCCGGGTCGGCCAGCGTGGTATCGGTCCGGTAGACCGCCTGAGTGGCTTGCATGAGCCGTTGCAGCTTGGTGCTGCACAGGGGTTTGCTTATATATGTGTCGCGGGTGATATTGGTGTCGGCGGCAATGAAGGCTTGCAGCTGGAACACGTTGGCCAGATGGTAGATGCAAAACTGCCCCGGTATGGCCAGCATCTTGGCGTTGGCGTAGAGATAGTCGTAGGCACGGCCCAGCAGACGTGCATCGCTGCCCGAAGCCGCCGCCAAGCGGTAATAGCTGTGTGCCAAAGCATAGTTGAGCGACATCTCCTCGGCATAATCGCATCGCAGACCCTGGCGCGCCTGCTCCACATCGGCCAGCAAGTCCTTCATCACCGCTTTGGTGTCGGCGGAGAGGGTGGTGCCGGACGACGAGGCCACCGCGCTGTTCCGATAGTGGTAGTTCAGCGTCAGCGAGGTGATGAAATACTCCATCTGTGCATAGGAATAGAGATAGTTGTCCGGCTGGCGTTTCAGCACTTTTGACTGGTTGATATCGTAGAGCAGCTGGTAGGAGTCGGCAATGTGGCAACTGCGCTGCAACAGGCGCACCTGCATCAGCTGGGCTATGACCCGCTCCACTTCGACATTGCGGCGCAGGGAGCTGTGCCATCGGACCGGTGAGCGGCTCCCCACAGCGGTAACGCTGTCCGTATAGGCGGCGGCCGAATCGTGCTCAGCCACCATGTAATAGCCGAAGGCCAGATTGTTATACGCCCGCATCAGACCGTCATCATAACTGGGCAGCGAGTCCTGCACAAGGCGTACAGCATTGTAAGAATAATAGAGGGAGCGATGGGGATTGTCAAAGCGATCCATAAAGGCCTCTTTGTTCAGGCGGTCTATCCGTGCGCGGAGCCGCAGGTCCACCTTTCCGCCCGACTGCCTGTTGCTGCAGCCGGTGGCCAATGCCATGGCAATTGCCATCATGCCTATACACCATACGAAGTGCCTCATAACAAAATGCAAAAATACAAAAAAAACTCTAATTATAAAGAATGCGCTCCTCCACGGTGACGGAACGCCCCCTTTTCGCGACAACTACGCAACGCTCATGCCTTGGCCCTCCCCCACTCTTCCTTCGCTCCTTGTTGTACTCTTTGAACCCAGTTATCTAACATTTCTCTAATGAACCTTAGAGAAATGAGGAACAAATGAGGAAGAAGTGAGGTACAAGGAGCGAAGGAAGAACGAATGCAGACAAAGTAAAAAGGCGGGTTAAAAAAAAAGCACTTATTGAAGGATTTTGTATTGCATTTAAAAAAAAAATGCTATATTTGCAAAAGAAATAAAAATAACTCAATATGGAAGAAAACGAAATTATGCTGTTGAAAAATAGCAAAATGTATGTTACCCGCGTTGGTAATAGGATGAATGTTTTTTCGATTCTCACAGTCATTGGTACACTCTTTTTGGCAGTAGGTGGTATTGCTTTGCTATTTATGAGCAACATGCTTCCCGAGGATACGCCTTTCTACATTGACAACATCATGGGTCTGGCAGGCTTGGGCTTGCTGGTGCTGGCCGTAGCCATTGTGCCGGCAGTTGTTTATATGCGCCGTGCTATGCGTATGGCCAATGAGCTTAGAGCCACCCAAGAGATATATCCTGTAGTGAATTTCCTACGCGAGTCGCACAAGATGTGGCGCTATTTGACCACACTGCTTTACATCCTGCTGGTGGTGGGCGTGGTGGCAATGATTATTGCAGCCATCTACCTGCTCCCCATGGTTAGAAACATGTAATTCTATTGTGCGGAGGTTCTCCGCCTCTTTTAATATAGAAAACAATAAGGCAATAGTTCGATGAGATTTGAAGTCGATTTTCTGGTCATCGGATCGGGAATTGCAGGGTTGAGCTACGCGCTCAAAGTGGCCCCCTACGGCAAAGTATGCATTCTCTGTAAAGGCGAGGCCGCTGAAGGCTCGACGCGCTATGCCCAGGGCGGCATTGCGGCAGTGATGTACGACAGCGACAGCTTCGACAAACACATACAGGACACACTGGTGGCCGGCGACGGCATCTGCGACCGCGAAGTGGTGGAGATGACCATCCGCGAGGCTCCTGACCGCATACGCGAGTTGGTGCAATACGGTGTCAACTTTGACATGAGCCGCGCGGGCGACCGCTACGACCTGCACCGCGAGGGGGGCCATTCGGAGTTCCGCATCCTGCACCACAAGGACAACACCGGTGCCGAAATCGAACGCGGATTGCTGGAAGCGGTGCACAACCACCCCAACATCGAACTGAAAGAGCATCAGTTTGCCATCGACATCATCACACAGCACCATCTGGGGCAGCGGGTGACGAAACACACGCCGGACATCGAATGCTACGGTGTCTACGCCCTTGATTGCCGTACCAACCAGATTGACACCTATCTGGCCAAGGTGACGCTGCTTGCCACCGGCGGCATGGGCAACGTGTACACCACCACAACGACCCCTATCATCTCGACGGGCGACGGGGTGGCCATGGTGCATCGTGCCCGCGGAGTGCTGAGCGATTTGGAATTCATGCAGTTCCATCCCACCTCGCTGTACAACCCTGCCGAGAAACCCGCCTTCCTCATCACCGAGGCCATGCGCGGCGCAGGGGCCATCCTGAAGGACTTCAAGGGCAACGAGTTTATGCACAAGTACGACAAACGCCTGTCCCTTGCCCCACGCGACATCGTTGCCCGAGCCATCGACAACGAGATGAAGATTGCGGGTGTGGACCACTTGTACCTCGACGCCCGCGGGATAGACAAGAACGAGCTCATCAACGGCTTCCCGACCATCTACGCCAAGTGCTTGGAGCTGGGCATCAATATCACCAAGGACATGATTCCCATCCGCCCGGCAGCACACTACCAGTGCGGAGGCATCAAGGTGGACAAGAACGGCGAGTCGTCCATCCACCACCTGTATGCCGCCGGCGAATGTTCGTGCACTGGTCTGCATGGTGGCAACCGATTGGCCAGCAACTCGTTGCTTGAGGCTGTGGTATACGCCCACAACGCCGCCATGAGCGCCATCGAACGGGTGAAGACCCGCGAGATATGCCACGCTGTGCCCGACTGGAACGCCGAGGGCATGGTGCTGAACGAGGAGATGGTACTCATAACCCAGACCAAACGCGAACTGCAAGAACTGATGTGGAACTATGTCGGCATAGTGCGCAGCGACCTGCGTCTGCAACGAGCGTTTGACCGCCTCAACCTCATATTCCGCGAGACGGAGGATCTCTACAACCGTTCGGTGCTGACCGAGGAACTGAGCGAACTGCGCAACCTGATAGCCTGTGCCTACCTGATTATCAAGATGGCAAGGGCACGCCGCGAGAATGTAGGGTTGCACTACTCCATTGACTTAACCAAGATGAAAGTTGAGAATTGAGCGGTTGGTGTTTCGCTGACAAGCCATCAACTCTCATCCTCTCAACATTTACATTTGCACTTGACAGTTATTGTAATTAGCCTACTAATACTATCAACTCTGTGAAACAATACAATTTCGATGAAGTCATCCCACGCAAGGGAACAAACTGCGTGAAGCATGACGGTTTGAAACTATTCTTTGGCCGTGAGGATTTGACACCCATGTGGGTGGCAGATATGGATTTCCGCACGCCCGATTTCATCATGGACGCCCTGCGGCAACGCTGCGAGCACGAGGTGCTGGGCTACGCCATGCCACCGGAGAGCTATTGGAACGCTGTGCGCGGGTGGCTTAAAAACCACTACGCCATTGAAAGCGAGCGCGAGGAGCTGCACTTCATCCCCGGTATTGTCTCCGGCATCTCATTTGTGCTGCAAGCGTTGACGGAACCCGGCGACGGGGTGCTGGTCACCACGCCGGTTTATCCCCCTTTTCTTGATCTGCCGCAAGGCGGGCACCGCCAATTGGTGTGCAGTCCGCTGAAGATTGAGGACGGCCGTTTTGCCATCGACTTTGAGGACCTTGAATGGCGTGCACGGCAGTGCCGCTGGATGATACTGAGCAACCCGCACAACCCCGGAGGCACAGTGTGGGGCGAGGAGGTGCTGAGGCGGCTGGCTGACATCTGCTACAGAAATAATGTGAACGTGATTTCGGACGAGATACATGCCGACATGACACTTGCCGGACACAAGCACGTAAGCTTCAGTACGGTGAGTCAGCATGCCAAGGATATTTCCATCACATTCATGGCCCCCAGCAAAACCTTCAACATGGCAGGGCTGGGCAGCTCCGTGTGCTATTGCCCCAATCCCTCGCTGAGGAAGAGGTTTTTCGGCTACTTGGACGGCTACGAGGTGGCGATGGGAAATATATTCGCTTTTGTCGGGGCCGAGGCGGCGTTCAGCCAAGGCGAAGAGTGGTTGAAGCAAATGCTGCACTATCTTGAGGGCAACGTGGAGTTTCTTCAGAACTATCTGCGCGAGCACCTGCCGCAAGTGAAGGCTGTGCTGCCCGAAGCGTCCTATCTGGCATGGCTTGATTTCAGCGACATGGGCCTCCAGCATGACGAGTTGAAAGACCGTTTCCTCAACCGCGCACACGTGGCAATGAATGATGGCACCACATTTGGAGGGAGCAACTACCGTTGCCGTTTCAGGCTGAATCTGGGTTGTCCCCGCTCGGTGCTCGGCGATTGCCTGGAGCGTATCAGTGCCTCGTTAGAGTAAATTACAAGCAGTTTAACAATACAAACCTCCCTGTCTCCCGGCCTCGAATGAGCGGACTGCAGGGAGGTTTTTTTTCAGGTGGAAGCCGCGTCACATGGGGTCTTGTTAATATAATTGCAAATCAGCATTTTGAAAAAAATATGAAAGAATATAGTGTTAAAAACTTGTGTAAATGAATTTTTTTATCTAATTTTGCGTGTTCAAAAGTGGGGCATGTGCCAATGCCGAAGAACAGATTTATAACACTGAAATACAGAAAAATACATTAATAAAACACATAAAAAACACAACTATGTCATTACTCATTTTATTACAAGCAGCTGCCCAAATGGCCTGGGGTTATTTCGGCGCAGCAGTCGGAGCAGGTTTGGCAACTATCGGTGCTGGTCTCGGCATCGGTAAAATTGGTCAGGGTGCAATGGAAGGTATGGCCCGTCAGCCCGAGGCTGGTGGCGACATCCGTTCTACCATGATTATTGCCGCCGCACTGGTTGAAGGTGTTGCCTTCTTCGCAGTGGTTGTCTGCTTGCTGGTTGTCCTCAAGTAGTTCCGACACAACAGGAGAAAGGGGTGCCGGCGCGATTGGCACCGACATCCCTTCCTATTCACCATCACAACAGAAACTTAAACAATAGTAATAAATGAATAACCCGTTAATTAATCCCGGTTTAGGTACGTTTTTCTGGATGCTTGTCTCGTTCGGTGTGCTGGTCTTCATCCTTGGCAAATGGGGCTGGCCGATGCTGCTGAAGGCATTGCGAAAACGTGAAAAGGCTATTGCCGACTCGCTGAACGCCGCCGAAAAGGCCCGCGAGGAGATGCGCCAACTCACGGCTCACAATGAAGACCTGCTGAGGGAGGCCAAGATGGAGCGCGACGAACTGCTGCGCAACGCCCGCTTGACCAGCGAGAAAATTGTCGAGGACGCCCGCATCAAGGCTACCGAGGAGGCCGACCGCATCGTGGAGAATGCCCGTGAAAGCATCAACTACGAGAAACTGAAAGCCATGCACGACTTGAAGAACCAGATTGCCAATCTCTCGATAGAGATAGCCGAGAAGCTGATGAAAGCAGAGCTCTCCGACAAGCAGAACGCCGATAAGCTGATTCAGCGTGAGCTTGAGCATGCACACCTCAATTAGTTGTAACCCGTTTTTGAAAACAACCATCAGAATACTGTCACCGTGCAAGACTATAGAATCAATATAAATTACGCAAAGGCTCTCTTTATGCTGGCTGACGAGTTGGGCGAGCAGGACCAAGTGGCTCAGGACATGAGACTGGTGTATGCCGTCAGCTCGGAGAACAGGGTGTTCAGCACCGTCTTCCGTAATCCGGTGATCAAGGAGTCGAGGAAGATTGCCATCGTGCGGGACATCTTTGCCCAGCATGTCGGCAAGACAACCATGGCTTTCTTGGAGTTTGTGGTGCGGAAGAGCCGCTCGGTGAACCTGAGCGGAATCAGCGCTTCGTATCTGGACCTCTATCGCGAAAGTCACAATATTGTGTTGTCCAAGTTCACCACGGCAACCGAGGTGGATGCCACCATCAGCGAGACCGTCATTCAGACTGTTGCCCGCCACACTGGCAAGGAGGTGGAACTGATAACAAAGACGGACCCCAAGATTATTGGAGGTTTCGCCATAGAGTACGACAACAACATCTACGACGCCCGTCTCAGCACCAAACTGGTGAAGCTCCGTCAGCAGTTCGACAAGAATGTGTATGAGAGCAAATTGTAAGCAATAAACTAATACAAAAGATATATGTCAGAAATTAAACCTGCCGAAGTATCGGCGATTCTGAAGAAACAATTGGCCGATGTCAATCTGGATGTTGCGCTGGAGGAGGTAGGAACCGTCCTCACCGTAGGCGACGGCATTGCCCGCGTCTATGGATTGAACAACGCACAGGCTGGCGAGCTGGTCGAGTTCGCCTCAGGCGAGCAGGGCATCGTCCAGAACCTCGAAGAAGACAATGTCGGCGTGGTGATGTTGGCCGAGGCCAGCACCATCAATGAAGGCGACACGGTGAAACGCACCAAGCGCATTGCCTCCATCCGTGTGGGCGAGGGGCTTGTGGGCCGCGTCATCAACACCATCGGCGAGCCCATCGACGGTAAGGGTACCATCGAAGGCGAGCTCTTCGAGATGCCCATTGAGCGCAAGGCTCCCGGCGTCATCTTCCGTCAGCCCGTCGAGCAGCCCCTGCAGACCGGCATCAAGGCTATCGACTCCATGATTCCTATCGGACGCGGACAGCGCGAGCTCATCATCGGCGACCGTCAGACAGGTAAAACAGCTATTGCTATCGACACCATCATCAATCAGAAGAATTTCTATGACGCTGGCGACCCCGTGTATTGCATCTATGTTGCTTGTGGTCAGAAAGGTTCTACCGTCGCCAATATGGTCAAGAATCTGGAGGAGAAAGGTGCCATGGACTACACCATTGTGGTGGCCGCCACAGCTTCCGACCCGGCAGCCATGCAGTTCTACGCCCCCTTTGCCGGTGCCGCCATCGGAGAGTATTTCCGCGACACAGGCCGCAACGCACTGGTCATCTACGACGATCTCAGCAAACAGGCAGTGGCATACCGCGAAGTCTCGCTGCTTCTCCGTCGCCCGCCGGGACGTGAGGCATACCCTGGCGATGTGTTCTACCTGCACAGCCGTCTGCTGGAGCGTGCCGCCCGCATCATCCAGAGCGACGAGATTGCCCGCCAGATGAACGACCTTCCCGCCTGCTTGAAAGACAAGGTGAAAGGTGGCGGTTCGTTGACAGCCCTTCCTATCATCGAGACCCAAGCTGGCGACGTGTCGGCTTACATCCCCACCAATGTCATTTCGATTACCGACGGACAGATATTCCTTGAGACCAACC
Organism: uncultured Bacteroidales bacterium; assembly: GCA_900318175.1. GTDB lineage: Bacteria > Bacteroidota > Bacteroidia > Bacteroidales > P3 > Colimorpha. The sequence continues at coordinate 54,812 of ONJQ01000004.1, read as the reverse complement.
TCTTCAACTCCGGCATACGTCCCGCTATTAATGTGGGTATCTCGGTGTCGCGCGTGGGTGGTAAGGCTCAGATTAAATCGATGAAGAAGATTGCCGGTACGCTGAAGCTGGACCAAGCTCAGTACCGCGAGTTGGAGGCTTTCTCCAAGTTCGGCTCCGACCTCGATGCTGCCACGAAGGCAGTGCTGGACAAGGGTGCCCGCAACGTGGAAATCCTCAAGCAGCCGCAATACAGCCCCATGCCCGTCGAGGACCAGGTGGCCATTATCTATTGCGGAACCAACGGTCTGCTCCAGAAAGTGCCCATCGACAAGGTTCGCAACTTCGAGAGCGAGTTCCTCTTCTTCCTCCATCAGAACCATGCCGGAATCCTTGAGAACCTCCACAAGGGGAAACTCGTGGACGAAGACCTTGCAACCCTCAAGAGCGTTGCACTCGACATGGCTGAGAAATACGCAAAATAATAAAGTATGGCAAACTTAAAAGAAGTCAGAACCCGTATTGCATCGGTCAGCTCTACGCAGCAGATCACTTCGGCCATGAAGATGGTCTCGGCTGCAAAGTTCCGCCGTGCACAAAATGCCATTGTCGGCATGCGCCCCTATGCCAACCAGCTTGGGGCCATAGCAGCCGATATTGATACGGGCGACGGCATACAGACCCCCTACCACGAGGTGCGTCGGCTGGACAATGTGCTGCTGGTGGTGGTGACATCCAACAAAGGGTTGTGCGGCGCGTTCAACAGCAACGTCATCAAACAGGCCCAGGCAAGGATAGACTACTACCACTCCACAGCTACGGCTGAGCAACCCGCACGGCTGTCCATGATAACCATCGGCAAACGCTGCAGCGAGTATTTCGGCAAGCGATTCGACAATGTCGTAGGCACTTATGACGACATGCTTGACAATGCCACGTTCGATGCCGTTGCCAAGTTGGCCGATGAAGTTATGCAGCAGTTCTGCGACAAGAAGTACGACCGAGTAGAGTTGATATACAACCAGTTCAAGAACTCGTTAGTGCAGATTCTCAGCACTGAACAGTTCCTTCCCATTGTCCCCACCGAGTCCTCCAAGGAGGCAAACAAGGGCATGGCGAACGACTATATCTACGAGCCCTCAAAGGAGGCCATCCTCCGCGAGATGATTCCCCTCACGCTCAGGTCCCACTTCTATCGTGTCATCCTCGATTCTCTGGCTTCCGAACATGGTGCCCGCATGAATGCCATGCAGAAAGCCACCGACAATGCCACCGAACTGCTCAAGGAGTTGCGCCTCAGCTACAACAAGGCCCGTCAGGCTGCCATCACCAACGAGATTATTGAAATCGTTAGCGGCTCCGAGGCTCTAAAAGGGTAGACTTATGTGTGCTTTGAGCATCAATTAACAGCGCATGGGGACGCAAGCCCCCATGCGCTGTATGTTTTTTGCAACAAACAAATAGTATTATCAATATGGAAAAGAAACAAAACTACACTATCCCCATTATTGTGATGTTTCTGCTGTTCTTCATGATAGCATTCGTCACCAACTTCGCTGGCTCCATGGGAGTCATTGTTAAGAACCAGTTCGGCACCAGCAATGCCGTCGCACAGCTCGGCACTCTGGCCAACTTTATAGCCTACGCCTGCATGGGCATCCCGGCCGGCATCATACTGCGTCGCAAGGGGTACAAATTCACCTCCCTGCTTGCAGTCACTGTCGGTTTCATCGGTGTGGGCATCCAGTTCCTCTCCGGCTATGCCGAGAGTTTTGCCGTCTATGTTGCCGGTGCCCTTGTCGCCGGATTCTCCATGTGCCTGCTCAACATCGTTGTCAACCCCATGCTCAACACCCTTGGCGGTGGTGGCAATCGTGGCAACCAGCTCATTCAGTGGGGAGGCACCATCAACTCAACAGGTGGTACCATTGCTCCCATCCTGCTGGGCTACCTTATCGGAGGAGCCGCCAGCCAGGCATCCGTCAGCGACGCTGCTCCCGCCATGATTATCGCCATGGCCATCTTCGCTGTTGCCTTTGTGGTCATCGTGCTCACCAAAATCCCTGAGCCTCATCTGGAGACCAAAGAGATGCGTGCCGCCAAACAGAAAGACGCTCATTCCCCGCTAAGTTTCCGCCATTTTGTGCTTGGAGCCATCGCCATTTTCTTCTATGTAGGTGTTGAGGTGGGAATCCCCAACACTGCCAATCTCTACATGACTACCGGTGCCGAAGGCGGCGGATTGGGACTTGGTGCCGACCTCGCAGGCTGGTTCATCGGAGCCTACTGGTTCCTGATGCTTTGCGGACGATTCATCGGTGGCTTGCTGGGCAGCAAAGTCTCCTCCAAAGCCATGCTCTCCACCACGGCCTCCATAGCTATCCTCTTCCTGCTCTGCCTCATCTTCATCCCCACCACGGCCACCGTCCACCTCCACGGTTCCGAAGTGCCCCTGAAGATTGCCTTTGCCACCCTCTGTGGTCTCTGCACCTCCGTTATGTGGGGAGCCATTTTCAACCTCTCCGCCGAAGGCTTGGGCAAATACACACCCATGGCCAGTGGCATCTTCATGGCACTGGTCTGCGGTGGCGGCATCCTGCCGTTCATACAGAATTATGTTGCTGACAGCGTAGGCTATGTGGGCAGCTACTGGATTGTCATTGCCGGCTTCGCCTACATCCTCTTCTATGCTCTCTGGGGCAGCAAGAACGTCAACAAAGACATTCCCACCGAATAGCATTTCGTTCGGGGCTGCAAGCCCCAAAGCATCCTAAAGCCTCTGACTCGAACCAGATTCCCCTCTGCTCAGCGTCGGAGGCTTATGCTCTTTAAAAACCTTGCGCTCATTGTGATTCCTGACGTGGAATGCCTCACGCTCTGCCCACTCCTCATTGCTAATCTCCAACGCCTTTGCTATCACCTCCTTTGGAGACATCTCGGGATGGTGATTCCTGTAGTGCAATTCGTGATGCTTGACCGAGATGGGATACTTTTCAAGTAACGCCACGTATCTATCATCGCTCTGGAATTCACGCTTTCTTTTTTTCTTGCGAATCTCCTTGAACCACTGGCGCCAAAGGTCGACATACTTGAAATGAATCCAAAAGCCGATCAGCGTACCTATTCCCCACAAGATACCTGCAACAGCGATAATCACTCTAATGAAAAGTGATTGATACATGTAATGGACAATCCATAATGGCACCAATCCCAAAAAAATAATAACAAGAAAGGCCAGCGTCAACAATGCCAACTTAACGGGAGTAGATAATACGGGTTTACTCATAATAAAATAAATAATTTGTTCTGACATCATTAACGGGAAAAAATCTAAGTTATTATTTGCCATCATGACAATTTTTCTTAGGAACTTTTTTTCGACATAAAACTTTGTAATTCAAAAAAAAGGCTTATCTTTGCTACTCATATTGCGGCGTTCGCATTCCTGCCAATGCGATAGAACCCAATGTGTTAACCTAAGTTTCACCCGGCTGGCAGGGGCCACAAAAACAAAAAAAACCGCACACATGGATTATAAAAATGTGCAGCCGATAGCAGATTTTGACTGGAGTGCTATCGATAAAAAAGAAGAAGTCAACAGCGAAAAGGTCAAACAAATGACCGAGCAGTACGAGCAGACCTTCAAATCATTCACCGAACAAGAAGTTATCGAAGGTACCATCGTCAGCATCAGCGACCGTGAGGCCGTTGTCAACATCGGATTCAAGAGCGACGGTGTCATCCCCGCCTCCGAACTCCGCTACAACCCCGATTTCAAAGTGGGCGACAAGATTGAAGTCTACGTCGAGAGCCAGGAAGACTCCAACGGCCAGCTGCTTCTCTCCCACAAGAAAGCCCGCATCCTCAAGAGCTGGGAGCGTGTCAACCAGGCTTACGAGAATCAGGAAATCATTACCGGTTATGTCAAGAGCCGCACCAAGGGCGGTCTCATTGTCACCGTTTTCGACAACATCGAAGCCTTCCTTCCCGGTTCGCAAATCGATGTCAAACCCATCCGCGACTACGACGTGTTTGTCGACAAGAGCATGGAGTTCAAAGTCGTCAAAATCAATCACGAATACAAGAATGTGGTAGTCTCCCACAAAGCCCTCATCGAGGACGAGATCGAAGCCCAGAAGGCCGAAATCATCAGCCACCTCGAAAAAGGCCAGGTGCTCGAAGGCACCGTCAAGAACATCACCCCCTATGGTGTCTTCATCGACCTTGGTGGTGTCGACGGTCTTATCCACATCACCGACCTCAGCTGGGGCCGTGTCTCCGATCCTAAGGACATTGTCGAGCTCGACCAGAAAATCAACGTCGTCATCCTCGACTTTGACGAGGCCAAGCACCGCATCGCCCTCGGTCTCAAGCAGCTCACTCCTCACCCCTGGGATGCTCTCGATCCTAACCTCAAGGAAGGCGACCACGTCCACGGTAAAGTCGTTGTCATCGCCGACTACGGTGCATTTGTCGAAGTTGTTCCCGGTGTCGAAGGTCTCATCCACGTCAGCGAGATGAGCTGGAGCCAGCACCTCCGCAGCGCTCAGGACTTCCTCAAAGTGGGACAAGAGGTCGAAGCAGTGGTCCTCACCCTCGACCGCGAGCAGCGCAAGATGTCCCTCGGCATCAAGCAGCTCATGCCCGATCCTTGGCTGTCCATCACCGAGAAATATCCCGTCGGCAGCAAGCACACCGCTGTTGTCCGCAACTTCACCAACTTCGGCATCTTTGTCGAGCTTGAGGAAGGCGTCGACGGTCTCATCCACATCAGCGACCTCAGCTGGAGCAAGAAAATCAAGCACCCCGCCGAGTTCACCAAGATTGGCGACAGCATTGATGTCGTCGTCCTCGAAGTCGATGCCGAAAACCGTCGTCTCAGCCTCGGCCACAAGCAGCTCGAAGAGAATCCTTGGGATGTCTACGAGTCACTCTTTGGCGTAGGCACTGTCCACCAAGGCACCATCTCCAACATCAACGACAAGGGCGCCACCGTTGCTCTCCCCTATGGTGTTGAAGGCTTCGCTCCCATGCGTCACCTCGACAAGGAAGACAAGACCAAAGCTCGTCAGGGTGAAACCCTCGACTTCAAGGTCATCGAATTCTCCAAGGAGAACAAGAAAATCATTGTCTCCCACACCCGCGTCTTCCAGGATGCCCTCGACAACGAGCGCCAGAAGAACGAGAACGAGGATGCAAAGAAAGAGCGCGCCACCAAGAAGACCGTCAAAAAGATCACCGAATCTCTTGAGAAGACCACCCTTGGCGACCTCAGCGTTCTTGCCAACCTGAAAGAGGAAATCGAGAAAGAAGAAAGAGGCGAATAAACCTCACACTCTCGTCACTCAATCAAAAAATAAGGGGCTCTGACCGAGCCCCTTATTTTTTTTGCACCTCCTAACACATCAATTCATTTTTTTTATGTATCTTTGCACCCAATTAGCAACAACAAACAAACACCCACAAATGCCCAACAACATGCAGATACACATAGGCGCCGCCATCCGCAATGAGTTGCGCCGACAAGGGAAGACCAACGCCTGGCTTGCCGAGCAAATCGGCATCACCCCGCGTACACTGCAAAAAATCTTCAACAAGCAATCCATCGACACACAGCAACTCATCACCATCTGCGCCATCCTCCACACCGACCTCTTCCGACTCTACTCCGACCTCCTCGCAAACCAATAATCTGCCCCTCGCAGGAAGCCAAAAAAGCAGAAACGCCACCCCAAAACTGCTTTTTTGCAGTCGCGAAAACCATTTTTCTCTTCCTTATCCATTACCATTTTTATTCACATCACGCTGCCGACACCCTTTAGCAGCCTCTTAACCGTAGACCATCTTCGCCCCATTTTCCAACAGCCATGCCCCAATATCAGTATGTAACTACACCTCTTATCAACTGTTTACAATTCTAACACATGCCCTTTTTGGACACCCTACGATTGTCCAAAAAAGAGTACTTTTGCACCCGAAAAAAAGCGGAATGCCGCCTTTTTGCATCCTACAACCTCCGCCCTCTCTTCCCCTCCGCCCGTATCCTTTCCAAGACAACACAAAGCAGTTATAAACCCAATAATAATCATTAAAAAATCGAAAGGAAAAATGAAAGAAAACAAAAACTATTGCACCCCCATCGTTGAGGTGCTCGATGCAAGAGTTGAAAGAGGTTATCAATCATCAGAAGTACCCCCTACTCCCGTGACCCCTGAAGAAGGTGGCTTCAACGCTGGTGGTTATACCGGTTGGACCGATGGTGGCAATACCAACGGATGGTTCACTTGATAACTCTATGCCCCTCGCAAACATCTTCAAACTATCACTTTATTAATCAAAATTAAAAATCAAAACCATACAATGAGAAAAATAATAAGCAAGACATCTATTGTCCTCTTTGCCGCTGCCCTGTTTATGGTTGGCTGCAAAAACGAGACCGAACAAGTTTTCAAACTCGAAATGCCCGAGTACACTGGTGAAGACAAAACCACCTTCGGCGCTGGCAACACCACCCTTTGGACTGCAGGTGACCCCGTGCTTATCAACAGCACTTCTGGCAACGTCCAGAGCAGTAGCAGCATCTCTTTCAGCTCCCCCATCTCCCCTATCAACAATATGTTCTACTCATTCTATGCTGGTCGTGCCACCGATCCTTCATTCAATGAAACCAATTGCAGCTACACTTTCACAATGCCAACCTCCTACACCTACACTGCCAACCAACTGCAAGCTCCCATGGTGGGTCAGTGCTCTTACATCGGCCCCAATGCAGTGCACACTATTATCTACTCCAACATCTGCACTCTGCTGAAGCTCGAATTCGTAGTCATCCCCGACCAAGTGACCATCACATCTGAGAATTCTGCCCTTGCTGGTGTGTTTACAGAGACCTATGCCAATGGTGAATGGACCCTCACTGCTCCCACTGCCACATCGGCTAACAAGACTCTCACCATATCCAATCCCAACTATGCCTCCGTCATGTATGTTCCCCTTCCCGCTGGCCAACATAAGCTGACCATCACTGGCAAGACCTTCACTAAGGTCATGAACCAAACAGTCAACATGCAGAAAGGCGTATTTTATGCCATCAAGTGCGCCCACAAATTCTCCGTCTCTGCTTCCAGACAAGTATTCTTCTCTCCTGGCAACTTCGAGTACTACAACAGAAGTGACTACGGCAGCATTGCTAACTGGGGTGGCGATATGGGTAACTTCTACACTGACGACAGAGCAGACTGTGCCCGTTTCTCTCCCAACCAGTGGGACCGTAAATTAGCTGCCAACCGTCAAGAAGGACGATATGGCCTTATCACACGTGCTGTACCTGCCACCAACACTTGGATTGACCTCTTCGGCTGGGGCACTGGCACCATTCCTGGCTACAACCGCGCCGATGCCGCTTCGACGAGTGCAACCATCGGATATGACCAGTTTAACGATTGGGGCACATTCTATGGCGACAAACTGAACAACAACTCCCATTGTGTTGGTTCTTGGTTCACCCTGAGCCGCACTCAATGGAGCTACCTCCTCAACCTCACCAGCAACGACAAACGCAGTGGCAAATGCCGTATCGGTTCTGTCAACGGTGTCAACGGCCTTATCATTGCTCCCGATGATTTCAACCAGTCACTCCCCCAGACCATCTCTTCTACCGACTTTGTCAACAACTATCAGAAAAAAGGTGTGGTATTCTTGCCCGCTGGCGGCCACATGAACTATTTGGCCAATGTCAACCACTCATGGGGCTTCAGCCAAGAAGTCAACGGTTACTGGACGAGCACACCTGTCTCAGGCGAATCTTTTGACTACCGCAAGGCATACCACGTAAGTCTGCCCAACAGCAACAGCGGCAGCCCCACCATCGCCGTCGAGTCCATGTGTCGCACCGCTTTGAACAATGGCAACCGTCCCGGTAAGATCAACGTCCGTCTGGTGCAATATGCCAACTAAACAATTCAGTTGACATCCAACTTATTTGCCCACCCTCTTTGCGTGGTGGGCAAATAAGTTTTTTTCTGCCATTCGGCAAATCATCAACACAAGAAACAATAATAACAACACAACTTATGGAAAAAGAGTCATACACAACACCCCGCATCAAAGTGGTACACTTCTGCGTGGAGCACGGCTTTGCCGGATCCCCTTTCGAAGCTGCAGAAAGCAGTACCACCGACGTCAACCTGTTCGCCACCGAAGCCGTTTCGCAAAACGGTGATGTTATCGGCCGTGATGATCTTACCCGTTATTAAAACCCACAGCCATGAAGAGACAACATACACTCCTTACCCTTTGCGCAGCCCTTATGACGCTTGCCTTCGGTTCATGCCAGAAAGACAACCTTGCGGGCAGCACCTTCACCGCCACCCTTGAGCGATATGCCGACATCAACACCAAGACCTACCTCGACGGCAACCGCCTCAAATGGGACGCCTCCGACCATATCATTGTCCTGAACGACAACATGAACTTCGGCATCTACGCTGCCAACAATGGCGGCGAAGTCACCACCGACTTCACCTATGTGGCTAATGCCTCCGGCACTGGCATGGACATCGATGTGGGCAATCCCGGAGCCTCCTGCTACACCGACGGCTACCCCGAAGCCAATTTCTTCCAAGCCATCTACCCTGCCGAAATTGTCGACATCCAATCCGGTGGTGTCAATCTCCCTGCCACCTACAACAGCCCCGACGGCAACCTGCACGGCTTCCCCATGTACGCCTATTCCACTAACAACAGGCTCAACTTCAAGAATGCATTCGGCCTCATCAAGCTCACCATGCAGAAAGCCAACACCACTATCACCTCCATCTCCGTCACTGCCGACCAACCCATCAACGGCCTCTTTGTCATCGATCAAACCGCAGACTGGACCGTCGGACAGGTTGTCGTCCCCCCGCTGGTCTACAGCAGCAACGGCAGCAACACCACCATCCTCAACCTCGGTACCAATGGCCAAGGCATTTCCATCAGCACCGAGAAAGATTTCTATATCTGCCTGCCTCCGGGAACCTACAATAGCCTCACCTTCACTTTCAGCAACGATGAGGGCGGCTACTGCACCCTCGGCAAAAACACCTCCACCACCATTGTCCGCAGCCAGTACACAGCCTTCGACCTCCGCGACAACGACCCCACCGACGAGCTGTTGGTCTTCCGCGACATCAGCGGCCTCTTCTCCATTGCTCCCAACCAGTACATCAAGTTCGCCCCCGGCAACCTGCAATACAGCCCCTCAAACCACATCTGGCGTTTTGCCCCGACACAGCTCGACTTTGTGGGCGAAAGCCAAGGAGCCTATTTCCGTGGAGAGGTATCGTCCATTGACTGGATAGACCTCTTTGGCTGGGGAACAGGCAATAACCCCACCTTCTGCTCAACAGACGATGCCGATTACTCCACTTTCAACGACTGGGGTAACAACACCATTTCCAATGGTGGTGACTACACCTGGCGCACACTTACCAGAGACCAATGGACTTACCTGGCAGCAGGTCGTCCCGACGCATTCCAAAAGGTAGGCGGAGCCAACATTGCAGGTGTAAACGGTTTCATCTTCCTACCCGATGTATGGCACCAGCCTGCAGGGACCACTTTTGTCCCCGGTTTTGGCTGGAACGACTTCTACAGCCGCAACACTTACACTGCCGCCCAGGCCCAATTAATGGAAGCTGCTGGAGCCATCTTCCTGCCCGCTGCTGGAGCAATGGGAACCATGAACGTTTCTGAGACTACTGCTACGGATAATAACAGGAGCGTACAATGGATGTATACCCATAGCGAGGAATGGCCTCGTTTAGGAACCAGTTGGGAGGAAGCAGAAGGAGGTATGCTGGCTCCTTTATTCTGGCTAATAATACAGCTTGAAGAAAAGGCCAACTTTTATTGGTCTGCCACACCTTCTGGAAATGAATACCTTTCATTAAACAATACAAATAACTCAACTGGCGCTTATGCAGGGGCATTCTCACAGACTGGCCTGTATAATGACATCTTCAGTCACCCCGATGCCGAAGGAGTAATGCAAGATGCAGAGGAAATGGGCATCTATATTTCCGATGGATTCTATGCCATTATGCTGCCCATGTCGCCCAACGTTAAAAGCGCTGTGCGTTTGGTGCGCGATGTCGTTCCCGGCAGTGCTAAGTAGTTGTGCTGCACTCTTTGAAAAACTGCTGTTTCTTCAGAATCATTTTATACGAACGGAGGCTCCCCTGCTTGGGGGAGCCTCTGTCTCATTTTACGCTGCTCGTTCGCTTCTTATATGTCATTTCTTCGTCATTTCTCTAACATTTCTCCCAATATGATTGGATAAATGGTACAACGAGTGAGGACGGACTGAGCAAAAAGGAGTGGAGTTAGCCCACACTCTCTTTGAGTTTCTCGGCGTTTTCGGCCAGTTGGAGGGCATCGATAAGGTCCTCGATGTCGCCATCCATAAAGGCGGGAAGGTTGTACATGGTATAGCCGATGCGGTGGTCGGTGACGCGGCTCTGCGGGTAATTGTAAGTGCGTACCTTCTCGCTGCGGTCGCCTGTGGCCACCATGGTCTTGCGCTTGGTGGAAAGTTCTTCCATGTATTTGTTGTATTCGCGCTCGTAGAGACGGGTGCGGAGGATGGAGATGGCCTTTTCCATGTTCTTGATCTGGGACTTTTGATCCTGCATGGAGACGACGATACCGGTAGGGATGTGGGTGAGGCGGACGGCGGAGTAGGTGGTGTTGACGCATTGGCCACCGGGGCCGGAGGCGCAGAAGGTCTCCTTCTTGACGTCGGACATGTTAAGTTCGACATCGAGTTCCTCGGCTTCGGGCAGGACGACGACACCGGCGGCAGAGGTGTGGACACGGCCTTGGGTCTCGGTTGCGGGGACACGCTGCACACGGTGGACGCCGCTTTCATATTTGAGCATGCCGTAGACCTTCTCGCCAGTGACATTGAAGGTGATGTCCTTGTAGCCGCCAGAGGGGCCTTCGTTGAAGTCGACGACCTCGATTTTCCAGTGTTTCTTCTCACAGAAGCGGGTATACATGCGGAAGAGGTCGCCAGCAAAGATACAGGCTTCGTCGCCACCGGTGCCGCCACGGATTTCCACCACGGCGTTTTTGCTGTCGGTGGGGTCTTCGGGGATGAGGAGGATGCGGATTTCCTCTTCCATCTTATCTCGGCGTTCGGAGCATTCGGCGAGTTCGGTTTTGGCCATTTCGCGCAGTTCTTCGTCTTTCTCGGTGCTGAGGAGCTCCTTGCACTCGGCTATGGTGTCAAGGAGGGTCTTGTAGTCGTGGTAGGCCTTGACTACAGGCTGCAGGTCTTTGTAGTCCTTGCTGAGTTTGACGTAGCGTTTCATGTCGGATGTGACCTGAGGGTCATTCATCTGCTGTTCGATTTCCTGGTAACGGGCGTAGATGGCTTCGAGTTTGTCTAACATGTGGGTTTCTATTAACAATTAAAAAATAACTATCTATAATCAACATCTATCTTCGCGAATAGTGTAAATCATCCGCGGGAGCCGGCTGTTATCACTTTTTCGACTGCATCAGCGGGGCAGCGTAGATGCTGAGGAGGGTTTGGCGGAATTCGGGGCCGAGGGGGTAGCGGGAGCAGGCTTCGTCGAGGTAGTGTTCAAAACGCAGTAGCTGGGGGCTGTGCTTGATGGGGCTTCCGGAAAGGAGGGCTGCAGCAAGGCGGCTGTTGTCGAAGATGGTGTAGCCCTGGGCTATGCGGCTGTCGATGAGGGCAGCCACGCCGTCAGTGTCGCCGTGCAGTTGGTCCAGTTCATCACGGGTGAGCGGAGGGCAGACGGTGAGGTGGACATGACCTTTGTGGCCGCTGAGGCCGCTGAGGATGCTCTGCGTGTCCTCGCCGGGCTGCTTGGTGTAGGGGCCTTGGGCGCGAAGTACGAGCTCGCGGGCTTTTTGCGGAGCACAGGGTTCCCACTCGTATGAGATGCTGAGGGGGACAATGTGCAGGGAGTCGAGTGCGCGGACAGGGTCGGGGTCTGAGCGGGAGATCATCTTGATGAGGGCAGGGTCGGTATGGTCAATGCCGTCTTTAGTGCGGCCATTGCGCTGGGCAATCCATACGCTTTGTCCACGCTGCACCACCAGTGTGCGCAGCAGATGGGAGAGCTGCATCATGCTGTTGTAAAAAGCCTTGCCGCCACTGACACGGGGTATGCCAATCATCTTGTTGACTTTGGCCATTTGGGTCATCAGGGGCATCTCGAAGAGGTTGGCACCGATGACGATGTAGGAGGTGTCGAGTCCTTGGGAGACGAGTTGGTATTGCAGCAGGAGGCTGTCGACAACAATGTCGCGATGGTTGGAGATGAAGAGGGTGGGTTTTCCGTCGAGGTATTGCGTGCCGGAGCAGGAGAAGTCGGTGAAGGTAGACTGAATAAGGAATTGACAAGCACGATACATGGCGTCGGACTGGAATGAACGCACACCGTCGTAGGACAGGAAACGCTGTTTCACGGCCTCGGCGGAAAGGTCAGGAAAGAGTTTTGCGGCCAGCGGGTGGTCGGCCAAGGCAGCCATAATAGACTTAAATTCCTGTCCTTGACAAGAATATTGTTCTTCGTTCAATTCCATAGTAATTGGCAAAGATACGAATTTTATTTGATTCAATGAAGTTTTGAAAGGGATATTTTGATTGGGTCCGAACCGCGTTTGCGCTACGGGGGTGCGAAACGGGTACAAAAAGGAATGTATGCAGAATAGAAACACCCCATCACTATGCTTGATTGACTTTTGTCAAGCAGGACCATCACCGCACCTGTTCGTCACCCGAAACATGGGGGTATCTCACCACCCTAAACTGCGGAACCTATCGGCTCCTTGCATGGGACGGTAGGATTCAGCCACTCCGGCTCTGTTGACAAAGCGGTCTCCCATAAAAAAGTCATGCCAATAAAAGGTGCCGAAAAGCTTACTATTATTACTTCTCGAAATAAGATAAAAACAAGGGGTGATAATTTTTTTTATTTTTTGCTATTAATAATCAAAAAAAAATAATTATCTTTGCACCATGAAAAACAGAGCGATAAAATTGCTCATATTACTGATTTTAAATTCATTACCGTCATTCTCACAAACTCGGAATGACGGTAATGAATTTGAATATGTCACCGTGGCCGGCATTTTGGACAGCGGGCTGTCCGGAACTTCCGCATTATTGTACTGGGAAGGAGAGCTGTGGACCAGCAATGACCATGGGCAGATGAAGCTCTTCAGTTTGGACACAACCAATGGTGCGTCAAAGGACAGCATAGGGTGCGGGTTACAGTATTACGACATGGAGGAAGTAACTCAGGATGAGAACTATTTCTATTTCGGGGATTTCGGTAACAGCAACGCCTATCTGCGACACGACTTTTGTATCTACCGCATGCCTAAACTGTCCATCGAAAATGGCACATGCCAGCTGGACACCATCCGCTTCACCTACTACGGCTACGACCCTGACGGATCGCGGAGCAAGGGACTGCCCACGACCGACTATGACTGCGAGGCGATGGTGGCAGTGGGCGACAGCCTGTATCTCTTCACCAAGCAATGGACCTCACAACAGACAACCTGCTATGCCCTGCCAAAAACGCCCGGCAATTATATGGCCCTGCCTAAGTTCCGACTGAATGTGAACGGCTTGATAACGGGTGCGTGCTACTATAGCCAACAGTTGGAGGAGGAGCAGTGCGTGCTGGCATTGTGCGGCTACAGCACACTGGCACAGCCGTTCGTGTATCTGGTGTATGGGTTCAGCGGCACGGATTTCACCCACAGCAAACGAGAAAAGATACTCTACTGCAACAAGATAGGATGGCAGACCGAGGCCATAGCCACGGCGGACGGTGTGCACTATTGGGTAACGAGCGAAAAGTTCAGCAGTATAGGCATGAACAATCCCCCACGGCTAATAGCTCTCAACCTTTCGGAATATCTGGCAGAGTACCTGCATCCCTCAGTAGCGACGATGGACTGCCAAGAGCCCGAAAACAACTGGCCTACGCTGGCCCCAAACCCCACCCATGGGATTGTGCAACTGGTGTACACCGAGCCCAGCGCCGAACAGGAACTGAAGGTGGAGGTGTGGGACTCGCAAGGCCGTATGCTGAAGCAAGTGGTGAGAGGCTTGACGATAGACCTTAGCAGACAACCTGCAGGCATCTATGTGGTACGGATGACCACACAAAAGGGCGAGGTGGTAACACGCAAAGTGAGGAAACTGCCCGCATCGCATTCGAAGCACTAATTCTTCCCGATTATCGATTCACATCTGCCGCCGCTGGATTGCGAGCGGTTTAATTGTTTTTGGGCTATTGCGGGCTGGATGCCGTCCAAAGCTGCCAGCTAAGCTCGGCCTGAGTGTGGAGCATGGCAAGGCCGTCGCAGACTGTGGCACCTGCCTGAGCAGCCTGGATGAGGAAGGCCGTGGGGGATGGATTGTAGACGAGGTCGTAGCAGAGATGGCGTGGGGTGAGCATGTGGGGATACGGCCACGGCGACAGTCCAGCCAGGCGTGACATGCCCACTGGGGTTGCATTGACGATAAGAAGATGGGTTGAGGAACGCTGGGAAGCCTGCGAATAGGTGATGGCACCCGGATGGGATTGGGGTGTGCGAGAGACGAGTGTGGCCTCGATGCCCAAGGTCCCCAACGCATACGTGACGGCCTTGGCGGCGCCACCAGTGCCGAGGACGAGAGCTTGGGTGTGCCATGGGCGCAGAAGGGGCGCGAGGGTCTGGGCGAAGGCAGGAGCGTCGGTATTGTGGCCGACAAGACACGTGCCCTCCCTCACCACACAATTGACAGCACCGATAGTCCGAGCGGAGGGGTCTACAACATCGAGAAATTCCATGACCGACTCCTTGTAGGGGATGGTAACATTGAATCCATCAATCTGATTCTCGATTGCCCACTGGCGAAGGTTCGCCACGCTGTCCATTTCGTAAAGCCGGTACTCGGCATTGGTGATGCCAAGGTGGGCAAACTTCTCGGCAAACCACTTGGGAGACCATGAGTGCGTGAGGCTTTTGCCTATCAGACCATATTTTTTCATGATGCAAAGATACACTTTATTTTTCTAATCTCAACACGACGCCCCCAAAAAATACGCTCAGGAGGGCAAGACAAACCTGGCGACAGGCCGTTACCATGGTTCTCACTATGACTACGAACTTGCCATGGGGCAACCTGCAATACATGCCTACTGCAAGCTGCGACCATTATATCATAGGGCGCAACACAATGTACCGCTCCAAGGAAGGAATGGGTCTGTAACGAGGAGCCTCCGCAATCTGGGAGCGCACTCCTTTTCTATTCGAAATGGCTCCTTCGGGCATGGCAGCAACATACAAAAGCTAAAGGAGGCGTAGGTTGGAAGCCATAAAAGGCAGGTATGCATTTCTGTTCTTCATTTCTCAATTTTTATTCGTATCTTTGCAATTTCAAGTACTAAGCTCTTATGAAGGGACTGTTTCGCGTTATAATGCTAATAATCAATCTGCTTTTTGCCGGTGCATTGATTGTTTCCACACTGGCGGGAAGTATCGAACCCAGCCGCATGGCTGTCGTTTCGATACTGAGCTATGGCTATGTAATATTTGTACTGGCCAACGTGTTGTTCATTATCATGTGGCTTTGTTTCTCGCGATGGGAATTCCTCATCTCCGTGGCCGCCATCGTGTCCCGAATATCTTTCATCCCCCTTTTCTTCCAAATCGGTGGAACCACTGAGGCCGTCCAGGATGAGGACGTGTTGCGAGTGATGACTTTCAACATGCACGACCTCAATGGCCTTGACAGTGACACCCTGATGGAAGCCGACTCCGGGGCAGTGCTGTTTCTCCGCATGCTGAACGAGGAACAACCTGACGTGATTTGCATACAGGAGTACAATGCCCGACGCAAATTGGGCCTCAAAGACTCACTTGCAGCATTGGGATACACCAACCACTACAGCGTTCACGGCGAAAAGAAGATGGCGCAAAACATCCTCTTCACAAGGCTGCCCATTGTGCGGGGAGATGAGATGAACGAGAGGACCAAGTTCTATGTCGACCTAAAAAAGGGCGACAATCTGGTTCGCTTATGTTGTGTGCATTTAGACTCCTACGAGCTGAACGAGGACGACTACGAAAGCCTTGAACGGCTCACCCACGCCAAGACCGACAGTTCCACCCACAAGTTGCTCCACAAGTTCACCCAGACCACCCGTCAGCACGAGCAAGAATGGAAGGAGGAGCTGCTGCCGTTGATCGAGTCTACAGGCATCCCCTTTGTGATTGCCGGCGACTTCAACGACACACCTGCCTCCTACTTCTATCAGCAAGCCTCCAAACTGCTCAAAGACTCTTACGTTGAGCAGGGGCGTGGCTTTGGCACCACCTACCACGGTCCATTCCCCGCATTCCGCATTGACTATATCCTCCACAGCCCGGACATGGAAGCCCTGTCCTACAAACGCATCTCCACGCCCATTTCCGACCACTACCCCATTGTGGTGGACTTGAGAATTCATTAATCAAAGATTCACACATTCACTCGTTTACACATTAACGCATTCAAAAAGGATTCACACATTCACTCGTTTACACATAAACGCATTCAAAGCGATGACCCAGAAAGAGCGATACGAACGCATGATAGCCTATTTCGAGGAGGCAAGGCCCACGGCACAGTCCGAGCTGAAATATGAGAATCCTTTCCAACTGTTGGTTGCTGTGATTCTGTCCGCTCAGTGCACCGATAAACGTGTCAACATGACCACCCCTGCCCTCTTTGCAGCCTATCCGGACGCAGCCGCAATGGCTCAAGCCACCCCAGAGGAGCTTTTCGAATACATCCATTCCATTTCCTACCCCCACAACAAGAGCAAGCATCTTGCCGGAATGGCCCGAAAGCTAATGTCCGACTTTGGGGGCGAGGTGCCCAGCGATGTCGACGAACTGCAAACCCTTCCCGGTGTGGGTCGCAAGACGGCCAATGTCATTGCGTCCGTTGTCTTCAACCTGCCCGCCTTGGCGGTGGACACACATGTGTTCCGCGTGGCCAACCGCATCGGGCTTACACGCAACAGCAAGAATCCCCTGCAAACCGAACGCGAGCTGGTCAAACACATACCCGAAGACAAGATACCCATAGCCCACCACTGGCTCATCCTTCATGGCCGCTACGTATGCCAGGCGCGCAAACCTCACTGTACCGAATGCGGCCTGACCGAGCTGTGCCTATGGTACCAGAAATCAGCCTCTAAAAAGAACGCCCCATGCTAACCCAACCGCTATTCCTGATTGGTCTCGCAGCCATTGCCATCCCCATTGCCATCCACCTCTTGCAGCTGCGCCGCTACCGCAAAGTCTACTTCAGCAATGTGGACATGTTGCAGGAGCTGGAGAACGAAAATCGCCGTCAGCGCAACCTGCGCCAGTTGCTCATCCTTGCCGCCCGCATCCTCGCCATCCTTTTCATTGTCCTTGCCTTCTGCCAGCCCGTCATCCCCCACAAGGACTCCCGGCTGCAATCCGGTGGCACGGTGGTGAGCGTCTACGTAGACAATTCCTACAGCATGGAATGTGGCGGCATGGAAGGAAGCCTCATCGAGACGGCCAAGCAGAAAGCCCGTGAGATTGCCGCCGCCTACGACCCCTCCATCTCCTTCCAGCTGCTCACCAACAATGCCTCGGGAAGTCAGTTCCGCTGGCTCAGCCGTGAGGAATTCCTCTCCGCCGTCGACGACATTCAGGCCGGAGCCGTCACCACCCCTCTCTCCTCCATCACCTTGCGACAAAACGAGTTCCTTCATTCCTCCTCGGCTACAAACCGCCACGCCTATATCATCAGTGACTTTCAGCGCACCACCGCAGACCTTGCCGACTGCCCGACGGACACTGCCATCCTCACCACCCTCATTCCTCTTGGGGGCAGTGCACTGGCCAATGTCTATCTCGACAGCCTACTGTTCAACAGTCCGGCCTATTTCCCTGGAGCCACGGTCCAAGTGGAAGTGCACGTACACAATGGGAGCGACAAACCCATCGAGAAGCAGCCTCTGCGCCTCTATGTAGGCAACCAGCAACGAGCCGTCACCTCCGTCGACATCCCTGCCAACAGCACCGCCACAGCCTCCCTCTCCTTCACCATCCAAGACGACAGCATAATGGCAGGCTATGTTGAGACTACCGACTATCCCGTCACCTTCGACGACCGCCTCTACTTCTCCCTGCCCGTCACTTCACGCATTCCCCTGCTGGTGGTCAGCGGCAAGGCCGAAAACCCCTTTATCCGCAAGCTCTTTGCCACAGACTCCCTTACGCGCTACCGCCAAGAGTCCTACAGCAGTCTTGACTACACCCACCTTACCGAGAGCAATTTCATCATCCTCGACGAGCTTCACTCCATCCCCTCCGGGTTGGCGCAGACCTTGACCCAATTTGTCACCGATGGAGGCACCCTGCTCATCGTCCCTCCCGCCGATGCCGAGACCTCCTCCTACAATCAGTTCCTCTCAACCCTTCGTGCCCCGCTCCTTGGCTCCTACAGGCCCCGTCCCGCTCGCGCCCTCAGTTTGCAATACGACCACAATCTCTACCACGGCGTTTTCAGCAGTCGGAATGAGGAGATGGAAATGCCCACTGCCAATGGGCACTACCTCCTGCAGCAATCTGCTGGCACCGTGGCGCAGGCGGTGATAAGCCTTGTCGACGGCAGCAACCTCCTCAGCGAGACCCCCATGGGCGAAGGCCGCCTCTATCTCTTCTCCACGCCCTTGCGTCCTGAGTACACGGACCTTGTCAACCAAGCCCTTTTTGTTCCCACCATCTATAACATGGCCCTTTTCAGCACTCCGCAGCCCCTCCCCTACCATCTCCTCACTGCCACGGACCCCATTCCCGTCAGTGCCTCCTCTTCCACCGTCTCCCCGCGTCATGTTGTCAACGTCATCCCCTCCGAGCCTCACACAGACTTCATTCCCGACATACGTCGTATAGGCTCCCGCAGCTATATTATTCCTCACGGCGAAATCACCTATGCTGGCAACTTCCTCCTCTCCCCTGCCCCGTTCGAAGGGCTTGCTTTCAACTACAGCCGCCGCGAGTCCGACCTCTCCTGCCTCTCTACGAGCGACATCAAACAACTACTTTCCGATGCCAATCTCTCCAACTACAGCATGACGCCCTCCGCCGCCAAATCCATGACGGACTACATCCGTTCCCGCAACCAGGGCACTCCCCTTTGGCGCTGGTGCATTGTGCTGGCCCTTTTGGCTCTTTTGGCCGAGACACTTCTCATCCGCCTACCCCGTCGCAACAAGAAGGCTTAACACCCATCCTCTATCAAGCATGTTAGTCATCAACAATATATCTAAAACCTACGGCACCTTCCACGCCCTCGACGACATCAACCTCCATGTGCGCCGAGGCACAGTGTTTGGCCTCCTTGGTCCCAATGGCGCCGGAAAGACCACCCTCATCCGCATCATCAACCACATTATCGCCCCGGACAGCGGCACCCTCGCCTTCGATGGTCATCCCATGACCTCCTCCGACGTTGTTCAGATAGGCTACCTGCCCGAGGAACGCGGCCTTTACAAGAAGATGCGCGTTGGCGAACAAGCCGTTTACCTGGCGCGACTCAAAGGGCTCGACAAGGCCACTGCCGAGCAGCGGCTACACCAGTGGTTCGACCGTCTTGAAATCGACTCGTGGTGGAACCGCCGTGTCGAGGAGCTCTCCAAGGGCATGCAGCAGAAGGTACAGTTTGTGGTCACCGTGCTCCACAACCCCCGTCTGCTCATCTTCGACGAGCCTTTCAGCGGTTTCGACCCCGTCAATGCCGACCTCTTGAAGCGCGAAATCCTCCATCTCAAAGAGCAGGGTGCCACCATCATCTTCTCCACCCACAACATGCCCTCCGCCGAAGAGCTCTGCGACGACATAGCCCTCATCAACCACGCCCGCGTTGTGCTCAGCGGCCCCCTTGCCGACATCAAGGCACGGCACAACAACGCCCCCCTCGACCGCATTTTCATCGACACCGTCCAACAATAACCCTCGCCTCCCCAGCCTATGAACAAGATACCCCTCGTCATACAGCGCGAATACCTCACCCGCGTCAAGAAGCCCTCTTTCTGGGTGCTCACCATTGTTGTGCCAGTCCTCTTGGCCGTGGTCTACGCCATCCCCATTATCCTGGCTTCCCGCCCTCTTGAGCATGCCCATGTCCTTGTGGTCGACGACACAGGTCTTTTCCAAGGGCAGTTCCGTTCTGGTCGCGACATCACCTATTACGAGGCCGGCAGCATCGACTACGCCCGTCGTCAACTGCAACAACACGACAGCCTCGATGCCATCGTCTACATCCCCGCACGAGAAACCACCCTGCCGCGTGACGCATACCTCTTTTATCGTTCCGACGCGCCCTCGCTCACCGTCCAGACCGATGCCCAAAACCAGCTGCAAGAAATTCTCCGCAACCGCATACTCCTCGACGTCCACGGCCTCACGCCCGACGATTATGCCCTCCTCACCTCCACCCACATCCAGCTCCGCACACAGGACATAGAGACCGGTCGCGACGGTTTCCTGCAGGTCAAGATAGTCGTGGGCGCACTCCTTGCCATTCTTGTTTTTATGGCTGTCTTCATGTTCGGCTCACAGGTGATGCGCGGCGTCATGGAGGAGAAAACCAGCCGCATTGTCGAAGTCATTGTCTGTAGCGTCAAGCCCTTCCAACTCATGATGGGAAAGGTGGTGGGCATAGGGCTTGTGGGCCTTACACAGTTCGCCCTGTGGGTGCTTCTGGCCTGTGCACTGGTTACGGGTGTCCAGCTCACCCATGCCGACCTTTTCGAGCAGGCCTCCGCCCGCCACAGCCAGACCGAGATCGCCTCCAAAGGCTCCGAAGCCACCTACCAATACCAGACTGAACAGGAGCGTGCCGCGCAATACCAAGCCGGCCAAGGCATAGACAACAGCATCCAGGACCTCATCGAAGGTCTCACGGGCATCAACTTTGCCATGCTCATCCTCCTCTTTGTCTTCTATTTCGTTTTTGGCTACCTGCTCTATGCCTCCCTCTTTGCCGCGGCGGGCTCGCTGGTCGACAACGAGACCGACTCGCAGCAGTTCACCCTGCCCCTCACCATCCCCTTGATACTGACCCTCCTGCTCCTCCCCTCCATGGTCAGCCAGCCCTCCGGCAGCCTCAGCGTCTGGCTCTCCATCATCCCCTTCACCTCTCCCGTAGCCATGCTGCTGCGCATTCCCTTCGGTGTCCCCGTCTGGCAGGTGCTGCTCTCCACCCTGCTGCTCCTGGTCACCTTCCCACTCTGCATCTGGGCCGCCGCCAAGGTCTACCGCTCCGCCATTCTCCGCTATGGCCAGAAAGCCTCCTGGCGCGACGTTTGGCGTTTTCTCCGCCCAGGTTCCAAAGCTTGACCTTCCATCCACAGCCTTCCTCCTGCCACACAATAAATACGCTCCTGCGACGTTAACTCCAAAAAACAGATTGTCATGACAACTAAAACATCCCACTGCAACATGTTGAGACTTGTTACCCCGCTGCTTCTTACAGCCTTCTTCGTCCTCTCGACAACCCTCACAACGGCCACTGCCCAGACCGACAACCGCACCTGGGACCAAGGCCCCCTTACCTGGGACGACTTCACCCTCATGCCCGCTGGCAGTGCTGAACCGTCCTTGCTGCAATATGAACTCGGCTTTGCCCCCGTACACGACACCATCGACAACATCCTGTCGCACTACTACCTTGCCACTGCGCGCATGATTCCCGGCTCCTCATGGGTCTCTGCCGACCATCGCACAGCGGAACTGCTGCGCTACCACCAAGTGGTTTTCGACATGCTCGAAGTGGAACGCCGTACCCTGCAACGGGCACTTAATACCGCCGACGAACCCCGTGCCTTCCAGAACATGCTTTATGCAGCCAGCGACAGGCTCAACACCCGCATTGCCAGCTTCCGCAGCCGTACTCACAACGGTGCCGACACCACCGAACTCGCCGCCTTCGAACAACAGTTGCGCCACGAGCTTGCCCTGCTCCCGGCCACCTACCAACCCTCCTACACTCCCCATCCCTTCGCCTACAGCGCCTATTTCTCCTTAGGCGCAGCCTTCCCCTTCGGCTCCATGGGCCAGGCCTTCACACCCGGTTTCACTATCGGCTACGGGTTCGACTTCTTTTGGCGACGCCATTTCTTCAATGCCGAGGCCTACATGGGCGGTCTTGATGCACGCAAGCAGTTAGACTTCTATGGCTCACACAGCATACTCCCTGTGCCCTACCATTTTGTCAAAGGGCAAGCCTATCACCTCACCGTCATCAACTTTGGCTATGGCCACCTGCTCATCGACAACACCCACATGCAGCTGGCTCCCGTCGTCTCTCTCAGCTTCCGCGAACTCAGCACGCTCCGCAACTACGCCGACCGATTCTCCTACACCCGTCTCGAACCCGCCGTGGGCCTCATGTTCCGCTACCACTTCTGGCAACAGCATTCATTCCCGCACTACAGCGCCCTCTTTGGCAGCAAGCGCATCTCCGAGCGCAACCGCATATCGCTGCATAGTAAAGTGATGCTCTCATACTCCTCATTTCCACGCATTGAGGGCAGCCCCGCAGGTCTCAATCTGATGGCCCAAGTGGGCATTGCTTTTGGCGGGCGCTACCTGACTGTCGAATAATCCACTCATTCATAGCTACATCTACGTTCTTTCAACGCCCGTTCAATATTAGTTCAATATTGAATGAATAATGAACTAATATTGAACTGGGGTTGAACGAACGTTGCTGTACTGAGCCTGGAGCAGGATTTCAACTGCGAAAACAATAGTTATCAGGCCTTTTAATATAAAAATATCCCAAAAAACAAGTTTTTTTTCATCCAATTCAAAAAATAGTTGTATCTTTACAACCAGTAAAAAATGAAAGAAAAACGTTGGATATTAAGGAAAGATTATGACAAAGAGGTAGTTAAAAAACTTGCGGAAGCAATAGGCGTTGATGAAATTATCGCCACGTTACTCGTAGAACGTGGTGTCACTACATTCGAAGAGGCACGGTGTTTCTTCCGACCAAGCTTGGACCAGTTGCATGATCCTTTCCTCATGAAGGACATGGACCGCGCTATAGCTCGTATCAACGAGGCGGTCCGCCGACACGAGCGAATCCTCATCTATGGGGACTACGACGTGGACGGCACATCGGCTGTTGCCTTGGTGTACTCCTACCTCAGTACATTCCACCGCAACATTGATTTTTATATTCCCGACCGCGACAGCGAGGGCTATGGCATCTCGTTTCAGGGCATAGACTATGCCCGCGAGACGGGTGTACGGCTCATCATAGCCTTGGACTGCGGCATCAAGGCCATGGAGCAGGTCGAATATGCCAGTTCCTTCGGCATCGACTTCATCATTGGCGACCACCATCTGCCCGACGGCGAGAACATCCCCGCGGCAGTGGCCGTGCTGGACCCCAAGCGCGTGGACTGTCCCTATCCCTACAAGGAGCTTTCGGGCTGCGGCATCGGGTTCAAGATTGTCGAGGCACACCAGGAGCAGCGCGTAGGCGTGCGCCTGTGTGACCCACCCGACAGTTTGGACGACTCCCGGCGCGAGAAGCGCGATGCCCTGCAGCTGCGTCTGCTGAAATACCTGGACCTGGTGGCCGTGAGCATTGCTTCGGACATTGTGCCCATCATGGGCGAGAACCGCGTGCTGGCGGCTTTTGGGCTGAAGGTCATCAACACCCATCCCCGTCCCGGCATCGAGGCCATCCTCACCTACGGCCACATCGAGCGCCGTACCGACGAGGAACAGCGCCAACACCCTGAGGATAAGTCGTATTTCCGCAAGGAACTGAACATCACCGACCTCGTCTTCCTGGTGGGGCCCCGCATCAATGCCGCAGGGCGTATCCGCAGTGCCTTCGACTCGGTTCGACTGCTGCTGAGCGACAACCCCGAACAGGCACACCTCCTGGCCGAGGAAATCAACCAGTACAACCTGCAACGCAAGGACTTGGACAGCTCTGCCACCGAGGAGGCCAAACGCCGCATAGAGAGCAACCCCGTCATGCGGGGACGCAAAAGCATTGTCCTCTTCGACGAGAACTGGCACAAAGGCGTGGTGGGCATCGTGGCATCGCGTCTGGTGGAGGCCTACTACAAGCCCACAGTCATTTTCACTCGCTCCACCGACGACCTCTTCACCGGGTCGGCCCGCAGCATCAAGGAGTTCGATGTGCATGCCGCACTGGAGCAGTGCAGCGACCTGCTGGAGCACTTCGGCGGTCACCGCTGTGCGGCAGGTGTCTCCGTAAAGCCCGAGAACCTCGACGCCTTCATTCTGCGCTTTGAGGAGGTGGTAAACCAAAACCTGCCCAAGGAGAGCATGGTGCCCGAGATAGAGATTGATGCCGAGATAGACTTCGGCCAGCACATCACGCCCAAATTCCTGCGCATCCTGAAGCAGTTCGGGCCTTTCGGGCCGGAGAACAACGTGCCGGTGTTTATGTCGCACAGCCTTGTCGACACCGGCTACCCCCGCATAGTGGGCACCAACCACCTTAAATTCAATGTCATCTCCCTGCTGTCCCGCTCCAAGACCTTTCCCGCCATCGGCTTCCAGCTGGGGCACTGCTATCCCCGAGTAAAGAAGGGCGACCCCTTCACCATCTGCTACACCCTCGAAGAGAACTACTGGAACGGCAAGACCGAGATACAAATCAACGTCAAGGACCTCCGCTTCGACGAAGACTAAACAGTAATAATCATCGGATGGCCTATGTCTTCACACGAACACATAGGCCATCATTATAAACCAACATAAAAACCAACAACTATGGCTGACGACAAGAAAATCATATTCTCCATGGTGGGCGTGGGCAAGCTGATACCCCCTTCCCGCCAGATATTGAAGGACATCTACCTCTCCTTCTTTTACGGGGCCAAAATCGGCATTATCGGCTTGAACGGCTCAGGCAAGTCCTCGTTGCTCAAAATCATTGCGGGCGTGGACAAGGACTACCAAGGCGAGGTGGTCTTCGCTCCCGGCTACAGCGTGGGGTATCTGGAACAGGAGCCCAAGCTGGACGACAGCAAGACCGTCAAAGAGGTGGTGCAGGAAGCCGTGCAGCCCGTGGTGGATGCGCTGAAGGAGTATGAGGAGGTGAACAACGCCTTTGCCGAACCCGACGCCGACTTTGACAAGCTGTGCCAAAGGCAGGGCGAGCTGACAGAACTGTTGGAGCAATACGATGCCTGGAACTTGGACAGCCGCTTGGAGCGCGCCATGGATGCCCTGCGCTGCCCCGACGAGGATACCCCCGTCAAGAACCTCAGCGGCGGTGAGCGGAGACGTGTCGCCCTGTGTCGTTTGCTGTTGCAGGAGCCTGACATCCTGCTGCTGGACGAGCCCACCAACCATCTGGATGCAGAGAGCATTGACTGGCTGGAGCAGCATCTGCGCCAGTACAAAGGCACGGTGATTGCCGTCACCCACGACCGCTACTTCCTCGACAACGTGGCGGGCTGGATCCTGGAGCTGGACCGCGGCGAGGGTATCCCCTGGCAGGGCAACTACAGCAGCTGGCTGGACCAGAAGACGCAGCGTCTGGCCATGGAGGAGAAACAGGAGAGCAAACGCCGCAAGACCCTGCAGCGCGAGCTGGAATGGGTGCGTATGGCCCCAAAAGCCCGTCATGCCAAGGGCAAGGCCCGTCTGGCAGCCTACGACCGTATGATGAACGAGGACGTGAAGGAGAAGGAGCAGAACCTCGAAATCTTCATCCCCAACGGCCCACGACTGGGCAACAAGGTGCTGGAGGTGGAGGGCGTCAGCAAGGCCTACGGCGACAAACTTCTATACGAGAACCTCACGTTCAGTCTGCCCCCTGCGGGCATCGTGGGCATCATCGGCCCCAACGGATGCGGCAAGACGACCCTCTTCCGCCTTATCATGGGATTGGAGAAACCCGACACGGGGACCTTCACCGTGGGCGAGACCGTAAAGATAGGCTATGTGGACCAGCAACACGTGCAGATAGACCCCGAGAAGAGCGTCTATGATGTGGTGTCAGAGGGCAACGAGCTCATACCTATGGGCGGCCGTCTGGTGAACGCCCGCGCCTACCTGTCGCGTTTCAACTTCACCGGCACCGACCAGAGCAAGAAAGCGGGTGTGCTGAGTGGTGGCGAGCGCAACCGTCTGCACTTGGCCTTGACGCTGAAGAGCGAAGCCAATGTGCTGCTGCTTGACGAGCCCACCAACGACATTGACGTGAACACCATGCGCGCCTTGGAAGAAGGCTTGGAGAATTTTGCCGGCTGCGCCGTGGTCATCAGCCACGACCGCTGGTTTCTCGACCGCATCTGTACCCATATCCTGGCCTTCGAGGGCGACTCGCAAGTCTATTTCTTTGAGGGAAGCTACAGCGAATATGAGGAGAACCGCCGCAAACGCCTCGGCGACGACACCCCACACCGCCTACGCTACAAGAAA
Organism: uncultured Bacteroidales bacterium; assembly: GCA_900318175.1. Taxonomy (GTDB): domain Bacteria; phylum Bacteroidota; class Bacteroidia; order Bacteroidales; family P3; genus Colimorpha. The sequence continues at coordinate 28,301 of ONJQ01000004.1, read as the reverse complement.
CTGATGAAGTAATACTTGAATGTGTCAATAAGGGAATGTGTTAATTCGTGAATCTGATTTACTCATTCCCATATTAACGAATTAACACAGATATGCGACACTTTTTTGCTCTTAGTTTTTATTTGTTAGTTCTTGCCTTTGTTGCCTCGGGCCAAGAGATTGGGGTGAAATATGACGAGCATGGCCGTGTGGTCAGTTCGTCGCACGGTGTGGTGGACGCCAACGACCGACTGGCGGTGCTCATCACCTACACATACGACAGTACCGGCGTGGTGGAGACCCGCACCTTGCAAAGCTACGACAGCCAAGGGCGTCCCGAACGCAAAGAGATCTACACCGCCGACGAGTATCTTCTCTACACCGAAGAGAACAAATACGACTGCCACGGCAACCGCATCCGCTGCACCCAAACCACCTACGACGAGGATGGCAAGCCCACCAAGACGGTATATAAATACCGCTACAGCAAGCAACCCGACGGCTCATGGAAACTGACCTCCATGCGCATGAATGGCGAAGAAGTATTCGCCGTCGCGACTGAATAGGAGCAACGGCATACACCTCGCCGTCGCGACTGAATAGGAGCAACGGCAATCACTTCCAAGAGGGGTAGTAACTGAGGCTCCTTTCGTATGCATTATTTGTATTTTTGCATAAAAATCGCCTTCGTAAGTCTCTATTCAAAAATATTTTGTATCTTTGTAATCGCCATTACGGTAATGGCGATTATTTAAAATGCTGATACAATGAAATTCTACGGTAGAGAGCAAGAATCGGAAAGTCTGGAAAAAATATGGGCGCAGTCCTTCCACACAGCAACGATGACGGTGATGATAGGTCGCCGACGTGTCGGTAAGACATCGTTAATATTAAACGCCCTTGGCAACAAGCGCAACTTTGTTTACCTCTTTGCCAATCGTACCAGTGAGGGCGTGCTCAGCCAGATGTTTCAACAATCCATCGAGCGACAGACCGACATCCGCATTGTTGGGCATAATCTGAAGCTACACGAACTCATTGAGCAGCTGTTTCAATATGCAGAGAAAGAACAGCTGACGTTAGTAATTGATGAGTTCCAAGAATTGGAATATGTCAGTTCAGACTTCTTTAGCAGACTGCAATACCTGTGGGACATGTATCATCAGCGGTCGAAAATCAATTTCATTGTGTGCGGTTCCATATACTCAATGATGAAGCGTATTTTTGAGAATAGCAAAGAGCCGTTGTTTGGGCGTATGACGCACAAAATCATTCTTAAGCCATTCCGAACCAATACTTTGAAACAAATACTTCAAGAGCACAATCCTCAGTATTCACCAGAGGACCTGCTCTTTCTATACACCGTCACAGGTGGAGTGCCCATGTACGTTAGCCTGTTGATGGATCAAGCTGCTACAACTAAAGAACGTATGCTCAATGCCATTTGCTCTGTCGGTTCCCGTTTCTTGAATGAAGCCCCGGACATGTTAATCGGGGAATTTGGTAAGCAATACACCAATTATTTCGGAATACTACAACTCATAGCCTCTGGCATGACTTCTCAAAAGGAAATCGACAGTGTGGTGGGTAAAAGTACCGGACAATACATGCAGGTGCTTGAAAACGAGTATTCACTCATACAGCGTAACCTGCCATATGGAAGCAAGCCGGGTTGCCGTAATGTGCGCTGGCGTCTGAACGACAACTTCCTTGCTTTCTGGTTCCGTTTTATTGCACCAAACAGCCAGATGCTGGCTATGGACAATATGAAGCTTCTTCAAGAGATAATCGAAGATGGCTATACGCAATATAGCGGTTTAATGCTTGAAAAATACTTCCGTCAAAAGTATGCAGAGCAGGAACGGGTGACGGAAGTTTCATCGTGGTGGGACCGCAGTGGTGAAAATGAGATAGACTTGATAGCAGTATATGGTCTCGACCGGCAAGTGACTGTCGCCGAAGTGAAGCGCAACCGCAGTAAAATCGACCTCCGGCTCCTCAACGAAAAGACGAAACAAATCAAACCACTGTTTCCGCGATATAAAATACAAACAATTGGGCTGTCACTCGAAGATATGTAAATGAGAAGCACTAGCGTTGCGCAATTGGGGTGTATTCTTGTAGTTAAGAGAAAGTGTCGCAAGCAGTATTAAGACTCTTTTTCAGACAGATTCATGACCAATAGCTGATTAATCCACATTAGTTCTACCCATCAATTTTGGGGACCGGGATTGATGTTTTTTATGCCAAATGGAAAAATATTAGTATCTTTGCAATTGCTTTTGAAAGATAGAAGAACAATTTGGAGAACTGCCGATAATAAAACAGAAACAAACAATCCGAGCCAGATGAGTTCAAATAGATCCATACTCTTGAACGTGGTAATCATGATAATGACGTGTATAGTGCCACAGCCATTGACATTAACGGCACAAGAGAGACATGCCTTGTTGGTTGGAATCTCGGATTACCCGCAATATACTGACAATGATGCATCATGGCCAAAGATTCATGGCGTAAATGATGTTCAGCTAATCAAACCGATATTAAAGAAGCAGGGATTTCGTATCAATACATTGCAGGATAAGACTGCGACATATAAGGCCATTACAAAGAGTCTTGTCAAGTTAAAGGATGAGGTGCGAGAGGGTGATATCGTGTATGTCCACTTTTCAGGGCATGGACAAGCTGTTGAGGATGAGAGTGGAGATGAAGAGGATGGTTGGGATGAGGCGTTTATACCTTATGACGCACAAAGACGCTATAAAATTAATGTTTACGCAGGAGAGAAACATTTGCCTGATGATGAACTTAATGAATACCTAAATGCCATTCGAGAGAAGATTGGACAAAGAGGAATCCTATATGTTGTTATTGATGCTTGTCATGCAGGGTCGTCTTATCGGGGTGATGCAGTGGAAGATAGTATCTTTGTTCGAGGTACCGATATAGGCTTTAGTAAGAGTGGCAAAAACTATGCCCCACGGATAGACAAACGAGGAAACATTAGGATAAAGAATTCAGCCTGTTTGTCTCCAATTTATATGTTAGAAGCCTGTCGGTCGTATGAAGTGAATACTGAAATCAAACAGGATGGCAAGTATTATGGACCAATATCGTATTTTATTTCCCAACAATTGTTAACCCAGCCCCTATCCTATGACATTAATTGGATAGAGAATGTACGGAAAGCTATGGATATGGATGTGCGGCTGATTAGGCAACACATGGTAGTAGAAAGTTCAAAATAGTATGGCCACAATTGCATTGAATCGTAAACAGGATAAGGTATTAAACGACTTTGCCAAAGAGTATCAGAGCCGTACACTCTCTTATTTGCAGAAAACGTTTTCTTTGAGCAAAGAAGATAGTGAAGATGTGTTTCAAGAAGCTTCAATTGTGCTATATCGTGCTGCCATAGATGGCAAACTAGACAATCTAACATCCTCTCTATACACATACTTTATTGGCATCTGCAACAATAAGGCGCATGAACAACTTAGGGCAAACGGGAAAGCACAAATAGTGTATATAGAAGACTATTCAATTGAAGCAAATGGGGAAAGATATAACACGTTATTGAATAAGGCAGAAAGACTTCTTGACATAATTGACAAGGATGAAAAAAGAGTAAACAAAAGAGATGGTATTGTACTGGATATGGTGAAGCAATTGCCACCGCCATGCGATAAATTGCTTTGGTCATACTATCGTGATGCATTGTCAATGAAAGTCATTGCACAAATGTTCCATTATGCCAGTGAAAGTGTCGCCAAAGTCACCAAGCATCGTTGTCAAGAAAAATTCCGGAAGAACTATGAGGTGGCAGTGAAAGCATTATAAATGGGTAAAAGCAAAAAACTATGGACAGTAATAAGGATGACATACTGCAAGAGAATGAAGAGAGAATAACTCGCTATCTTCATGGAGAGATGACACCTGATGAGGAGACTCTATTTGAAAAGGATATACAAAGTGATGAGACCCTGAGGAATCAAACAGAGGCTATAGCAAGAACCATCAAGGCAATGAATGCTTTAGGTTCTGAACAAGACAGAAAACTAGTTGAGGAGATGAGAGGCTCCTCAAAGAAAAAGACTCGACCAACGCGTTGGCTTTCTATTGCAGCAAGTTTTGCGTTGCTGATTACGGTAGGTTACTATACTTATGACTACTCTTCCACGGTCAGTTTAGGTAAAGAATATGCAACAGCATTTCCGTTATCAACAGAAATCCGGGGAGAAGAAGATGATGAGGTATTTGAACAGTTAACCGTGCTTTTTGACAATGTCGCCAACAATAGAGATATAGACAATACCATTGAACAGCTTGATGTACTCTGGCAACAATCACAAAGTGATACATACAATGAATACACAACCTATGCTCCTTATATTGGATGGAATCTTGCAAATGCATATCTACTTAAATATGATAAGAAAGAGGCAAGGATGGTACTTGAACGGATGAAGGCTGATTATTCTACAGATAATCAGATATGCAATATAGTAGATGAATTATTGCACAAAATTTAATGGTTATTTTATGATTATTAAAAAAATCCGTACCATATTTTGTCTATTAAGTCTAATTGGTTGTGGGCATTATTTACAAGCTCAGCAATACGACTTGAAAGAAGTAAATGATTTAGTTGATTATTATTTAGAACATAGCCAACTTGTAAATGCGTTCAATTTGCTTACCAATGCGAGTGACTATTATTTTGATCAAGAGGATTTTTCGGTATCATATGAGCTGAAACGAAGATGTTGCTTGTTATTAGATGAACATATTGACGAATTCTATGACTATGGGTTAACCCCAGAAGGATACTTTGAGCATTGGTATGTTGCCATTAGCTTGGCTAGGCGTATTCAAAGGACAGATGAGGCTGTACCATTTCTTTTGACTTTTCTAAGAAAAATGGAGAAGAAACTCCCAGAAATGCTACCATATTATACGACTGAGTTAGCCTATATTCTTGGAGAGTGTCGGGGTGTAGGTGGATATGCAGATTCAATATACATCTTACAAAACAGTCTTGACGTTATAAAACGGCTACCAGTAGAAAAAGTTCAGGTTATTCAGTATAACAAAATTAGTCATTGGTTTTTAGCAAATCGAATTTTTAATAGTTTAGATAATAACGGACATCTTGTAGAAAATAAAATTGGCGAGATAGAAAAATGGTATTTGAACAATAGACAATATGTCTGTAGTTTAGATACGAGCCAATACAAGGCACAGATTTTAGAATATGAGTTAGAATACGTTGGCGAGTTAATGTCTTTTGCCCAAACAATAAGTGCTCAGAAGAAAGAATACAAGGAATCAAATGAACTATACAAGAAAGCAATAGATATTTTACAACCACTACTTGCATTAAATGATACACTTTCACAAAAAATTGCTGCATGTAATGCAGGCATTGGACGGAATTATTCAATGATACATGAGTATGCATTGTGTAGAGAATATAGCGACAAAGCATTCGGAGTATTATTTAATTATAAAGAAGACTTTGATTATTGTGATATTATTGACGTGTTAGCTTCTAACTATTTTGAATCGGGTCAATTTAAGTTGGCAGCAGCGTTAAGACTTAGAGAAATTATTGTTCGTGCTAAATTAGGATGGCAACATACCAAATCTGACTGGTCAGTATATTTTCTATATGAACTCTGCAATCAACCAGAAAAAATTCTCGAATATAAGGATATAGCGTTGTATTTTTCCGAGGAAAGCTCACCAGAATCAAATGCCAGCTTATTGTTAGATATTGGGAAGGCCTACTCAATGCTAATGGATAGTATTACTGATTACAGGGATTCGGCAAAATCATATCTGACTAGTGCTGGTAATTATATCACTACTTATAAAGAAACTATTAAAAGAAATGAGTCGTATGCAGAACTATTGAGAAGTCTTTATGCTGCTTGGGCCAATTATTACCAAAGGTTGGGGCAATTACAAAAGTCTTATGAATACGATCAAAAGGCGTTGAATATATTAGATGAGTCTACTTGGAATCATTATGGGAGTGCATATTTTGAAAGTTTAGTATTAAAATCATCATATCTTTGTGATACTGTAGGCTTACACCGATACCTGCCACTATTTTATAATAGGTTGGAGAAAGAAATCATAGAAATACTGCCTGTCCTTGGGGTAATTGAGTCTAGCAATTATATGGCAAGTCATGGGAGTTCATTGTATCAAATTCCCGAATGGACATCTTGGAATCCTAAAGATGAGATCAGTTGTGGTGTTGCATATGATGCAGCCCTATTAATGAAAGGTTTATTGTTGAGTCACACTGCACATATTTTACAAACAGATGGAGATTCAAATCAGTCAATAGTTATTCATAGATTAGAACAATTACGTGATAGTATTTATGATATAACAGATGACATTCAAAGGTGGCAAACTTTACATCAGTACGAGAAATTGGAACGCCAGATTTTAGCAGAGACCAACAGAAAACAGTTAAGAGTTCATTGGAAAGATGTTCAGAGGGGGCTTCATAAAGAAGAAGCTTGCATAGAATTTGTCAAGTATTATAAAAATGGTTATGCTTGGAGTAATGCTGACCTTATTCCACATTATGGGGCAATTGTTTTGAGCAACAATAACCATGCCCCATCTTTTGTTGATTTGTTTGATGAAGAAGAATTATTGGATGTATATAATTATCAACCTAAATCGTATGACACAGAGCAAGGAAAGGTTTTGTATTCAAAGATTTGGGGCAAACTTCAACAATATTTGGATGGGAAAGAGAGTATCTTTTTTTCTCCGATGGGTTTATTGAACCTAATGAATATTGAATTACTTACTGATAATACGGGGCAGACTGCTTTACAAAGATTCAATTTGTATCGGGTTTCTTCAACAAAAAATGTTCTTTTCCCATCTAATGAATATAAGCCAGCCTATGTAGTTTCTTTTGGTGACATTGACTACGATAATGCCCAAACTGTATTGGATAGTTTAAATACAAGAGGCAATTGGTCGTATCTAAAAAACACCCAGTACGAAATCAACCGACTAAAAGAATTGTTTTCAGAGAACAATATAAGCATTACAGCAAATGTGGGGAAGGGTGCTACAGAAGCACTATTTAAGGCTCTTGATGGCACAAATGCTGATATTATTCATGTTGCTTCTCACGGCTATTATATTCCTCGAGGTCAAAGAGAAGCCATTCCTTATTTTGCTAATAGTGAGAGTACGAAGAATGTTCAAGATGAACTATTCTACTCTGGTTTAATTATGTCTGGAGGTCAAAATGCATGGACTGATTCTACTTTTGGTGTTGATATAAACGATGGAATATTAACCGCCTATGAGATATCAAAGCTTGATTTACATAATGTTAACCTTGTTGTATTGTCTGCTTGCGAAACAGGGCTTGGCGATGACATGCTTGATGGAATATTCGGCTTGCAACGAGCTTTCAAAAAGGCTGGTGTTGGGTCTATCTTAATGAGTCTCTGGAAAATTGATGATAAAGCCACTTCAGAGTTCATGGATCTGTTTTATGAGAAATTGGTAAAAGGCTATTCGAAACATGAATCCTATACCTATGCAACCCATACGATGAAAGAAAAATATCAAGATGCAAATTACTGGGCTTCATTTGTTTTGCTAGATTAGAATAATATATCAGACAATATCTTTTGTCGTTTCTGAAAAAGTAATATATCTTTGCGTTGGAATTTGGAATCAAAAATCAAAACACTACTGCAGTAGGTGTTTCTCCAAATGACAAACAAAGTAATAAAATATTAATAATTAAAACTTTTCAAAGATGAAAGATATAGTTTTTTCGATAAAGTTCACAACGAGTAAACAAGGGAATCCTATAGAATGCGATGTATTATGTTCTAAGATTAATGAAGTAATTAGTGAAGGGAAAGGTGCGAATCTTGATGTGTTTATTAATCCTCCAATGGATAAAAAAATGGTTGAGAATTGGGTGAGGTCAATAAAGAGGATGATAAAACAAAAGCATTGGTGCGAAGTACATTACTTTCCTTACAATATCGCATTTGGTCCAGGGGTGAATAGCGATGAACTGAAGGAAAGTACCTGCTATTTTTCATATACTATTGATTAATATGTGTACCAGTTGTTAACCTTTTGTGTGTTTCTGTCATTAACGGATAGAAACAAACAAAAAGGTTAACAAAATGGAAAATACAGAATTTAAGGTTGACGAGACTAACGTCGTTGAGCAGAAGGCATTCACGATGGATGCCGACCAGCAGAAGGCTTTTGACCTGATTGCTAACACCAACACACCACTGTTTATCACTGGTAAGGCGGGTACGGGTAAGTCCACTTTCATCAAGATGATTCAGGAGGAGATAGACAAGAACTTCCTGGTGCTGGCTCCGACAGGTATTGCCGCCATCAATGTAGGCGGGCAGACGATACACTCGTTTTTCGGCTTCCCTTTTGAGGTGATAGGACCCCATACTCAGATGAGGGTATCGGAGGAAAAGCAGATACTGTTGAAGCATATCGACACGATTATTGTGGACGAGGTGTCGATGGTGCGATGTGACTTGGTGGATGGGATGGACAGGTTTCTGCGCACAGCCTTCCATACCCACATGCCGTTTGGCGGCAAGCAGGTGGTGTTTGTGGGCGACCTGTTCCAACTGCCGCCTGTGGTGTCGGAACCTGCCGACGAGGACATGTTGTGCGACTTGTGGGAGAAGGGAACACCCTATTTCTACAAGGCTCATGTGTTGAAGAGGATAAACCTGCCCAAGATTGAGTTTCGTACCGTGTACCGCCAGAAGGATGGCGCATTCCTTGACGTGCTGAACCGGCTACGAATCGGAGAGAGCACCCCCGCAGACCTTGAACTGCTCAACCAACACGTGAACTATTCAGATGCTACAGAGGACTATTCGGTTATTCTGAGTGCTTATCGGAAGCGGGCAGACCTGATGAATGAGCGGAAGCTGGCTGAGTTGGACGGTGAAGAATTTTGCTATATGGGTCAGAAGGACGGCAAGTTCAACACGAAAGACTTTATCGTGCCGGAACAGTTGAAACTGAAGGTGGGTGCACAGGTGATGTTCTGCCGGAACATTTCACATAATTGTATCAACGGCACGATTGCCAAGGTGTCGAACCTTAGTGAGGACACCATCACCGTGAAACTGGAGAACGGCGCGGAGGTGAATGTGGCGCAGACGGTGTGGGAGAGTTTGGAGCGGGTGTATAACAGAGAGACAAAGAAGATGGAGTCGCAGGTGGTGGGCACGTTTACCCAGTATCCGTTGAAACTGGCGTGGGCTATCACCATCCACAAGTCGCAGGGGATGACCTTCGACAGGATGCACTTCGACCTCACGCGCGGCACCTTTGCCCCAGGTCAGGCATACGTGGCCATCAGCCGCATGCGCTCGTTGGAAGGGCTGACACTGAGCCGTCCTCTCCTACCCTCCCACATCATCCAGAATCCCGAAATCAGGGCTTTTGCCAACTCCTACAACAACACTGAGATGATTGACGACGAGTTGCAAATTGGGCAGGAGGTATACAAGTACCTTGCCAGCAAGGACCATGATGGTGCTGTGGGCACTTGCCTGAAATATGTGGTGGACAAGTGCCGTAAAGGCGACTACCGCAACGCGGCTCTGGTAGCCAAGAGGATGTTCGACGTGATGCTGGACGACAGATGTCTGATGGGCAAGACGAAGGAGGTGGAGCTGCTGAAGGACTGCAGCATGACGTGCAACTTCCTGAATGCCGTGCTGTGCCTGTACGGCGAGCGGTACGAGGATGCCATTGGGTATGCCAATATGGTGCTGAACCGGAAGGCCTGTCTGGAGGCTATGTTTGTCAAGGAACGCGCCCTCTACTGTTTGGAGCGTTATGAAGATGCCTACGATGTGGACTATCAAATCATGATGGCGACGCAGGAGTCGGACGACAAGAAGACCATCGACATGAAGCAACTTCTATTAGAGGCCAGAATCAACGAGCGCCTTGGCAACTCGAACATGGCCATCTGCAAGCGGCTGATAAAGATATGCCCAGAATGCCTGTCGGCATACGTCATGCTGAGGGCGGAGGCGCTGAAGAACGGCAAGGCCTTGCCCACCACCGAGGAGAGCGAGACGGACGAGAATGAGAAGCTGGTGATGGCCTTCAACAACACGGACCTCACAGAAAAGGCCTTTGAGCAGATGCTGAGCGCGTCGCCCCAAGAGAGCAAAGCCTTCACACGGCTGGGGAGAAAAATTGGCCGCCTTTGAACGCGTTGGTGTGGCAATGGGTTAATCCGTGAATCGATTGACGGATTAACCCATTTCTGCATTAATGCAACGCCATGAAGGCGTTGGCGCGGAGGGCGAAGTTACGGCGGAGGGATTGCCGGTAGAGGGAGATTTCGAGGCTGTGATAGTTGCCTTCGCGGCCTATGAGGGGGATGATGTAGTCCTTTCCACTGTAGCCCAGAACCTGCAATAGCAAGGTGGCGGTGTCGAGAGTGACGGTAAGGGTGTCAGGAGAGATGGGGCTGACCAGTGTGGCGGGTTTAGGGTCAGTGCTCCAGTTCACAGGATTGATGGCGAAACGGTTGCCGTTGCTTATCATGGGGATGGCGCTGCTGTTGTCGCGGACGGTGTTGTAGCAGATGGTGACGCCGAGGTCGGAACTGTCCTGTGCCGGACGGAGGTAGGGCGTGGCGGCAAGGTCGCGGTCGGTGACATGCCAGCCGATAACATAGGCGGCCACCATTCGGCTGTAGACCGAGGAATCCATGCTTTTGATGAGGTCAACCACGGCAAGAGCCCCCTGACTGAAGCCCGCCAGAATGAATGGACGCCCTTGGTTGAAGTGAGCGAGATAGTGGGCAAAGGCCTTGCGCCAGTCGGTCATGGCAATGGGCATGCGGGCGGCAACAAGGGAGTCGGAGGTGAAGGTCTGCAGTGTACACTGACGGTAGTAGGGGGAGTAGTAGTTAAGGCTGCCGGAAAGAAGCTGGTCGACTCGTCGCATCTCGCCGAAGAGGAGCTGCCGGATGCTATCGTTGCGGGTGTCGGCATAGTGGCAGGGAATGCCTTCAATAGTATAGTCGCCCGTCTCGGTGGAGATGATATAGAAAAGGTCGACTGGAGCATCGCGCTGGGTGATATACCATTGGGTACTGTCGGCATAGTCGGGTTGTGCAGGGATTACATCTTCAGCCTGCGCGACACGACTGTTTCGACACGAAACCGACCCGACGACACAGCAAAGGCCAAGGGCAAAAACCACAGAAATAATTGTGGCAGAGTATTTTCTAATCATAACCGATTATTGTATTAAGAATGCAAAAATAAGCATAATCCGCGAATTGACATAGAAAAAAGAACCCTCGCTTTTTTTATGACTGTTATTAACAGTTGTTCGGAATATTTTTCGTACCTTTGCATTCTGTAATAAACAAATAAAGTCCTCCATACTGTCATGAATTTTACTCACTTGCATGTTCACTCACACTATTCGATGCTTGACGGCATGTCGAAGATTGGCGACTTGATAAAGAAGGCCAAAAAGAACGGGATGTATGCCATGGCCCTGACAGACCATGGCAATATGTTCGGTATCAAAGACTTTGTTGACACCATTGAGAAGGAGAACGGCAAGGTGAAGGACCAGATAAAGGAGCAGGAGGCGGTGCTGAAGAACGACGGGGCCACACCGGAGGAGAAGCAGGAGGCCGAATACAAAATAGACCAACTGCGCGGGCAGCTGTTCAAGCCCATCATCGGCACAGAGGCCTACTGCGCCCGACGCACCCTGTATGACAAGGACAAGGACGTGAAGGAGATTAACCCGGAGACGGGGCGCGACCGCATAGTGGACAGCAGCGGCTACCACCTCATCCTGCTGGCCAAGAACAAGCAGGGCTACCACTCGCTGTGCAAGCTTGCCTCCATAGCCTATACAGACGGTTTCTATAGCCGCCCGCGAATAGACCACAATGTGCTGGAGAAATACCACGAGGGGCTGATAGTCTGTTCGGCCTGTCTGGGCGGCGAGATCCCTCAGCTAATTATGAAGGGGGACATCGAGGGGGCAGAGCGGGCCGTGCTGTGGTTCAAACGGGTGTTTGGCGACGACTACTACATCGAGCTGCAACGCCACAAGACTGACAAGCCCAACTCCAACCGCGACACTTACCGCCTGCAGGAGAGGGTGAACCCGATACTGATAGAGCTGGCACGGAAGCACAACATCAAGCTGGTGGCCACAAACGATGTGCACTTTGTGGAGGAGGAGCACGGCGAGGCGCACGACCACCTGATTTGCCTTGCCACACAAAAGGACTATGCCGACCCCGACCGCATGCACTACACCAAGCAGGAGTGGCTGAAGACGCCTGACGAGATGGCCGCCATCTTTGCCGACGTGCCGGAAGCGCTGGAGAACACCATGGAGGTGGCGGACAAGGTGGAAGTGTACAGCATAAACAGCGACCCCATCATGCCCGTTTTCGACATCCCCGAAAGCTTCGGGAGCGAGGCAGAGTACCGCAGCCGCATTACGGAGCAGGAACTCTTTGACGAGTTTACCCAAAACGAGAAGCACGAGGTGGTGCTGAGCCAAGCCGACGCCGAGAAGAAGATAAAGAAACTGGGCGGATACAACAAGCTATACCGCATCAAATTCGAGGCCGACTATCTGGAGAAACTGGTATGGGAAGGCGCAAGGAAAAGGTACCTGACCGACAGACAGGACCTGACCGAAGGCGCCGACATAGCATCCATCAAGGCCGCCCTCACCGACGAGCAACGTGAGCGCATCATCTTCGAACTGCACACCATCAAGACCATGGGATTCCCCGGCTACTTCCTCATCGTGGCGGACTACATACGGGGCGCCCGCGAGGAGCTGGGCGTGAGCGTGGGGCCCGGACGTGGCTCGGCAGCAGGAAGTGTGGTGGCCTATTGCTTGTGGATTACCGACATCGACCCCTTGAAATACGACTTGCTGTTTGAGCGTTTCCTCAATCCTGACCGCATCTCGCTGCCCGATATTGACGTGGATTTCGACGATGCGGGCCGCGGACGCGTGCTGGACTGGATTACCGATAAATACGGCAAGGAGAAGGTGGCCCACATCATCACCTACGGCACCATGGCCACCAAGTCGGCCATTGCCGATGTGGGACGCGTGGAGAAAATCGATCTCCCCACCGTCAACAAGCTCAAGGAGTACATCCCCGACCGCTCCTTCCCGGACAACATCAAGGACGAGAAAGGCAAGTCGCCCAAGGTGAACCTGTCCAACTGCTACAAATATATCCCCGAGTTGCGCCACATCATGGAGGACCCGGGCAACGACGAGCTGAAGAACATGCTGACATACGCCGCCGAACTGGAGGACACCAACCGACAGGTGGGCATCCACGCATGCGGCGTAATCATTGGTGCGGACGACCTGACCAACATCGCCCCCGTCTGCACCATCTACGATAAGGAAAGCAAGCAGGACGTACTGGTGACACAATACGACGGGCACGTGGTGGAAACCGTGGGGCTTATCAAGATGGACTTTCTGGGGCTGAAGAACCTCACCATCATCAAGAATGCCCTCAAGATGATAAAGAAGAACCACGATGTGGACATAGACATCGACCACCTGCCCATTGACGACGAGGCAACATACAAACTCTTCTGCGAGGGCAACACCGTCGGCACCTTCCAGTTTGAGTCCGCCGGCATGCAGAAGTACCTCCGCGAGCTGGAGCCCCACGTGTTTGAGGACCTCATAGCTATGAACGCCCTCTACCGACCGGGTCCCATGGACTACATACCCGACTTCATCGACCGCAAGCAGGGGCGCAAACCCATCGAGTATGACATCCCCTGCATGGAGAAATACCTGAAGGACACCTACGGCATCACCGTCTACCAAGAGCAGGTGATGTTACTGAGCCGCCAGTTGGCCGGTTTCACCCGCGGACAGAGCGACACCCTGCGCAAAGCCATGGGCAAAAAACAGATTGAGAAGATGAACGAGCTGGAGGTGCTCTTCTACAAAGGCGGCGAGGCCAACGGCCACCCAAAGGACAAACTCCACAAGATTTGGGAGGACTGGAAGAAGTTTGCCTCCTACGCCTTCAACAAATCGCACGCTACCTGCTATTCGTGGGTTGCATACCAGACGGCCTACCTCAAAGCCCACTACCCCGCCGAATATATGGCCGCCGTAATGACCAGCGGCCAGAGCGACATAAAACGCACCACGGAACTGATGGACGACTGCCGTCGCCATGGGCTGGAAATACTGCCCCCCTCCATCAATGAGTCGGACATGGACTTTTCGGTCAACAGCAAAGGACAGATACGTTTCGGACTGAAAGCCATCAGCGGCATGGGCGAAGCAGCAGCCGACGCCATCATCTCCGAACGCGAAAAGAACGGCCCTTATACCGACATCTTCAACCTGCTGGAACGTGTGGACTTGCGCTCCGTGAACCGCAAGAACATAGAAGTCCTTGTCAAGGCCGGTGCACTCGACGGCATCGGGGAGATGCACCGCGCTCAATACTTCTACCGAGACGGCGGCCTTCTCACCTCTCCCACCTATCTGGAAAAACTGATGCGCTGGAGCCTCCACAACCGCCAGAACGCCGACAATGCACAGATGTCTATCTTTGACATGTGCGACGAGATAAAGCAGGATTCCCACCCCGACATACCCCAGTGTGAAGAGTGGACTGTGGTGGAACGTTGCCGTGAGGAATTTGGCGTCATTGGGCTCTACCTCAGTGGGCATCCCCTTGACGACTACAGCTTCGAAATGACCAACTACGTCAACACCCAATGCTCGGAGCTGGCCGACCCCAGCAACCTCATTGGCAAAGAGCTCCGCTTCGGCGGCATCGTCACCGACGCCAAGAGCGGCATTTCGCCCAAGAACGGCGACCCATACGGAATTCTCACCGTCGAGGACTACAGCGGAGCCTACAACCTCCGCCTCTTCAAGGGCGAATACCTGAAGTATAAGAACTTCTTTGTGAAAGACCAATTCATCTATATCCAAGGTTCCTTCCGCCAATTTACGCGTACCCTTGAGGACGGCTCAACCTACAGCTCCAAGCCGACACTGAAAATCTCAAGCATCATGCTGCTGAGCGAGGTGCTGGACAGCAAAACCAAACTCATCCGCTTCAATATCGCCCTCAACGACATCACCGAACCTTTCTGCCACCAGCTGCAGACCCTTGCGAAGAAACACCGCGGGAAGGTCCCCATGGAAGCCTTGGTCACAGACCCCGCCACAGGCCTCAGCCTAACCATGAAAACGCGAGACCTCCTGGTCAACCCCCGCGAAATGCTGCAGGCACTCAACCAGCTGCCTTCCATCACCAATATCAAACCCCTCGCAACAGCCTATTAACAGCCCATCGCCCTATGCAACTATCTACCCCAGTACCTGTCGAGCCTTCGCAACTGCGCATCTGCCATGGGACGCCCCTGCTCACCCTTGGCTCCTGTTTTGCCGACAACATAGGGCAAAAGCTGTCCGACGCAGGACACAACATCCTCTGCAACCCCTTCGGCACACTCTACAACCCCCTCTCCATCGCCTTGGCACTCGACTACGCCCTTGCCGACCGTGAAATCGACCCCACATGGCTGGTCCAAAACCAAGGCTTATGGCACTCATGGATGCACCACACCCGGTTCTCCCACCCCGACGCCGACACCTGCTTGCAGGGCTGCAACCAGGCCATCCATCAAACCCATCAGCAACTCCTTCAGCGCCCCATAATCCTCATCACCTTCGGCACAATTTTTGTCTACCAGCTTGCCTCGGGGCCGCACCAAGGACGGACCGTTGCGAACTGCCACAAACTGCCCCCACAGCAATTTACTCGCACACCACTCAGTGTACCCCAAATCGTCGACACATGGCAACCCTTTCTCGGCGAACTGTCCGAACTGGGTTGCTCCTTTATATTCACCGTCAGCCCTATACGCCACATTGCAGACGGGCTGCACCAGAACCAACTCAGCAAAAGCACCCTCCTGCTGGCAGTCCACACCCTCCTGCAACAGACGCCCACTGCACACTACTTCCCCGCCTACGAAATACTCCTTGACCAACTGCGCGACTACCGCTTCTATGCACGTGACATGTGCCACCCTTCTGACCTGGCTGTCGACATCATCTGGCAACATATGCAAGACACCTTCATGTCACCATCCACACAACAACAAAACATCATCAACACGAAACAACATCTCCGTACCCTACACCGACCAATAGCCATTTGAGGTCGTTCAGGGCATAATCATTTTACCACAGAAAACAAATACAACATATCATGAACAAACCTAATATAGCCCTTGTAATGGGCGGATACTCTGGCGAACACGACATTTCCATCCTCAGCGGATGCCAAGTCTACGAAAACCTTGACCACGAGAAATACAACATCTTCAAGATCGTTGTGGACCGCGAAGGCTGGTACTGCCTTGCCGACAATGGCGACCGCATCCCCGTCAACCGACACAACTTCACCATCCCAGGCGTCGACCGCTTCCAACTTGCCTTTATCATCATCCACGGCAACCCGGGCGAGAACGGGGTGCTGCAAGGTTATTTCGACATGCTCAGAATCCCCTACACCACCAGCGGCTACTACACCTCCGCCCTCACATTCCACAAGGGCTACTGCAACCCTGTGGTCAAAAGCTTCGGCATCGTCAATGTGGCTCCCTCAGTGCTTATCTATGACGACAGCCAGGCCTCCCTTGCAAAGATTGAAGCTGCGCAGATGCGCTATCCCCTTTTCGTCAAACCCGCTGCCGGAGGCAGCAGTGTGGCGACAACCAAAGTCAAAACCCCTACAGACCTTCTCCCTGCCATCCAACAGGCATTCACCGAAGACAGCCAAGTGCTTGTTGAAGAATGCATCAATGGCCGTGAATTCGACTGCGGAGTATTCAGAACGAAAACCGAAAAACTCGTCTTCCCAATCACAGAGATTATACCCCTCGGCGACCACGAATTTTTCGACTACCAAGCCAAATACCAAGGCTTCAGCAACGAAGTGACCCCTGCACAGTGCCCAGACAGCATTGCCAACCTTATCCAACAGACATCGTCACAACTCTACGACCTCCTCAACTGCCGTGGTATCTGCCGTTTCGACTACATCTATGACACCACACGCAACCAGCTCTTCTTCCTTGAAGTCAATACCATACCAGGCCAGAGCGCCGAAAGCATCGTCCCCAAACAGGCACGCGCCATGGGCATAAGCACCCGCCAATTGTATCAAATGGTCATAGAGAGCAGTCTATAATCCGCCAACTACGGGGGGAGAAGAACTCTTTTCAACATGTCCACATACCGACATAGAACTAATCACAATAAAAGCACATCGCAGCCTCCTTTCCGACGGAGCTGTATACTAGGGCTTTTGATTATCCTATGCCTCCTCCCTGTCACACTCCATGCCCAACTTCCATGCCGTGACACCATCGTACGTGTTTACGATACCATCTGCGATGGCGACACGCTCTATTACCGGGGTCGAACACTTGACCATTCTGGCCTCTTCTTCGACACTGTTCCCCGCACCGACACTATTTGCGACAGCATCATCATCCTAAAACTCAGCGTCCTCACATACCCACGAATCACCATCCACTCCATCAAGCACTGCACACCCATCGTAGCCTACGACCTACTGGGCGGATACCCACTTATCACTTACTACAATTGGTCCTCAGAACCGTTTGACTCCACCCTTGTATGGCAAGAACACCTTAGCAGGGTTCGCGTCAACCCCCGACAGCCAACCACTTATACACTCCATCTTGACTATCGGGAATCTCCCCCTCAATGCCCAGGAACATCCACTATCGAGGTCATTCCCATTGAACCCGTCACAGCTGCCATGCAAGTCATTCCCGACGAAATAACCTATGACAACATGCACATCATTGCTGAAGACTTTAGCACAGGAACCCGCGAGAACCACTGGGGTAGATGGGCTGGGCGTAATTGGTATATCAACGGAGTCCGCCAACCACAAAACGGCGAATGGGTGGAATTCTATGGAGACCCCTCTTGGGGTGACACGGTTCATCTCATGATGGAAGCATACTCACCCACATGCCTTGACACTGCATACAGAGACATTCCATTTAGGCGCGTAGCCATCTACATACCAAACGTTTTCACCCCTGGAGCCGAGACGAACAACACCATACAGCCTATCACCACCGGAGTCACTGATTTCCAAATGTGGATTTACGACCGCCATGGAACACTTATTTTCCACTTTGACAACCAACACCAAAGCTGGGATGGCACAGCCACCAACGGACGGCAATGCCCCCAAGGGGTTTATACCTATTACTACCGCTATCGTGATGCCATCACACCGACCGGAAACAAATCCGCCATTGGCACCATCACACTTCTCAGATAGACTTTCCAGCCTCCACCCACTCACACAATAAACCATAGCTTCCCATTCTTCAAAACTCTTCCTATCTGCAAAACGACTGCATCTCAATAGCAGCACTACAATACTGACGGATATGAAAGTACAAGAAATACCAATGCCGATAGTAGAACGATTTTGACCTCAAATCGGCCATCGGGATTATGTGGGCATCATGCTGAGGCGATATGTCCCCATAAAGGACAAAAAAGACATTGACAAGTGGAACAAAGCCAAAAGCATGCCGCTTCAGCCATCCGGTAACCATTGGAGAGTTGAAGGGGTTCAATAGTCTTCTCCCCTCTCGAAAAAGCCACATCTACCAATAGTATAGTTCGGTTTTAATGGGTGAAAACGGTTATGAATATTTGCTGATAAACCCGAATCGGTCATATGGCATTTGTGTGTGTGCATCACACCAGCACGAAGGAGTAACAGAAAATAGGCAGAGCTTGAAAGCCCCAGAATCGAGCCATGGGTGCGGTATCAACCCCACAGGGATAGCTGGACGATACAATAATTGTAGGGTAGTGGTGCGCTGACGTGGCTATACAGGGGCGACGCTCCACTTACCCATGTATATATCGCGGTGACAGCCGTATGCAGAAAGATGGCTACCTATTCATTGTCGCCTATGGAACGTATCTTTCTGATGACCGATTTTGGATAAATCGAAACCCTTGTGGTATCAGACTAAACTATCAAATCCTATAACAATAAAAGAGGATGCCACTCAGTGACATCCTCTTTGATTGTTAAGTGTGATGCTTTTTATTCAGCAACGAGAGCTAAACGGACAGCGCTACCATAATGTTTGGGATACTGGTTGGTGGCGAGTATCTTGGTATTATTGAAGTAGGTAGCAGCGGCAGCATTGATGTTATTGCTTGTGTTGCTCCAGTAGAAACCGGCCATGTCAACCTTGTCGGTAAGTTCAGCAATACGGCAACCGGCAGCAGGCAGGAAGACTGCACCATTAGCTTCCATGCGAGCCCAATCAGCATAAGAATAGCTGTTGACTTCCCAAGTTCTATTGGCAGAAGTAGAAGCACCAGGAGTGAACTGGAGACCAGCAGGCATCGTCCAATCATCGGGGAGGATAATCAGACCAGGGATACCATTGATAGTACCAATACCACGCTTTGCAGTAGCGTTAGCACGGCTCATGAAGAGATAGCGGAGTTCATCAACACTGAGAAGTCTCCAAGTACCAGCTTGGTTACCACCATTAGCAATTTGATTGTACTGACCCCAATCATAGTTGGTTCTGTTGATACTTCTATTATAACCGAAACCATACTGGGTGTTGTCGATGTTGGTCATGTAAGGGAGTTTGCCATCGAAACCGCTGGTACCCCAACCAAAGAGGTCAATAGTGGAGTTAGCGTTGGGGTTGGCATTAGAGGTTCCAAGATAGTCATACTGATGCTCGGCGAACTGCCAAGTACCGGTAGTACCAACATACTGAAGGTTACCTTTTGCAAAATAGATCTGCTTGCTTGCACTGATGGAGAAAAGACCATTAACAGCACCAGCGGGAACGTCACTAGGCTCAGCGGGAACGAAGTTGAGAGAGTTCTCACCCAGAGAAATCTGAGAAACCTGGCTACGATAGATATTCAGGCCAATGAAGTTGTCATTGGTGTTCTTGGTGCAAACACTACCATCCTGAGCAGTAATGGTGATAGTCAGAGAGGTGTAGGTATTGTGGGGCAGGTACATGTAGAAATCGTGACCATTGGAGATGTCCTGAGCGGTAGCGCAGACCAAAGAAGCGGTGTTGGAGCCATTAGAAACGAGGTTGATGGTGGGAGCATCACCATTCATAACGATGGAGAACTGACCGTTGACGGCAGCATTGGTGGTAACGTCAATGCGAGAAACGCTAACACCATTCTTCTGAAGAGAGAGTTTCAAAGCACCGCAGAGGTTTTTGAAAGAAAGATTCTCATCATTGGAGACAGCATACATGGGGAAGCCAGCCAGAGAACCATCCACGGAGTTCTGAACAGCGGGGAGATTAACTGTGGAGGAAGCAACTGCAATGCTAGCGGGGAAGATTGCAGAATAAGGAGCATCACCAGCGTTACCGCTCACGAGAGCGAAAGTAGCGGAAGTGGCTTCAGCTGTCGGCTGGGCACTGTAGATGGCGCAACCAGCGGTACCATAAACGGCAACCTGATCGCCAGAGACCCATTCGACACCTTCACCATTCAGAACAGTCTTGCCATCTTGGAAAGTGCAAGGCTCTTGAACAGCATTGAACTTAGCAACGCCCTCATCCTTTTGGCAAGAAGTTACTGCCAAGGCGAGACCCATAAGGGAGAAAAGGGAAATAAGAGTTCTTTTCATTTTTTTGTGTGTTTTTTTGATGTTTTTTAAGGGTTAATAATTAATCGAAGTCGCT
Source organism: uncultured Bacteroidales bacterium (assembly GCA_900318175.1). GTDB lineage: Bacteria > Bacteroidota > Bacteroidia > Bacteroidales > P3 > Colimorpha. The sequence continues at coordinate 7,434 of ONJQ01000004.1, read as the reverse complement.
ACCATCGTGAGATTCACCGCTGGAAACAAGATTCTCAGTGTCGCCAGTAGGAAGCAGTTCACCGCTTGCCTGAAAACCTTTTTCAACACGAGCGTTCAGCACTTCGACCATAGGAGCATAATACTCCTTTTTCAAATTTTCTTTCATGATTTTTTTGATTAAAATTTAAAGTTAATAATTATTATTTCTTTCAGTTTATTGTTTCATTCAGCTTTTTTTAACCCATAATTACCCGACAAAAAACATTTTTTTGCATTTTTCGGTCGTTTTTCCTCGTCTTTTTTCTAACTTTACTACGTTTTTCTATCTCTTTACAATCACTTATTACACATTCAATTACATACAAAACACTTCAAAAAATACAGTCTAAAACGACTAATATTTCTCGAACTATTTCAAATGCAAAGATACACATTTTTTTTGATATGGAAATTTTTTTTGAAAAAAACAGAGAAAAGGACACCTTACACCCCAAAGATGTTGAAAAAAACAGTGGTCATATAGCACAAATCAGAACGCAAACAAAAAAACCCAATCAACGATTGAGCCTTTTACCCCAAATCGGTGACTATCGATTTAAAAGCCTGTTTTCCTAATGACCTACATATAAACCAAGCCCGTATACTGCTGTATGACAAATATTTGCCATCTTTACATCGAAATAAAATAGGTGCAAATGTTCAAAGACATAGACATAAAGTATGTGGATAAGGAGATTACACCGTTCGGTGGATTGTCCCTTTTCTTCAAAATGCTTGAGTGACGCAATTTCGGGTAGGCTCCACAGGAGTGCGGATTGCCGGAGCAGGGTTCCATTCGTGGCTACAAGCCGTGGCAACCTGTTTGCAGGAGTATGGTGCAGAGCTTGCAAGTTCGGACACCTTGACTTGGTGTGATAGGACTAAGTGCTGAGCAAAAAGGTCGGATGGGACATGGGAGCGGGACACAGGTTCTATCAGTGTTACCTCAACAAATTCACACAGGCCATCAAACCAAGAGGCATTCGGGGAATCTCTACAAGTGGTTCTTCGACAATCTTGTATTCGACAACTACACATTGGATTCCGACTCCACTGTGATGGTGCGCGAGGGGGTGCAGGAAGGAGAAGTCAAGGGATACAACCCCAAGCGGCCGGGACGCAACTCACACCATCCGTTGATAGCATTTGTGTCGGACATCCGCATGATTGCCGACTACTGGCTGCGTCCGGGCAACACCGCGGCATCGACAAAACACCTCTCGTTCTTGGAGGACACACTGGAGAATATCTCCGGAAAGAGGGGCGATCCGATACGCATGGACAGCGGTTTCTTCATCAAAGAGACACTCGACTATCTGGAATACATAGTGGCGTACAGGTTCACATGGCCGATCAAGCGGGAACTGGTTGGAGGGAAAGCCTGGGTTGAAGTGGCCGATGGCATCGAGATGACGGAAACCGTCTTTCTGGCCCAAAGTTGGACTGCCCCGAGAAGGATTGTGATGGTCAGGCAGGAAATCGAAAAGCGACCAGCTGCGGCCAGCAAGTTGGTAAAGCAGCTCTGCCTGCTCGAAGACCAGTGGATTTCGGGGAATACCGATATAGCTGTTTCGTGACCAATCTCGACATGCCCCCATGAAAGTGGTTCACGACTCCTACCGAGGACGGGTGGACTCCAAGAACTGCATTAAGGAACTCAAGACGGACTTCTCCGTTGACAGTTTCGTCTCGCACAACTTTTGGACCACAGAGGCTTGCGGGAACTTAATCGTCCTTGCCTACAACTTCTTCTCCCTATTCCGCCCAGCTCTTGTAAACTCACCAAAGAAGAGTTTCCTGAAAACCCGCACTGATTTCCAAGGAATAAGGTCTGCCTTGAATTTTTTTTGATCTACCTTATAAAGTCTAATGACCAATTTGAGTCAAACAAGATACCATTCCCTTGGAGAATGAATAAAAATGCCCCGGAGCACAAAACCCCAGGGCATTTTTATTTGACAAAGCAACGGTTAGGCCACGTCTGCGCGAGCCATAGCGTCCTTGTAGTACTTCTGGTTGACGAAGACATCCTGCTTGTAAGGATTGATGTGACGCTTCTTGGAAACGCAAATGATGTAAGCGAGTGCAATGATGTTGGTCACCAAGGCCAAGGCACTGATGACAGTCATCATAGTGGGGTTGGCGGCCACCGTATTGACAGTTGTTCCAACAGTGGCGGCCTCACCACCGGCGACGTCGTAGAGTTGTTTGATGGTCTCCACGCCATCAGGATACTGCACAGGCAGCACTGCCCAACTGAACCACTGGCGGCCGTCCTTGAAGGTCTCTTGGAAGAGAGGGAATACCTGTGCGAACATGCACCAGATGGCCAGGGTGTTGGCTCGGTTCTGAATCCAGCCACCGCGGTTCCACAACAAGGCTGCCACTGTGGGAGCCAGCAGCAGGGCAATTCCACAGTACCAGCTGTGTGTGGGCAGGCAGTTGTATGTGTAGGCGAAGTTCCAGATATCGTAGATAACGATATAGACCCACGTCATGTCGGCCCAGATCATGTCTTTCTTGTCTTTGGAGGCATAGACGTTCCACCATGCAGTCATACAAAAGATATTGAGGATACCAGCAACACCATTGAAAATGTTGTGCCAGCCGCCATATAGCCACACACCCTCGCTGCTGAGCCACCATTTATTCCATCCCATGGCGGCACTCTCGAAGTCGGAGGCCACAGCGATAAGAATGTTGATGGCCACGATGACGAAGGGGAAGGGTTTGAACCAGTGTTTGGCACCAATACCCCATTTGTATTTAATCATCATAAAGCCGATGCAGCCGGTGAGAGCGGCATAGAGTTTGGCATAGTGGAACCATCCGTTCATGTAGATGTGCGTCTGATTGTTCACAGCCCATTCTGCCCCGGCACGTGCACCAATGGCGATGGCCACAAAATAGACCGTCAGCAACACCGGGATGGCGAAGAAGGTGATGGCACCGCCCATTTTGGTTCGACGCGCAAACTCGTTCCATAGAATCAAGCCTGCCAATACGACAAGCAGCATTCCCCATTGAATAAGGGCATTAGCCCCATAAACTTGAAAAAACATAGTTGTTGGATTTAATTGTTATTATTTGATTGTTAGTGTTATTATCATTTCATATTGTGTTATTAACTTCTTTATTGCTGCATTTTTTAATTTTAGTTAAATTGCCGAGACGCGTGACACACTTATAATCTTCTTCATATCAACGTCTTCTTGTTTTCATATATTGCTGTGTCCTTTTACAAGTGAACTTACAAAGATACAATTATTTTTCGATTACGCTAAAAAAGTGCGCTCTTTTTCTAAAAAGACAAAGTAATCATGTATTATTTCGTTGAAAAGTTACGAAGAAAACACCAGTCTCAATAATGTCCAAAACGTTTTTTTTATATAATAGTCACCAATAATAAAAAAAGGGAGTTGTTTATAACTAAATGAAAATATTTCGTTTAGTACGTAACCCAAAAACACAAATCCCATGGCAAAGATAACACTTTTTTCTCAAATATTCCAAAGGTTACCAAAAGATGAGATAAAGAAGACAATTCGAGAGCACGGAACCGATAAGCATAGCAAAGGCTTTAATACGTGGACACACTTTGTAAGCTTGGTGTTCTGCCAGTTTGCTGATTACGTGTCGTTGCGAGATATCAGGCTTGAGCCGAAGGCGACGGCGAATGCCGTCAACCTTTATTCAAGTCCTGTTCCGGGCATAAAAAAAGAAGACCTTTTTGGACTTCTCTCTTTGGTGCCCGGAACAGGACTTAATTGATTATTCGTAATTAGTACTTATTGGTTGATATTGTTCGTTTTATCTTTTTCGAAATACTCTAAATATAGTCACCATGACCAACAAATCTTATATAATATGACCAAATTATGACCAACTTATTCGCACCTCATCATTTCACATTCCCCAGCAGTACCTTCGTTGTCATCTCCATCTTGTTGAATGAAAACCATGGTTTGCCGAGGTCTTTCAATGAAGCACCGATATGATAGACGGTGTTGTCAATGCAGAGGTAGCGGTCGTGGGCTTTGTCATACTGCTTCACGTCGATAGGCTGGTATTGGGCATTGTGCTTCTCCAAGTCGAGTAAAAGCTGCCTTTTTATCTCCAATGTGTAAATGGTGGCAGTCTCCTTGGACTTTCCCTTGTCGAGCATCGTCAGCACAGTATCATCAACATAGTTATCAAAGAGAACAATGCTCTTTTGAGCCGAGCGGATGAGGTCGGAAACAAAGGGGTAGGTGTTGAAAATCTGTCCGTCGAAGAAGATGCCTTGTGTGGGAGTTTTTTCTTGGTCGAGCCGTTTGAAGATTTCAGCAATCTGATTGTCGTTCTTTTTTTAGGTGGGACGACATCTCCAACTGATGGTGTTCGATGACTTCAAGCCGTTGAAACATCTGTGCACTGGATGCTCTAAAATGACGCATAGCCACAAAAGCATCCATAATTTTTACACTGACATCAACAGCAGTTTCACTATGAAGAACTGATGCAAGCATCGCCACATCCTGATCGGTAAAAACGTAAGGAAGCGTTGGTGAATACTTGATATTCAGTGAGGGTGTCTCAAAAGGCACCCTCGTTAAGGCTTTTTGTATGTGCTTATATTCAGCCTTATTGTCACGTTGCCTCTTTTATTGTTTTCCTTGACGAAGCCAACCTGCGAGCATCAGATTCTTGCTCCAGTTCATCTACTATGTACGGTAATACATCTTCCGCCAAAAAGAACATATTCGTAGCAAACAATACTGGAATTCCATTTTCATCCTCGTCATAGTTCTTTCTCGCATTCATGATATTTTCTCTGATATCAAAGATTGCCTTTTTGGGATTACAACCGCCAGGAATCTGCTTATTCAAAAAATATTTTACCTCTTGACTCAATTTCAGCAATTCTTTTGGCATCACGAATCCATCAAACTTATCACTGCGCTTAGAATAATAAAGCCAAACCTCGAAACATGGGTTGCTAACGACCATTCTGATATTCTCCTTTTCGTAATCAGGCTTACTCCTTAGAATAGTTTTGTAGAAATGATCCACATCCGTCACCATATAATATGTATCAGGCACTTCTTCACTGGCAGTCGAGTCATATTCCTTCTTTTTCGCTAACACATCTGCCAATAAGTCATCCGGACTAATTGGATTAGAAAAGAACTCCAGCCTTATTTTTGCGCAGTGATTCATCATCCATTGGAAGTAGTTTTTCTCCCTTACCTCACCATTGGAAAACACCACAAAGAAAGCTTCAGGTTGAATCAAATTTTCAGCCTTAGAATACTTTGTGGCATATGTCCGTACTAATAATTCAACTGCATCAGATTCCTCTATCTGAGGCTCATTAGGAGTTTCAGAAACATCTTCCACTATGGAATCTGGCTTCGTATAACGTCTTTTAGGCATCATTATTTTCTAGCTTAACTCGCGGCACTCCACCATACCTACCCTGCAGGTAACCATGTTCTATTTTTATTGTGTTGTGGATTGCATATTCACTCAATGAACGCATCCTCGTTTGACCGCCCACCTTTTCTGCAATCCAATATTCATCCAGTCTCAGCAACTGTTGCTGGTCCATCAGTTTCGATAAGTGTGTAGTATAAATTAGTTGTCCATTTGAGCGGTGGGACGAGTAGTATTTTACCATCTCAAATATAAGATTAGGATGCATACTATTCTCTATTTCATCCACGAACACGGTTTTTTCATTGAATAGAGCATCATAAAAGGCTGGTATAAGCGTCAGTAAGCGAACCGTTCCATCAGATTGTGACAGAATATCCATATCCTTCTCATATCCATCAACACCCATCTGCCTGAAAGCAAACTCCTGAACTTTCCTTTTGCCGTTACTATCTTTATACACATTAAACTCATTTCGCATATCATGCCCAAACTCCAAACCCGACTCAGCATCTTTCAAATGCTGTTCAATGATGCTTCTTATTTGGTCGGATTGATGGCATATCATCCACTCATCAAAAGATTGTTCTTTCACTGAGAATCTATTTATATTTAAGTCGCCGCCTTTCAATATTTCATCGGCAAATTGTTGTAATTTCTTGTCCTGCGACATAAGGTGAATTAACACAGGTATCTTGCTTGTAATGTCCACAACAACAATCTTGTCTTTCAGCCATCGGTATACTATAGATACTTCCTCATTGTTAAGTATAGGGAATTCATTGTTAAGGGCTAATACCGATGACATCGGATTTTTTTCTAGCAGTTTTTCTACCGATGACTGATTGTCTACATAATCAGAAGCAATATGGGCACCTTCACGTTTGAATATCGGCACATCTTCTCTTTCACCCACCCCTGACAGATATAATTCCTCGCTAACACCCTCTCCAATTCTGATTATGTACAGATAATACTTTCCATGTACAGTGAACTCCATTTCCATCACAATGGGTTTGTTGTTTTGCTCAACCAGTCTATATTTGATTCGCGACAAATCAACTTTTCTAATGAAGTCCTTTTCAGTAAGAAAACGACGAAAGAATCCTACTGCTTTAATAAAATTCGACTTTCCGGACCCATTAGAACCATAGATGGCACTTTCTTTCAGCAATGGTACTTCGTGTTGATATATATGTTCCGTGAATCTGACACGATTCTGATTGGGAAACATATCAAAACTTATCTTCTCAAAGAAGGATAAAAAATTTGATATAGAGAATCTTAAAAGCATAATACATCTTTTATCATATGATTAAATGGTAATGCAAAGATACAATTATTATTTGAATACGTGAAATTTTCACGCATTTTTTGTAAGATAGCGTATGTTTAAACCATTACATGACGACAAATTTGACTTTCCCTGAAAATGGTTGACAGATTTGGGAAGATTAAACTTAAACTGAATTGGTTTACATTGTATAGTTCATAGCCCTACTCTGGTTTACACCATCATGGTTTCGGTTTACACTTTCCGGTTTTTTTCGCCTGTTTGGGTTTACAATTTCACTGTTTTGTTTTACACCCCCTATTTGGGAGTGTTCGAAAACGACCTTCACGATGGCGGCATAACAATCAAAATTGCTAAGTGGTTTGTGGGAGTTCTGTTCCTTCCTCGTGCAAAAGACTAAAGTATGTTTTTCCGAAAATATGGCCAAACTATGGCCAAACTTGGGACATAAAAGAAAAAAGATTTTGCTTTTTCGCTCATTTAGAGTTACTTGCAAAATCTCTTTGGTGCCCGGAACAGGAACGCTTTAATTGTTTTCTGTTAAATATAACTATTTATAGTTGTGAATCTTGTGATTGTTTATACATTCAAATGATTCAACAAAATCGGGTTAATGGACAAAAAGTAGGCTGAAATTGCTGTAGTACATATAACAATCAGAGCGTTGCGGCGTTCAAAGGTTATGAATAAAAAAAATGCGTTTTC
>ONJQ01000041.1 GCA_900318175.1 uncultured Bacteroidales bacterium | reverse complement strand
GTGCTATAGAATGGGTTCACCCAGAAGAAACCGTTGTCCGTCACCGTGCCGCGGTACTTGCCGAAGAATATCAGCACACGGGCAATGTTCGGCTGGATAGTCATGAACCCTATAAGATGCAGTACCCACAACACGCAGCCCACAGAGCAAACAGCTGCACCAGGTCCGTCGTACCCTTCTCTCACCAGCAATATAGTAAAGAGAATGGTTGCCGCGAGCAAGGCAATATTAATGCATAAGTGCAGAAAACCATTGTTCCAGGCTTTCATCGGTCGATTGAATTCTTTTGTTTCCATAACATCTAATTGTTTACTTTTTAACTTTATGTGCTTTTGTGATGTGATATTATTTTGATATCACTTTGCAAAAGTACAAACATTTTTTCATTCATGCAAAATATTTTTTTCGTATCTTTGCATTTTGGGTGCTGGAAAGCCCTTCTTAATTGTTGACATTTAATATCATACTCTTATGCAAAAAAAATCTGTTTTTCTCCTTCTTGCAATACTGTTTGGTGCCTCGAATTGGGCATTTGCGCAAGACCCTTCTGCCGATTCAGTCGATGTGCTGCACTACAACTTGACTGTGGATCTTGGTGCCACTGTCCAGAAACAATTGCGCGGCGTGGCCGAGATACAGTTTGTCGTCACCAAGCCCTGCGACGCCGTCACCTTCGACCTCATCTGCGACACGCTCCACCCCGTCACGCTCGACGGCACGGTCATACGCGGCTTTAGCTACGACCGCGACGAGGCTCTCCTTCGCGTATACCTTAGAGGTGGGCAGCCCGGCGACACCCATCTCCTCTCCGTCCCCTATGTCTCCAACGGCTATGTGGAACATTACGGCTGGGGCGGTTTGCATTTCGACAACAATATCTATTACAACCTCGGCGTGGCATTTATGGAGTATCCTCACGTCTTTGGTCGCGCTTGGTTCCCATGTCGCGACAATATGTATGACAAAGCCACCTACAGCCTCACCGTCACCTCAAAGCCCGGCTGGCGTACCATCTGTAGTGGATTGCGCCAAAACGAAACCACAGCTCCGGACGGCACTTCAACTTCCAGTTGGACTATCACACAGCCCACACCCACCTATTTGGTTTCCGTCTCCTCTGCTCCATGGCATATCATCGAGCGTGAATACACAGGTGTTTATGACACTTATCCCGCCATTATTGGTTTTTTGAGTCACGACAGCACTCAGGTGCAGCGTGCTTTTGATATTCTGGACGACGTTGTTCCCGCCTACGAGCGTGCTTTCGGCCCCTACCGCTGGGATCGCATCGGCTACATCTCCACCCCTCAGGGCTCCATGGAGCATGTCTCCAATATCGGCCTTGTCTCCCAATGTGCTGCAAGCACGGATAAACCCTGCCAGATGACCATGTGCCACGAACTGGGGCATGCCTGGTTCGGCAACCTCGTCACCTGCACCACTCCGGGTGACATGTGGATTAACGAGGGCGGAGCCTCTTTCTGCGAGGAGGTGGCGGCGGCCGCCGCCTACGGCACCGACTATGCTGACCAATATTACCAGCAGAACCTGAACAGCGTTATATTGAAAGCACACAAGCAGGACTACGGCTATCGGTCTCTCTCCGGCATGGATGAGCACTATACTTACGGCTCCACCACCTACAACAAGGGAGCCCTTGTGTGGCACTCCCTGCGTGGCACCCTGGGCGATTCCCTCTTCTATGCCTGTATGCAACGCCTCTTTGCCTCCTGCGCCTTCGGCAACATCGACGCTGCGGGTCTGCGCGACAGCCTCAGTCTCTACAGTGGCATGGATCTCACTCCTTTCTTCGACTTCCACGTCTTCAACCCCGGCTTTGTGGACTACGAGTTGGAGCGTTTCGCCTCCGAGGGCAACTATTGCGTCCTGACGCTACGCCAGTTGTTACGCGGCACTGACCACTATGCCAACGGATGCCGTGTGCCGGTAACCTTCTTTAGTGCCGACCGTTCGCAGCGGCAGGAGTTATGGCTGACCATGGAGGACACCGTCGCAACCTTCTCTTTTACTCTTCCTTTCCATGCCGATTTTGCGATTGCCGACTACAATCACCGAATCTCCGATGCCTGTGTTGCCGACACCGTGCGCCTCACTGCCAGGGGCACAACCTCTTTGCCCAATACCTACTGCCGTCTTTATTTGCCCGAAGCTCCCACGACTCCTGTCCCCTGGGTATACGTGGGGCACCATTTTGCCCACCCTGCGGGCGACAGCATAGCCGGCATCGTCCGCATGACCGACCGCTACTGGCAGGTGACGGGTTCGTTGACCAACAACCCTGAGGGCTTCTTCCTCTACAACCGAGGCCACTATGGGACTTCCAACTTAGACGAGGGTTTCTATGAAAAAGTGGCTACCTTGGACTCCCTCTGCCTCCTTTATCGCCCTTCCGCCGACAGCCCTTGGCAGATCATCTCCCGTACCCGATCAGGCAGCAGCGGCATCGATGGCGGCTATTTCCGCGCCCACCTCTTCAATGGTCAGTATACGCTGGGCGTATGTGACCCCGAAACGCCCTTGATGCATGTCGAGACCTCCGCCGCCCAGCCCACCTTCCGCCTTTTCCCCAATCCCACCACCGGCAAATTCACCATCTGCATGGACGGCTACGACAAAAAAATCGACCTTCTCATTTACGACCTTTCGGGCAGAAAAGTGTTGGAGCAGCGTGGTTTATCGGATGGTGACTCGCTCCATCCCTCCCTGCCAGCAGGAACATATATTGCAATAATCCAAAATAAATTCTTATCTTTGCAGTCACAAATTATAGTACAATGAAAAAAATTAATGCAGTCATACTGATAGTTATGATGATGGCCGCGGGTACGGCCCGGGCACAGTACACGCAGGATAAACCCAATGTGGAATTCATGTTCAAGGTCGAAGCTGGCTACATGCACTATGTCGGCAACTACGGCTCACCCACCAAGGAAGAAGCCAACCCCAACATCAAGGTGCCGGGGACAGGCTACAACCTCAATAATGCCGAGGAAGGCATGGGGCTAAACGTCATGGCTGGCGTGAACATCAGCCAGGACTTTTTCCTTGGCGGCGGCTTGGGCTACACCCTCTGCGCCCGCCTCAGCCCGATGCAGTTTGACCGCAGCAGCAATATGGCTGTCGCTTTCATTGACATGGACTACCGTCCCGTGGGCGACACCTGGGCCCCGATGGTGGGCGCACGCCTCGGCGGCAGCTTCCTGATGAACCCTAACAACTACGGCAACACCATAGCCCCCCTGGCCGAGGTGTACGGCGGCCTGAACTGGTTCTACGACCACGCCCTGCAGCAGATGGACCGCAACTACCACAGCCTGTTTGTGGAAACGGGCGTTCAGTTCACCCAGGGCACCGTCTTCGTCCCCATCCGCGTGGGCTGGCGTTGGTAAATTTTTTTTGAATGTGTGAATGCGTTAATGTGTTAATCAATTTACGAATTCACACATTCTCGAATTCACTCATTCCCTTTTTCCCCCATGCAAACGACCCGACAGAATAAAATCTCCCGTCTCATACAGCAGGATCTGGGCGAAATCTTCCTCCGCGAGATGAAGCCGGTTCTTGGCAACTCGCTCGTCACTGTGACGGGTGTGCGCATCTCGCCTGACCTTTCCATCGCCCGTGTGCATGTGAGCATCATGCCCATAGGCACTATCCCCGCCTACGCGGACCAGCCCGAACAGCCCGCCACGAAGCAGGGCATTGTGGACGCCATCCTGACCCACAGTGGCGATATACGTCGCCGCCTGGGCCTTCGCGAGGGCAAGCAGCTTCGCATCATCCCCCAGTTGGACTATTTCCTTGACGATTCTCTCGATTACGCTGAACGTATCGACAGGCTGTTGAAGGGTTGATGCACGTAGGTCTCTACATAGCACGGCGCTACTTCTTTTCGCGCAAGCGGCGCACTGTCGTCAACGTGATCTCGTGGATTTCGCTGGTGGGCATTGCTGTGAGCACTGCCGCACTGGTGGTGGTGCTGAGTGTCTACAACGGCATAGGCGAGGTGACCCAGGGCCTTTTCAACTCTTTCGACGCCCCTCTGGTGGTGCAGCCCGCAAAGGGCAAGACACTCCACGCTTCTCAATCAGACCTCGACGCCCTCAGGGGTGTGGAGGGGGTTGCAGCCGTTGCGCAGGTTGTGCAGGAGAACGCCTGGATGACCTATCGGCACAATGAGGCCATCGTCGCCCTGCGCGGGGTGGACGGGGTGTACCACCGCGTCACGGGGCTGGACACGCTGCTCTACGAGGGGACTTACCGCCTGGCCGACACGGTGCTGACCGCCGCTGATGAGGAGGGAGTGGCAGACACTACGGTGCTTCACTACCTTCTGATGGGTGCAGAGGTGTACTACAATCTCGGCGTGCGCGATGTCTCCAATGTCCCCGTTGCGGTGCACATCCCCAAGCGGGGTGCGGCTCTCGGCCTCACCATGCAGGAGGCTTTCAACACGGGCTATGCCCTCCCGGGGGGCAATTTCTACATCCAGCAGGATATTGACAACCGCTATGTGGTGACGGACATCGCCTTTGTCCGCAGCCTTATGGACTATGCGCCGGACGAGTGCACGCAGCTCTGCCTGGGACTCGCACCCGATGCAAAGCCCGAGCGGGTGAAGGAGCGCGTCCGCGCACTGCTGGGCGACGGCTACCGCGTCATGGACCGCTTTGAGCAACAACCCATCTATTACAAGGTGTTCCGTTCGGAGCGGCTGGGCATCTATCTTATCCTTGCGCTCATTGTCCTCATCTCGACCCTCAACCTTGTGGCATCGCTCTCGCTGCTTATGATGGACAAGCGTCACGACGCGGCCACGCTCCGCGCTATGGGTATGGAGGGCAGGGCGGTGCGTCGTATCTTCCGCATCGAGGGGCTGATGATTTCGGGTCTCGGTGTTCTGGCAGGGCTGCTGTTGGGATTCATTGTCTGTTTTGTCCAGCAGCGGTTCGGCATCATCAAGATGGGCAGCAATTTTGTGGTCTCCGCTTTTCCCGTGGCCATGCGGGGGGTGGACTTTCTCAACACAACTGTGATGGTGACGGCCCTCAGCGGCCTCGCCGTCCTCTTTGCCGTCCGCAAAACGAAAATCTGAATGGAGTGAGAAGAGATTCACGCATTCTCACATTCACGCATTACCGCATTCCCACGTTCTCACCTATTGTTGCGAGGAAGCCGCCGCCGGGGGCCATGTGGACCCGTAGGGTCTTGCCTTCCAAGCTGAGGCGGTGCACGGCGTGGTCGGTTCCCTTGCGGTGGGCGTTGGCTCCGTCGGCATAGAGCAGCACGGTGGAGTTGTCCGCGAGGCCGGTGAGGGGGCTGAGGTCCAGCTCAAGGTCGCGGGCGGTCCAGTTGGTGATGCCGCCGATGTACCAGGTATTGCCTTTGCGGCGGGCCATGACGATGTACTGCCCCACCTCGCCCTGCAGGGCGACGGTCTGGTCCCAGACGGTGGGCAGGGAGGCGAGGAGGCGGGTGTAGACGGGCTCTTTGTCGTAGTTGGAGGGGGCGTCGCAGAGCATGTTGAGGGGCGATTCAAGCACGATGTAGAGGGCCAGCTGGTGGCAGCGGGTGCCTTGGCTCATGGGTTCGCTCCAGCAGGGGGAGTAGCACCCACGGGCGGCGTTGTGCATGGCCCCTTGGGTGTAGTCCATGGGTCCCGCCACTTGGCGGATGAAGGGGAGTTGGACGTCGTACTGCACTTGGTCCCACGTGGCGGGAGCCCATTTGAGCTGCTCCAGCCCCGCTACCCCTTCGAAGTTGATGGCATTGGGGTAGGTGCGGTTGAGGCCGGCGGGCTTGAAAGCCCCGTGGAAGTCGACAAGGAGATGATATTTGGCGCACATGGCGGCGGCGCGGTAGTAGAAATCGGTGACAAGCTGGTCGTCGCGGTCCATGAAGTCGACTTTGAAGCCTTTGATGCCCATCTGGCTGTAGTGCTGGCAGACGCGCTCCATGTCGCGGTCGAAGGCATAGTAGCCCGCCCAGAGGATGAGCCCCACGTTGCGTTGACGGGCATAGTCGACGAGCATGGGAAGGTCTATCTCAGGCACCACCTGGAAGAGGTCGGCCTGGCCGGAGACTGCCCAGCCCTCGTCGAGGATGACGTATTCGATGCCGTAGCGCGAGGCGAAATCAATATAGTGCTTGTAGGTGTCGTTGTTGATGCCGGACGGGAAGTCCACGCCCTCGATGTTCCAGTTGTTCCACCAGTCCCACGCCACTTTGCCGGGGCGTATCCAACTGAGGTCGTCGACGCGGCAGGGGGCGGCCAGGAGGTAGCTGAGGTTGCTGACGGCCAGTTGGGCATCGGTGGCCGTGACGACGGCTATGCGCCAGGGAAGGGAACTGCCCGCTGCGAGGCGGGCAATGTATTCCTCGCGCTCTGTGACGAGGAGCTGGAGGTTGTTGTGGCCGCCTTGTTGGAGGGTTTTTGGCAGGGGGGCATGGACGCCTTCGAGCCGAACGTCGGCAGGCGAGTCAGGCCGCCGGGCGGCCTGGAGGTAAAGGCCGGGGAAATGCTCAAGGTGGGTCTCGGTGAGGCACACTTTGACACCCCCGGGGGCATGAACCAGCAGGGGGAGGAAGGAGATGCGGCGGGGGTCCAGCTGCGAGAGGGGGTGCGTCTCGTAAAGGTTCTCGAACGAGGAGGTGAACTGGACCGCAAAGTCGTCCTCGCTGTAGTTGATGACGTAGGGGACGGTGGCTTGATAGTCGCCGGCGAAGTTGTATTCCACCTTCTCGTAGCGTACGGTGCATGCCTCGGCAGTGCGGAAACGGTAGGCAATGCCATCGTCGTAGGCACGGAAATCGACGGCAAGGCCGTTTCTCAGTTGCAGGCTGAGTTCATTGCAGTGGTTGCGCATGGAGGCCTGGCGGGTGAAGGGCGACGGTATGGTCTCGTCGATGGAGCGGGTCCGGGTGCGGGTGGGCGACATGTCGGCGGTGACGCTTTTGCCGTACTGCCTGTTGAGGCCAATGTGCGACGGGAGCATGAGGGTGACTCCGCGGAAGACGATGTCGTAGGTCAGCTCACCATCGGCTGTGGAGACGATGTGGGTGACCAGTTTGCCATTGGGCGAAGAAAGGGTGAAATGCTTCTCTTTGGCAAAACCCTGCCCGACAAGCAGAAGGCAGAGGAATAGGGTGGATAGGATTCGCTTCATAATAAATTGAAAATTGAAGGTGGATAGGATTCAAACATTCACGAATTAACGAATTCACGCGTTCATTATTCTGGAGGCTCCGCCGCCTATGGCGACGGGAATGATACGGCACTGGCGGCGGAAATGCTGCTCATAGCGTCGTGGCACTTCGGTCACGAAGGTGTCGTACACCTCGTTGGACAGTAGGTTGATGGAACAGCCACCAAAGCCGCCGCCCATAATGCGTGCACCCGTGGCACCGAGGTCGCGCGCCAGGTCGACAAGGAAGTCCAGTTCGGTGCAGCTCACCTCGTAGTCGTGGCTGAGGCCTTCGTGGGTGAGGAACATCTGCTGGCCAACAGTGTTGTAGTCGCCCTGCTCAAGGGCATTGCTGACGGCAAGCACGCGCTCGCACTCGCCATAGACAAAGCGGGCGCGACGGTAATCCTCGTCGCTCAGGGAGGGTTTGAGGCTCTCGATGGTCTCTCGGGTGCAGTCCCGCAGGGTTTCCACTCCCGCAAGGTGTGCCACCCTTTCGCAGCTGAGGCGACGGTCGTTGTAAGGTGAACCTACGAGGATGTGCTTGATGCAACTGTCCACCAACACCAGCCGATAGCCTTCGGGGTGCCAGGGGAAGTAGGCATGCTCGCCGCTGCGGCAATCGAGGCGCACCAGACAGCCCTCACGTCCGAACATGGAGATGAATTGGTCCATGATGCCACACTTGACGCCGATGTATTTATGCTCCGTAGCCTGTCCGGCAAGTGCGAGGGTCATCTTGTCGAGGCCGCCATGGAAAAGTTCGTTGAGGGCATTGGCAAAGCAACATTCGAGTGCCGCCGACGAGCTCATGCCCGCACCCAGCGGCACGTCGCCCTGATAGACGGCATCGAAGCCTTGCACCTCCACGCCATGCTCCATCAACTCACGCACTATACCATAGACATAGCGGAAATGAACCACCGTGGGGCCTTGGGCATCGTCTATGGAAAATTCACAGCCTTGGCCGAGGTCTACAGCCCAGAGTCTCACGGTGCGGGTGCCGGTGGGCTGGATGAGGGCAGTGATGGCTTGTGTCACCGCTCCGGGAAATACAAATCCTCCGTTGTAATCGGTGTGTTCGCCAATAAGATTGATGCGTCCCGGGGCCATCCAGTAGCTTCCCGCCGACGGCTTTCCGAAATGATGCTCGAATTGCTTGTGCAGTGATGTGGTGTTCATAATGGCATATATTATTCGGTTGCAAAGATACGGAAAAAAAACGAAGTAATGATTAAAAATAATTCAATTTCTTACAAACACTTTTTCCGCACTTTTGGCGTTATTTCCCCATCGCTATGAAATACAAAAATATTCTTTTCGATTTCGACGGCACCCTTGCCGACACCCGCCAGGGCATCATCCGCACTGTGCAGGGCACACTGCAACAGATGGGGTTGCCGCCAGCCGACCCCGTGGCCGTCTCGGCCACCATCGGGCTGCCTTTAACGGAGTGTTTTCGCCTCGCCACGCCGACTCCCGAGGAACGGACGGAGGAGGCAGCCGCCATTTATCGCAACATCTTCCCCTCGCTTGCGCTGGAGCATATCACCATTTTCCCTCATGTCTTGGAGACTCTCCGACAGCTGGTGCAGCTGGGGGTTGTGATGGCCATAGTCTCTTCCCGCCACCACATCTCGCTGGATCCCTTGGTGCAGCAGCTGGGCGTTGAGAGGTATATCCCGCTGAGCCGCGTCTATGGCGAGGATGAGGGGCTGAAGCCCAAACCGGCTCCCGATCTTGCACTGAAGGTGCTGCACGAACTTTCATTGGCCCCTGAGGAGACCCTTGTGGTAGGCGACACTGTCTACGACCTGCAGATGGGCGCAGCTGCCGGCTGCCACACTTGCGGGGTGACCTACGGCAACCAGACGCGCACTCAATTGCTCACCGCAAAGCCCACGCATCTTGTCGATAGTTTTGAAAAAATCAGTGCGTTAATTTCTTAACGCACTGACTTCTTTTCGGGCTGTTTTTTATTTGAAGGCGTTCTCGGAGAGGCCGCGACCGCCTATCTTGAGGTCTTCCATATAGGAGGGCACCTCGCGTCCCAGGTATTTGTCAACATAGAGCTTGGCCAGATACTGTCCCAGCATGAAGCCGTGGCCGCGCAGTCCGGTGCAAAGGCCCACTTCGGGGTCGATGATGTAGCGCGGCTCGGTGTAGCGGCCAGCCCAGACGGCCAGGAAGCCCACCTCGCGCAGGTTGGGTATCCATTCGGCAAAGACTTCGGAGACGATTTCAAGGAATTCCTTGCTGTTGTACTTGATGTTCTGCCGTGCCTCGTAGGCGTCGGTGTCGGGGCTTGCACAGCCGATAATCTGGCCTGTATGGCCCCACTGCTGACCATAGACGGCGCTGAATCCCTTGTAGTGGCGGCGGTCAATAATCATGTCGAGGGGGTTCCCGTTCACACCCATCATGGGCAGTCGGCGCGTGATGAAGGCCTGGTGCTTGACGGGGTAGAGCCCGGTGTCGAGGTCCAGCTGGTCAATAAACTTCTCGGCTCCCCAGCCCATGGCATTGACGAAGTGGTCGCAGGTGTATTCGATATACTGTCCCTCGTGGTTGCGTACCAGAGCCACATAGTGGCCTCCCACGCGCTGCACATGGAGCAGCTCGCAGTCCTCATAGTAACGCCCACCTTTCTGCACGCCTATCCAGCGGATATAGTCAATCACGCGGCCCGGCGTGGCTTGCCAGCAGTCGCGCGTAATCAAGGCATGGCTGTAGGTGTTGCGGGTGTCGTCCCACAGGGGCGAAATCTCTTTCTTGAAGTCTTTCCTCTCAATCATGTAGGCATCGCTCCAGGCGCGGGAGGCGTCCAGCGACTTGTAGGTGGCCTCGTCGTGAACCAAGTTGACGTAGTGGGTGGTGCGGTAATTGATGTTGCACTCCGTCTGCATCTGCTTGAAGATTTCGTGATTGTGGACAGCGATGTCGGCGATGTCGGGATTGGAGAATGCGGGACGGCCGCCACCGATGCAACGCCACGAGGCACCGCGGCTATAGTTAATCATGACAGGTTTGCGGCCTGCTTCGGAGAAGTAGCGGAACAGGGCGCTGCCCGCAATGCCGCCACCGGCAATCAGCACCTCCACCTGCTCGCGCCGCACGGCGTTGCTCTGCGGATAGATGAACTTCTCTGTGGTGCCGGGAGTATAGAGGTCGGCAAGGGTCACCTGGTTGGAGAGCGGTGCGCGCGGCGTGGCGTCGCCCACCAGCTCAATGCCGTAGGAGCGGAGTATCTGTCGGGCACGCGGTATGCAACGCTTGCCGCGGCAGGGACCCATGCCCAAGCGGGTGATGTGCTTCAGCTCGTCCACGGAGATGGTTTTGCGGTCGCCGATGACTCGCAGCACGCGGTCCAGCTTGATGTCCTCGCAATGGCAGACATACGTCTCGCTCTCGACCGTCGAGAGGGGTTTGAAGGCCAAGGGCTCTGGATATTTTTCTTTGACGATGAGACCCTTGATGTCGGTAATCTTCTCGACACCCTCTGCCACCTTGACGCGAGCCAGATTGGTTTTGTTGGGTTTGCGGACAATCTTCTCTATGACACCCTCGCCCACTTTGGCTCCGTTGTTGTCCACCAAAAAGACCTCTGCGCCCTCTGCCACCTCGTACTCTATGGGGAGGAAACAGGTCTGTTTCTGCATGTCGTAGCCGAAGATGGCCAGGCCGGGGCAGCTGGTCACGCACTGCATGCAGCCTATGCACTTGTCATAGTCCACCGTGGGTGTGCTGCTGGTGGTGGGCTTTGTGATGGCTCCCTGCGGGCAGGAGAAACTGCACGGGTTGCAAGCAAAGCCGTAGAGGCAGTCCAGCTGCACAAAAGGTTTCAGCTTCATGCGCTCGGGGGTGGGCAGAGCCGGCTCCTCAAGGATGCGCACTGGGTGCTGCTGCGAATCGATATACTGACGTGAGATTTCAAGGTAGTCGTCATAGTTGAAACGTATGCCGATGGCTTGAGCCACCTCGTAAGCCACCTGTCGGCCCCGCAGCACAGCGCTTGTACCCTCGCCTATGCGGATGGCATCGCCCGCGCCGTAGGTGTTGAATCCGAACACCTCGCGTCCCTTCACCAGCAGCTGGTTGTCCGGGATGAGGCCTGTACAGATATTGATGATGTCTATGTCGTCAATCACCTGTTCCGTGCCGGGGATAGCCTTGAAGTTCTCGCACTTGGCAATCACGGCACCCGTCACGCCCGTGTAGTCCTTGTTAGGGATAGCCCTCACCAGCGTGTAGCCCGTCATGATGGGGATGCCCAAACGGCGCACCCTGTTGGCCTGTACGGGGAAGCCGCCCTCACGGGGCATGGCCTCGATAATTGCCTTGATAGTGGCCCCCGCCTGCATGCCTTGGTACGAGGTGAGGTAACCTATGTTTCCTGCTCCGACGGTGAGCACCCGCTTGCCCAGCAGGGTATGCTCCTGGTTCATCATCTTCTGGAACACGGCGGCGGTATACACGCCCGGCACATCGTCGTTCTCAAACGTGGGCATGAACGGCACTGCTCCCGTGGCCACCACAAGATGCTCGGCATCGACGTATGACATCTCGCCGGTCACAATATTCTTCACTGCCACGCGTCCGCCTTCCAGCAGGTCCCACACCGTGCTGTTCAGCAGTATCCCCTCCTGGTTTTCGCCGGCAAGGGTCTTGGCTATGTCAAAACCACGCATTCCGCCAAACCGTTTCTCCTTCTCGAAAAAGAAGAACTGGTGGGTCTGCATGTTGAACTGTCCGCCTATGCGGCTGTTGTTGTCAATCACCAGATTGGTGATGCCGAAAGCGTTCAGCTGCTCACGGCATGCCAGTCCCGCAGGACCTGCGCCGATGATGGCCACCTGCGTTTTGTACACCTTCACCTCGCGGGGCTGATGCTCACGCATGTCTGGCAGCTCGTCCTCGTGTGCCGTCACGGAGCGCACCTCTTTCACACCGTCCACGGGGGTGATGCAGATGCGTCGCACCTGCCCGTCGACAAGCATCTCGCAAGCTCCGCACTTGCCTATGCCGCAGTTCAGGCTGCGGTTGCGACCGTCAATGCTGTGGCTGTGCACCGGGTAGCCCGCCTGGTGCAGGGCCGCCGCAATGGTATAGCCCTTCTGGGCCTTGATTGTTTTTCCATCATAGATGAATTCTACCGTCTCGCTTTGCGGGATGTCTAAGATTGGGTGTGATTGGATTCTGTACATAGTAATGTATTTATTGATTGCAGGTGCAAAAATACTTAATTTTTTTGATATGCAAAAATTATTTTACTGCTCTTTTCCTCAACCGACTTTTAAGCACTATAAATCAACCAAAAATCACAACCCCCTGCCCCTCAAAAAGTGAGAAGGGCAGCTATGGTTAATTTCACTTTTCACCCACCACTTTTCACTTATTGAAAAAATATCTGTATCTTTGCACGCCGAAACATGAAACATATATTTATCATCAACCCCAATGCCGGACGTGAAGACTCTTCCGCCGACGTTCAGCAGCAGATAACCCGCTATGCCGAGGCCCATGAGGGCTTCGACTTCCTCACCTATATCACCACCGCACCCGCCGATGCCACCCGCTTTGCCGACCGCTGGTGTTCCGAACACCCCGACCAGCCCGTGCGCCTCTACGCCTGTGGCGGCGACGGCACCCTCAACGAGGTTGTGGCCGGAGCCATCGGCCACCCCAACGCCCAGGTCTCCTGTTTCCCCTGCGGCAGCGGCAACGACTACATCAAGTACTACGGCTCCATGGCCGACTTCACTGACCTGCCCCGTCTTGTCGAGGGCGTACCGCACCCTGTCGATGTCATGCGCATCACCCTCCCCAGCACAGACCATCTGCGCTACAGCATCAACATCTGCAACTTCGGCTTCGATGCCATGGTCTGCAAAACGGGCAACGACGTGCGCCGCGCCCCCATCATCGGTGGCAGCCACTCCTACACCACCGGCATCATCAAGAGCATCTTCACCTCCCGCAGCAACTACGTCCGCATGTCCGTCGACGGCCAGCCCTTCTTCGACGGCAAGATGCTCCTCTGCACCCTTGGCAACGGTCGCTACAACGGAGGCAAATACATGTGCGCCCCCCTCTCCATCAACGACGACGGCCTACTCGAAGTCAACCTCTTCCGCCGCATGTCGCTTGTCAAGTTCGCCTCCCTCATCGACGACTACAGCCGTGGCACACACATCAACCGCCCCGACGTCAAGCGCCTCATGCTCTACCGCCAAGCCACCACCGTCGACATCGAAAGCCCCAAACCCTTTTGGCTCGTCATCGACGGCGAGATGCTTCACGCCTCCCGCTACCACGTCGAGAACCTCCGCCATGCCATCACCTTCGTCAGCCCCGCAGGGCTGTCCTAAATTCCACTTACAACTGCAACACTGCTGTGCAAAGAGCGCACCCCTTGCTTCAGAGGTGCGCTCATCTTGATTGATTATAGTTGCGGGCGGCGGAGACCGCCCGCAACAATAATTTTATTTTGACATTTTAATTGTTATCCCGGACCAAGCGTACCGACCGACCTTGGTCGCGATCGCTGGTGTACGTGCCCGCGCCGTATTCGGTGAAGCTCATGTAGAACGCGCCGTACGCGCTGTTGTAGGGTGTGGACGACCAATAGCCGCCGCCGTTGTCGCCGACATTTGCGCCCAAACGAGTGCCCGCCGCAGGCAGGAAGACTGCCCCGGCAGCCTCCATCTCAGCCCACTGCGAAAGCGTGTAGCTGTTGTTGGTTGTCCAGATGTTGACACCACCAGCGTTGAACGTGCAACCCCCGGGCAGTGTCCAACTGTCGGGAAGGTACACCAGTCCGGGAACCCCATTGACTATGGCCGGCCCGCATTTGCTGACGGCTCCGGTACGTGTGTAACGCAGGTAGTTCCACTCGCTTCTGGTCAGTGTGCGCCATGTGTTGGGCTCACCGCCGCCATTGCTGATGGCGTTCACTCCCCAGTCTACAAAGGTGCCATAGTCGCTGTTATTGGTGGAAGCAAGCGTGGGATTGTTGCCTGTTCCCCAGCCGAAGAGGTCTATCCATCCGCTGTAGGCAGCACTGATATTGCGGTTGGCCCAGCCCACCGTGTCGTACTGGTGTTCGGCAAAACGCCAAGTATCAGTGCTGGCCTGGTACTGCAAGTTGCCCTGCGAGAAACGCACCTGCCCGCCATTGGCATTGATGGTAAAGAGACCGGACAGCGCCCCTTCGGGCAGCGGCTCGATGAAGTTCATGTCGTTCTCGCCGAACTCGATTTCGGTCACTGTGTTGCGCTGCACGTTGATGCATACGTTGCTCTTCACGGTCTTGATGCAATAACGGCCGTCGTCCGTGTTCAGCTCGATGCTCTTCAGCGAGTCGAAGGTGGCGGGCAGGGAGATGTAGAAGTCCTTGCCGTTGTCAATGGCTTGAGCGGTGGCGCAGTTGAGCACAACCGTGTTGGTGCCGTTACCAGCGTAGAACAGAACTGGCTCACCATAGATGTTGGAGATGGTGAAATTGCCGTTAATCGGGGCATTGGCCGTGATACTGATTGTTGTGATGTTAGTATTGGCCTTGGTGAGGTGCAGCTTCAGCACGCCGCAGAGGTTGCGGAACGCCAGCTGGTTGGTGGCACTCTCAGCGTACATGGGGAACTCGTTGATGGAGCCCTCGACGTAGGTCTGCGCAGCTGGCAGGGTGATGGTGGTGCCGTCATCAGTCAGCGAGATGGGGTAGAAAGCGCGGAAGGGGCCGTTGCCTGTAGTGCCACCCATGTTATAGAGTATGGCGACGGTGGCGGGAGTCTGCGGGGTGGCTCGATAGATGCCGCAGCCCGCTGTGCCGTAGATGACCACTTGGTCGCCGCTGACCCAGTTGAGGGCCGTGCCGTTGAGGACGGTCTTGCCGTCTCGGCTCTCCATCGTGGCGCTGAACTGCGTGCCGTCGCCTGTGGTCTCCTTTTGGCAGGAGGTGAATACTGATAGACCTGACAGGGTCAATAAAGTCAATAGACTTACTAATGTTCTTTTCATTTTTAAATTGTTTGTTGTTTTGTTTGTTTTACTTGGTTCTTTGAGGAGTCTTCATACCCCGGCGCTTCGCGCCACCCCTTTCAAAAGGGGAGGGCTGCCGCACCACATACCTCCCACATATCTCCCACCATGCTGCCAGCCATGTCGCAACCGATGCGGACAAAGACCCGCAACTGCGACCTCCCCTTTTCAAAGGGGCCGGGGGTATGCAGAAGACATGCCCACCACACTGCCAGCCGTGCTGCAACCGATGCAGACAAAGACCCGCAACCGCGGCCTCCCCTTTTCAAAGGGGCCGGGGGTATGCAGAAGTTATGCCCATCATGCTGCAAATCAAGCCGCTATCTGATGCGGACAAAGACCCGCAACCGCGACCTCCCCTTTTCAAAGGGGCCGGGGGTATGCAGAAGACAACTTATTCAAAGAACTCTTTTTTATTGCCGGCGGCGGTGCGCCGCTTAATCGAAGTCGCTGCCACCGTGTACTTCGCCACTGCTGACCAAGTTCTCATTGCTGCCCGTGGGGAGCAACTCACCACTGGCCTGGAAGCCGCGTTCCACGCGTGCTGAAAGCACTTCGACCAAGGGAGCATTGTACTCCCGTTTTGTGTTGTGTGTCATTTTGTTTTTGTTGTGTTTTAGATTTGTCTGTGCCTACTCTATACAAACAGTTTTCGGCTTCCCTGCCTGAGCTGGAAAGCCGATATTCTCTGAATAAGGGGCATGAAGAAAGGCGTGAGTCTTTCGTCGAAACTGCTTATTTACCTGGAAGGTGTCTGGAATAACCTTTGAACCAAATAAGTACTACGAAAATCCACGCCCCATGGACGTGAACCCTCTGCAATCTTATTCTCGGTTCAGATGGTTTTCCAGACTTCTCCAAGTGAGAACAAGAGCATCAAGCTCAGTTGCTTATGTCTTATATTAACTATTGTTTACATGCCGTTGTGTGGATTGATTTTCGAGTGCAAAGATACACATTTTTTTTGATGTGAAGACTTTTTACATAATAAAGTGTGAGTTTGGGATATGCTAATTGCGGAAAGGCATTCGAGATAGGGGGTCAACCCGCAAAACCCAGTGTCTGTAGGTTGGAGAAATCTATGAATCTTTTGGGTAGTGATGGGACGTGTTGTCCTTCCCAAGGCTGTGAGTTGCCTGCAACTCACTGAGCATTTGTATGAAGGCGTCGGTAGGGGTGGCGTAAGGGGCAGGTATTCAGGCTACTGAAGCGGCCTTTCAACCTTCGTTCAACGCTCCTTCAATATTGACTCAATATAGAAGGAGCGTTGAACGGGCGTTTTGGGGACGCTGCTGTTTTGAACGTGGAAATTCGTTAATGTGTCAATTCGACAATGGGACTGCTTTTCACTTTTGAGGTATGAATAGCACCGCAGAAGCCGTAGGCGCGGGGTGGCGGCGTTACGGTTTTTGCAGCATCTGCGCCATGAGGATGGCACAGGCCACGGCGGCGTTGAGGGACTCGGCAGTGCCGCCGAGGTTGGGGATGG
>ONJQ01000033.1 GCA_900318175.1 uncultured Bacteroidales bacterium | reverse complement strand
ATACGATGCATATAATCAGCGATAAGACTATCGTCGACATGCTTCCCCTTAACGAAAGGCTGCTCCACCACTATCTTGAAGTCGCCCTCTATAGTGCGTCCAAAACCAAGGACGGTCAGCCGTGTTTCGGGGAAATAGGCGTTGTGGAGTGAGATGCGGTCGAGTGCGAGGATAGGTTGGACAAAATAATCGAGTCCGATGGTTTTGACAAGGGTGGCGCCATGGTCATAGACTTTGGCTTCACCGCCCTCAGCTATCTGTTCGCCAAGCGTATGGGAAAGCGTCTTGTCTACGCAGTCTGTCCAGCAATTGGTGAGGCGAGCCCAACGCTCTATGCATTCAGCTTGCTGCGCTCCGCATTGGAATTCTCTTTTGAAATCGTTGCCATAAGGTGCAGCTCCGCTATCTGTGTGAGCTTTTGCTCCCGCGAGTAGGGATGCAATGACATGCGTTGCACCTCCCGTTGCGCAGCCATGCTGTTCAAACGGTGAAAATCGTTTATATATAAGTCGTCCATAGATAAATAACTCTGCATAATAGTCAAGCTTTTTCAGACCTTCGGAGGTAAAACGCCGCTAATAACTGATTCTATTTGCTTCCAAAAGTCCGTGTTTGTCATTTATTTATATTGTATCTTTCAATTTACAAAAGTACTAACTTTTTCTGAAATGAGCAAATATACTACGCTATAGTGTTAAGTAAGGCTGATTTAAGACAATCGATCTCGCTGTTGTGGCTCCTCAACGCTGAATAAAGAGGTATGTTTCTTTCCACTTCGATGTTGAATCTATACTGCTTTTTGTTTGGCGGGGAGAGCAATAAAAAAGGATTTATGGCGTTATAGTGTCAGAAAACAATAAAAATAGCATCATGGCAACAATGACGATATCTTACGATGGGCATAGCAAAGTGGCGCAGAACGTGGTGGCGTTGATACGCTCTCTTGGCGACGTGTTCCAAATCTCTCAGATTGACGAGGAGAAGGAAGACCGTGAATGGACCGCCGAGGAGGAACGCGAGGCTTTCATCTGTACATCAAAAATGAACACTGCCCGCTGGTTGGCTGAAAACAAAATTTGATGCCTTATTCTAAGCACTCTGCTTGGTGGGTCTTATGACAAGTTGATGGTACCGCCGAATGGGCGGCGGCTTTTGTTTGGTGGGAGAGCAATAGCTTCGAGGGATTGACGTTTATGATGTTGAAATTATCTAAAACATAACGATATGAAACATACAATAGTCATGCTGTTAGCATTACTCGGATTGGTTTCTTGTTCTGGTCCAAAGACAGCATTGAAAGATTCTGACAGAACAAACATTATTCAAATGTTGGAGAGTCATGATAATACACTGATTTATATTTGGGCAGATTATTGTGAAGCAAGTAAAAGCATGCTTGAGACGAATATAAAGCCATATCTTGAAGAACTGGAGAGAAACAACGTCGGAATTGTTATCATTCATTATGGCAAAGAAGAAGCAGTCGTTGATTTAAAAACCGAGAACCGATTGGTTATCAATCTGGATCTGTCCATTCCTTTCTTGATTAAGAGAGATGCCAACAAGACTATGCTTAGCCTACTGAAAGATTACAGAAAAACCAAGGCAATGCCGATTCCTCTGCTTGTCAATAGGGATGGGCTTGTGGAAAATTACGACGAAGAGGATGGACATTACGGCTATACAAAAATATATAGCCTGTTAGCAGATCACCCATGATGATAGATGGGGTTGCGTTACCCCAAAACTGTTTTACATTATGATGCGTAATCGAAAAAAACATCGGATGCCGAGGAGGTGGGTTGTCACTATCGGGTCGCTGCGGTTTAATACGCGTGGCGTGCGGTATGGGGCAAAGAGACGGGCGGAGGAAGAGGCGGAGAATCTGTTCTATTTAGCTTATTGGGATGATGAGCATCCGGAGCGGCAGGTGGAGCTTTTCAGCGAGTCGTTGGCGTTGAATCCGCGGGACGGCATCGTGTATCTGAACCGCGGCATTGCCTACGACGCGTTGGGTGATATGGAGCGTGCGTTGGCGGACTTCGAGCAGGCGATAAGGCTGTGCCCCAAGCGGGCGGAGACATATAACAACCGGGGCTACCTGCGCTATAAGCAGGGACAGTATGAGCTGGCAATTCCGGATTTCGATAGGGCGATAAAGCTGAATCCTGATTATGCACAGGCTTATTGCAGCCGTGGCAGTGCCTACGGTATGCTGGGGAACCACGAGCAGGCGATGGATGACATAGAAAAGGCTATTGAAATAGACCCCGACTTCTTGTTGGCATACGTGAACCGCGCAGCCTACTATCTCAATATGGACCGAGTCAGCGAGGCCGAAGAGGAGTTGAAGTATGTGTTAGAGCGAGACCCTGACGACAGCATCCGCGCATTGGCGGAGAAGTATCGTGGGCTGTGCATGGAGTATCGGAATAACCATCCCGTTGATTCGGATAGTAATCAGTAGCAGAGTATCTTTCCGAGCAAGCTTTTATTATTTATTGTTCCGCACTTCGGCGTCGGTGCTGAAGAGGTCGTCGAGTGTAGGCTTGGCGATGAAGGGGGCTTTCTGCATCTGCTCTTCGACGAAGTCAGCAATCTGTAGGAAAGTAATCCGCCCATCGATAAACTGTTGCACGGCCACTTCGTTGGCGGCGTTCATGATGCAGGGCATGTTGCCTCCGCGGGCAATGGCATCGTAGGCCAATTGGAGGCAGCGGAAGGTCTTTGTGTCGGGTTCCTCGAAGGTGAGTTGGGGATATTTGGTCCAGTCGAGTCGTGGGAGGTGGCTCTCGATGCGTGTGGGGAAGCTGAAGGCGTACTGGATGGGGGTCTCCATGGTGGGGACGCCGAGTTGGGCTTTGATGCTGCCGTCAATATACTGAACCATGGAGTGGACTACGGATTGGGGATGGACAAGCACTTGAATACGGTCGGCGGGGATGTTGAAGAGCCAGCGGGCTTCGATGACCTCAAGGCCCTTGTTCATCAGCGAGGCGGAGTCGATGGTCACCTTGCGGCCCATGCTCCAGTTGGGATGCTTAAGGGCGTCGGCAAGGGTGACGTGCCCCAGTTGTTGGCGTGTGCGTCCGCGGAAGGGGCCGCCGGAGGCGGTGAGGAGTATTTTGTCCACGTTGCCCATTTCGCTCACGAGGCTTTGGAAGATGGCCGAATGTTCGGAGTCGACAGGCAGGATGGGCACGTGGTTGCGTGCAGCGGCATCGGTGACTATCTGTCCTGCCACAACCATGGTCTCCTTGTTGGCCAGGGCAATGGCTTTGTGGTGTTCGATGGCACGGAGGGTGGGGCGGAGGCCGGCAAAACCCACAATGGAGGCCAGCACAAGGTCGATGGAGTCCATCTCCATGAGGTCGGCAATGGAGTCCATGCCAGCGAAGACTTTTATATCGTGAGGGGCAAGGGCATCCTGCACCTGCTGGTATTTGTTGGTGTCGGCAATGGCCACAGCGTTGGGGTCGAATTCCAAGGCTTGCTGTATAAGCAGGTCGGCGTTGCTACCAGCGCAGAGCACTTCGACAGCGAAGAGGTCGCGGTGGCGGCGGATGACATTGAGAGCCTGGGTGCCAATGGAACCAGTGGAACCCAGTATGGCTATACGTTTCATTTTTTGCGTTTGTTTTTGTTTTTGGCTTGCTGCTCTTTTTGGCGTTTCTCCACCTTGACACGCAGCAGCGAGTCGGCACGGCTTCGGCGGTAAACAATCTCCTGGTCGTCGACGCTTTCGGTGGGAGAGCTTTCGGCAGTGGTGATGGTCTTGCCGTTGATGACGTCCTGAATGATGCGGATGTGCTGCTCGTGTTGGTCAATGACCAGTTCGAGCGAGTCTATGGTCCTTGCGTTGCGGATGGTCTCTTCGCGCAACTCGGGTTTGATGAATCCGGGCACTAAGCCCCGGAGTGGGGTGAAAGCGATAAGGAGGGAGGCGAGAATCAGCATGACAATGACGGTGATGCCTACATAGGTGAAGATGTTGACTCCCGTCAGTTCAGCAGAGAAGGTCTCCTTGAAGGTGTCGGTGTCCATTACGACGATGCGGTGCTTGTGGTGCATCCGCTCGCGGAAGTTCTGCCAAGTGTTAGAAAGGCGCAGCCGCAGGGCCGCGCCTTTCTCTTTTATCGCTTTCTGTTCGGGGTTGTCCATTAGAAGAACTTGTTGCGCTGGTCAACAATCTTGGCATGGTCTTTCAGCACCTGCTGGATGTTGCGCAGACCTTGCATAAAGCTCTGTTGGCGCTGGCTGCGGATGGCCTCGGCGTCGGGAGCAGCGGGATTGTCGCTCTTGCTGTTGACGTAGACCATATACACACCGTTGGCACCCTGGATGGGACCCACGAGGGTGTTGGCCTCAGCGGCGGCGATGGTGGCCTGAACTTTGGGCTCCATGCCGTATTTGCCGAGGAAGTAGTCGTTGAAGGAGATGCTGTCGAGGGTGTCAATGGCCACGTTCATCTTGGCAGCGATGGTGGTCAGGTTGGCATTGCCGTTCTTGGCCTCTTCGAGACGGGCTTTGAGCAGCTCGGCTTTCTTCTCGATGCGCACCTGGTTCTCGATGCTGGGACGCACTTGGTCGAGGGTGGCGTAACCCACTTTGTAGATGTCCTTCAGGGCAGCGACGATATACATGTCGTCAGCCTCGAAAATCTGGTCGGCGACCTCGCCAACAGTGGTCTTCTCGTTGAAAGCCCACTGGACGATGCTACGGGCATTGTTGATGCCGGGCATGGAGTAGGACATGGCGGTAATCATGCTGTTGCGGGTCTGCAGGTTTTCAGACTGGGCGGTAGCGGTCATCTCGGCAAAGGTGCGGTTGTTGCCAGCAAAACGGTTGGCGTTGTTGTAGATGTTGCGAGTGGTGGTTTCGGAGGCAGCAATGGCACGGGTGATGGTGGCCACGCGGTATTTTCTGTGGGGAGTGGTCTTGCCGGTCACTTTCACCACAAAATAGCCAACCTCGCTGGGGTGCTTCACTACGAAGACACCGCCTTCGGGAGTGTTGATAAGGTCCTCGTTCAGGAAGCCATAGTTGCCGTCGAGTTGCCATTCCATGTCGCCGTTGTTCTCCTCTTTCTGGGGGTCGTCAGAGTATTGTTTCACGGCCTCTTCGAAGCTCATGGTGCCGCTGCGCACGATGTTCATCACGCTGTCGGCAAGCAGTTTGGCCTGGTCGTCGCCACGGGTGATGTTGCCGCCCACGCGGTTGTTGAAGATGTAGATGGCGCTGGCGCGCAAGCTGTCGGGACGGTTGGCCACGTCAAGAACTTTGGCCATCATCCATTCGTTGCCAACCATGCGGGGGCTGATGAAGGAACCAGTGCCGGCAGCCATGATGGCGGAATCCATGGGCGAGCTGAACTCGCTGGCCTTGCGGTAGGTGGAGTCGTAGCTGTGGTCGGACTCGGAGTTGACGAAGAAGACCACCTCTTCCGGTTCAACAGTCTGGAACTCTTCCCAAGTCTTTTCAACAGAGGCCTGGATGTCGGCAATGTCCTGCTGAGTGGGGACGATGGGGTAGACGATATAGTTCAGTTCGCGCATCTCGTCGCGCAGACGGAACTCGGCTTTGTGTTTCTTGTAGTAGTTCTCGTAGTCGGCATCAGTGAGGGTGATTTCCTCGTCGGCCACGGACTGGTAGGTGCAGTTCACTGCGAACACGTTGCTCACTTTGCTGCCCATGTCGGCAATCTGCTTGGCAATGGCGTTGGGCATGTACATGCCGCGCGAAATCAGGGCGCTGTATTTCTGCTGTTTGCGGTCGGCCTTCACGGCTTTCTCCAGCTCGACCCACTGCATACGCTGCAGGGTGTCCAGATTCTCAAAGTTGTCCACATAGTACTGGATAGCTTGGGTTTGGTATTCACCGGTCTTGGGGTCGGTGAAGCTCTGGCGCAGATAGGGGTGAATGAAGTTGCCGACATACATGTCGTTCAGCTCGGCGGGACTCACCGTCAGGCCCAGTTTCTCAAATTGCTCGTCCGTGAGGGTCTCGCCCACAAGGGTCTGCCACACCTGGTCGCGCAACTGGTATTCCACGTCGGCGGGAATCTGGCTGACGCCCTGCTGACGTTTATAGTTGTTTTCCATCTCCTCGGTCAGTTCGTTGAAACGCTGATAAGTGATGGTGGAGCCATTAATCTTGCCCATGTCGGGGATACCGCGGTTGTTCTTGGTCAAGTCGCCAATGATGAATGCGATGATAGCCACGCCAACGACGATGACGGCTATCCATGAGTGTTTTCTAATACTTCCTATAATTCCCATTTGTGAGTATTTTTTTATTGTTTATTCGTTAATTGAGTGCTCGGGTTTCGAGGGCTAATAGTCTTGGATATTCAGGGGTGCGACACCCCTTTTATCCCCAAAACTCTGTCACCCTTTTCTACCTATTTTAAGCGTGCAAAGGTACAAAGAAATTTTAGTGTACGAAACTTTTTTGTGGAAAAAAAGTTAGTAAATTTTGCATACCGCTATTTTTCAACGTGTTGCAAAACAACAAAAAAGCCTACAATTGGGCCTCGAAAGTGAACGGAAGCAAGCTTTTCACACCCTTAATTCGCCGAATTCTGCCTCCGGCAAGATAGCACAGAAGCGTCATCTCGTGGCCGTCGCGCTGCTCATATTCTGCCATCACTTGCCTGCATGCCCCGCAGGGCGATGCTTCGCAGTACTCGCCCTCGTTGTATCCCACAACGGCCATTGCCGTCATCGCCAGACCGGGGTGCTGGGCCGATGCGCTGTACATCGCCACCCGTTCGGCGCAGAGCCCCGAGGGGTAGGCAATATTCTCCTGATTGCTGCCCGTCACCAGTGTTCCGTCTGCCATCCGCACCGCTGCCCCTACGTGGAAGCGGGAATAGGGGGCATAGGCGCCCCGTGCGGCCTCCATGGCCCTTTCCATCAGTTCCCGCTCGTCGGCAGCCAACTCGGCCACGCTGGCGTATTCGTTGTAATCTACAATTAATTCTTTTCTTTCCATTTTTTTCTTATCTTTGCAATTTGAAGATGAAAACGCTCGACTTTGGAAAATATTGTGTCCTTGGTCTTTCTCCCATGGACGACATCACCGACCTCCCTTTCCGCGAACTCTGCAAAGGCTTCGGGGCCGACCTGCTCATCACCGAGTTTATCGCCTCCGAGGCCCTCAACCGCGAGGCCGAGAAGAGCTACCGCAAAATGCTCTTCACCCCAGCCCAGCACCCCATAGGCATCCAGATTTTCGGAGCCGACGAGGACGAGCTGCTGCGCTGTCTTGACATTGTCGAGGCCCGCGAACCGGACTTCGTCGACATCAACTGGGGATGCCCCGTGCGCAAGGTGGCGGGCAAGGGGGCAGGCAGCGGCATCCTCAAAGACATTCCCAAGATGCTCCGCATCACCGAAGCCCTTGTAAAGCGGTCGCACCTGCCTGTCACCGTCAAGACCCGTTTGGGGTATGATGCCGACGACAAACCCATTGTCGAGTTGGCTGAGCGGCTGCAGGATGTGGGCATTGCCGCCCTCAGTATTCACGGTCGCACCAAAACCCAGATGTATCAGGGTTCTGCCGACTGGACCCTCATCGGCGAGGTAAAGAGCAACCCCCGCATGCACATCCCCATTTTCGGCAACGGCGACATCACCACCCCCCAGCAAGCCATTGATGCGCGCCGCCGCTACGGTGTCGATGGCATCCTGATAGGTCGCGGTGCTATCGGCAACCCCTGGATATTCGAGCAGACGCAACGTCTCTTCCGTGGTGAGGAAGAACGCCCCGTCACCGTCCAAGAGCGGGTCGAAGTGTGCCGCCGCCACCTTTTGGCCGCCGTTGAGTTCAAAGGTGAGCATACCGCCATGTTCGAGATGCGCAAACACTACGGTGGCTACTTCAAAGGCCTCCGCGACTTCAAACAGTTCCGCATTCCCATGGTCAACACCACCGCCCTCGACCAAATCCTCCCCATCCTCGACCGCGTGGCCGAGCACTACGGATAGCGGCAGCCTACATTACTGGTGTCTTACCCTGCAAAGATATGATTTTTTTGAATGTATTCCGAAAAAGTCATAACTTTTGCGGAATTATTTCCTAAATAGTAAGGAATGTTCGCTTTTGCAATAGTGGTTTTTGTTTTTTTACTTTTCCAAAAGCCATTTTGATAGCAAATTGGATTAAAAATCTTTCGACCGCTCATGATTGCAAATCCGACACAACAAACTACGATTGAAACATACGCAGCGACGGGCATTGCACCACCAACGACGGTGCGGAGTTTTTGTGTAGTTACTTTCCAATATTTGTGATGGTTATTTACTTCTTTGTGAACGCTATGGGTTTATTCATTATGGCTGTATTTAGACAACATGGCTGCAATTTCCTCTTTCATTTCTGCCCTTAAGGATTCAGGCTTTAGCACTTCCACCCTGCTGCCCAACGACAGCAATTGCTGCCGGAAGTCAAAGGTCGGACGCACACGAACCGAGAAGACCGAGTATTCCTCATTCCGTTTCAGCTCTATTTGGGAGTGATGCAGCGGGAGCGACCGCAGATAGTTGGCCTGAAAAGCATCCACTTTTATCCAGACACTCTCCACCTCTACCTCTTCCCTAAGAATGATGCCATAGCTGTCCTTAAACATCTCCTCCACGTCGAAATCGGGGTCTCTGGTGTATGCCTCCTCTTGGATTTCAATGTTGCTAATCCTATCCAGCGCAAAGATATGATGCGGCATATCCTCAGTGTACTTGCCGACCACATACCAGCGACGTTCAAACATCTTCAAGGCATGAGGTCGGAAGTCGGTGTAGTGCGTCACATTGTCGCGCCAATAGGGGCCATAGTCGAACTTCATCATTCGCATCTCCTTCATGGCCTGGAGTATGGCAGGCAGTGGGTCGGTGCGACTCTCTTCTATGGCGATATACTGTGCCAACTCTTGGCTGTCCATCACAATCCGGTTCACGGCAATGGCGTTGAGCATCCACTGACGGAAATAGCCGTTCTTGCCGCTGTCGGCTATACGATAACGGTACACGCCGCCCGACACGTAACATTCAATTTCTATTCCGAAAATATCCTTTATCTCCTCACGATGGCGATGGAAGGTGCGGTCAGAATAAAGACGACCACCATTAATATCGTCATTGAAATAATAGGCATCGGCAATCTGCTGGAGCGTCAACCCCACATTGCCCGCCTTCATTACGGTATCAACAAGCCATATATATTTCTTCAAGGGTGTCATAAGTTGTTCTTATTGATTAAGTTGACTACTACTTTCACCATAACGTCTTTCTCTTCGGGACGGCTCTCGGCAATCATCAGTGTGAGAGCCACAAGGGTGTTGTCGGCAATGCGTTTGCTCCCATCCTCGCGGTATAGGATACGGTTGTTATTCAGAAACCACAGGAACAGGGTGGCGGCAATGCGTTTGTTGCCGTCGCTGAAGGAGTGGTTCTTGGTGACAAGATATAGCAACATGGCGGCCTTCTCCTCGGTACTTGGATACAGCTCCACTCCGTCAAAGGTCTGGTATATCTGCCCGATAGAGCTCTTGAATGACTCATCCTTCTCGTTGCCGAACAAGGCACTCTCGCCAAACCGTTCTTTCAGCGAGAGGATAGCCTGCATGGCGTTGTCGTAGGTAGCATGGAAAGCCGCCTCTTTGGTGGTGTCGCTTACGGTGAGCCGTTGGTAGTCGTAGCTGTCGAGAGTGTCGAGGGCGTAGGTGTAGTCAGTCACCACGTTGAAGAGCGCGTTGGTCTCGTCATTCGAGAGCAACGGCTGGTTCTGTATAGTCCGTCCGAGCATCCCCACCAGCTGACGCAATTCTCCAATCTGCTCTTTGTGTATCCGCTCGTTTACGGCATAGCCCTTTACAAGATACTCCTTCAACACACGGTTGGCCCAACGGCGAAAATCAACACCTCGCTTTGATTTAACCCTATATCCTACTGAGATTATTACGTCAAGATTATAATAACTAACAAGATGGGTCTGAGACTTGCCATCTATTGCACCATGCGGAGTGGTTGTCGCAAATTTTGCGACAACCACTGTATCTGACAGCTCTTCTTTGATGGCATTGCTAATATGTTTCCGGATGGTCTTATCATCCCTATCAAATAACAAAGCCATTTGATTGGCAGTCAACCAAACCGTCTCATTCTCCAACCTCACGTCAATCTGTGTGTTGCCGTCGGCAGACTGGTAGATAATTATCTTGTCATTAACGTTCTCCATATTTCTATAACGTCAATTGTATCATTTTATTGCATATGTGTTTTTTCATATCCACTCCGTAGCATCGATGACATATGGCCTTGGACGCTCAATTTCAACACCGCAATTTGGACAAATAATTGGCACTTCTTTGTCGAAGTACCCGCCACATTCACATTTAATGTTGCAATACTCAAGATAGCGGTCAGTTGTCAGCAGTTCTTTACCACATTTGTCGCAATGCAAAACATCAAACTCCTTCCCAGAACCCTCACGCCATTCAAACTCGTGAGTGCATTTGGGGCATCTCAGTTTATAGCAGTATCCCATAATAATGCTATAGGTCACTTATTAAATGCCTTTACTATTTCTTTGTATTGTTCTTTTAAATTATCAGGAGATATTTTTTGACAAATTGGATTGTCATTGTATAAAAATCTTTGCTTGTCTATTTCAATATTATGTTTCCTAAATAGTTCCTCCCATCGCTTTTTTGCCCGCATCACAAGAAACAACGTTGATTTATCTTTGTACAACAGACGACGGATTATTTCCACAGAGAATTTTGGGGTCTCAAGTTCTGCGTTTTTTGGCCACGAATTAGAATCAAAATGTTCTGACGCGTATGGAATAAACTGTATTAATCCTATTTTTGAGGCATCTACCCCTTGCTCACTAATAAGACCGGATAGCTTATCTAACCAATAACCATTATCTGTAACAACGTCCACATCGTCGGATATAATACAACAATCATCTTCCAACAAAGCATTCTTTTTAGCCAATTCGATGAATCTCAACTGACACTCTGGCTTGAGCATTTTGAACATTGTTTTCTTAACACGTTCTTTATAACTAGGATTCAAACTCAATATGACGAGTTTGGGGTCTTTGAGATTTCCCCTATAGGGTTTTGGTAACAACGAAGTAACGAACACATTGTCTATCCCTTTAGGTTGAACTTTTTTATTAAAATCATCAATAATTTCTACATCTTTAGAGTATATAAACTCTTCTTCGTTGAGAACACGTTGTAGAAGCACTTTTTCTTCTTCTTTGGGGTCGAATATCTCTTTCCAAGGATTGGCTTCTTTCAATTCTTCCCAATCCTTATATTTTTTGTCAGTAGGGTAATTTGAAGTACTCATTTTTTTGTGTATTAATTATATGATTAACGAAAAGTGTAATAAAATATTGTTTGTCAGCCCTTATTCAAAACAGGCATTTCATCCAGTCCCAACGTTTTGCCTTGTCCAAATAAATGGAAAAAGGTTCGTCGGGATGGGAACGCCAATGTTTGCGCTCAATCTTGTCAAGTGCGGTATCGTCGTACTGATACTCGTCTGACACAATCCAACATGTGTATATTTCATGTTCGCCAAAACGATTATACCGGGTATCGCATGTTTGTTTTACACATTTCTTCAGTTCTTCTGACAAAAGCTTGATTAGTTCATCATTATCGAGGCACTTGATTCTACTTGACATCGGGTTGAAGTTGCTCATCGGTTCTTTCCCCATTATCATCCGCCAGATGTAGGTGAAGATAACCCAATGGATACGGCATCGGTAAATCTCACTTCGGTCCTCGGCGTAGCGTTTAATAACCCGCTTTAGGCTTCCTCCCCTTTGTACAAAGCCACCAAGAATCACTAATTTTTCATCCAATGTTTTATAATTCCACTCATGGCCACAGTCGTCCCAGAAATCGCGTGTGGCAAGACATGCTTCATAATGTTTCAGATCGCAGTCAAAAGGTTTCATGTAATCTTTCATGATGTTTATCTATTTATTTTCGACTGCAAAAATACAACAAAGGTGTGCCAAAGCATGACACACTTTTGGAATAATTCTGCGATTTAACTACTCGTATGCATATTCCCCATTCTTGTTGACATAGCTTCGTGCTATGTCATAGGCTGTTTGATAATCTCCTTTTTCATGATAGTAAGCCCATGCTGACGAAATTAATTTATATATGCCTCTACCACTATCTTCTGCATAGGGTGTTCCATTTTGTGCAAAAATACCATTCATGTTAAATATTGATGCGAGATCTTGACCACACATTACCGCTGAATTCTGCACAAGGGAGTGAGCAATAGATGCAACAATTCTAAATTTGTTTTCTCTGGATGATTTATCTATTTCTTGTTTATTATCTATTTTCCATTCCTTCTGTGAAGCAGGGTATGTATCCCACACCTGATAAGTCTTTATGTCAGCTATAAGAGAATCAACAAACCGATCTATCCCAATTCCACTAAATCGACCCATCCATGTTGGGTGAGGCATTTTAAATATGTGAGTGTTAGAATTCCTCAGATAGAGATAATCATACATCAATTCATCGTTTCTCAACCTCAATACATTTAATCTATTAGATTCATCTACACCATATATTTCGCTTAATGAACTGTCATTTAAATAGTATTTCTCATCCACATTTCTGTAGATTATAAAAACCACACGAGGGGCACAAGCATTAAGAATATGGTTAATGTCATCAAATGATTTACTCGCATTTTTCACTTTAGCCCAATTATCATAGTTTGCACCTTGACTTTCGCTTGAAACACCAAACCGCTCAATGGCATTAGCGTTAGCCCAAATAAAACTTTTCATTATAGACTTTATATCTTCATCCGCATCATCAATGTTTCTCATTCTGTTAAAATCAACATTGAAAAACTTGGAGAAAAATTTTAGTACAAATCCCCAAAATGTTGCATGATAGTTTGTCGCCCATCCCAAATATTCAAAATTATCAATACATTTGTCAATCTCTCGCAAATATTCAATATTATCCATAGGCAACATGGATTCCAACGAATACCATCCATATGTTTCCATTCCGCAGAACGCAAACTTATATTTTGACTCAGCATAACATTCGCCAATAGCGGGGAAGTGTGGTCCCGTAATACCGTTAATGTTTAACCCTGCAACCTCTTTCTTGAATGTTTCAATGAGAGGTGCATACTCGACATTTCTCCTTTCAATGACACTAGTTAACATAGTATTAAGTGTTTGTATTTGTTTAAAAATTGTTATTTAGACCTTTTTCGATTTGCAAAAGTACGACACATTTCTGATACAGCCAAATAATAATTCAAAAAGGTTTTTCCCAATTTGATAGGTGGGGTTGGGTACGCTCATCAAGCTCGAGGGGAAAAGCAGCCACCGTCGAGGGTGAACGTGCGGAACTTTTTAGGGTCACGTATAGCCCCTGGAAAACTCATTGCAGAAGAGCCTTTTATCCTTCCTTTAGTTTACCTTTTGTTTAGCTTTACTTTACCGTTTATTTAGGTTAGCTAAATAAAATAGAAAGTAAGGAGAAACAAAATAGAAATAAAATAGAAAATATATAAGGGTTATAGTATTTTGTTTTGAGAGCGTTGACTTCTCCGCTTTCACGTTGTTCAGCTATCGATACCCTACGGATGCTACAGTTCGGGAACCTTATTTTGGGGTTCTTCATTTTAGGGGAATGGAACTGTGGCACAATAGCTGTAGCGCGGGGCGTTCCTAACCACGTTGAAGAGCCCTTTTGGGGAAGCTGCAGGGCCGCTTATAGAAGCGGGCCTTAAGCGAAGGCACAGCGAAGGCAGTGCGGACCTTCATCTGCTCTTCGTCGGACGCGAGTAATGCCGGGGAAGCTCCGGCAAGGGGCAACGCGCAACGGTGCAAAAAGCTCCTTTTATCTCTCGTTTGCCCGTCTGTTTGCCGGTGAAACCTTCTTATAGTCGGAGAATTATTCTGCTAATTCAAAAATAATGTGTATCTTTGCAGACTGATTTATTTGAATTGTTTCACCATACAGAAAGGACCCGACTATGAAGAATATCGAGAATCTGAACATCGATGCTTCGGCAAAAGAAAACGTTATGACTTGGTTGAACGGCCAGTACGACGAGGAAACAAAGCAGGCTATCCGCGACATGATGGACAACCCGAATGAGTTGAACGAGAGTTTCTACCGCAATCTGGAGTTTGGCACGGGCGGTCTGCGCGGCATTATGGGCGTGGGCACCAACCGCATGAACAAGTACACGGTGGCCATGGCCACACAGGGCTTGGCCAACTATGTGAAGAAGTGCTTCCCCACGGCCAATCCCATCAAGGCCGCTGTGAGTCACGACAGCCGCAACCACAGTCGCGAGTTTGCCGAGATTACCGCCAATGTGTTGGCCGCAAACGGCTTCCACGTATACCTGTTCGAGGCCCTGCGTCCCACTCCCGAGCTTTCGTTTGCCGTGCGCCATTTCGGCTGCCAGACGGGTGTCATGGTGACGGCCAGCCACAACCCCAAGGAATACAACGGCTACAAGGCCTACTGGGACGACGGCTGCCAGCTGGTGGCCCCCCACGACACGAATGTGATTGACGAGGTGCTGAAGATTAAAGGATTGGATGATGTGAAGATGACGGGTGGCGAGGCCAACATCGAGATTATCGGGGAGAATGTGGACAGCGTCTATTTAGACCGTGTGGAACAGAACTCCCTGCATCCAGAGCTGATTAAGAAACACCACGACCTGAAGATTGTCTACACACCGTTGCACGGCACGGGCATCACCCTGATTCCGCGCATGCTGGAGAAGCTGGGCTTCACCAATGTGAACGTGGTGAAGGAACAGGCGACACCCGACGGCAACTTCCCTACCACGCCGAGCCCCAATCCCGAGGAGCGGGCAGCCATGAAGATGGCTGTTGACCTGGCCAAGGAGATTGACGCCGACATCGTCTTTGCCAGCGACCCCGACGCCGACCGCGTGGGTGTGGCGGTGAAACGCCCCGATGGCGAGTGGATGCTGCTCAACGGCAACCAGACCATGAGTGTGCTGATTTACTACCTGCTGAAAGAATGGAAAGAGACCGGCCGCCTGACCGGCAAGGAGTTTATCGTCAAGACCATCGTCACCAGCGAGCTGCCCGCCGACATAGCCAAGCGCGTGGGCGTAAAGGTGTACGATGTGCTGACGGGCTTTAAGTTTATCGGCGACAAAATCCGCGAGCTGGAAGGCAAGGAAGTCTTCATTGGCGGCGGTGAGGAGAGCTACGGCTACATGATTGGCGACTTTGTGCGCGACAAGGACGCTGTGGCCGCCTGCTCGATGATTGCCGAGATTGCCGCCTGGGCTGCCGAGCAGGGCAAGACCTTCTTCGACGTGCTGGTGGACCTCTACACCGAGTACGGCTTCTATAAGGAGGGTCTGCTGAGCGTGGTGCGCAAGGGCAAGAGCGGAGCTGAGGAAATCCAGCAGATGATGAAGGACTACCGCGAGAACCCGCCCAAGGAGATTGACGGCGAGAAGGTGGTCTGCATCAAGGACTACAAGCTGCACGAGAGCACCGACCTCACCACCGGCAAGAAGGAGCGGATAGACCTGCCTGCCAGCAATGTGCTGCAGTTCTTCACGGACAAGGGCAACAAGGTGACTGTGCGCCCCAGCGGCACGGAACCCAAGATCAAGTTCTATTTCGGCGTGAAAGGCTCCCTGGCCAGCAAGGCCGATTTCGACCAAGTGAACTCCGCGCTGGATGGAAAGATTGAGGCCATCAAGCGCTCGATGAATCTGGCATAGCTATCAAGTGCGGCGGCGGGCGGAACGCCCGCCGCCGCACATTACCAATAGCCACTGCTTATGTCTGACTTTTTGGAAAACGCCTTACTGGCTTTGCTCACCTTGCTGCCCATAGCAGCCTTTTGGTGGAGCAAGAAACGGGTAGAGCCAAAAGTCAATGAGACACTGGAGCTGCGGCGCGAGGAGTATGGCGAGGCGATGGTAGCACGCTATGGCGAGCCCCAGCAGATGCTGTGGACACGCGACATGCCCTTGCTTTTCTATGAAGACTTTATGGTTTTGGCGGGCATCCAAGTGCCATACGGCAGCATTGCGGACGTGACGTGCAACAACTCCAACGACTTCGGTCCTGGAGAATGCTATCAAGTGATAGTACGCACCACGCTGCCGGGACATGAGTTTCTCCATGTCCTGATGGATACTGATATGGAAGAGGCCATCGGCATGGTGGAGCATATCCGCAACCACGCAGACAAAGAGCGACACCCATGAAAACGTGCCGTTCGGTTTTCACCATTCTTCTCTTTCTACTCCCGTCCATGCTTTGGGGGCAGGAGGACGCACGCTGGACGATAGCCTTCTGGAATGTGGAGAACCTCTTCGACACGCGGCACGACACGCTGAAGAACGACCTTGCCTTCACTCCCGAGGGGGAGAACCACTGGACCCAACGCCGCTACCGCGACAAGCTCAACAAGATCTACAAGACGATAGCCGCCATGCACTGGCCTGTGGCAATAGGCCTGGCCGAGGTGGAGAATGACCACGTGCTGCGCGATCTATGCCGCGGCACGCCGCTGCGCCGTTTTGGCTACGAGTTTGTGCATTACGAGTCGCCAGACCAGCGGGGTATGGACTGTGCCCTGCTTTACTGGAGGGATGGCTTCGAGGTGTTGGAGTCAAGGCCCATCGTGGTGTCGGACACGCTGAGGGGTTTCTACACCCGCGACATCCTGTTGGTGGGCGGAGTGTTGAAGGGAGGCGCCGCACCGGGCGACACCTGCTACCTGTTGGTGAACCACTGGCCCTCGAAACGCGGAGGTGCCGAAGCCGACAAACACCGCATGGCTATTGCCCTACGGCTCTCCGCACTGTTGGACAGTCTGCAGCACAGCCATCCGTCGGCTCTGGTGCTTGCCATGGGCGACCTGAATGCCGCCAGCGAGGAGGAGGCAGTTCGTGTGGGTCTGGGCTTTGGCGGGAAGAGCCGCAATGGAAGTGGATTCTACGACTTGATGTGTCAGGTGCCAAAGGGCGAGGGGACCTACAAGTACCAGGGTCAGTGGTCGTGCATCGACCATATTGTGGCCAACCGCTATTTGAAGGTGGAGGTGATGAGGGCAGACTTCCTACTGGTGGACGATGAGAGA
This sequence comes from uncultured Bacteroidales bacterium, assembly GCA_900318175.1. GTDB lineage: Bacteria > Bacteroidota > Bacteroidia > Bacteroidales > P3 > Colimorpha. Next base: position 21,737 of record ONJQ01000033.1, on the reverse strand, counting down.
TACTTGGGCCAGAAGCCATTCAGGACCTACACCGCCATGAAATATTGGGGAGGGTTCAGTGACCACCTGCCCGTAATAGTGAGCATCCCATGACGAAGAAATGCTGGTTGGCGTTGGCTCTGATGGTGCTCAGCCCCCTTTGGGGCATCGCACAAGAGGTGCTGCCCGAAGTGTGGCAGCAGTATATTGAGTTGCTGACGGACGAAGGTGAGGACGAGGCAGTGGATGAACTGCTTGAGCTTTACGAACTTTATGCCGAATCACCGGCCAACCTCAACGACACTGCCGACCTCCTGTCGGCATTCCCCTTTGTGAGCGATGTGCAGCGCGAACGGCTGAGAGCTTATGTCAGGATGACGGGGAGGGTGCTGAGCATAGAGGAACTGTATGCGATAAACGGTTTCGACAGCACTACGGTCGAACTGCTGAGGCCCGTGGTGATGGCAGCTCCCTGCGACGAGCTGCATGCCCTCACCTGGAGAGACCTCTGGACCAAAGGCCGGAGCAACATGGTGATTGGTGCAGGGGGGACCATGGAGAAGGCCAGAGGATACAAGGAGGATAAATACGAGGGCAACGATATGAGGCTGATGTGGCGCTACCGCTACAAGTACGGAGACCGGGTGCAGCTGCAGCTTTCGGCCGACAAAGACCCGGGCGAAGCCCTCTTCAGTGGAAGTCAGAAACAGGGCTTCGACTTCTATGGCTACAGTCTTCTGATTAACGATTTGGGACGCTGGACTCGCGACGGCAAGCAGCGGCAAGGGGTCTACGTCAAACGGCTGGCTGTTGGGCAATACCACTTGCAGTTTGGGCAGGGGCTCACCCTTTGGTCCGGATTCGGCCCCCGCACAACGGTGGGCACCAGCATTGGCCGCTATGCGCAGGGCATCCGTCCCAACGGAGCCTTTACCGAGTATGGTTTTCTGCATGGCGGGGCAGCCACAGTGGCATTGGGCGAAAGCTGGAACACAACACTCTTCCTCTCCTACAGGGACTGCGACGCAACCCTGCCCCGCTCCGCTGTCAGCGATGCCGGCCATGTGCAGAGCCTCTACAACTCCGGCTATCACCGCACGGAGACCGAGCGGAACAAGAAAGGGCAGTTGGGAGAGTTGCTCTACGGCGGTCGCTTAGAATACAGGACGGGAGGGCTGCGCGTGGGCATGACAGGCGCAGTGACACGGTTGGACAAAGCCATCATCCCCCTCAAGAATGTCTATAACGGCAACTATTTCAGCGGCGACAATAACGCCAATGTGGGTGTGGACTTTGTATACCGAGCCAGCCGTCTGTTGTGGTTTGGCGAGGCGGCGGTGTGTGCCAACCGTTCCTCTGACACGGTGGCGATGAATGTGAGCCCTGCAGTGTTGGCAGGTGCTGAGTTCTTTATCAACAACAACCATCGCGTCAGTGGTCTGCTGCGGTATTACAGCCCCACATACCATAATCTCCACGCCAATGCGGCGGGGCAGGGGAGTGCCCCGCAAAACGAGCTGGGCGCGACGGTCTGCTACCAGGGACGGCTGCCGTGGGGTGTCGAGGCGGCACTGACAGGGGATATGTTCTTTTTTCCCCATGCCAAATATCTGGTCTACGCCCCCAGTCGGGGCTATGACTGCCGCCTTGTGCTGTCGAAGGCCTCGGCGTGGGTCAAAGGGCTGTCCTGTCGCGTGCGTTACCGTTTCAAGACGCGCGGACGAAACGTCACGCCCTCGCAGATGGTGGATGGAGCCTATCTGCTGGAGCAGACCTACCGCCACCAGGTGCTGGCCGACGTGGAGTACAAAACAGGCCCGTGGAGGCTCGTTTCGCGGGTGGGGTATGCCCACTATCATGGCGACGTGACCGAGGCCGACAGAGGGCTTCTTTTCTACCAAGACGTGCAGTACTGCCCCAGTGCGCTACCCTTGATGGTGGCGGGGCGGGTGGCCCTGTTTGATGTGAATGACTATGAAGCCCGCCTCTATGCTGCTGAGAGCGATTTCATATACCAGTATAGCGGTGCGCTCTATCAGAACGAAGGGTGCAGGGTCTACCTGCTGCTGCGGTACGACATCACGCCCAACTGGAACATCGGCTTCAAATACGGCCTCACCGTCTACACCGACAAAGAGACCTTCGGCTCAAGCTACGAACAGATAGACGCCAACCACCGCCAGCAATGGAGGATACAGATGAGGTTGAAGTGGTAGGGTTAGAGATTGGATATTCAAAAAAGATTGCTGATTGAGAAAAAAGATGTATCTTTGCACTATCAAAACTATTTTTTTGACCTGTAGAAAGGAGAGGTTATTAACAAATGTTGAAAACTTTTTGGGCAAAATGGCCGATGTTGAAGAAACCTCTTCGTATTAATATAGCAGAGGCCTCTCCTTTTTGAAGAGGTCTTGCAGGGAAACCGAAAACTGCAGCAAAGAGTAGGCGTAACAAATTAATAAACAAGTATTATGGCAGAAATGGCATTAGGTTATGGCAGCGAATATCAACTGCTGCGTTATTTAGGACATCATCGCAATTTCCTTGATTCCAAAATCAAAGAGGCTACAAAGAGTGATTCTCCAATCGAGTGGATGGACTATCCAGTTTCAACCAAAAGACACTCTCTCGATGGAGAATACGAAGGAATAAAGTTTTTTGGACATCACAAAAATACTCAAGGAAAACTAAAATTCATACAAGATGAATGGGTGAAATTTTGGCCACAAAAAGGTTCATCACAAAACTGGGATGGTGTCTTTTGGCAAGATAATATTTTGTATTTGGTTGAGGCAAAAGCTCACCTTGATGAAATGAAATCTGAAGGGACAAATGCAGGAGAAAAAAGTATAAATAAAATAATCAATGCATTTTACTTAACCTGTAAGGATATGGAACTTGCTAAGAAATGGGCTAAATCAAGATATTACCAACTGGCTAATCGATTGGCATTCGTATACTTCTGTAATAGCATCATAAAAATTAATGCAAAGCTATGTTATATCTATTTCATTAATGGTTTCAAGAATGGGTATATCCAAGAGAGGAATTATAATGTTGTGAACGAAGCTGTGTTTGTGCAAGCAATAGAAAAAGAATATGAAGAATTGCAGATTAATCAGAATGAGGAACTGAAAAAATACATTCTTGACCCCATCTTCATTGACGCTTTTTCTTCTCATTAAAAATATTACATTGAAACGACATAAGAGATGGGGATATTCTTCAGGTCAAAGTATTCTTGAAAAATCCAAATTGCAAATAGACACAGTGTTTAGAAATAATAAATAGCTATTATCTTATAACTTTATGAAACGTAACCTTCAAATCACACCGAAAGAGCCAGCATGGAGGATTGCTCTGATGAATTCACCCGTCTTGACAGCCAAGCCCGATGAGAAAGGCTATTTGCCGAGTTACTTAGACGGTATCTATCCTGGGGGTCGTGAGGCGATGATGCCTGACGGAAAGTTCTATCGGATGTTCAATGTTGGCGAAAAAAGTGTTTTTACTCCAACAGAGATAGCAGGGAATGAGATTCCGCCCAAAGCCTATGCCGTTGACTCGTCAGCGATATTGGCTTACAACTTCTTCCATTGGATTAGCCCCGAACATCAGTTGCACTTCTCTGACGGCAAAACATACGATAAGGTTTACTTTATGGTAAGGATGCCTGTATTGAAGTCAAACCCCGACACTTCGGAGCAGATGGAAGTGGTCCTGGTAAACGATGATTGCCACAGTATTTTGTGTTTCAAACCAGTGATGACGGAATACATCGACTACGGCCCTGCTAAATTTGCAGAAGCATACACTAAGTCTGAGAGTTATTACAATAACCACTTCGAGAAAGAGTTCATTGAGTACATCAAGAACTTTCAGAATGTTGAACATGCATACAACAAAGGCATAGCACAAATGGTGAAACATCTGATAGCTGTCACTAATTTGCAACAAAGCAATTATGCAATGGCCGAGATGCTAACTCTCAATGAATTCATCGAACCTGAAGTGGCACAACAATTGCAGAGAGCGGTGTTGAATATTAAGTATTCCAATCTCGTTTACATCCTTGGTGCAGACTTTGAGACCAGGACTGCTCCCAGCATCAGGACAATGAACTATATCAATTTATTGGCACGCTTCCGCTCGACTGCCAGTTTCGATGAAATGATTTGGCAGTACTTTGTGTTGCCGAACTATGCCTACAACTACAACGACCTGCTGGCCATCATGCGCAGCCAGATGCCCGACGGCCTCGCGGAATACCTCGAAGCACGCTACCCCGATTTGTATTCAAGGGAAGAAAAGACATGACCGATATTTAGGCTGTGATAAAGCACCAAGGAAGAAATTGCTGAATAAGAAAACGGAAGTCCCTGCCTGCATGGCAGGGACTTCGTTATTGTGACATCCTGCTTGAGTGGATGATTCTGTCTACTATTACAAAATTACCCTCAATATGGAATATGACAGTCCAACGATGGTGTATGATGTTCATTGTCTTTGCCAAGGGGTGGATTTGCCTCGCTACAAAGAAACGACTGGTTTGAAAGGTTTCTGCAAAATAGGTCAGTGATTCCAATTGCCCAAGGATTCGGTTTACGAAATTGTGCCACTTGTCGATTTGTAACGGTGTGCAATATAGTCAGCAATGGCATCAAGGTCGTTGACTGCATCATTGCTCACTATCACTTTGTAGCTTCGCATAGGCTTCGTCAAGTTTACGATGGAACAATTCTCCGAATTTATCAAGAGACATATACCCTTCGGGAATGTCGCTCACCGCATTACGCCCATCATTGACGTTGGGCAAATTCATTGATATTGCATTTTTTGTACGAACTACCGATTCCATATATTGATGAATTATCGAATGCTAAGATAATAAAAATATTTGATTTATTATAGATTAATAATTGTTCGAATGCTTTTAGTCTGCATTACAGAACCATGTCGATTTAACACCAATCGGTCATTTGGGTTTAATGGGTACCCGGGACGGAGGATTCTTCGGTATGGGGCGGGATGATGCCTTGCTCCTGGTATTTTTTGTAGGTCTTTTCAGCGGCGAGCTGTTCGGCGGCCTTGATGGAGTATTCGATGGCGTGTTCGGCGGGAGTATCGTCCACTTTCACGCGTACATCGTAGTGCCGTCGGCTCTCCTTGCCTTGAATAAAGGTGCGTTCAACCTCGAAACTGATTTTCTTGTGGTTCTTCTGGCCCCAGTCTATGAGTTTGCTTTTGAAGTTCCATTCGGTGTGGGCCATGGCGTCGACGTCGAGGTGGATGTTGATGATTTTGTCGATAACCACGTGGCGGGTGAAGTTGTAGCCTTTTTCGAGGTAGATGGCACCGACGAGGGCCTCGAAGGTGTCGCCGTCGATGGATTTGAAGATGCCCTGCGATTCGCGGTTGTACTGGATGAGCTGGGAGAGGCCTATCTTTTGAGCCAGCTTGTTGAGGTTGGCACGGCTGACGAGTTTGGAGCGCATTTCGGTCAGGTAGCCTTCGCCCTGGCTGGGGTATTTCTTATAGAGGAATTCAGCCACGATGGCGCTGAGCACGGCGTCGCCAAGGTATTCGAGACGCTCGTTGTTGACGCGACGGCCTTTGCCCATGTCCAGCGATTTCGACTTGTGGATAAAGGCAATCTGGTACAACTGGGTGTTGCGGGGGGTGAACCCCAGCATGTTTTTAAAGAAAAGGTAGAATTCTCTGTGTTCCCCTCGATAACGGAAAAAGTTCAGCATGTTCAGTATTTACGGAAAGCCAGACAGGCATTGTGGCCGCCAAATCCAAAGGCATTGCTGAGAGCAAAGTCAACACGGCGATGTGTGGGTTTGTTGAAAGAGAAATCGAGGGATGGGATGTCCGGGTCGTCGGTGAAATGGTTGATGGTGGGCGGAACCACATCGTTTTTCACCGCCAGGACGGTGGCAATAGCCTCAACGGCGCCGGCGGCACCCAGCAGATGGCCGGTCATGGACTTGGTCGAGTTGAGGGTAATCTTGCCAGCGTGGTCGCCGAAAAGCGACACAACGGCACGGGGTTCGGAGATGTCCCCAATGGGTGTGGAGGTACCGTGGGTGTTGATGTGGTCGACATCGGTCAACTGCATGCCAGAGTCCTCGACTGCTTGTCGCATGGCCAGCATGGCCCCAGCCCCTTCGGGGTGGGAGGCGGCGATGTGGTGGGCGTCGGCAGTGAGTCCACAGCCGGTAATCTCGGCATAGATTTTGGCTCCACGGGCTTTGGCGTGCTCCAACTCCTCAAGGATGATGGCTCCGGCCCCTTCGCCGAGCACGAAACCGTCGCGGTCTTTGTCGAACGGACGCGAGGCGGTGGCGGGGTCGTCGTTGCGGAGGGAGAGGGCTTTCATGGAGGCAAAACCGCCAATGCCGATGGGGATGATGGCGGCTTCGCTACCACCGGTAACCATAATGTCGGCTTTGCCCAGCTGCAGCATCATCAGTGAGTCGGCGATGGCCATGGCAGACGATGCGCAGGCTGCGGTGGTGCAGTAGTTGGGACCACGGAAACCATATTTGATGGATATCTGTCCGGCACAGATATCGCCGATGGTCTTGGTTACGAAAAATGGACTGAAACGTGGCACAAAGCCTCCTTCGCAATAGGAGATGAGTTCGTTTTGGAAAGTTCCGCAACCACCCATACCAGTTCCGAAGACCACTCCGATGCGGTCTTTGTTGACCTTCTCGCAGTCGAGACCTGCATCTTGCAGGGCTTCATCCACGGCCACGATACCGTATTGGGTGAAAAGGTCGAGCGTGCGCAGTTCCTTGCGGTCGAAATGCTGAGTACCATCATACCCCTTTACCTCCGCTGCTATGTGGCAACGAAGGTTCGAGGCATCGAAATGTGTAATCAGCCCGGCGCCACTTACTCCTCGCAACAAGGAATCCCATAGTTGCGATACATTATTGCCGATAGGAGTAAGTGTGCCGAGGCCAGTGACTACAACACGTTTCAGAGTCATTGTACTGATCTTCATCGGGAATCTGGATGTCAAATTCCTTCTCAAGTTCCATAATCAATTCAACAGTGTCCAAAGAGTCAGCGCCGAGATCATTTGTGAAGCTGGCTTCCAGCGTAACATCTTTTTCATCAACACCGAGCTTATCAACAATGATAGCTTTTACTTTCGTTGCAATTTCAGACATTTTATTTAATTTTTTGAGTTTAACAGGGTGCAAAGAAACGAAAAAAAATCCATATAATCACTATTTTTAACTTTTTTTCTTTGCACGTATTTTGTCATACGGTTGATAAATAGTGTTTTAAATGTCTTTACAGATGGGCATGAAAGGAGGCAAAACGGCTTCAAAAATGCCTATTTTTGGCGTTATTTAGGGCTATGATTTGTTAAATTCCATTGCAAGAAAACAATTTTGTATGTTAATTTTCGTGGAAGGGCAACAATTTGAGACTTTTAGCGTTAATGCACAAACTCAAATGACATGATAAAGTTAGCAATATTAGCATCAGGTAACGGGACTAACGCTCAGCGTATCAGCGAGTATTTCGCCAAAAGCGAGCAGGTTTCCGTAGATTGTATAGTATACAACAAGCGCAATGCCTATGTGGCAGAACGAGCCAAAAGGCTTGGTGTTCCCTCACAATATTTTGGTCGTGCAGACTTCTATGAGAATGGAAAGGTGCTGCAATACTTAAAGGAGAGGGAGATAGATTGGGTGATTCTGGCCGGGTTCCTTTGGCTGGTGCCCGAGGATATTTTGGAGGCTTTCCCGAACAGGATTATCAACATTCATCCCGCGTTGCTGCCAAACTATGGTGGCAAGGGGATGTATGGCCATCATGTGCATGAGGCTGTGGTTGCAAACAAGGAACGTGAGACTGGAATAACAATACATATTGTTGATAACCACTATGACAAAGGCACAATCCTTTTCCAAGCAAAATGCACTGTATCCCCTGAGGACACCCCTGACACGGTGGCGGACAAAATCCACCTGCTGGAACAAGAGCATTTCCCCGTGGTGATAGAGAAAACGGTTTTGAAATGAGAATCGGGGTGAATACCCGGCTTTTGTTGTCGGGTAAAATGGACGGTATCGGGTGGTTTGCCAACGAGACTTTGAAGAGGTTGGTGCTCAACCATCCGGAACATGACTTTTACTTCTTTTTCGACAGGAAGTATGACCCCTGTTTTGTGTTTGGATCCAATGTGCATCCAGTGGTGCTCTGCCCGCAAGCCAGGCACCCTGTGCTGTGGTATCTCTTTTTTCAGATAAGTATAAAACGTGCTTTAAAGCGTTATAACATAGACCTGTTTCTGTCACCGGACGGGTATCTGCCATTGGGAACGGATGTGCCTATGCTGACAGTGATCCACGACATCAATTTTGAACATAGCAAGGATTTCCTCAAGCCTTCGCATCAGCGGTATATGACTTATTTCTTCCCTCAGTTTGCCCGTTATAGTACTCGTATAGCTACTGTTTCGGAATTTTCCAAACAGGACATCTCGACGGTATACAACATCCAACCAGAGAAGATTGATGTTGTTTATGACGGTGCACATGAGGGCTACAGGGCTTTGCCCCCTTCAACGCAGCAGGCCGCTCGTGAGAAATACACCGACGGGAAGAGGTATTTCATTTTTATAAGTACAATACTTAAAAGGAAGAATCTGGCCACGCTCTTGACGGCTTTTGACCGTTTCAGGGAGCAGGATGCTGAAGGAATGAAGTTGGTGGTTGTCGGGCACAGGGTTTGGTGGCAGGACGAGTTGAAAAGGGCTTTCGATGCGATGAGCCACAAGGATGATGTGCTTTTCATTGGACGTGCCGAACCGGATGAATTGGCCCTTCTGTTGGCCTCAGCAACGGCATTAGTTTATCCGTCCCTGTTCGAGGGTTTTGGGATTCCTATCCTTGAAGCATTTCATGCTGAGGTTCCTGTCATCACATCTAATACTACATCGATGCCGGAGGTCGCCGGCGATGCTGCCTTGCTGGTAGAGCCCACCGATGTGGACCAACTGAAGGCGGCATTGCAGCGAGTGGCTGTGGATGCTGGGTTGTGTGCCGAATTGGTAGAGCGTGGCAGGAAACGCAGAGAACTATTCAGTTGGGACATCACTGCCTCAAGGCTGTGGGACAGCATGATGACTACTTTCGAGGAATCAAAATAACACAACATGCAGATGAAGGGTTTCGGTTGTTTGGCAGTCATGATATTGTGTGCTGTGGGAGTTGCTGCCCAACAGGATTCTATTCCAGATACGGTGAAACATACCAATCTGGTTTACAACGGCTCTTTCGAGGAGTACAGGATGTGCCCCAAACGCATTGATGCAGTAGGTGTGCTGTCGATTGTGGACTGCTGGTATCAGCCAACACGCGGCAGTGCCGATTACTATAATGTGTGCGGCAGCAAAGAGTGTGGAGTCCCTGTCAACAAACTCGGCAAACAGTCCCCACACGATGGGGATGGTTACTGTGGAATATATTGCAGCAGGAATGACTACCGCGAATACCTCCAGACGCGATTGCGGCGCAAACTGAGGGCTGGCGACAGTGTCCGCCTTACGTTCTATGTCAGCCTGTCCGAGGAGTCGACAGGCGCGGTTTCTACCCTCGCTGGTTTATTTACTAAAGACCGAATCAGCGACACTATCAGGACATTGTTTCTCCAGAAGGAGCATGAGCAGTTGGCTGAAGGGGTGTTTCAGACAGTGGCAAGGCCTTTCGAGCCACAAATAGTCAATCCGACCGACCGTCACCTTGAGAACACGAGAGATTGGGAATGTGTAACGGGTACCTTTGTGGCACAGGGTGGCGAGCAATACATCACAATAGGTAATTTCAACACTGCGGAAAGATCGGGCTATACGGACCCCGACTCATTGACGCAGCTGCTCCCTGGCGCCTATTACTATATCGATGATGTTTCTGTAGAGTGTCTCAATTGCCCTCCTCCCGAAGCGGACGACCTGAATGTCGATTCAACTTATTTGACGGAAGAGCAGCCTTCTTTTGCTGTTGGAGGCACTTTCGTTTTGAAAGAGATATTCTTTGAGTTCGATAAGAGCACGCTTTTGCAGCAATCGTTTTTTGAGATGTTGAGACTGTTGGCTTTGCTTGACACCTATCCCCAGATGTGCATTGAGATAGGTGGCCATACGGATGGCAAAGGCTCCGAAAGCTATAATAAACGGCTTTCAGAGAACAGAGCTAAGGCTGTGGTGGATTATCTGGTGTCGAAGGGAGTGAATGCAAGCCGTCTTCAATATAAAGGCTATGGCAAAAGCATGCCGGTCGCTCCAAATGATACCGAGGAAGGGCGTGCGCTGAACCGCAGAGTTGAATTCAAGATTCTTTCGATGTGATTGTTTCCAATTTGATTACTGTAGCTGTCTCTCATTGGGGAAGACAGCTTTCTTTTTATCCCAATCGGCCATTAAAAAGTAAAATTATATCTGTCTACAATGAATACGTAGCCATTGTCCCCGCAGTGTACAAAGGCTAAAAGCGCCTGCATTGTCACATCAGTGCCCCACAACTCTTCAGGGGTTGATAGTACACTCCATCGTCCGAATCAGGAGTTTTCAGCCCATGCCTAATGTCTGCAGTCTTGCGGACTGGTATGTTGCATAAAAAACATCTAATAACCGATTCGGGTTTATTCCTTCCAGCCAATGCCCCCGATACGGTCTACGTACAGAATGATGAGAAAAAAAGAGGTTGTCCTCTATGGACAACCTCTTCATAAATTTGTTATGAAACTAATTGTTGTGTTTCGCTAACTATTCAATAGCGCGGTAGAAAGAAACGCGGCGGTTGAGAGAGTAGTTGATGTCGCCGAAAGCAACGGTCTTGCCCTTGTAGTCGACGGTCAGACGGTTCTCGTCAATACCATATTTCTTAACCATGAGACGTTTAACCTCTTCAGCACGCTTCTGGGAGAGTTTCCAGTTGTAAGCGTCGGAACCAGTGTAGTCGCAGAAACCAACAATGGTGAGTTTGAGGTCGGGGTTGTCTTTCATGACGCGGGAAATAGCCTTCACCTTGATCATTTCGTAAGAAGAGACATGCCAATCATCGTTAGCATAGAGCACGGAGAAGGGGATTGCGTAGTAGTTCAACTGGTCAGCTTTCAGTTTGTCAAGGATGTTGTTCAAGCTATCGGAAACGCGTTGTGCACGAGCAAGTTCTTCTTTGTTCACATTGTTGACCTGAGCGTTGAGCTTTTCGATTTGAGCGTTGAGTTTCTTCTCGTTGTTCTGAGCCTGAGCCAGTTCTTCTTTCACAGCCTCGTTCTCAGCAGTGAGGGCATCGAAGTTCTCCTTGGTGAGGAGGGCGCGCTGAGCGATGAGTTCTCTGTCAGCAGCGGTGATACCGAGGTTGTAGAGGACACCGATAGTAGTAATCCAGTCTGTGTGGTGGAAAGGAATCTTAGCCTTCCAGGGATTGGGGATGTTGGAGATAACGTCGAGTTCGGTTTCGGCAAAAAGATGCCAATCCTCGCACAGGCGAACTTCCAAACCAGTACCAATCTCCAATTGCGTACCCACATTGTCATATCCACGTGCATTGTTGAGGGTCACGGCGAGACCAGCACCGCCGAACAGATACCAAGAAGCGGGACGATCGGGTTTCCAGCTGTGGAAGGAGTTGAAGGGATGCCAAACCAGGTTCACTGTTGTTGCCCAGTAGTCATCCATAGTGACTTTAGGATCCACATTGGCATAGTAATTACCCGTAACGGTTTTGTTGGCATCTTTCAGACCACCAAACATGTGACCGAACATACAGGGGGTGGAAACACGGACTCTTGCATAGGTGCCACGGTCAATCTCTTTTTGGAAGAACAATGACCAACCTGCAGTGATACCGTTGTTCCATTTGATTTTGTCAAGAGCATAGGCTTGCTTCGCATCCATCTGATAGATGAAGGACGGACCTAAACCGATGCTCCAATTGCTCCAGAATCCGTACTGAGGATACTCGGGAACCTCGTTCTGAGCATACGTGCTGCCTGCAAAAGCTATCATGCAGAGCAGTACAGCGAGTTTTGATACTTTTTTCAACATAATGATATACTTAGTGTTACTATTATTATTCGTCTATATTTCAAATTGCAAAGATACACATTTTTTTTTACACAACACTTTTTTTTATTGAATAAATCTTTTTTTTCTTTCCAATTTACTTTATCTGGAACAAAAAAGTGGGCTAGTGGGAATTGTTAAGAATTGCAGTTCTCAAAAAAATTTTGTTAAATATTTCTGTCGTGTCATTTTTTTTCTGTATATTTGCAAAATATTTTAATTCACTATTATTATGAATACGATAAGTTTGGATACTCAACATTTGGCCCGTTTTATGGGCGATAGCCAGTTAGAAGCCTTGCTTCCCGAGGTTCTGAATGCCAAGAAAACCTTGCTTGAAGGCAATGGCAAAGGCGCTGACTTTTTGGGTTGGGTCCCCCTGCCGGAAGACCTCTCACCGCAGATTGTTGCTGACATCAAGGCCGATGTGCAGCGTCTTTCCTCAAAGGCTAAAGTGTTTGTGGTAATCGGAATCGGGGGTAGCTATTTGGGGGCAAGAGCTGTAATCGAGGCTTTGCAGAGCGAATTTGCCCCCCTGCATCGTGAGGGCGGTTTCCCCTTAGTAGTGTACGCAGGGCACACGCTCAGTGAGGATTATTACTACGAGCTAATGAATCTCCTGGAGAAGGAGGACTATGCCGTTGCCGTCATCTCCAAGTCGGGGACCACTACTGAACCGGCCGTTGCTTTCCGCATGGTGAAAGCCCACATGGAGAAGAAATACGGTCGTAGCGAGGCCGCCAGCCGTATCGTTGCCATCACCGATGCCCGCAAGGGTGCTCTGCACGACATCGCTGTTCAGGAAGGCTACCGCATGTATGTGATACCCGACAATGTAGGGGGACGTTTTTCCGTCCTTACTCCTGTGGGACTATTGCCCATCGCCATGGCCGGTTTCGACATCGACAACCTCTTGCAGGGCGCACGCGACATGCGAAAACTGTGCGTACAAAATGATGATTTTGACAATAATCCAGCGTTGCTCTACGCTGCTGTCCGCAATGTCCTGTACCGTAATGGACGTAAGGTGGAGATGCTGGTAAACTTTGAGCCCCGACTGAGGTATTTCAGCGAGTGGTGGAAGCAGCTTTATGGCGAAAGCGAAGGTAAGGATGGGAAGGGCATTCTGCCCCATAGCCTCTGTTTCACTACCGACCTTCACTCCATGGGTCAGTATGTGCAGGACGGTGAGCGTCTGATGTTCGAAACCGTGATGAGCGTAGCCAAGCCTCAGCACGGTGCTGCCATACCTTGGGACGAACGCAATCTTGATGGCATCAACTATTTGCAGAGCAAGTCCTTGACCGAGATCAACCACAATGCCGAGTTGGGCACCATTCTCGCCCATTGCGACGGTGGAGTGCCCGTGATGCGGATAGAACTGCCCGAAATAAATGAGTACATCCTGGGCCAGTTGATTTATTTCTTCGAGTTTGCTTGCGGCGTGAGCGGATATGTGTTGGGGGTGAATCCCTTCGACCAGCCGGGAGTTGAGGCCTACAAGAAGAATATGTTCCGTCTGCTTGGCAAGCCGGGATACGCTGACAAATAATCGCCGCCATACGGATAACCGTACCTGACGCTTCTTCAGTCCTATCCTGTCAGCAAAAGGTGATTTGTCGCTGTCTACATTAGCGGGACAAGAATGTACTTTCAACGCTTCTCCATCATTGATTTAATAATGAAGAAGCGTTGAAGTCATTTCTATGTTAGATTGAGTGCTGTGAGGAACTGAGTGAAATGATGTTTGAAGCCATTCGTAGTCTAACGGTTCACATGGGGGTTACTCTGTTGTTCTACTACAGCTTTCCTAATATTTTGGAGGAGGCTGCGTAATGGACAAAAAGTAGGCTGTTTTTGAGACGAAGAGTCCGAGAGGACAAAAAGTAGGCTGTTTTTTCAGTTGAAATTTGGTGGGGGCAAAAACAAGTCGTATCTTTGCACCGTTGACGAAGCTGAGGGGAGCTCTGCTGGGGAGCGACTCCTCAAGGAATAGCCGACGAGGTTTTATACCAAAGCAAGGGCTGCCATTACAGGCGGCCTTTCTTGCTTTGGGTAACACCTCCAGATGCCTCAAAAAACCATTAAGCGGCCTTTGTGCTGCAATTATTGTCGGATTAGGAGTTGAGATACTCCAGTATCATCTTTATCTTGCGTCTTCGTGACATTCCATTGTGGCTTCGCAGTTTGTTCCTGAGGTCCGGGAAATGTCCGTCCAGACAGTTTGTCGTATTTGGGATACCGAGTTCCATCCACTCCTCATAGACAAACAGGTGGGGACTGTTCCTGCTCAGGCGGCGGAAGGCCTTCCCAACGCCGGCAGCCGTTGAGCGATAGTGTTTACATCAGCCCCCTGCCAAGGGTGGTGCGGAGGGTTGGAGAAAAAAACGAAAGCCTCGGGAAGTGATGGGATGGGTTGCATCACTGTAGGCAGTGTGCTGCACGCGGCTCGCAAAGCTTTTGTATCTTGTCCCCGTGAAAAGAATGGCTGGCGTTGCACAAGGTCCTTGTTTCCAGGCCACAGACGCGCTCCATCAACCTTCGTTCAACGCTCCTTCAATATTGATTCAATATAGAAGGAGCGTTGAAGTCACTTTTAAAATATGGATGTGTGCCGACACGGGGATGTCGGTATTGATTACTTGGGTTGGGGATGATTGCTATTAGAACGGCAGGTCGCCGAGAGGGGCGGTGTCGTTGTTGAGGATTGAGGACAGGGGGTCGGATTCGTGGTTGGTGGATTCTTCGGGGCGGGAGCGGCCGGAGAGGACGGTGAAGTTGTCGGCCACCACTTCGGTGATGTAGCGTTTGTTGCCGTCTTTGTCAATCCATGAGCGGGTTTGCAGTTTGCCTTCCACGTAGATCTGGGTACCCTTGCGGAGTATCTTTTCGGCTATCTCGGCCAGTGTGCGCCAGCACACCACGTTGTGCCATTCGGTTTGTTCTATGCGTTCCCCTTCGCGGTTCCGTCGGTATTCGGTTGTCGCCAACGGGAAAGAGGCTTTTTTCACCACATTGGAAGTCTCGTCGTTTCGGTCTTGAGGAAGGGCAACGACATCGGGATTCTTTCCCAGATTGCCAATTAGAATAACTTTGTTTACGCCAATCATGTCTGATAGTTTGTTACCTTTAGTTTCTTTCGAGTCTTAATGTTTGTGGCTACCGTCACATTTTTGATGTTGCAAAGATAATAAATTTTTGGCAAATAATAAGTAAATATCAATATTAAAGATATTCACATTTCGGACAAGTATCTGTCAATCAAACGTGAAATCGGAAGAGTTTTTAGTGTCTCACAGTAAATGGGGGTGAGCGTTTGGGGCATTTTGGCGGGCTGACAGGGGTATTTTGCTTGTAAAAATTGGGCTTTGATGGTGCGGTGGGTGAGCTGGTGGGTGTATGCATGGCCGACTTGCAGGGTGGCCGGTTCGGTGCCGAGCCAGTCGGTGAGGGTCTGGAGCGCTTGTGCGCGGAGATGGCGTTGGGGGATGGGTGCGTCGGTTTCGAGAAGGGGTAGCTCGTAGAGGCCTTGCCAGATGTCGCCCTTGCTGCGCTGGTGGATGAGCATGGTTTCGGCTGGCTGCGGCCATCGGATGTCAAAGTAGTAGAAATGGCGCTCCTTGACCTTGGGCGGATTGGGCTTGACGGGCAGGAGGGCCACCTGGCCATGCTTGTGGGCGGTGCACTCCTGGCTGAAGATGCAGTTTGCGCAGTCGCAGCCTGTGGGCTTGCATTGCATGGAGCCGAAGTCCATGATGGCCTGGTTGAAGAGGTCGGGCCGCACAGGGTCGATGAGGGTGTTGAGGAGGTTTTCAAACTCGCGCTGGGCGGCGGTGGTGCCGATGGGGGTGTGGATGCCGTAGAGCCGTGCAATGAGGCGGTACACGTTGCCGTCGATGACGGGGTAGGGGAGTCGGAATGCGAAGGAGGCTATGGCTGCCGCCGTATAGCGGCCAACGCCTTTGAGGGCGAGAATCTCCTTGTAGGTGCTGGGGAAGACCCCATGCAGGTCGTAGGCTATGTGCCGGGCGGCGGTGTGGAGGTTGCGGGCGCGGGAGTAGTAGCCCAGTCCCTGCCAGCTTTTCAGCACCTGTTCCTCGGTAGCGTCGGCCAGGTGCTGGACGGTCGGGTAGCGCGTGATGAAGTGTTCGTAATATGCCCGTCCCTGCTCTATGCGGGTCTGCTGGAGGATGATTTCGGACAGCCAGATATAGTATGGATTGTCCGTGCACCGCCAGGGCAGATTGCGACCGTTTTCGTGGTACCAGTTAATGATTTTTTCAGCGAACATCGGAGGGCCAATTTTTTGATTTTTGGGGTCTGTTTTTGGACTTTTGAACAGGTTATTCAGTTATAACTAACTGAAAAATCAGTGTTAAATATTTGTTTTAAAAAATCTGTATTCAATTGATGTATAATTGTATGTAATTTACTATATGTTAAAAATTTCATTTTTGCTGTTCGGGAGGCTCCGATAATTTTGCCAATTCAAAAAAAAGTCCGAATTTTGCACCCGTTTTTCGAAACAAAAAACACGCATAAATAACGTTGATAAACAAAAAAAAGTATACTTATCATGTCAAAGATTTGTGAAATTACCGGCAAAAAAGTGATCCGTGGTAACAACGTGTCCCACTCGCGCATCCACACCAAGCGCACTTTCTCTCCTAACCTGCAGACCAAGAAGTTCTACATTCCCGAAGAGGATATGTGGATTACTCTGAAAGTCAGTGCCAAAGGCATGCGTATCATCAATAAGAAAGGCATCCTTGCCGCTCTGAACGATGCAGCTGCTCAAGGTCACCTGCAGTTCTAAGATGAAGACAAACAGGTCTAAATAAACATTTTTATCAATCCCAAACAAGAAAGAGGTATCAACAATGATCGTAGTTCCTATTAAAGAAGGTGAAAACATCGAAAAAGCCCTGAAAAAACTCAAGAGAAAATTCGAAAAGACTGGCGTTGTCAAAGAGCTCCGCGAGCGTCAGAAATTTACGAAACCTTCCGTGATCAACCGGGAACGCAGACAGAAAGCTATCTACGTTCAGCATCTGCGCCAGCAGGAGCTTGATAAATAAGAGGTCGTCTGCACGAATCAATCTAAGGGCGGGTTTTCTGAACTTGCCCTTTTTCAATTTCTTTCTGCGCGCAAATCCAATGACGGCCAAGCGCAGAGTGAGACCAATCTAATGGCTTTTGCCTTGCTATATGATTAAGAATAAGATTAAAGAGGTTCCGGGGCTGCTGTTTGTTACCGACAGCATGGAGTTCATGTCGGCTGCCGGCCGCAGGAGGATGCTTGAACAACCATGGATGACCGCCCGTGCGCAACTTGACCGCGAGCAGGAGTTGGTGCAGGCCATGAAAGCCGCCATGTACGACTCCGGCAATGAGAAAGCCGTAAATGTGTTGCGTCACCAGCTGATGCAACTCCATGACATCCGGACCACGCTCCATAGTCTTGACACGCATGTGCTGCTGGACGAGGTCGAGCTGTTCGAGGTGAAGAACCTCGCCTACCTTTGTGGCATCAGCCGCCAGGCTCTTGCGGACTTGCAATTGTCGGAGCGGTTCCCGCTGCCGGACATCCAAGGGGTCTTTGAACTGCTGGATCCGGACGGGACAGGCGTGCCCAACTTCTATATCTACGACAGCTATGACCCGCGCCTTGCCCCCATCCGCCGCCAGATGAAGGCTGCCGATGAGGCGGAGATGAGCGGTTTGCTGGCCCAGCAGAACGAGGTGCAGCAGCAGGTGATAGTTCAGCTATGTGCCCGTCTTACCCCATATACTGATGCGCTGAATGAGGCGTTGGAGGGGATGGCGTATATCGATTTCACGATGGCTCGTGCGGTGTTGACGCATGAATGGAGTCTGGTGAGCCCCGAAAGGGTTGGCTCGCGCTTTGTCTTCCAGGCCCTGTTCAATCCCCGACTGAAGCAGCATAATGCCGAAGTGGGTTTGAGATATCAACCCGTCGACATTGCTCTTACCAGTGGTGTCACCTTCATCACCGGGGCCAATATGGCGGGCAAAACAGTCCTGTTGAAGAGTGTCGGGCTGGCACAGCTGATGTACCAGTTCGGTTTCCCCATCCCGGCTGAGAGTTGCTGTGTCGAGCCGGTGGATGATGTGGTCTTCTGCATTGGAGACGACCAGAACGAGATGAACGGTTTGAGCAGTTTTGCCTCCGAGATTACCCGCATCAGCGACGTTATAGGCCGTTCGGAAAAGGAGCGGTTGCTGGTGCTGATAGACGAGCCGGCTCGAACCACCAACCCGGTCGAAGGGAAGGCACTGGTGCAGGCTCTGGCATCGATTATGGACAGCCGCAACTCCATCACCCTGATTACAACCCACTACAGTCAACTGGGTCTGCCATGCAGACGGTTGCGTGTGAAAGGTTTTGTCGAAGACTTGGTTGACATACCCCTGACCGCCCAAAACATAAATCGTTTTATAGACTATTCGCTTGTCGAAGACGACAGCGACGAGGTGCCGCAGGAGGCACTGCGAATTGCCGAGATGCTGTCGTGCAATCCGGAACTGATCACTTCGGCGCGACGATTCCTGACCGCGTGAAAAAAGAAGCGGTGCCTTGCTCAAGGCACCGCTTCTTTTTTATTGGTGTCCGAAGGCGAATCTTTAAATGTCTCTATAACAATGAGGTGCGACGATTAGGGTAAGTTTCTTGGAAAATTAGGGAGGCAAAAAGGGTTTTTCCTGAAAAAATGGTTGTACTTTTGCATCGTGAAAAAAGGCAGGGCATGGCCCCAGCAGGGGTTCAGCCCGCCGACCGATAAAGAAACTAATAAAAAGAAATATCAAAAAGAAAGGAGCAACATTATGAAGATGTCTCGTTTAGCAAGCATCGCTTTTTTGGGAATAGCCTTGGCGCTGACCCCGGTTTATGCACAGCGTGGTGGCGGCGGTGGCCGCAGCGGCGGTGGTGGTGGAAGCCACAGCAGTGGTTCGAGTGTGAGCCGTGGCGGTGGCGGCGGTTTCTCCAGCAGCAGCCGCGGTTCCAGTTTTTCCAGCAGCCGTAGCAGTTCCAGCATGTCCAGCAGCCGCAGTAGTTCCAGCAGCCGCAGCAGTTTCTCTGGCAGCAGCTCGCGTAGCAGTTCCAGTAGCTATTCAAGTGGCTCTTCACGTAGCAGCGTGACGGGAGGAGCAGCCAGTTCAAGCCGTAGCGATTTCTCTCGCAGCAGCTATTCTGGCAGCCGTTCCGACAGTTATGGTGCTCCCTCCAGAGGGTCGTCCAGTGGCAGCGCCGTCCGTCCCGGTGCCGAGAGTTCCATGCGTAGCCGTACGGGCAGTGTGCCGGCCCAGGTGCGCAGCCGTGCCGCGGTAGAAGGCCGTTCCGAGGCCGCAGGTCGTGGCGGAGTGCGTGCTGGAGGTCCTGCCAAAGACGGCAGCCGGGTGGCTACTGTCAATGGCCGTCCCAGTGGCATCGCCCCCACTCCTGAAGGTCGTTATGCCCGTCCGGGACATCCTGGCCCCCTGCCTCCTTCGCATCGTCCCATTCATCCTGCCCCATACTTCTGGCACCCTCATCATCACTGCATGGTGCATTGCCACAGGCTTTATTGGGATCCCTTCATCCCTCGCCCCTACTACTGGCCTGGTTTCTGGGTGTATTGCGACAGCTACTGGTATGATTACCACGTGACGGATATGGTTGTGGTGCGTCAATATGTCAACGATACTTACAAGCTTGATCTTATCACCTATGCTATCAGTGGCAACTATATGTATGCATTGGTCAACGATCCCGATGGCCACACCTATCTGCAAATCTACGACCGCGAGGACAAACTGCTTGCCGAACAGCGCGTAAGCCGCAAGTACTGCAAGATAGAGGTTGACCCGGAGAATGGCGGTTGCTGGATTATGAAAAAGCGCGACAAGGATCCTCTCCTTTTCTTCTACACAGAGGATGGCCAGCTGCTTATCTATGAGGCCGACTAAATTTGAAGTTATCAATCTTTGAATTCATAAAGTTATCTTACCTTAGCGGGGAGTCTGTTTCAGGTTCCCCGCTTTCTATTTGTGGGTGGTGCTGATTCTTTTTTCTTAATAAATACAAAAGGAAATTGCCAATTGAAAAAAAAAGTGTATTTTTGCAATTCCAAAATGAATAGCATCAGTCAACATATTAATGTCCGTAATAGCTTCTTAAATATAAAGAAGAGAGACGTTTATGACTGTAATAGCCATAGGTAGAGCACGCTCCCTATGGCGCTTTTTTCGACCCCAAAAGGGGTTGAAAAGGATTTTGGAAATCATTTTTTTATTTAATAACCTAAAATCTTTATATCATGGAATTACCATTTGCAGAAGCGTGGAAAATCAAGATGGTAGAACCCATTAAGAAATCCACCCGCGAACAACGCGAAAAATGGCTCGAAGAAGCCCATCAGAACATCTTCATGCTGAAGAGTGACTACGTCTACATCGACCTCCTGACCGACTCCGGTACTGGTGCCATGAGCGACCGTCAGTGGAGTGCCATGATGATGGGCGACGAGAGCTACGGCGGAGCCCGCAGCTTCTACCACATGAAGGACACCATCACTGAGCTCACCGGTTTCGACTATGTCATCCCCACTCACCAGGGTCGTGCTGCCGAGAACGTGCTGTTCAGCTACCTCGTCAAACCCGGCATGGTCGTTCCCGGCAATGCCCACTTTGACACTACCAAGGGTCATATCGAGAGCCGCAAGGCCTTCGCTATCGACGTCACCGTCCCCGAGGCTTACGACACCCAGCTCGAAGTCCCCTTCAAAGGCAATGTCAGTCTTGAGAAACTGGAGAAGGTGCTGCAAGAGAACAAGGGTAATGTGCCTTTCATGGTCCTCACCGTCACCAACAACACCGTCGGCGGACAGCCCGTCAGCATGAAGAACATCCGTGAGACCTGCGAACTGTGCCACAAATATGGCGTGCCCGTCAACATGGACAGCGCTCGTTTCATCGAGAATGCCTATTTCATCAAGACCCGCGAAGAGGGTTATGCCGACAAGAGCCTCCGCGAGATTGCTCGCGAGATGTTCAGCTACGCCGACAGCATGACCATGAGCGCCAAGAAGGACGGTCTGGTCAACATGGGTGGTTTCATCGCTACCAACAAGAAGGATTGGTACGAAGGTGCCAAGCTCTTCTGCATCCCCTTCGAGGGCTTCCTCACCTACGGTGGTATGAATGGTCGCGATATGGACGCTCTTGCCGTTGGTCTGAAAGAGAACATTGAGTTCGAGATGGTTGAGACCCGCGTCAAGCAGGTTCAGTATCTGGCCGACAAGCTGGATGAGTATGGCATTCCTTACCAGCGCCCTGCCGGTGGTCACGCCATCTTCGTTGATGCCGACAAGATTCTGACCCAGATTCCTAAGGAAGAGTTCCCCGCTCAGACCCTCACCTGCGAGCTGTATCTTGA
Organism: uncultured Bacteroidales bacterium; assembly: GCA_900318175.1. GTDB lineage: Bacteria > Bacteroidota > Bacteroidia > Bacteroidales > P3 > Colimorpha. Next base: position 225 of record ONJQ01000033.1, on the reverse strand, counting down.
GGCCGGTATCCGCGCTTGCGAGATTGGCTACGTCCTGGCCGACCGCGACCCCGTGACCCGCGAGAACCGCTTTGGTGGCAACGACTTCGTGCGTCTCTGCATCCCGCGCCGCGTTTACACCAACAACCACATGGACGTCATCGCCGCTGCCCTGAAGAACGTCTACGACCGCCGCAACGAAATCAAACGCGGTCTGGAAATCACTTGGGAAGCCGAACTGATGCG
>ONJQ01000069.1 GCA_900318175.1 uncultured Bacteroidales bacterium | reverse complement strand
AATGTAATCTCAAATATATGGAAAATAGGAAATTGATAATTGATTATGTAGAGTATGACTCGTTGGCGGAGTTGCCAAATGATGCGAGACAATTGATGGAGAGAGCCATGGAGGCTGCCCGCAGTGCCTATGCCCCCTATTCCAATTTCCACGTCGGAGCAGCAGTGCGGCTGGCCGACAATACGATCGTAATAGGCAACAATCAAGAAAATCTCGCCTACCCGTCGGGGCTGTGCGGAGAACGGGTCGCCTTGTTCAGTGCCTCTGCTCAGCACCCCGACCAGCCTGTCACGGCGTTGGCTGTTGTGGGGCTGCACAACGGGGAATACTGCGAGGCCTCCCCTTGCGGCTCTTGCAGGCAGGCCATGATTGAATATGAACAGAAATACGGGAGAGAAATGACCCTGCTCTGTTACCTTGCAGGAGGTAAAATTCGGCAAATCAGAGGTGCAAAAAGCCTACTTCCATTCAGTTTTGACACCAAACTATAACTATTTTTATTACATAGCAAAACACTGTAATACAGACGTGTACGGTTACTTGCCAAATATTTTTCGGCAAAAAAGTTTCGTACACTAAAATTTCTTTGTACTTTTGCACGTTTAAAATAGCGAATAAAATAATAAAAAATATAACAAAAATACTCACAAATGGGAATTATAGGAAGTATTAGAAAACACTCATGGATAGCTGTCGCCGTCGTCGGTGCAGCTATCATTGCATTCATCATCGGTGACTTGACCAAGAACAATCGCGGCATCCCCGACATGGGCAAAATCAACGGCTCAACCATCACCTACCAACGCTTCACCGAACTGACGGAAGAGATGGAAAACAACTATAAGCGCCAGCAGGGTGTCAACCAGATACCCGCCGACGTGGAGTACCAGCTGCGCGACCAAGTGTGGCAGACCCTCGTGGGCGAGACCCTCACCGACGAGCAGTTTGAGAAACTGGGCCTCACCGTCAGCCCCGCCGAGCTGAACGACATGTATGTGGGCACCTTTATCCATCCTTACCTCCGTCAGAGTTTCACCGACCCCAAGACCGGTGAATACCAGACCCAGGCTATCCAGTACTATGTGGACAACTTCGAGAACCTCGACACCATGCAGCGCATGCAATGGGTTGAGCTTGAGAAAGCCGTTAAGACCGACCGCAAACAGCAGAAGTACAGCAGCCTCATCTCCCGCGGCATGTATATGCCCACCGCCATCGCCAAGCAAATGGCCGACCTGAGCAGCAAGGTGAGCAACGCCATCGCCATGAACGTCACCTACCAGTCGGTTGCCGACGATGAAATCACCCTTACCGAAGAGGACTACCAGAAATATTACAACAAGCACAAAGCCGAGTTCCGCCTGCGCGACGAGATGCGTGAGCTGAACTACATCGTTTACCCCATCGTCCCCACTCAGCAGGATTTGGCCGACATTCAGGCCGCCGTTGAGAAGACTTGGGAGGAATTCCAGCAGCAGACTCCCGAAGAGCTGATTTTCTTCGTCAATGCCGAGTCCGACCACAGCTACGATTCCACCTACCGCAAGGCTAACGAGTTTGCCTCGCCCATGGATTCCGCCATTATGGCTGCCGGCGAAGGCTCTTTCATCAGCCCCCGCGTTGTCGGCAACGAGTGGATGATGGCCAAAGTGCTCAACGTGGCCAACCGTCCCGACAGTCTTCGTGCCAGCGCCATTTATATCTTCAACGATAAAGTCGGCGGCAACATCACCCGTGGCGACGAGCAGGCCAAACTCCTTGCCGACAGTGTGGTGAACATTGTCCGCAGCGGCGCCATGACCTTCGAAGAGGCTGTGACCAAATACTCCGACGATCCTCAGAAGGCCGACAACAACGGCGATATGCAGTGGCAGCTCGACGGCAACTACGGCTTCCTGAACGAGGACATCATCAACACTCCCGAAGGCGGTGTGTTCGTGGTGAAACACCCCAACGAGGTTGGTTATTTCGTGGTGAAAGTGACCGGCAAGACCACTCCCCACAGAAAATACCGCGTGGCCACCATCACCCGCACCATTGCCGCCTCCGAGGGCACCACTCGCAACATCTATAATAATGCCAACCGTTTTGCCGGCAACAACCGCACTTTTGCCGAGATGACCGCTACAGCTCAGGCTGAGAACCTGCAGATGCGCAATGCGATGGCCACCTCCATGTCCTACTCCATCCCTGGTATCAACAACGCACGCAGCATCGTCCAGTGGGCTTTCAACGAG
>ONJQ01000007.1 GCA_900318175.1 uncultured Bacteroidales bacterium | reverse complement strand
TACGCCACCGAAGCCGCTCCCAAGGACTATTGCGCCATGCGCCTGACTATCGGCGGCCTGAAGGGCGGCCACAGCGGCATGGAAATCAATACGGGACGTGCCAACGCCAATAAACTGCTCTTCCGTCACATCCGCTGGGTTGCCGATTGCGGCATCCGCCTGATCAATGTCGACGGCGGCAATATGCGCAACGCTATCCCGCGCGACGCCATGATTACCTTCGCCATGCCCAAGGCACACAAAGAGTGCATCGAGGCTGAACTGGAGAAGGTGGCCGGCTGGGTGAAGAAAGAACTCGGCCGTGTGGAACCCGATTTCTTCATGAAGCTGGAGCCTGTCCGCATGTATCCCAAGGTTATCACCGAGGCTGACACGCAGAAGATTATCAACGCTGTGATGATAGCTCCGAACGGTGTCATCCGCATGAGCAAGGATATGGAAGGCTTGGTGGAGACATCGCTCAACCTGGCCATCATGAACACCAATGGCAAGAACTTCACCATCAAGGCTCTGTTGCGCAGCTCGGTGGATTCCGCCAAGGAGGCCCTGGCAGAGCGACTGGTGTGCCTGGCTGAACTGGCCGGCGGCAAGTGCCAGCTGACGGGTGCCTATCCCGGATGGAAACCCAACATGGAGAGCGGACTGCTGAAGACCATGAAGGAGACCTACAAGAAACTGTATGGCAAGGAGCCTGCCGTGGTGGCCATCCACGCCGGACTGGAATGCGGCCTGCTGGGCGGCAAGTACCCCGATATGGAGATGATCAGCTTCGGCCCGACGCTGAACAGCCCCCACAGCCCCGACGAGCGCGCCAACATCGAGAGCAGCAAGAAGTTCTTCGACTACCTGGTGGCAGCCCTCGGCGCCATGCCCAAAATGAAATAACGATTTTATTAACTGCCCGATGGGGCCGGCGCAGCCGGCCCCATCGGTAAATACATAATATATGATAGCAAAAGAACTTTTAAATCCCCGCAGTATTGTGGTCTGCGGCGCTTCGAGCGACATACACAAACCCGGCGGAAAAGCCTTGAAGAACCTGCTGGAAAGCAACTTCAAAGGACCCGTCTACGCCGTCAACCCCAAGGAGACCGAGGTGCAGGGCATCAAGTGCTACGCCAAGGTCGAGGACCTGCCGCAGGTGGACTGCGCCATCCTCTGCATCGCAGCCAAATTCTGCGCACAGACAGTGGATGTGCTGACCCAGCAGAAGGGTACCAAAGGTTTTATCATCGTCAGTGCTGGTTTCTCTGAAGAGAATGCCGAAGGTGCTGCCATCGAAAAGCACATTGTGGACAGCATCAACGCTGTGGGCGGCTCGCTGATTGGCCCCAACTGCACCGGATTCCTCAACACCAACTATAGCGGCTGCTTCGACACCCCCATCCCCAAGCTCGACCCCAAGGGTGTGGACTTCATCACCGGCTCAGGTGCCACCGCCGTGTTCATTAAGGAATACGGCATGACCAACGGTCTTAAGTTCAACAGCGTGTGGGCTGTGGGCAACAGCGCCCAGCTGGGTATTGAGGATGTGCTGGAACATCTCGACGAGACCTTCGACCCCGAGAAGTCCAGCCACGTCATCATGCTGTATATGGAAAAGGTGGGCGACCCCCAGCGTCTGCTCAAACACAGCCGCAGCCTCATCAACAAAGGTTGCCATATTGCCGCCATCAAGAGCGGTGGCAGCGCAGCAGGCAGCCGCGCCGCCAGTAGCCACACGGGTGCTTTGGCCACCAACGACGCTGCTGTCGACGCCCTGTTCCGCAAAGCGGGTATCGTACGCTGCCAGAACCGTCAGGAACTGACCACCGTCTGCGGTGTGTTCATGTATCCCGAGATCAAGGGCAACCGCTGCGCCGTCATCACCCATGCCGGCGGCCCCGCCGTCATGCTCACCGACGTGCTCAGCAACAACGGCATCGAGGTGCCCAGCCTTAAGGAGCACCCTGCCAGCCCCGCACTGCTCGAGAAACTCTTCGGCGGCTCCTCGGTGGGCAACCCCATCGACTTCCTCGCCACAGGCACCGCCGAGCAGCTGGGCTACATCATCGACACCGTCGAGAACGAGTACACCGACATCGATTTCTCCGTGGTCATCTTCGGCTCCCCCGGACTCTTCTCCAACCGAGAGGTCTATGCCCTGCTCAACGAGAAGATGAAGACCTGCAAGAAACCCATCTTCCCCGTGCTGCCCTCCATCATCAACGTCAAGGACGAGATCCAGGAGTTTATCGACATGGGCAACATCAACTTCCCCGAGGAGTGTGTGCTTGGCAACGCCATCTGCAAGGTGTACAACACCCCCAAGCCTCAGCCCGAGAACGTTGAGCAGCCCGCCATCGACGTGGCTCGTATCCGCAAGACCGTTGACCGTTGCAAGGACGGCTACATGGAGATTGCCGACTACAACGAGCTGCTGGACGCTGCCGGCATCAGCCGCAAGAAGAGCGTCGAGGTGTCCAAGGTCGAGGATGCCATCGCGTTTGCCAAAGAGGTGGGTTGCAGCAAGGATGTGCCCTTAGTGATGAAGGTCGTCGGACCTCTGCACAAGAGTGATGTCGGCGGCGTGACCTTGGGTGTGAAGGACCTTGCCACCGTCGAGAAGGAATTCAACCGTCTGATTGTTATCCCCGAGACCTACGCTGTGGAGATGTATCCCATGCTGGATGGTACGGATGTGTATATCGGAGCCATCCGCGACCCGAAGTTTGGCCATCAGATTTTCTTCGGTCTGGGTGGTATCTTCATCGAGGTGCTGAAGGACGTGCAGAGTGCGCTTGCCCCCATCAGCGCCGCCGAAGCCAAGGAGGCTCTCACCAAACTGCGCGGTTACAAGATTCTGCAAGGCGTCCGCGGTCAGGAGGCTGTCAACCTCGACCTCTATGCCGACCAGATTGCCCGCGTGAGCGCCCTGGTGCAAGCTGCCCCCGAGATTGCCGAAATGGACCTCAACCCCCTGTTGGGAAATCCCCGTTACGTAACAGCCGTCGATGCCCGCATCCGTCTGGAAAAGTAACATCTTTTTCTCACAGTCTATCTCTAACCGGAGCATTAAAACGATGCTCCGGTTTCTTTTTACAGTTCGCCTACCCAACGAAGCGACGCTTCGCCCAATGCGGTGGCATCGTCCTGCGCCCCGCGGATTAGGCTGCCACCCCCGTATAACATCATAATATAGGCCCTGCTGAGTTTATTTTTCTGCCATGTCACAAAAAGTGTGTATCTTTGCACGCATAAAAACCCGTTCATTATATGAAGATCAACTTTATTGATGTCTTTTTAGCTGTTAAATAAAAACAATAATGGATAAAAACACTAACTTGTCTAAACATCACATCCATTGGGCGGTTGCATTGATACCTCTTGCGGTGCTCATTGCATTGCAAGTGCTTGTCATCCGGGAGTTCGGCTCGGATGCGTTGGACGGGGCAAGCCAGACCGCCTTACTTTTGTCGGCCGGGGTGGCTGTGGCAATTGCCATGATTGGGTACCGTGTACCGTGGAGCGACATTGACCGTGCCATATCCGACAATGTGAAAACCATTGGCTCAGCCATTCTCATTCTTTTCCTTATCGGAGCCGTGTCAGGCAGTTGGATGATGAGCGGTGTTGTGCCGACGATGATTTATTACGGCATGAAGATTGTCAGCCCGTCGGTGTTCCTCTTTGTTGCCTGTCTGATATGCGCCTTGGTGTCGGTAGTCACGGGCAGCTCGTGGACCACTGTAGCAACCATCGGCATCGCCTTGATGGGCATCGGCACAGCCCATGGCTATTCGGTGGGCTGGACAGCCGGGGCCATCATTTCTGGCTCTTATTTCGGTGACAAGATTTCCCCGCTCTCCGATACCACCGTGCTGGCCTCCTCGGTCGGTGAGGTGCCGTTGTTCAAACACATCCGCTACATGCTCATCACCACGGTGCCTTCTTTCACCATCGCCTTGACTATATTCTTGGTGGCGAGCCTCTGCCACACCACCGACAGTGGCCTTCAGTCCGAACTCTTTGCAGAAGGCCTTCAGCGTGTTTTTTCCATCAGCCCCTGGTTGCTCCTGGTGCCTGTGGTAACAGGAGTACTGATCGCCCTTCGTCTTCCGGCAGTCATAGTGCTGTTCCTCTCGGCACTGATGGCAGGAGTGGTAATGCTCATCGCCCAGCCCGAAATCGTGGCGCAGGTGGGCGATGGCAATAACTTCCGCGGCTTGATGCTGACCTACTACAGCAGCACCTCTATCGACACCGGCAACGAAGCTCTGACCAGCCTTGTCCAAACGCGTGGCATGCGGGGGATGCTGAGCACCGTGTTCCTCATCTTCTGCGCAGCGGCTTTCGGTGGAGCACTTACGGGGGCTGGCATGATACAAAGTATCACCTCGGCACTGGCAAAAGGAATCAGCGGACGCCGTTCGCTTGTGTCAACCACCGTGGCTACAGGCCTCATCGCAAACATTACCACAGGCGACCAGTATCTAAGCATTGTTCTGACTGGCAATATCTACAAGAAACTATATAAAGAAAAAGGCTTTGAAGGCCGTCTCCTCAGCCGCTCCACCGAGGACTCCGCCACCGTCACCTCCGTACTCGTGCCTTGGAACACCTGTGGTATGACCCAATCTTTGGTTCTGAAAGTGCCAACCATTGAATACCTCCCATATTGCTTTTTCAACATCATCTCGCCACTCATGTCCATCCTCATTGCCATGCTGGGATATAAGATATTCCGCACCGAAGAAAAATAATTTTCCCATGTCGGGAAAAGTTCGTATCTTTGCAGTCCGAAATTACAAAGTATTTACGTCATGACAGCAGCGGATATCAGAGCAGCAATCAACAACGACTTGAGCACGTTCCCACCGGATTTGCTTCAAGTTGTGGCCGACTATGTGCGGTCGCTGCGCAAAAAAAATGAAGGCGACGATATGACTATAACACCCTTGGTGGCCAGTCTGTTCACCGGCCATTCGGTCAATGTTACCGACGCGGAACTCGATGCTGCCCGAGAGGATTATCTCAAAGAGAAATATCTATGAAAAAGGTATTCGTCGACACCAATGTTCTGCTCGACCTGTTGCTGGAGCGCGAGCCCTGGGCACAGGATGCTGCATTGCTTTTCAGCATGGCCGACCGCAAGGAGGTGGAACTTCTATGTTGCTCTCTGTCATTCTCCACTGTGGTCTATCTGATGCAGCGTTTCAAATACTCACGCAAGGAAATCGTGTCGAAACTCTCTATCGTGAAATCCATCTGCACCATCACCACAGTCAACGACGCTGTGATTGACCGTATGCTCCAAAGCGATTTTGCTGACTTGGAGGACGCCATCCAATATTATTCCGCCCTCGCTTTTGGGGCCGACATCATTGTCACTAGAAACACCCAGGATTACGTCTCTGCGCGAATACCAGTGCTTATGCCGCAAGAATTTATCAAACAATAATAAAACATATTATTCCTTGAAGCATACGGAATACAAAACGATGAGCGGTTGGCATTTGGAGGCTGTATTTGTTGCTTCAACAAAGAATGAAACGCCGGGACACAGACCGTAGTGTGTGACCCTGAAAGCCCTGAAAGGGCAACATAGCACAAGCAGGTGCATAACCCCTGTTTGATACGGTAAACAAAACAATAGAACCCCGAAGATGTGATAGATTGTTCATTATTATTCTGTCACCCCTTCGGGGTTTAGACATTGGGGGGTGTCCGCTGTGCAGGGGTTTCGCTTCGCTACACCCATGCCTGTATTCTTGAATTGCCTTCGGGGATAGTCTACTTCATAACTCTCAATCCTGCTTTTCAAAGACCGCCCAGCGCTGCTATACGACGGCGTCATGCGGACATGAATCACGTGTAACAACAATAGGACTAATATAAGGGGCTTGCATACACTACTGTTGCAAACCTCTTTTCTTGAGAGCTGTGGTTGGTTGCAAATCTGCCACAACCAGACCTCACACCACTCATGAACATGCAAGTGGTATAGAATCCTATCCAGACACTAAAACTATTCCAACAATAATACCAATGACAATGGCTACAACAAGACTGATCAAACAATATTTTTTCGCTTTTTGTGACATTTCGCAAGCATATTGCTTATCTCCTCTATACCACGCGTTATCCACTCTTGAGGAATACACAATTGCTGCTATTCCCGTAGGGACAAAACAAAAAACAGTTGCAAGTATTGACCAAGCAAGATAATCGTCTGGTTTGCTATCCAATTGTTTAATTGTTTCTATAACATTATTTGAAACATTTAGGTTTTGCTCCAGAGTCGAGTGTGTAGTATTCTCTACATTTGATAATTTGTCATGTAGCCAATCAAGAGTGGCTCCACAAAATGGACATTTTGAATCAGTATCATTAATTTCATGACTACATTCTTGACAATAAACAGTACCCATAATTATTCCCTAATCTGTGTCGGGAACAACTTCAACACTCTTCCGCACCCCGTTGAGCATTATACAATAAAAGAAGCGTGGTGCTGTACACTCTTCTTCGGATAGAGGTCCTAGGAATAACCTTGCATTGAGAAGGTGGAGTTAGCCCACGCTGAACAGCGCAGCTATTACACAGATTCTGCAATGCTATGGAATTTCCTAGGTTCCTATCCGCAGAACGAGCATAACGCTTCGTGATTTCACCGTTGAAATCGGGTGCAAAGATACACATTATTTTCCATTCGGCAAAAATTATTTCCCCATGTCGGGAAAAGTTCGTATCTTTGCAAACGAATATTGGGCATGAAATACTTGTATACATGAACGTCACATTCGAAGATAAATCATTGGAGGAGTTGTTTCTGACGGGAAAGACAACGGCAAGGAAGTATTGCCGTTTACTGATGAATGTGATGAAGCGATATGTGAAGGTTGTGAACTACATCAAGGTAGCAAGCCGTATTGAAGATTTGTTCACAGTGGGTCCTCTACATTATGAAAAGAAAAGTGGGGCTCTAAAAGGTGTTGAGCCGGTCTGGATTACCGCACAGTACCGACTTCTTTTCCCTTGCTCTTCGAATGAAGACGGAATTATTGTAAACGCATTGTTGGAAGAAATATCTAAGCGCTATGAATAATACAATCCCATTTGTTGTCACTCATCCTGGTGAGCTGATTCATGATGAGATGCGCGAGCGAGGCATGACGCAGAGGCAGTTGGCATCCCTTACGGGACTAACTCCTCTGCTCCGCGTTCTTTCCCGCAAGTTCGGTTGGGCTTGTATGATGTAATTTTCAATTGACCCGGATTATTTTGAGGAGTTAATAATAAACAATATACATAAACATTAAAAATTTGAACTATGTCAATCATTAAACCCTTTAAAGGCTTTCGCCCGCCCGTCGACATCGTCGAGAAACTGGCCTCACGTCCTTACGACGTATTGAATTCCGAAGAAGCCCGCGTTGAATGCGAGGGCAACCCCTACAGCCTGCTGCACGTCACCAAGGCTGAAATCGACCTCCCCAAAGGCACCGACGAACACTCTCCCGAAGTCTATCTCCAGGTGGTGAAGAACTACAACCTGTTCAAAGACCTCGGCTGGCTGGTCAAGGATGAGGAGGAGAAACTCTACATCTATGCCCAGAGCATGAACCCCAAGGACAAGGACGCCAAATGGCAGTATGGCATCGTCGCCTGCGCCTACAGCGAGGACTACGTCAACAAGGTCATCAAGAAACATGAGCTCACCCGTAAGGACAAGGAAGAGGACCGCATGAAGCACGTCCGCATCACCAACGCCAACGTCGAGCCCGTTTTCTTCGCCTACCCCGCCATCGCCCGCATTGACGAGATCGTGGCCGGCATCACCGCCAAGAAACCCATCTACGACTTCATCGCCAAGGAAGACGGCTTCGGCCATCGTTTCTGGGTCATTGACGACAAGGCCACCATCGCCGAACTCGTCGACATCTTCGACAAGCAAGTTCCCGCCATGTACATTGCCGACGGTCACCACCGCAGTGCTGCCGCCGCTCTTGTCGGACAGGAGAAGAAAGAGCAGAACCCCCACCACACTGGCAAGGAGGAGTACAACTACTTCATGACCGTCATCTTCCCGGACAACCAGCTCAACGTCATCGACTACAACCGCGTGGTCAAGGACCTCAACGGTCTCAGCAAGGAGCAGTTCATCGCCGCCGTTGGCGAAAGCTACGACCTGCAGGACATGGGCACCGAGATTTACAAACCCACCAAGCTGCACGAGCACTCCATGTATCTTGACGGCCACTGGTACAAGATGACCGCCAAGCCCGGCACCTACAACGACAACGACCCCATTGGCGTTCTCGATGTCACCATCCTCTCCAACCTCGTTCTTGACAAGGTCCTCGGCATCAAAGACCTCCGCACCGACAAGCGCATTGACTTCGTTGGCGGCATCCGTGGTCTTGGCGAGCTCAAGCGTCGCGTCGACAACGGCGAGATGAAGGTCGCCTTCGCCCTCTATCCTGTCAGCATGAAGCAGATTATTGACATTGCCGACACCGGCAACATCATGCCTCCCAAGACCACTTGGTTCGAGCCCAAACTGCGCTCCGGCCTCGTGATCCACGAACTCTGCTAACATTGAAACCATGCAGGTTGCCACCCCCTGGGTGGCAACCTGTTTTTTTTATCCACATCTTGTTATGAATACCGAGTATCTATTGGTTTTGGCCGTGCTGGCAGCTCTCTGCTTGTTCTTTGCTCGACGGAAAAAGAAGGATGGGGCCAACCTCTTTAAGGAAGTCACAATGTCCCCGTCCAGTCGTTTCATCCGGGTGTACGACATGAATGAGGACCAACTCAAAAAGGCTGTGGATGACTACCACGACTATGCCGATGCCGACGAAGCTTTCACCATCACCCGCGAGGGCGAGAACCAGTTTCTCCTCACCTTTGCCCCCACCATGGACTACGTCAGTTTTTGCTACTGGGTCAACTTCCTTGTCTACCCTGACGAGGAGAGCAAGGTCCGTTTCAAAGTTTACGGTTGGTACCCCTTTGGTGAAGCCGTTCAGAACGACGTGCCGCTGCCCTTCAACAACCAGACGGTGATGGTCTACGTCGAGCCCGACGACAAAACCGGCGATAACGTCAGCCTCGTAACCCCCGAGGGCGACCACTACCTGCAGCCTTTTGCCATAGCCGGCAACTTGGCACTTCATCCCGCCGGCACCGAAAGCTACCGGCCGTGTCCCATTCACCAGGCATAAGAAACACAATAAAGGGGGACTTTCGAATCACTGCTATTCAGATTCTGTTATCCACCTCCAAACGGGTATTGTCTCTATCGAATACCCGTCAACACAAGCCGTATCACTCTGATTCATCGTAAGAATTACCCCCTTGTCCACTTGCAATTCTTTCATGGCGGCAACAAGTCCACCATACTCACGGTCTTGATTGTCAATCACAATCTCCTCACATACCTGAATCAACAATACAGGCCTCTGATTATCACACACGACAAAATCACATTCATAACCATTATTGCTGTAATAATAAATCTCTCGTTCCCGACGGTATAGTTCAATAAAAACCAGATTTTCCAGCCTGTGTCCCCTGTCTTCAGAAAAGGACGGGGAAAGAATCGACTGTAGTCCCAAATCCACGCAATACACCTTCTTCGGATTCACCAACTGCGAACGATAGGAGAAAGAAAACCTTGGTACTGAAAAAAGCAGATACGCATTCTCCATATACGCCATATAATCCAACACCGTCTTGGCCGATTTAACGCGGATAGTCTGAGTCAGTTTGTTGCCGGTAATCAGATTGCCTACATTCCCCATCAAGAACGTCATCAGATTCTTCAACGACTGCTCATCTCTTAGGCCATAGCGGACAAGGATATCTCTATACAGCACATCCACTGCCAAATCCGAAAGCAGTTCTTTTCTTTCGGTCTGCAAATAGGCCGGGAATCCACCCAGTTGCATATACTGGTTCAAACTATCTTCCCCAGCCTGCAACTTCTTGTATCCAATAAATTCGGAATATGAGAATGGCATCAACCTATGGCTGATATGCCTGCCTGTCATCCTTGTTCCCAACTCGCGACTCAGCATCGAAGCATTAGAACCTGTCACCACAATCTTATTGTGTGCGTCAATCCTGCTCCTTACATACGACTCCCAACCTGTCACCACCTGTATCTCATCAAAGAATAGATAGTGTGCGCCCGACTGCTTTATCTCATCGTCAAGTGTCCGAAAATCTTCAATCGTAAAACCAAACAAAGCAGGGGTGTCGAAATTCAAATAAAACGAATCCTCCGCATACCGCTGCATCAATTGTTCCACCAACGTACTCTTTCCGCAACGTCGTATGCCAGTGATGATATCAGCATATTGCGGATGCTGCAAATCAATATTCCCAAGCAATTGCCGTGGAAAAGTATCGGTATTAGATAATACATTTTCTCTCTGACTAAGAACCGTTTGCGATATATCCTGCCGTTTTATCATATCTTACATTTTTTTGCAAAGATACAAATAATAATCCAAACCAACAAAAGTTTTAATTGCTAATTAAAGCTTCTTTTAATTAGCAATTAAAACTTACGCAAACCAATAATCTTAGCTTTAATGCCTCAATCTAAAGTAATCATCATAACATTCATTAACCCTATTAAGAATATCCACACTTTCATTTTCAATGAAAGACATAACATATTTGTTTTGCAATTCTGGTTTGTTGATTAATTCCCATTTCAGCTCTCGAAAAGCGTATTTTGCCCATGCTATCCATTGAGGGTAGTTTATTGCCATTGGGTTTTGGGTAAAAACAATTTTACCTGCGTTAACCGCAGTAGCTCCAGAATGAGCAACAAAAAGCATTGTCTCAAGCTTTGGTTTCTTTATTTTAGATTTGGAACCTATAGTCACAGGAATAGAATCTTTTATTGAATACCCTTGAGACAAACGTTTCACAGCCCATGAAAAACGAACTATTATTTCTGTCACCATAACGGGAATGGACATTGAGCAAAAATGAATGAAATCATACCCCTCATAGTACATTCCCTGAACAATCTCAGCTATTGTTTGATCTTCTTTTCCTATACTACCAAATTGAAATAAATTGAACAATCCCATAAGCGGTACTGGCAATCCCATACTGGTGGTCACATCTGATTTCAAATGTCTAAATTGTTTTCCTAATGCTTCGAATAAAGAAGTCTCTTTACGCCCTGAATATTCATCAATAACTTGAATCACTATTTTTCCCCTCTTATCTATTGTTGTCATCGTTCCACTAAGAATATCCATAACACCAACAAAGAATCCCAAAAGTGGGTCATGACCTAACTGTAACAATCTGTGATATTGTGGGGAAAGGCCTTCTACATAAACCTTTGTATTTCTATTATCTTGTGCATCATAAGGTGTCTTTGTTCTAGCTTTTTCTCCAAGTTTTTTCATATCTTCTTCAGGATATTTCTTATCGAAATAATCACGAATATAGTTAGACAATGGTCCCGCTTTTAGCCCAGACTTTGTCTTTTCAGGTATGCCAACAAGAAGAATATCCATGGCTGCTGATACTATTGCTGATACTGCACAAATTGTCCAATCTAATTCGTCAAGTTTAAAAACGGAGTTGAATTGCTCGTTTAACGTTTCAATGTACCTCTTATTATCAAGTAACTCATCCTTAGAAAAAAGGTCTTCAATTTTAGCCACTTCTCCTTTATTATGTTTTTCAGCTTCCGCGCATAAACTGTCCCAATCTGGCAGGGTGGCATTGATTCCTGTTAGAATTGGTTCATCTGCGGATTCTCTAGATCTGTCTTTTGCATTTTTAATAGACTCTACATATCCAAGAGAATTAAGAACCTTCTCTGACTCATTAATACTTTCCTCTATTCCACCCTGTACTCCCGTAAGTGTTCCCTTCAACTCGTTTAATTGAACATCTTGATAAGAAAGAACATTGATTACGTTTTGTTCTTCTTTTTGTACCATATTATTTATTGTTCAAGATCAGATTTCAGCTCTTTTATAGCTTGTGTTAAAAGAATATTGAGTCGGTTAAGATAATCAGCCCTATCTTTTGTAATATTGACATCTTTTTTCAACTCCTCAATTATAGCTTGATGCTTCTGTAATGCAAGATTATAAAGACGTTGCCGTTCTTGAGCTAATTTATTTTCATTATGTTTACGTACTATTGCATAACCACCTACACCAAGAACTGCCACAGGTGCGGCAAGAACAAAAACACCTGCAGCCATACCTCCACCAATAAGTGCTCCGGCTGCAGCAAGCCCTGAAGTTATTCCTGCTGCACTTAATCCTGTAACACTACCACCAAAGAATAGAGCCGCAAAACTTGCTGCCCCTCCTACGGCTGCTCCACCTGCACCAGCAAGAGCTTCGGGAATCGCACTTTGAACACCAGTTCTGTTTTTGTCTTTCTGAGCCTCATCTACTTCATTAATTACTCTTTCAACGTTTTTCAATGAATCTAAAGACTCAAAGTTTTTCTTCTTTGTTGCCATTATACATTTAATTTATGTTCCTACCCTCCAACGAAACAATGATTACAACAATAAGAAAAGGCATGAGGTTATGTGCTCATGTCTATATAATATATGATATTATACATCTAAAATTATTTTACAGAATCAAAATTATTTCGTATCTTTGCATTTTAGAAAAATACGAAAATATGGCAAAGGCAATCATATGGTGTCGCGTATCTACTACAGAACAAGAGTTTTATACGCAGCAACAAGATTTGATAAGGAAAGCCGAGAGCGATGGATTTCGGCCAGAAGAGCTTATTGTCATCGGTAAAGCGGGAGCATCTGCCATCAAAATGAACGAACTATACCAGAAAGAAGTCAACCAGCTTATCGACACCATCAATAACGTGCCGGATGTTTCCACCATCTATGTGTGGGAGGTAAGCCGACTCGCGCGAAACGAAGTGGCATTTTATCAGATGAAAGACAAAATCATCAAAAGCCATATACAGCTTATCTGCTTTGTGCCCCAACTCACTCTCCTTGATGGCGACGGCGAGGTCAACACGGGTTCGGAAATCACCCTCAACTTACTTGTCACCCTCGCCAAGCAGGAGATGGAGATAAAGGCCAAAAGATTTGCCCGAGGGAAGAAGCGTCTGGCCGAGGAAGGCAAGTTCAGCGGTGGACGGATACCTTACGGATACAAGATAAACCCTGACAACAAGAAGATAGAGATAGACCCCACCATTGCCGAGACGATAAGGGAACTGTTCAGCCTATATGAGTCCGGCGTGTCTACGATGAAACTGCTTAAGGAATACAAGAGCAGAGGGATGAAGGAAATGAACCTTGGCAGGATAGTCACCATACTGAAGAACGAACGCTATACGGGGCGTAAGAAACTATATCCCGGCTGCTCCTACGAACGTGCCTATCCTGCCATCATCACCCCTGAGCAGTATGACAGGTGCAGGGAGATTGCCAGCAGGAACAATGTCAATGCCAGCAAGGAGAGGAATGTATACTACGCAAAGCGGATATTGGAGTGCGGAAAGTGTGGCTGCGGATTTACCGCTTCAGGCAACCGTGTGGACTATCGCTGCTACAACGCGCTCAATACTTCAAGGGGGAACCCTTTGACAAACCGAAAACCATGCAGCCCCGTGGTTAACATCAGCATTAACATAGTCGACAGTCTGCTATGGTATCTGGCACAGGATGCCGAGATGAGGTATGTGGTTGAATTGGCGGCTGAGGACAAACAGAGATATGAGGAAAGAATCCATCTGCTGAACGAGAAGCTGTCCCACGTGGCCGAACGTTTAGGGGAACTGGACCGGAAAAGGCAGCGGATAGTAGAGGCGTACATTGACGGCGATATCAGCAAGGAAGTCCGGGACAAGAAATACGCTTCTCTTGACACCGCACGTAGGGAGATACAGCAAGAGCAGGTCGGCTACAGAAACGAGATAGGCCATATCCAGACCCTGCTTGACAAACTTGTCTCATCATACAACCTCGACGACGTGGGCAGTATTGAGAGCGGCCTGAAGCGAATAATTGAAATCCGAGAAAAAATCGCGGGAATCGAAGATGACAGAATGCGTAGCGAGATAATACACCGGCATATCAAGAAAATGATAGTTGACAACATGCATGTGGTGGACGAGAAGGGTAATACCAACCGCAGGCTCACTGCCAGAAAGTTCACCGTGTGTTTCTACAATGGCGATATAATGTACTTCCACTACTATCCCTACCTTGACCGCAGTGGCACAGTCTACCGTGTCGACGCTGACGGGAACAAACAGGAAAAGCTCAGCCTCCCCTACCTCTACCGTTTCTATGACGACATAAAAGTGCGTGCCAATGAATTGAGGAGAATGCACCGCCGCGAAGCAAGGGAATCAGCCTATCCGTCGGAGAAATACGCGATAGGCTACAACGAACTGTCAAAATTCTTACATGTGACCCCTTCGACTGCATACTATCACGTGTCGACTACAAAGGTTCTCGCAGAAGCATTAGTGGGAGAATTCAAGGGCAAGAAGGTATTCGACAAGGAAAGGTGTGAAGAACTGATAAAGAAGACGGCAGAAACCAACAACAGGAACAAGACGACAGCAGAAAGTAATACAATTTCAGATAATTAAAAATATACTACAATGAACGACATTGAGGAAAAAAGAGGTTCCAAAGAATTTGTTCCGACCAGTTATACAACGATAAGTGAAATGGAAGGAGCGGATTTGAGCCAATTTGCGAAACCAAGTGCCGATAAAATAATAGTGAAGAAAAAGAAAATGGTAGGCAATCGAAGAAAGAACATTGACCTAAGCTCATGCGTTTGGACCCTGGTTAGGGACAAACATGCTTTATGTGACGATAAAAACTGGTGTGCCTTGGTCGACATGCTGCAATATGGGGGCGAGTTTTCTATTCCAGACAATGCCAAGATGCTCCCGAAGGAGTTCTATATCGGAATGGCATTGGTCTTAGACTATGAAACAAATAGGAAGGATAATATCTCAGTTAGTGACGATATTTTCAGAGAGTTGGCATCACCAATTGCAGACGCAATGATTGATGAGGATGATTATGTGGACGATGAACACAGTTATAATTATGCTATGCCGGTAATTGAAGTATTATGCAATGTTTACAACAACCTACATATCATATACAATCGAGAAAGTGATGGTTATAATGTGGAATTGCAACGTCACATCATCTCGCCAATCTTAAAAGAATCATGCAAAACGAGAGGGTGCATCTTTGGCGACTGGGAACGAATGATTGCCGAAGAGGTAGTTGAACTGGCAGCCAAGGTCGCGACAGAAATGGGTAGGAACGACCCCTATGTTGTCGTACACGAACAGATGGCAACGATAGAAAGAGAATCCGACAAATTGGACGACAGGAGGATGCTCACGCTGATGGATAACAAAGGAGATGATGCAGAGGCAGAGGTGAGACGGGTGATCCTCTTCTTTGTGTTGTCTGTTCGAGATGATGTACGGAGAAAGGCTGTAAAGAGCAGGATACATTGTGAAACAATGGAAATAATCTGCAATTTAGAGGAACAATGCGAAATTGCTCTGGCTCTAAGGAAAATAGCGCCAGAAACATATATACCAGGTCATGTCGGCATAGACGGGTATATTTCGCATCTGGAGAACGTATATAGTCTTGCACATCCTTCTGAACTCGGATGTTTAGTGGATATTAGAACTGACATCAAGGGAAAAATGGAGAATGAGAAATGTGAGAAGAAGAAATATAATGAAATTGCCACCCCAGTTAATAAATCAGATAGTTTAGGTGCGGACAAAACTGTTGACATGAGAGAAGACCCGCAGAACAATACTCCTAATTACGACATCCTTGATACTGGAGCGGATTGCCAAGGTGTCAAAGAAAGCATGGGGATTATTGGGAAAGAAGACAGTTCTCCTAATGAAGCATCCCCGACGTTAACAACTCAAATCACCATAAATGAACCCGCCATACCCATTCCCGCTAATCTGTTCTCATTACCAGAGGGGAATAGCGAAGAGTTTATTCCTAACATGGCCAGTTTTTGTAAAGATGCTGGGAAGATAGAAAGGCTTGTTGATTATCTTCAATACCATGATTTTATAGGCAAAGACAATCTCACTAGACTTACGTTTGTGTACAGGCTTACCGGACGTAAAATAAAAACAGACTTTATACCGATTAAGAAAATAATGTGGGGAAAGAGTAAAAAGGCAGCCGACATATTATACATGTGCGGGGTGCTATATAAAGAGGTTGGTGCAAAAAAGGTTAAACCAACTGTGTACCCTGCTGCTAAAAGGTTTTTTTGCGCCGATTCTAATGGCAAGAAACCTTTTTCTGAGATGGGGTCGCCCTATGCTTCGGATGACCACGTGGACAAAGAACTTGTAAACATAATAGAACAACTATTTAAGACGAATAAGAAATAGGCATCTCCACTATTTTTGATATCAGGCCATCCTTTGAGGGTGGCTTTTTTTTATTCAATACATGCAAATCAGTGCCACGGATGAAAAAAGTCATATTATCTGGCTTCTTCGAAATGACAAACGTGCAAAATAAAGCCCTAATACCATTATCAGGCTTCTTATCCTCACGAAAAACATGTAAATAGGAATAATGGGTTATCTCACAATTACAATAGATTCTCGAGGATGAATGTGGTATAAAATTTCGGACGGATTGTATATAAATTATTTTGCTCTATGAGATGTTTTCATTATGCATTTTAATAATAATTAAGATATGGCAGTGCAAAAAAAAAGGTTGAGCTGTTGTGATAATGATGTATTTTTCAAAAATATGTTTTTTATCATTATATACTGAATATCAGCTGTATAATCCTGTATTATCCGATATTATTAAGTACTCCCCCCACTTTTTTCTGTACAAGGTTGTATAATCAGAAGTGGCGTTGATTTTTTTCGTTCTTTTGCAGGTCGAAAAACAATAATAATGACTATGTCAAAAGAAAAAATAATAAAGAAAATGTATGTTGAAAGTTTCAGAAAAGAAACGGTGTCAGACTATAGTTTCCAACAGGAACTTATTGCCGTGGCACTGTCTGAAGGCCTAAGCAAGAAAGAGGCTAGTGATGCTGTCAGACAGATAATGAATATTAGAGCCGCTGTAGACTTGTTGATTGAGAAAGCTTGCAATTACGATGATGCAAAACAGGTGAGTCAAAGCAGTGACGACACATCTTTATATATAAAGAAAGGAGGTCGCCGTGCATAAGGTTGCCCAACATGTCTCGCAGTGTCATCTGGTTCGTGCCAAGAATACCAAGAATGATGAGTACTATACCACGTCGCAATCAATTGAGCAAGAGGTGCCGCACTACTCGTTCAGGAACAAGACTGTCTACTGTAACTGCGACGATCCGACATCCAATTTCGTCATTTACTTTATGATTAACTTTTACAATCTCGGTCTGAAGCGACTAATCGTAACCGGCATTGGTGGCCACTTCTTCGACTATGACGGCAAGACAATGAAAAAGCGTCGCATAAATGGCGATTTCCGAAGTGCAGAATGCATGAAGCTTCTACAGGAGGCAGACATCGTAGTCACCAATCCACCGTTCAGTCTCTTTCGCGAGTTTGTGCGGACGCTTATCGGCAGCGGCGTGAAGTTCCTCGTCATCGGACCTAAGACTGCAATCTCATACAAAGAAGTGTTCCCTTATCTGGCCAATGGAATGATGCGGATCGGCTACACTATCCCCAATGAGTTTCTTGATCCAGAGGGAAACACCGTTAAGCTGACTGGACTATCTCGATGGTTCACAAACTTGGATTCTGACTCGCCTAAAACCATCCGATTGTTCACTGCCACCTACCATCCCAGCCTTTACCAGCAGTTCGACTACTACCCCGCCATCAACGTCGACCGCACCGAGGACATCCCCTGCGACTACGACGGCCTTATGGGGGTGCCTATCACTGCGCTGGAACAGCTCGACTTCAACCAATATGAAGTGGTGGATATGATAGCCCGCTACGCTGTCCTTGACCATACACACGACACTCCCGGACACCAGCTGACAGAAGTGAACGGCAAACCAAAATTCAGTCGTTTGATTATCAGAAAGAAAAATATTATTAACGAATTAAAAAAAGTATCATGAAAAAGAAAGTAAACCGTCACAGAAGTACTAGAAAAGGCAAGTACATTGTAACGCACTACATTATCAATGACATCCCTGGGCACAACAGCGGTAATATCACCAACGTTATCGCCACTTCAGGTAGGGACAACATCGACGTCACCCCTCAGTATCACTCGTCCCCGCAACAACTCAGCGTGAATGTCGAGAAAACTGATGGCCACGCCGAAACATCCAACAATCAAACGGCCGGCGCACCAAAGCAACACCAAACCACAATCAATCACGACAATAGCTGTCTCTTCGATTATTTGAGTAGTGCTGTTCCGTTTATAGCATTTACAGCAGCGGCTTTGGTAGTATCTTCAATCATCAAAAAACGCGCGTAGTCATGATGAAACAATGTATAACCGGTATTAGGGCACCACCTAACTATAACGTCCTATCATAAGAAAAAGATAAATTAATTATATCAACCTAATAATATCTTATATGAAGAAGAAAAAAAACGGTTTGGATGACATTCTTCTCAGCCAATCCAACGAAAAAAAAGTAGAGTTCATGCACTCCATCGGCATGACGCACGACAACGCACAAGAAATCCTCAACATGGGCGACATTCTCATGCAGAGTGGCTATTCCAAGGAAGCCTATGACCTTTTTAACCGTGCCTCCAGCATGGGAAACGCTCAGGCATCAACTCGAAAAGGAGAGAGCTTAATGGTAGGTAATGGTTGTGGGGTCGACCCCAAGGCGGCACTCAAAGCCTTCGAACAGTCGGCAGGACAAGGAGACCCGTGGGGAACCGTAGCAGCTGCCTTCATCTACCACAGCGGCATGGGCATTGAGCGCAACGAGAAGAAGGCTGGGAAGCACCTCTCCACAGTAATCAACAAAGAATTATTAACCAGTCAGTTCGATTACGATGACATAAAAAAGAAAGAACATGAATAATTTCAACTACTACTCAAATCGGTCAAGTGGCGGTTCATGGTGGATCCGTATAGGGAAGATAGCGGGTGGAGGTAATGGTCCAGAGGCTGTTGAGTCCATCCGAAAAACCATGTTCTGCGTTTTCCTCCCCTTTGCTATTGCAATGGGGGCGACTGGGTTAGGCCTATACGCAACTAAAAAATGGATTGATAAGCGTTTCAAGGATGATAACAACAGAGACACAGGCGATGACGACAATTCTCAGAATCTCTCTCCCATCGATGAAGAGAAGCGTGCCAAGGAAGAGGATCGGCGCGTGAAGAACCACATCTGCGAAATTCTTGGACTACTCAATCCTGCCCCACCCAAACCCACGCCATTAAACTCTAATATAGAGGATTGCAGCGGCACTTACAAGCCACTACCTCTTGTGGGAACACTTATCAAGATAGGAGACCGAGTAATTTTAGTCGGTCCTCCGGGCAGTGGCAAGTCTGCGTTATCCTGGCAGTTAGCCATCACCATTGCTCTAGGCAAAAGTCCGGAATTCATGCCACCAAATTCAGAACATGCTAGCCCCCAAAAGGTCTACATTTATGACGGCGAACTTGATGATGACGATATAAAGCAACGTTATGGCCAACAAAAGTATAGTGATAATCTTTATCGTTGTTCCGCTAGTAAGTTCCGCACAGTGTTCTATCTCCTCCAGCACATCTACGACATTACTGTTGGCCTTGATGGGGATGCCACTTTCATCCTTGACAATCTTTATGCCATTATGCCCACAATGACCAGCGAAGAGACCCGAACTTTCCTCGACGGACTTGACTCCATCCAGCGTAAGGCTCTTGACAAAGGGTATCGCATCACCATCATCATCGTGACCCACTCCCAGAAGGATGTGAATGGCATTCCTCGCATGAAAGACGTGGCTGGCTCTGCCCACATCAGCCGTTTCGCTAAATCGGAGTTGTCATTAGCTGCCTTACCTGGTGATAATAATCAGGTTGCTCTCATCACCAACAAGAAACGCTATTCGAACAAAAAGGATGCCTTTATAATAGAATTACAAGACACTGACTATCTTCACTTTAAGTTTGTAAAAAAGGTCAGTAACTCCGAAATCGACAACCTGTTCAAATGTTGGGTACAAGGTGATGACAGTGCCGACGAAGGAACTAGGTCTGACGTGGAAAATGACGACCTAACCCAGCGAATGCAAAAACTTCGCGACCAAAACCTTTCCGACCGTGAAATCGGTAAGAGGACGGGCGTTTCTGCTCCTACCGTACGCAACAAGATAGGCTCCAACGGCAAAGGACACCACAATGGTGGTCGTGGAGCCCACAAACACTTCAAGAAGCCTTGATCCTTCCTTCCTCAACAATTCTTATGCACTGCCAATTTGGTGGTGCATTTTTTTTATGCGGCCCTGTCGTAGCGGTCTCTCAGGTAGTTGTACACCGCCTCTCGGTATTGAGTGTGGTCCTCCCCATAGCTTTCAGGCAGTTCCAGCCAGAGTACATCGCGGATAGTTGTGATGATAATTGCTTGGGTCTCTTCTTTGTCGAAGGGGTGATCCATTTCTGCGAGGAGTTTCTTTATCTTCTCCAGCAGATCTATGGCCACCTTCTTTAGTTTCTTGATGTCTTCCTTGGTGAGATTGTCCTTCATCAGCACATCGTAGAGGGATAGTTGCTCATCGTTGTCGAAACCCTCACGGATATAGCGCTTCTCCTCTTCTGACAGCTTCTTCGAGAGATCCATCAGTTCCTCGAAGGTTTTTTCTATCGTCACCCTGTCCTGTTCGTTGTTGTAGTCCGAGATTATCTGTTTGTATTTCTCGTAGAAATTGATGCGTGAAGGGTTGGCAGCAAGCATCTTAGCGATACGTTCCTGTAGTAGCTCCTGAATGTCTTTCATTATCAGATTCTTCTCACGGCTGCGGGCAAACTCACGACGTAGAAGCTCAAAGTTGATTCCGCTTATGTCGAATCGGCGTGAAGTGTCGTTTTCTGCCGCCATCAGGTTATCTATCTCTATATGCTCGTCTATAATATCGCTGATTGCAACGCTGAGGTCTGTGATGTCGGCGTGCTTGCGTTTCTTTTGCAGCTCCTTGTATATGGCCTCGATAGCATCTTTCTGCCGTTTCATTTCGGTGGTAATATCCTCGCGGTCCATATACTTCCATAGACGGAGCAGCGTGGTGGCGAAGGTGCAGTAGCTCTTCCTCACCTCTATGGTCACACACATGGCATCAGCGGCCTTCCTTAGCAAAGAGAGTTTCATGAAGTTTTCGGCGTGGATAAGCTCGTCAAGTTCAAAGTTATGCTCCTTCAGGAACGATGTGGCTGCTGCAATGGCTTCAGCGACGTGCTTGATAAGTTCCTCTTTGTTGATGGTCGGGTCATTGCCATTCTGTCCTTCCGGATTTGCTGTGTAGTCAGCCAACGCCTGACGCAATGCCTTTACGATACCAATATAATCTATCACCAGACCGTTGCTCTTCCCTTCTGCCACACGGTTAGCACGGGCTATAGTCTGCATCAGGGTGTGGGCTTTCATGGGTTTGTCGATGTAGAGGCACGAGAGGCTCTTCACATCGAAGCCGGTCAACCACATGGCACAGACAAACACCACCCGCAGCTTGGTTTCGCTTTTCTTGAACTCCTTGTCAAGCTCACGGTCTTCCATCTTCTTGCGGTGAGGCAGTATGTCAAGCCCCCATTCCTGGAAGGTCTTTATCTCGTTCTGTTCCTGCGACACTACGACGGCCATTTCCGTCTCCTGCATCCATTTCAACTTACGTCGCATTTCCTGCACCTCCTGCTGTGAATCGCATTTGTCGATAGCCTCTTCAAGGTGTTTTATCTCGCGCTGCCAATATTCCTGTGCGTAGTTGTACATTTGCACACAGGTCACCTTGTTGTAGCATACCACCATTGCTTTGCCGCTAGTCCATAGGTCGCTGTAATGGCGCACGAAATCCTGAGCCACGACACGCAGACGTTTCTTTGCGGTAAGCAGATGCACCTCCTTGGCAAACTCACGCTCCAATTTAGCCAGTTGTGAGGCATCCATGTCGCCAGCCTGTTCCAGCGCGGCAGCTATCTCCTCATTGATTTCAGGGTTCTTCAACTCCTGTAGCCGCTCACCCCGGTTTTCGTAGTAGAGGGGTACGGTGGCACGGTCATCCACGGCACGTTTGAAATCGTAAATACTCACATAGTCGCCAAAGGTACGCACAGTGATGTTGTCGTTGCTGAGTAGCGGAGTGCCAGTGAAACCAATGCGGTTGGCCGTGGGTAGCAGGTGCATCAGATTGTCGGCAAAGATGCCGTTCTGTGTGCGGTGTGCCTCGTCGCTCATCACGATGATGTCATGGTCCGGATAGATGGGTTCCGCCTTGGGGTCGTTGAATTTCTGTATCAGAGAGAAGATGAATGAAGGGTTGCCCCTCAATTTTGATATTAAATCCACTCCGCTTGTTGCGATGTACTGTTTGGCTTTCGCCTTTCCCAGCAGACCACAGTTCTCAAAAGTATCGCTAATCTGAGTGTTGAGTTCTTCGCGGTCGGTCAATACCACAATGGTTGGCGATCCCTCGAACCTCCGGCGTATCTTCTGAGCCAAGAACAACATAGAATAACTCTTGCCACTGCCTTGGGTATGCCAGAACACGCCCAGTTTGCCGTTCACATATTTTCGCAGACGGTACATTTCAGCAGCTTGGTTCACGCCGAGATACTGGTGGTTGCGAGCCATGATCTTCACCGTGTTTCCCTCGCTGTGGTCATAGAGGATGAAGTTCTCCAACAGGTCGAGGAAGATCTCTTTTTTACAGATGCCACGCAGCATGGTGGGTAGCTCTATGTTTCCGGCATCGTCCTCTTTCAAGCGTTTCCATTCGTGGAAGAACTCCCATTTCGAATCGATGGTTCCGACACGAGCCGAAAGGCCGTTGCTGAACATGATGAAAGCGTTGTATCGGAACAACTGTGGTATGGTGTCGAGATAGTCCTGATAGTTTTCGTTGAAAGCATCTACCACCTCCACATCATGGTTTTTTAGTTCCATGAAGAGAAGAGGTATGCCGTTGACGAAGCCCACAATGTCAGCCCTGCGACGGTAGAGTGGTCCGTACACCCACAGCTCGCGAACACAGAGAAATTCGTTTTTGTCGGGTGAAGAGAAGTCGATAACCTTGGCTTTCACCTCTTCCGTCTCACCGTTGGCTTTAATGCGGTTGATGGGTATGCCGTCACGAATATAGTCATACTTCTGTTCGTTGATCTGCATCAGGGTCTGGCTGCTCATGTATTCGGTCATCTTGTCGACGGCCTCTTGCAGCTGTTTGTCGGTAAGCCAAGGATTGAAAGATTTGAGTGCCCTGCGCAGGTGGCGTACCAACAGTACCTCGTGGTAGCTGTTTCGACCGAGTGTACCATTGGGACCCAGCACTTCCTTGTCGAAAGCATAGACACTTTTCCAGCCCAGCTCGTTTTCAAGCAGGTCGGCAGTGCTCTTCTGTATCAGTTGGTCTTCGCTATAATCGTATGACATATCTCTGCGTATTATGGTTCAACAGTGGGTAAAGGAATTGGAATCTTGTAGAATTGGGATAGACCTCGGACCCTATTGCCGCATAACTCTCTTATTTTCCTGCCAACAAATGGGTTTTGACCTTCACCTGATTCTACGGGATATATTATTATACAGGGTATCGAGGGGGTGACTGACGATTCATCTAAATCATCATATCCCAGTCTCCTCAAAATGCTAATATCTCTACCATATCCGCTCAGTTGGCGAACAACGTAAGTATCTAATGGGGTCTTTTCGTACTTGGGGATATACTTTGTGTCGAGGATGGCATTGAAGCCATTGGAACAATAAAGAAAGTCGGGATAGCCTGTTTGTCCTCGGTATTGATATACAATTTTGTCTTTATACGCCTCATACAGCAACCCGTAAACATAGTGCTCGTATAGAAGCGACATATCCAATACGAAAGGCACGATTTTCTCTTCCCTCTGACTTACATTATTGATACTATAGTCAAAATGTCTTAGCACCAATTTAGCCAAACGTATCGCCTCTGCATAGTCTTTGTATATCTTGTGTCCTTTTATCATACGAATATCCTTAATCTCAACATCATCACTAACACTTTCAAATAAGGACAAGCAGCGTGCCAGCACATGATTGATACCTTCATAAGAATGGTACGATTCCCTCATGCTCCCAAGGAACCGTTGGGCAAATAGTAATGCTTTTTTTAGCACCCGGTTCTCTGGTATATCTACGGAATATTCGTCATAATTACAATAGACACGGTCAAAGCGTTTTAAAGCCACATTAGAACGTTCGTTCTTTAATATAGATATGCGCCCTTTTATCTTCTTCAAGTTTTCGCAATGGTGTACATATCCTTTCTTAAGCGTTTTGATTCGGCTGACGACACCCAAAAAATGGAGTACAATTAATGGGCTTACGACACCTTTCAACGACGGCGCATCAATGCCTGGTTGTTCGGCGTTGATTGTATAAATGTTTGAGAACTCTTCGACTGCAAGATTCGACGAGAAACAAGTCATGAACATTCCAAGGAAATCAATATTCTCCATCCCGCGTTTAGTGGTCACGACCAATGCTTCTTTGTTGTCAATCCACTCCGCCCCAATCTTGAAAGACGCATAATAACCCCAAGGCATGTCGTTCATCGGTTTGTCCCAAGACACCAACGACAGCCCGTCAAGGCGTGATGTTGGGGCGACAACCCCTTCTATTATGTCGTGTTCCTGAAGCCGGATCATAACTATTCGTCTTGCATTTCCTCTTCTTCTACAATTGGTTCTACAGGGTACAAGTTCACCCATGAGGAAAAAGCGCGGTCTCTCTCCGAGGGTTTTACGTTAAGAATACCATCACTTATGTATTCGCCAATAAGAGGAATAACCTCAAACTCGATTCTGTTTGATAGTTCCTCTTTGGTCTTTGCCATAAAATAACTGTGACCTACCATGAGGTCGTCTATACCAAAATCCCCACAAAGATGCTTAGGGTCGCTAATGAAGTTTCGAATGTCATCGAATAGAGCCAATGCTGTATCTCCCAACTCATCTTCTCCTAAGTTTTCGTAGTAATTGGCCACGACTGTTCTATCCGATTTCAGCGTCACAAAGGCGAACCTCCTGCGTAAAGCATAGTCCAATGTACCCGTACTGCGGTCGGTGGTGTTCATGGTTCCAATGATATATAGATTTGAAGGAACACCAAACAGAGTTTTCGAGTAAGGAAGCATCACCTTGATAGGATGGGTTCCTTGACTCCGTTTGTCTGATTCGAGCAGAGTAATGAGTTCGCCAAATATCTTAGAGACATTTCCTCTGTTAATCTCGTCTATGATTAATACTACAGGCTTATCCTTCTGAGTTCTATACTCTTTCTTCACCGCCTCAATAAATGCCTGGGCATATTGTTGCCAGTTGTTCTCCACTCCCTTCCCTTGTGCTTGTAGCTTAATCTTCTCAATATTTAATGGTGATGGGGTGTAATCCTCCCCTCTTTTGCTTTGGGAGTTTTTACTTCTCGCACTAATGGTTGTATTGCCGTCCTTCCACCAGACATACAGAGAAGATTTTCCTGTGATTGTGGGGATTTCTTTTTTGTTTTCAATCCCCTTTATTGTTTGAAGGTAATCGTCAATACACTCCACAATATCTTTGGTGTCATCATTCTGTGCAGCATAACATGCACGTTTAAATATGCCGTCTTCCGGCTCGTAAGTCACCCCCACACTATTGCCATCAGAGTCGGTTTGGATGCGAGGTTTCAAACCTTCAACAAAATCTTCATAGTCGAGCGACTGGTGAAAGGTTGTAAAGAAAATCTGGCTGTCCTGCAAGGATGTGTATCGTTCCATGACAGCCTTATGGTCGGTCAGGTCTACATCCGAAACCCCTAAGGCCGCGAGTGCAATTGCGGCGGTGTTATACGTCTTTCCCGTTCCTGGCGCGCCCTGTAGGATAATGTTGTTTTTCTCTTTTAACAGTTTGCTACAATTGCTGATGAAGGTCATATTCCTGATGTGTTTTAGCCATTCGTTGATATACCAATATTGTTCAGTGGTAGAGCTGCACGACTTAAAGGTTCCCTGCGAAAAAAGCGAGGATCTGGGTTGCTTATAATCCTCTGCCCACTGCAAAATACGAACCTTTCTATAGTTCACGTTTATGTATTTCGCCGCAAGTTCTTCGTCGTAGAAGTTATCCCCAATAATCTCACACAAGGCAATGGCCTCACTGCCCCTTCTCACTAGAACGATGCTTCCTCGTGGTATCGTTTTAAAATTGTGGCACTGTGCATCATTCCACTCTCCAGTACCAATTACTGGTTCCTTTTCGAGGAGCAATTGTCGGGAATCTATTTCCGTTCCTTCCTTTCCCTCAGGCAAGTGCATTTGTATATGCCAGTATTTGTCATGTGTTGCTTCCATAGACACAGGTATATAGTTGTCAAATTTCAAAATATCATCAACTGATGTATCGTTTGGAATCCAATACTTTTTATCTCCGGACGACAATCCAAATTGGGCAAGGTGCTTTTGGAAGAGGTTGTCAAGCCTTTCATCTTCCACCTTTTGGTAATACTGTCTTAGCTCATTGTCGGTGTGATTTCCATTCCCATGATGCCGCTGGTGTTTCTCGATAGAATTATCCTTGTAACCCACAAAACGACTGGGAGCAAAGAAAACATGATTGTCGAGAACTTCAATCACATAATTCCTACCATTCTTCAATAAACTTGATGCCCAATTAACAACATCGTCATCACTGTCGCTCAGGTAGGCATAAAGTGTTTTGATATTCTGAATCACGTCTGACCGCGATTCTATAAAATCTGTTCTGTCTTCCATAGGCTAGTTGATTTCAATTTCCCCGCTCATCAACCTCGGCAGCAGACGGTCGCGGGCTTCGGTGAGGTGGCGGATTTGAGATTGTTGTGAAGCAATAATATCAAATATTTTCGATGCTTTTTGTTCAAATGAATCTAACGCGCCATTAGTCGGTAGCAAAACCTCCAGTGAATTGATGTCTTTAGCATAAACATGAGGCTGGGCAGCTCCTTTCTGCATATTATCAATTGTAGTCTTATTTTCTTTGAGATAGCAGTAAACAAAATGAAGGAATGGGGTGGTCGCCAAGTGCGCATACGAACAATCAGAAGCCCATACCTTTTCAAAATACATTTTAGTATGGCCAGCATTTGCGCCAGAACCACTTATCGTAATAACACGTTCAGCTGTATTTGACTTATTACAATAATATGCAGGCTCAAGTCCACCTGCCACAACGGGAATCGAACCATCAACAACCTCTTTCTTTGTTATTGTTTTACCTCGCTTAAACTCTGCCAATCGTCCTAGTTTAGAAGGCTCCCACCCTTCCGGTACACCATCGACAATCTTTGTGTTTTCGTGGCCGGGGAAGCGGAGGTCGACGAACCACTCCTTGTAGAGTCGCTGTGCAGCCTCTTCTAATAGCTTTATTTGCTTCTTGTAGTTTGCAATCAAATCGTCGTAGCGGGAAAGGATGGTTGCTATGTTTTTCTGCGTATTCCTATCGGGTAATTCGACTTCCATCCCAAGGAGATCTTCGTTTGCGAGGCTGGCACGGGTTGTCATGGAAGAAAAAGCCATGAATTTACCTCTAAATTTTGGTGACCTCAAATAGTACCCTATATACTTTGGTTCAACGTCATTGGTTATTGGGCGAAGACGCTTCGTAAAACCATTATAGGTTGCATTGGGATAATCTTTTAGAGCAACAGAACTCATTCCAAGTTCATCCATTGTCTCGCTTGTCCGCGTGATAAACACGTCTCCTTTCTCAATGGAGCAGGCAATTCTTTCTTTGTCAGATGATTGAACCAATGAATCCAACTCGTCTGGTAAAAAATAGTTATTGAAGACAGTCGAAAAAGTAAGGAATGGATAACCGCTACCAAAGTATTGTTTGCCCTTGGAGAGACCATTGTGTACGGTGTACAATTCACCTAGTTTAACTATCTTCCACTCGCTCATGCCATGTCCTCCCATGCTTTTTGTATCTCGTCCATAAGGGAATTGGCCTCATTATTCAGCCGTGCCAGTTCTGCGTGTATCTCGTTCATTCGGGCATGGAAGTCCACCCCATCATCCTCCTGTTCTGCCACTCCAACGTAGACTCCAGGAGTGAGCGAGTAGTTCTTCTCTTTTATATCCTGAATTGTGGCAATCTTGCAGAGACCGAGGACATCCTGATATGTTCCGTCGGTGCCAAATTTCGACACTAACCATTCACGTTCGTCGATGGTGGTAATGATGTCGGACAGCACATCGCAGAAGTCCTCACCAGCCAGACGCATCGCTTTCACTTTGCGCTTCTCAATGCTCTTTTCTGCGGCTTTCATGCACCCCTTGGTTTGGTTAATCTGAGTCTCGATACTTTGTTTCTTTTCAACATAGTCGAGACCAGCTTTGTCAATATATCCCATCAAACCCCAGAAATGACCACGGGTATCTTCATCGATAAGTTCACTGAATGGTTGACCCTTCTCCTCTAAAGCGGATACCGCATCAGCAATAGCCTTGTCATAGTCTCTCAGCAGGGCGACGTATTTATCTTTTTCTCCGCGATAGAGGCGCACGATGGCTTGCAGATTGCGCAGCTGCCATTCCGTCCATTCGTTAAGGGTACGGTCGACGACGGTATAATAGTTTCGGGCATCGATGAAGAGCACTTTGTCGCGGATGTCGTCGTTCTTATTGCGGTTGAAGAACCACAGGGAACAGGGTAGCGAGAGGGTGTAGAAAAAGTTATTGCCCACGCTGACAATCACATCGACATCACCAGTGTTGACCAGTTTCTCACGTATGTCGCGATCCTTGTTGGAACTGTCGGTGGCAGAGCTGGCCATAACGAAACCTGCGCGTCCGTGGTCGTTGAGGTAGGCATAGAAATAACTTATCCAAAGATAGTTTGCATTGCCTATCTCCTTTGTCTTGGCATTCACTCCCGGAAGTCCAAAAGGCAACCTCCCGGCAGCAGAGGTAGATTCGGCTTTCACCTTGTCAACGTTGAAAGGTGGATTGGCCATCACATAGTCGCATCTGCCAGCAAGGTTATAGGCATCATGGTAGAACGAGTTGGCTTCGTCACCAGAGATAATCTTGCCGTTAAGACCATGCACGGCCATATTCATCAGGCAGAGCTGGGCGTTGTACTCCACCTTTTCCTGTCCGAAGAAGGTCATCTGGGTATTGGCATTGAGTCCGGCTTGATTGACGAAATCTCCCGTCTGTACAAACATACCGCCACTGCCACAAGCTGGGTCGAGCATCACACCTTGGGTAGGCTCTAGCACGTTGACCAGCATCTTCACAAGCGACTTAGGCGTGAAGAACACGCCGTCGTCCGATGCTACAGCCTTGGCGAACTTGGAGAGGAAATATTCGTAGATGCGGCCTATGATGTCGCCGCCCACCTCGTCGATGGTTTTGTTGTTGAAGATACGGAGCAGTTCACGCAGCAAATCGTCAGAGAAAATGGTGTAGTTCTTGGGCAGGACACCATGCAGCTGTTCGCTCTGAGCCTCCACCAGCTGCATGGCATAGTTGACAGCTTCACCCAATGAATTGATAGGTTGACCCTCCTTGGTAGAGAGCTGTTGACTCATGATGTTGTCGGGTAGATTAACCAGGTAGTCGTACTGTGCCTCACGGGGTAGATAGAGGGCACTTTTGGCCTTGAAGTCGCTCGGTTCTACTGGCATCACCTTGCCTCCACGGGTAGGACGGCCTTGCAGGATTTCGGCTTCCACCATCTTGTACCGGCTATAGGCATAGCGCAGAAAGAGCAATGCCAGAACGGGCATACAGTACTGGCTACTGGTGAGCTTGCTACCTTGACGGAGAAGGTCAGCCGACTCCCACAGTTCAGTTTCGAGTTTGCGAATATTTACCTTTGCTTTTATTTTCTTTGCTGCCATATTTTCTATCAAAAAATCAATCACTAAAACTTTTAGATGCTAACGCAAAACGGCTCATTTTATTGTAATATGGTACAGAAATAATAATGGCCAGTTCGCACCCTTTGAAGAGGGACATTTTCTGTGAATTGTTAATATCTGTCTGAAAAACAAAGAGACAATCGCTTTTCAGCCTGCCTTTTCACGTTTTCACGGCTATTTTTCACTTTCTATATTGAAATTCAGATTTCTATGTGAAATGAAAAACTGCTTTTCACCTCTCTCTCATGGCGGTTTTGCCGGGGGCATATGGTCTCTTTGGAAAACGTTTTCACCTTTTCAAAATGTTAAAATCCATATCATCCTAGGCGACTCTTCTGTCCCCTCTTTGATGCATTCCGAAATCGTTCTTTTGCACTCTTGAAGCTCCCATTCCCTTGTATTATGGAAAGCGATGCGCTACCACAAACCATTAATCTTATTCAATATGACAAGGACAGTAATTAAGTACTTACCCACAGGGACCATTTATGACAATCGCAAAGAGGCCAAACGTAAGATTGGCCATAGCAGATACAACAATGCCGTGAAGAATGGGGATGTTGTTTTCGTCACCGCGCACGGCCTTGGAAGCATTATTATCTAACCAAACAATTAATCATTTGCAATCTATGATAGAAATGAATGACTTTAGGTTTCGGATTAACGTAAGCCGAGACAACTATGAGAAAAAAAGCGTCGCTGCCGCCTGCTTGACGAGAGACGGGGCGAAAGCTGTCGGGAAGGAAAAAATGGCCTTCTATGAATGCTGCCTAACCGTACCAGAATTCATGAATCTGGCACTGGACGGACACACATTCTGCAACCTATTCACATTCGACCCTAACCAAAAATATTGGGTAAAAACAACCACAGGACAGTATTTCCAAAGCTATCCTGTCTATAAGAAAGGAGGGAACGTCGGATGTATGAAGTTGAACTTTAAAAGTGATACGTTTTTTCGCGGTAGTCAGGTGATATTTGTAGATGTGGACAACACCCGTTTCACAAATATAGTGGAGTACTTGAACACGCTGCATTACCCACCGACCTGCGTTTACATGAGCTATTCCGACAACATACCAAAACATGGAGTTGTGTCCAGAAGATTCAGGTTGGTATATGTGATGAGTAGCGTACTTGACAAGGGTGAATTTGTTCACGTTTCAACTACAATAATGAACCAGATTATACAGGATACAGCGGAACCCATGGAGGATGACTGCGGAACCAGAATGAGCCAGTACATGAATGGAGTGTATGGGAACAACGAGTCGTATGTTTCAAATCTCATATACTTTCCATCAGACTTCCCCCCTGCGGTACCTCAACAAGAAGAAACAATAGAAATAGGGACTGCGTCGGCTGTGATTTTTGACGAGCAGATGACGAGGGATATGGCCACGATGGACTATGGCACTTTCATGCACTACTACTCCACACGCTACCGCTATGTCTACCGCACAGAGCAACCAGAATGGCCCTATATTACTTATCAGATGACCGACGAAAACCACCTTCAACTCTGGTATTATCAGGAGAAACAGGTGGATGGGCAGAAACGGAGGAAAAAACTATTCAAGAACGCTTGTCTACGCCGCCTGATGTATCCCGACATTGATGCAAATACACTATTGTTCAACCTCTATGTGGACCTGAAGCGTTTCTTCGACAATAGCGATGGGGTGATTGCTCTTGATACTTTGAAAAGGAAGGTCAAAACGGCGATGGAGATGACGGAGGAGCAACTTGTATCTTACTGTAGCTGGGAAATAGAATACTGGAGAGCGAACAGACCAAAGTTTATCGTCAATGGGGAATATACGCTTACAAATGGCGATATACAGAGGATAAATCAAAGCATACGGTGGCGTGAGATAGACCAAAAATATGATAGGACGATGACTGTCGCTGAGAATGCCGTGATGCTTGACATACCGTTAAGCACTTTATATAGATTCTGCGCAGACAATCAAATAACCACCAACCCAAATAAGGAAAAGACTAAACAGGATGAGAGGGAAGAAAAGAGACAGCAACGGCAAAAAGAAAAGAGGCTTTTCCTTCAATACTATGACCCAGAATTATCAATAAGGAGAAACAAAGCTGTGCTCCACAATCATGGGTTAGACCTTTCAGTGGGAACCATACAAAAATGGATCCACGACTACGAAGACGAACTTCACGGATTAAATTCTGAGGTACCAATGAAAGATTACGCACCTCTGGATAATGGGAACGATTGGAGCATGTCATTTCCTAAGATTGAATTTGAAGTACCTGATTTCTTCAAACTCTAATGAATCAAACAATATAATAACTCCAAAGGAGAGCGACATTCATTTGTCGTTCTCCTTATAGTTCTTATTCTTTCTCATTGTCATAGTGTAGTAGTTGGTACTACTACTACTTATTATAGCCATTTGAGAAAAACGGGCAAAAAATGAACACTTTGCACCAAAAATGTAATTTAATGGTTGCAAAACAAGAGCTCAAAGGCTTGCTCAATAATTTCTACTTCAACTCAATAATGTCGCTCCAGCGGGTGGTGTAGTTGGGACTCTTAAACTCATGCTTTATCGCATCGGCAAACCGTGTCGACTTCCCGCTGCTATCCTTGCCCCTAAACTGCTGCGACCCCAAGATGACCGTCTCTGTCCCGTTCACCTTGTTCAGCCTGTCCAGCACCTTGTCCAGCCGCTTCATCTTTTCAAACTGCTCCGCGTCAAAGTCGAGAGTGGTTGGACCGTTTGAAAAGGCTTCGAAACCCTTATAATTGAACGAATAATAAACCTAATAATAAAAGAACAAGAACAATACAATCACAGGCATACCACATCAGGGCTCGTTGCGAAGAGCAGACCGAGCTTTAACTGATTGGCGACGTTCGAGCGTATAAGGAGCTAAAGCATTTCTCCGAAAGCGTCCTATCGTCAGCCTGTGATTGAGAGAACCACCCGAAGAGGGTGGTTTCTTTTTTACAAAAAACTTAATAATGTGTGCATAACTATAAGCGGCATGCCCACCTTCACCCAAAACTATCAGTTTCACATTTTTCATTTTTTGTATCGCTTGTTTTTTTCATCTCGAATTCACTGATTTTTTTCAAAAACGCCACAAGTAACTCCCAAACGGTCCTATAAAACATAAACCGAATGAGGTCATAAAAATCAAAGATGTCAATTATAGACTCCGTCGGATTAGTTCCATTTACTGAAGTCTGGTCGTTCTTATCAACCTCGTATTGATGTGGTTCTTCAACGTTAACCTGATTGTTCATCGGATTATTGTTAAGAGTGGGCGGCGCTTGATGGATAATAAAAGTAATAACTACCATAATAATAAAATGCGTATTCATAAGACTATGTATTTTGAATTATATATTGTTTTCTTTTTTTCTAGACAACATTATCTATTTGGAGAGTTGTTAGTTGTTCAATAATAAATTCACCTTTTCAAAAAAACACTACACCATTGCAACATTTTGCTCAATCAATATAATAGACATCTCACTTTATTATTATTGAAATATACTATCCATCTATTTTACTTGTTCTATTCTTAGGTGAAAAACCTGCACTTGGCTCGTCGAAAAAGATGAGATGCGGGTTGTTAGTGAGGGGTATTATTGTCCAAACCTAACTCATGCCGCTGACCGCCCATGAGTTTGTCGGACGTGATGCAACATCAGAACAAGGTCTAATTGTATCCGCCACAATTAGTCTGTATTTTTACTTTCTCTCTCTTAAAAGTAAATATATATGACATACTAATCGTCCATGACTTCTGCTGTAGCCTCTACTTTGGATAACGTTTCATCGTCAAAGGGCTCAAGTATCGGTCCAATTCCAAACGAAGTTCATATTATGCTCTATCAAAAGAACCATCACTCCTAGTGCACTATACTACGGAGGATGCCCCTAGTGTTCACTAAATACATGGAGTTGACGTCTGAAGTAGGCTCGTCAAGCAACAAGAAGCGGTTGTAGCCCATCAAAAGACGTGCCAACGAGAGCAGTCATTTCTCACCGTAGGATAACTTCACATTCTGCTGGACAAGCATCGACATATACTTGCTGTTGGCAACGAAAAGCGAAATGGTGATGTCCTACCCACCCCCTCATTCCACCTTGCAGAAAAAAAACAATCTGGAAGTACGGAATAATATTGAATCGAGTGGTCTTCCAATTGAAGTTCTGCCAACCAAGACGGTAATCCTGCTCGCTACGACACCTGGGTTTTTACTTACTATTTGTTAATATCTCACACAAAAAGTCAATAAATAAATGCTCCAAAGGGGCAATAACTATTTCCATAATAATAATTAATTGTGGGAATGATGGTAAAAGAATGTGGAGGATAAAAATGGTAACTGCACACATGAGCATTGACAAAATGATTTTTATTAATTTTGAATTCATAATTATAATATTGTTTAATTTATACCATTATTATAGTGTTCTGTTTAAAAAATAACAAATCTTTCCACGATTTTTTCCAAATGACCCCGAAAAATTATAACCTGAAAGCCTTATATATGATATAACAACATAGATTACAATAAAATAGAATATAAATAACAATAAACATAGTACAAACCAAAACAACACAACATGAACACATTTATGAAAATCGTGAGAGTCACCACAGACTTGGTGATCCTCGCCGTGATGGGCCTTGAGCTCAAAGACCAAATCAACAAGATGCGCCTTGAAAAGGCACAAAGAACCGTGGCTGCTGCACAAGCCGCCACACAACAGGAGAATAATAATGAATGAACGCCTCCCAAGTAGACAAATGGGAGATAGTCATCATCTCCATCTTAGAGGTACTGCTAGTGCTTGCCCGTAATTCAAGAAAGATCCGCAAGCAGATGGTAAAGCCTATCAAGAAAACAAAAACCGAATTAGAAACCAACACTTCAACAGAGTAATGGACTATTCAACACAACCGACAGCAGTCGTCCCGTCACCGGGGCGACTGACTTTAAACAGACAATTTCCTTTGGGCGAACCAGCAACAGCCGA
Organism: uncultured Bacteroidales bacterium; assembly: GCA_900318175.1. GTDB lineage: Bacteria > Bacteroidota > Bacteroidia > Bacteroidales > P3 > Colimorpha. The sequence continues at coordinate 95,573 of ONJQ01000007.1, read as the reverse complement.
GGCCATCGACAGCCCCGACCCTGACAATCACCCAAACTTCATCGAGAGCAACACAAACGCCATAACGCTTGAAGAGCTCTCAAACAACCTTATCCCGACCTGGGCGGACAACAGCCTGACCATCTCACACACCAACTTCATCAAGACGGTGAGAACCGCTGCCGTACAGGTCTTTGGAAACCTGACTCCTGTGGAAATCCGAACCAGCCACCCCATTCAAGGGAGACGGCCCGAGGCGATCCACAAGAAACAGAACGAACTGACAGAAAACGACAAGACCATCTACTACCAACGCATGGCATTCATCAGCCATGTTGTAGGTCTCAGTCGTGAAGTCAACGGACAGATTGTAAACCTCACCATCGGTGGGGTACGCAACTATGCCGACGACCAACTCTACCGGACTGCCACGCCCCAACGCTTCAAAGTATTTGTGGGCTGGCAGGTACGGGTATGCTCAAACATGATGCTCACCTGCAATGGAAACAGTGGTGTAATACAATGCCTCACAGAAGCCGACGTGTTTCAGAAGGCCATTGAACTATTCACCAAATTCAACCCAGAGCGAGAGAACATCCTGACGCAGCTCGCCAATCTCCAGACAACGAGAATGAGCGAACAACAATTCTGCAACATCATCGGGCGTATGAGATTATATCAAGCACTCCCGACAGCAGAACAACACACCCTGCCGAATCTTCTTATCGGAGACCAGGCAGTAAACGAAGCAGTCAGAGGATACTTCAACAACCCCAACTTCCGCAAAAGAGAGGGTGAGGAAGGTATCTCATGCTGGAACTTCCTACAGCTGATGACAGAGGCAGTGAAGTCAAGCTATATTGACAAATTCACAGACCGCAATCAAAACGCTCTAGACATAACTCTAGGAATCCAGAACGCCCTCAACGGAACAGACGAAGAGGGCTACTCCTGGTTCCTTTCATAGGGGGCTTTTTGCTCCCGACCCACCGAGGGGGAATCATTATCACAAACAAACGTGGTATTGGTTCCCCCTCTTTTTGTTTTATCAGATTTTCAAACCTTTAAAAACCAAGAACAACATGCTATACTACCAATTTGACAATTACCTTGAGTTCCAGGCCTATTTCGGCATAGTGGAACACGGCAACGGGGAGAAGTCCAGAAAGAACAAGATACTCCTCGCCTACCTGAAGAACAAAGACCTGCTGCACCAGGCACGGATCACCAACGACTACTCACTTCTTCACATCAGCTCCATGTCCCAGCTCAAAGAGGTCATGACGCAGCGTATCATAAAGAGCGGGCAGGACAAGAAATACCCCGTCCAGCTCATCAACACTACCTACCATTCTGACACCTACGAGACAGACAACATGGAAGGCCTTTGTGAGGACGGAGACAACAAATCCGTCCGCTACATCAACCACAACAACGGCAAAGTCTACAAGATGAAGGCCGGGAAACTGCTCCGCGCCCTTATCCTTGAAACAGAGTTCGGACGGACGCTCCCCGAACAAGTCCTAGGGTACCTATGTGAAGAGTTCACTCAGGAATGGCAGACCTACTGTATGGGAGCCATGCCCAAGAACCAGCTCACCGTCAGTCAAGAGTTCAAGAAAATCTACTCCTCTGGATGCTGCGAGGGGGATTTTCACAGCTGCATGGTCGACCAAGACCTTGATTCCTTCTACGCTGTCTCCGTGGACGCGTCAGCCGCCTATCTCACCAACGAAGAGGGCAGGATTATCGCCCGCTGCATCATCTACAACAAATGCTATGACGAGGACGGCAAGGTATGGAGGCTTGCAGAACGCCAGTACTCCTCCGACTGTAATGACGTATTGAAACGTGCCCTTATCGACAGCCTTATCAGAGAAGGACACATAGACGGCTACAAGAAAGTGGGTGCCGGATGCTGTGATGCTTCAGAATTCGTGGACATCGAAGGAAAATCCCTTTCCGACAAACGCTTCTACATAGACTGCAACCTGGAGACCTATGACACGCTCTCCTATCAGGACTCTTTCAAGTGGTACGACATAGACCAGAGAAGGGCATACAACCACTCAGAACTCCTATATCATTACTGCCTCGACACGACCGAAGGTAGCATAGACGGTGATGAAGAAGATGATGACGATGACGAAGAAGAGATGAACTACGATCAGTATCATAACTGCAGCACCCCTAACGGACTAGTCAATGTGCTTATGGGCGGCCATATCATAACCTGTGACGAGGAAAGGCTTGAAGACTTCACTTGGATTGAGTCAGAGCAAAGATTTGTCTATAACGACGACTTGAGAGACTGTGAAGAGTGCGGGGAAGCATATATCTCAGAACATGGCTTCTACTCCACACTGCTGGACGAGGAATTTTGCTGTGAGAAATGCCGTGAGAAGGCCGAGAATGCCTACAAGGAGGAAAACTGGTACTGGAGCGAGTATGACCACCAGTATTTCGAGGATGAGGACGAAATCACCGAACTCTACCGCTGGAACAAAGGCATCAAAGACTACGAAGCCTTTACCATCAGCAAGAAGACGCTGGCTACTTTGGTTGAACGTAAGGAAGCCTTTATATATGAAGGTGATTTCTACGACACAATCAACAAAAGGACAGGCAAGCCCTTTTTCTATTACCGCAAGAAGATGGCCGCCTAAATTATTAACCGAGAGGGAGAATGACTGAAATATATAATGTTATTCTCCCATTTCTCACAACACAAGGAAAAATATGCAACTACTCAAACAACTTTACGAAATCTATTCGCCCTCCAAGAGAGAGAAACGGATGAGAAAGTTTATACGCTGGTGGATCCTCAACAATATACAGGGAGCCACCGTCACCACCGACTCAACCGGGAACCTGCTTGTCGTGAAAGGCAGTGCGACCGAATACCCCTGTGTAGTAGCCCATATGGACCAGGTACAGGACACCCACAGCAAAGACTTTAGAGCCGTCGAGACCAAAGACTACATCCTTGGCTTCTCTTTAAAGAACAAGCAACAAGAAGGACTTGGGGCTGACGATAAAAATGGAATCTGGGTGGCGTTGAAATGCCTCCAGAGATACGACAACATCAAGTGCGCCTTCTTCATGGGCGAGGAGATAGGATGTGTGGGAAGCAGCGCCGTGGACCTTTCCTTCTTTTATGACTGCCGATTCGTGATACAATGCGACCGACGGAACGGGAACGACCTTATCACCTCCGTAATGGGAGAGCTTTGCAGTGACGAATTCCTTGCCGACATAGGCTACGAGAAGTTTGGCTATAAAGAGACTCATGGCCTTCTGACTGACGTATCCACATTAAAGGAGCGTGGTCTTTCTGTCTGTGCCCTCAACATTTCCTGCGGTTACTACCAGCCCCACACAGACCAGGAGTTCACCATCAAGAGCGAGCTACAGAACTGCCTTGCCTTTGTCTGCCATATCATCGAGAAATGCCAGAAGAAGTACCCCCATATCGACAACTCCTACGGCTGTTTCGGGTTGGACTGGAGAAGATACGACAAGAGATACCAGAAGGAAGACGAATACTGGGAAATGTACGAAATCATCTCAGACTACCTCGATTACCAACCCGGAATACCTGCCGACCTCTTTTGGGAGACCTACAAAGACACATATCCCAGTCTGACCAAGGAGGACTACTATGCCATCGTCAACGAAATCAGCATGGCGGGCTGCGATACGGACACTTTAGAGAGAGAGGAGGTGCGAAATGGGATGTAGACTCCATGTAGCAAAAAAGTACGATGTCCAATACGCTTCCATCGACTACTTCAACTATCTGATCGAAGAGTTCCACTATATTCTGGACGCTCTTGAGATAGACTATACCGGAGACGTGTATGAACATGACTTCGAAGTCGGCAAAGAACAATGGCGGACCGGGATGGGAAAGCTGGCGACACTCAACTCCCAAGAACCGGAAGCCAAACGAGAAATCGAAGAGTCTCTGAAACGTGTAAGCCTCACCCCCGGACGTATGCTGGAGATAATGACCGAATACCTCAACGCATCCGACCCCAGCAATAACTATCTGAATTTTTCATTCTTTTAAAACGCCTACCATTATGAGCAAAACCAAGAAACCGCAAATCACCTTAGAACATAGCGGCCCTTCCATTTTCGAGGTGGCCAGATATGTACACGAAGAAACCGTCAGATACTGCGATTATTGTGGCAGACCCATGTCCAGGAGCGATGCCAACGACTATGGCAGCCTATGTGAGAGCTGCTACATGAAGGAATACTACGGAAAGGAGGACTGTTAGAATGGCAACAGAAGAAGACATCGGGATGGCCAACTACATCATGACTATCCTCAAAAGCCAGCCGGAGATAATGATGAGCTGGGGAATAGACCCTAAGACAGTCAAGACAATCACCAGAGGACTCCAGTTCCATGTCCAAGGATTCAAGGTTAAGGGGACGGTCAAGATCACCTATATGCCGATTCCCGACCTGTTCCGTATCGACATCTTTCCCGACGATGACACACCGCCGATTATCTACGAAGAGGTTTTCCTAGACCAGCTCGTTTCCATGATAGACGAGGCTGTGGAGAAAACCGAAAACTATGAGAAACGGATTTGTGACGAACACGGTTTTATCATACAGACCTAAATATCACATAAGCCCGAACAGCACAAAACCTCAAACCCATGAAAACGGAGGGTCTGTAAGAAAGTAAACTATCACAAAAGTAGAAATCTTGCAGACCCTCGTTTTTGTGCCTTTCCCGAAATATTACACTTATTAGACGAACCTCTAGCAAATGTAAAAACAGTTAAATCAATAATCAAAAACACCAACAACAATGCAAGAATTATTAAAATCGCTGATCGACATTCAGCAAAGACTCAATGTGCCGAAAAATCAATACAACCAATTCGGCAAATTCAAGTATCGCAGCTTGGAGGACATCCAGGCCGCTCTCAAACCACTCCTGGCCGAACACAACTGCGGCATTCGCTTTGATGATAACGTAGTCGAGCACTGTGGCCGTACATTCCTCAAAACCACACTCACCTTCTTCAATGACAAGGGTGAGACTTTATCCACTACAAGTGAAGCAGAGCACGCCATCGAGAAGTCAGGCATGGACTCCGCTCAAATCAGTGGGGCAGCTTCCAGTTATGCACGAAAGTATTCCATGAATGCACTATTCCTCATAGACGATTCCCCGGAGATAGACAGCGACCAGTATAGCCAGGGAAGGACGACCAGAAAAGCCACTACCTCTACCACCAAGGCAGTTACACGTCAGGCCGCTCCCGTCGACAAGAATACTGCCATCAAGAACGCCATCAATGCTTCAAAGGACGTGAATGCACTGCTGTCCCTCTATATGGAGCATCAGCAGGAAGTAGAATCAAACCCGGAAATCAAGGCCATGTTTACCCTTCGTAGACAGGCTTTACAAAATCAGAAATAGCCATGAAGAAACAAAGAATCGAACTCAAAGACTGCGGCGTTACCTTTTTAGAGGACGAACACCGCTATTTCCTTGGTGAAACCGAACTGTCAGGAATCACCAACGCAATCTCCACCCAGCTAGGACTTGCAAACGCCTATGACAACATCCCCACTGCCATCCTCGAAAAGGCAACGCAGCGGGGCAACGAGATTCACAAGTCCATTCAACGCTTTAACAACGAATGGTACAACGATGACTCCCCACAAGTACAGTCCTATATCCGTCTTTGCAAGGAAAACGGTATTGTGGCAGAAGCGAATGAGTACCTTGTCTCTGACCTCAAACACTGGGCATCAAGTATTGACCTTGTGGCGAGAGTTGATGATTGTACCTTTGACCTTTACGACATCAAGACTTGGGCGACACCTACCAACGACAACCTGATGAAGGCCCGATACCAACTGTCCATCTATGCCTTCTTCTTCACCCTTGCCAATCCGGAAGCCAAGATTAGAAACCTGGCCATCATTCACCTTCGGGAGACAGAGAAGGACCATATCTCAGAAATCATCCCCGTCCAGAGAATCCCCAGCGACATCTGTGAGGAACTGTTACAGACCTATCTCGAAGGAAAGCAGTTCAACAATCCCTATGACGTACCTCTTGATATCAGGGGGCAGGAGTCTCTCATTCGAAACCTTCTTGAAACAAAGGCCAACGTGGAGGAACAGCTGAACCAGATTAAGGGTAGTATAATGAAGCGGATGGAAGCACTTGACATCCGATCTTGGCAGACTGACACGATGAAGATAACCCGTAAGCTTGCATCGACACGTAGCAGCTTTGACTTCGCCACATTCAAGCTTGCCTATCCGGATCTTAACTATGAAGACTATATGCGTACCAGCAGAGTCTCGCCCAGCCTTGTCATTACCGTATAACCCTAAAAACTCTATACTATGAAAGACATCAACATCGAACTGTTCAAGAGATACAAGCCGGAGAAGAAGATTGAGATTATCGAATTGCTGACGGCCAAGGAAGTGATGAAAGTGAAGGAATCCACCATCGTAAGAATCATCAAGGAGACCGGCACCTTCCTCTACGGCTCGAAAAGGAACAAACACCTTAACATCGCCCGTGAACGCAGACGGAGCAATTCTTGGAACAGCACCTTTGAAGGAATAGAATACGACAAGGGGAAGCTGTATGTGGAACTTTATCTGCAATACGAGAACACCGACACATCCATCTACGAGGACTGGCACAAGTTTTTCCTCCCCGGCGACTACAACGGACAATATCAGGGGGACGACATGAGAGGCAATCCGAGAACCTACTATTTCACCTACACCGAGATTCAGAAGGTAAGGTGCGTCAAGTCTATCCTCTATGAGTACGTCTATCGAAAGTATGCCGACAAACTGAAAGATGCCACCAACTAACACCACCGACAATGAGGGGGCTATGAGAAATCGAAAACCAATAATCGAGAGTATCATAGCCCTCTTTCTATTTCAGACAAACAACCAAACACCTTAATCACCATGCCTAACAAAAACCAATACGTCGCTTACCTTCGGGTCAGCACACAGAAACAAGGGTATTCAGGACTTGGATTGGAGGCACAGAGGGAGATAATCGAAAAGCACCTACGAGACAGAAAACCCATTGCCGAGTATGTCGAGGTGGAGAGCGGAAGACATAACGATCGCCCTAAATTGAAAGAAGCCCTGGAACTATGTAGAAAGACCGGAGCGAACCTTATTGTGGCAAAGATGGACAGACTCTCTAGAAACGTCGCCTTCACTTCCCAACTTCTCGAATCTGACGTGGAAATTGTCTTCTGCGACTTCCCACAGGCCAACAAGATGATGATACACATTGTTTCCGCCATAGCCCAATATGAAGCAGAACTCACAGCCACGAGGACAAGACAGGCACTAAATGCAAAGAAGAGTCGGGGTTTTACTCTTGGCAATCCCGAACACCTGATGGACAAACACCATGAAGCTATCGAGGCCAGCAACGAGACCAACCGTAGGAAAGCCCATGAGAATCCCAACAACAAGAGGGCTGTCGCTTTACTACGGTCTCTGGTCGGTCAAGGTCTATCACTTCAAAAGATGGCTGACACACTGAATGAAGAAGGATTCCAGACCTCGAAAGGATGCAAGTTCAAGCCTGTTACGGTACAAAGACTTATCAAACGCTACCACCTAAGAGAATGAATACCTATGACCCCTAGGAGACCATTACATGCTCTCCTACAGACAATACACACTAAGGCATTAACTATTATCCATGTGGGCATATTCACTCTATTTTAACTATAATATATTATAAGAGACTACTAAAAAATGCCCAAATAATAAAAAAATATGTCACTGTGTATTGTCCGCCCATTTTTTGACCCTTTTATGCCCAAGAAAGAACAACACAAAACCAAACAACAATGACTATCCGATATGAATTCCTTGTCAAAACGCCGGATAGTCCAGACGGTATGAAGGTGGCGGTGGATCTGAACATCATAAACCAGCTTACCGCCCGCCATAGAATAACCCGTCTGCATCCCACGGCGAATACAATCACATTTATTAGAAGTTACAGAATCAATTAAACAACAACAAAATGGAACCGAACTATTTAATCCTGCTTAATTATTGTGTGGGCGAGATTGTAAAGATTAAGCTCACCGAAGAAGAGAAGAGACTCAGCGAAACCTATGATGACTTTGAGGAGTTTATCAGGGAACACATTGAGGAGAAGTACCAGGTCCGATTGAAAGACTGTGAATGGATGACCCTCGAAACCCTCAGCGAAAGAACCTACAACATGAAAGGAGGTGATTATGCCTAACTGGTGCTGTACGGACTACAGATGCTATGGGAACAAGGGTGAGCTGGTGGAGTTGAAGGAAAAGCTCGACTATCTTAATTCCCTTGACAAACCGCTAGTAGAAAATGGATTTGGTAAGCTATGGTGCGGGTGTCTGGTCTCGCTTCTGGGAGGAGACTGGAATGAGGTCTATTGCCGGGGAGAGGTTGACAGCTATGAGTTTTCTGGAACCACACTTTGCATTTCCGTCACGAGTGCATGGAGTGAATTGGGGGAATGGAGGAAGTTTATCAAGTCCAAGTTTCCCAATATCCACATTGTCTATAGTGCAGAAGAACCAGGGAATATCTACTATGTGACTAACGATAAGGAAGGTGACTATTTCCCTGAGCGGTACATTCTCGATTTCACTGACGGCATTGAATACTTTAACACGCTTGAATCGGCAGCAGAGTATGTGAAGGGTCTGACAGGTAAGGATGTCCAAACCGAAGAGGATATCACATCCGCCCTTGATGAACTGGAGGAGAAGGAGCTGGTAGTGAACGAGGATGCTTTCTACAGCTTCAATAAATTCACTGTTATAGAGGAGGATGAGCCATGATACTGAATGAACCTTATTTTGTCTATAGAGTGATATTTGAAATATTAAAGCTGAAGGTAAAGAACATCAAGAAACGCATCAAAAAGTGATTGCAAAGACTGAGGAGTGCCATAGTCGGCACTCCTTTTTTTTCTTTTGTGATCCACCATCATATGCTTTTCAAGAAGGACTACTTATCAATCGTCCATCAAAATAATCCATTATAACCACAGAGAATCAGCAACCTGATTAGATACAATTACAATTTGCCCATTTTTCAAATTGTTGGTTTCCTTATAATTGAATGGAACTTTATCCTAAAAGGCATCATGTATCAAAAAAAATGCGTATATTTGCACCCGAAAATCGACAAGAGAAATGTCGAGCAATGCGGAAAGCATTTGTACTGTCCGAAGTTGAAATTTCGCCAAATAATATCCAGAGGACAAGATACCGATGCCTTTTGCTTTTTCGAGTATGTATTGGCTTACCGCCTCTGCGTATCGTTAAGCATAGGATGAAGTTCTTCTCAGTTTTATTCTGGAATGGCGTTTGGCTATGCCTCAACTTCGTAAAACAGACAACACGAGTTCTATGCTTTTCCTATATTTATTTAACGCCCTACTGAGGACTCAAGGCATCTATAATGAATGAGAGTCTTTCAAGTTTGGCCAAAACGTACAAGGAGTTCTAACGGGCAGGTTATTACTCCCGCGATGATGGTGACGGTTACGTTGCCATACCATGCGCCTACGCCTTTTACACAAGGGATTGGTGCTGTTGCTGACGCGTACATGAGAATTTACCAGTGCGATATCAGACGGTTGTGCTGTAGTGCTGGCGATTTTAATTATAAAGGATTAGCATGATAAACATTCAAGATTTCATCCACCCCGATGATGCCTCGGCACTGAATAATCTAAAGAGCATCCCTGCTTTGCCCACCTTGTTGGAAAAGGTGATGCAGTACGGCTATGAGGAAATGGATTGGAGCAGAAATATCTCCTCCAACGTGAGAATCAACGAACGTCAGATGCCTGAGATTTATTGCAGACTTATAGCTGTCTGTCGCAAATTGCAGATGCCTATCCCTGAGTTGTACCTTCAGATGAGCCCCATACCAAACGCATGGACTTCTGGCAATACACGTACATACATTGTGGTGACGCTTGGGTTGATACGCCGCTTCCAAGAAGAAGAACTGGATGCAGTGTTGGCTCACGAGTGCGGTCATATACTCTGCCACCATGTCCTTTACTCCATGCTTGCTAACGCCATTTTTGACTTGGGGGATTCGTTGATGGACTCAATCTTAGGTTCCATTGGCAATGCAGCCATGATTCCTATCAAGCAGGCATTGCTTGGGTGGAGCAGAGCATCCGAATTGTCGGCCGACCGTGTGGCATGTGTCGTGTCTTCGCCCGAGACGATGATTCGCGTATTGGCAAAACTGGATGGCATTCCTCCTATCATACTGAAGAATATGAATCTTGATGAATGGGCCACCCAAGGAGCAGACTATGAGAAAATGAAACATGGCTCTGGGGTATCGAAGGTAGTCAGATACATTTCAAATACGGATTTAACCCACCCGTATGGTCCAGTGAGGGCATACGAGGTGAGAAGATGGTCTGGAGGTGCCCATTATTTAAAACTTCAATCACAAATGCAACAACTGACTGACGGTAAAACCTGTCCGATGTGTGGTGCTGCCATCAGTGAGGATTGGGCTTTTTGTAGAAGTTGTGGAGCAAAGTTAAAATAACAAACAATACACTATGGCAACATTTTCTACTTCAAAGGTTCTGAACGGTGACCCTGCATTGATACCTGAAATTGCAGACCATATCGTTAGAAATTTCCAGATGGAAGGATTCACCGCCAAAAGCGACAGCTATGCTGGTGGGGTGTACGACATCTCTCTTGCCAAAGGCAATGTCTTTAAAGCAGTACTTGGCATGAAGTCTGCCTTAAAGGTCACTCTGACACCGCAGGGCAATGCCATCCATATTAATGCTGGGGTGGGTATTTTCGGTCAACAAGCCATTCCTACCGCTATCACGATGTTCTTCTTTTGGCCAGTGCTAATTCCGCAGATATGGGGGATGGTTCAGCAATCTCAGCTGGATGACAAGGCCATTGCAATAGCAGAAAAGGTTATCATGGAAAAAAATAGGACATCTTACTCTTATGACACCTCGGAACAAAGTACGTCATTTTGTACAAATTGTGGCAACAAGGTGAACGGGAATGCCAGATTCTGCTCTAACTGCGGAAAAGAATTATAGTTTTGATTATCCATGATTAATGACAAAAAGAAACTCATGAGGAAAAAAAGCATATTTGTCTTCTGCTTTATGCTCTTTTTATTGTATTTGGGCACAAACACCATTCATGCTCAAATGCGTACATTTGAAGTAGATGGTATCAATTATCGTGTAATCCAAGAGCCAGACGGTACAATGACCACAGGTACTGTTTCTGTTTGTCAAATTGAGTATGGCGAATACGAGGGTGACATTGTGATACCCAATGTGGTGAAGGAAGCTGAAGACCAGTATGCTGACAAATACAAGGTTGTAGGTGTTGATAACAGTGCTTTTGCCCAAACGAAGTACCTCAAGTCGGTGAAACTTCCACCATCTATTGAGACTATTGGCGACAGCGCTTTTTTCTTATCTTCGGTTGTTCAAGTAGAATTGCCGATGGGAAATCTAAAATTAATTGGTGAAAGTGTTTTTGAGCAATCGAAAATTGATTCCATTGATATTCCCTCCACGGTTAAAGTGATTGGAAAGAATGCTTTTTATAATTGTGTGAATCTCAAAAGTGTTGTTTTCCACGAGGGGTTAACGTCCATTGGAAATGGGGCATTCCATGCTTGTATCAGTTTGGAGACCTTACAATTACCAAATACATTAAAGGCAATAGGGAATGAAGCATTTTACTATTGTGTCAGACTGGCGATAGTAAAGGTTGGTAATGGACTAAAGAGCATTGGAAGAAAGGCATTCTTTTCCTGCGGACGTCTGCGCAGCTTCAATCTTCCCGACGGCATTCGGGAAATTGGTCCTGAAGCATTCCAAAAGGCAGGCATTGTTGAGATAGTCATCCCTCCATCAATAAAAGAGATAAAAGAAGGGTGTTTTTCGAAATCGATGCTTCGCAGAGTCACTCTGCCTCAAAATCTTGCATCTATTGAGGATAACGCATTTGCTCATTGTCGTCTGGATACACTCATCGTGTCGTCCAATACCTCTGTATCGCAATGGGCTTTCGTGACCAAGTTAGAGTCCGTAGAAAGTAATCCTAGACAAGAACAACGACAAAATAAATTTAGAATAGATGACTCTTGTGTTGTGTCTTTGAGTATTCCAGAGGGTAAAGAGTATGACAGAGTGGTATCGAAACTCGAAAAAGCCATAAACACAAAGAATAAAATCACCGTTGATTATTTCTCTGGTGATGTGGAGTTTGGGGCAAATGTGCATTTAATAAAAGTAAAAGATTTGGTTTATCACCTTATCTCCTACCCGATAAAAGACGAAGAATACGGCATAGTGGTAGTAACAAACGGTTCTTTTTTTGTAGAATGGTCACAAATTAGAGATTGGTCACAATTAGGCGATTTTGGATCGATAGAATTAAGTCAGAAATGTGCAGGGCGTGTAAAGATTCCAGAAGTGATAGAGATCGTAGGGGGACCTTATCCAGAGAAATATATTGTCGCAGGTATAGCAGCCGGTACTTTTGTGGACCACAAAAAAGTTACAAGTATAGACATCCCTGCCAGTGTAGGTACTTTTGGGATTGGGGAAGGGGCTTTCAAAGGTACAGGAATTACTGAAATAAAACTCCCAGATTTTATGGAGACGATTCCTAAAGACTTGTTCTGGAACAGTGAAATCAAGAAAATAGTGTTTCCTCAAGGGCTAAAGAGAATCGAAGGACGTGCTTTTCACGATTGCAAAGGATTAACCTCAATTGTCATTCCTGGCAGTGTCACTCATATAGGCTTCCTTGCATTCAGCGATTGTACAAGCCTCACGTCTGTCATCCTCAACCAAGGAGTCACTAGTATTGGGGATAGGGCATTCCTAGGATGCAGAAACTTAAAAACTATTGTCTTGCCCGCTAGTGTCACAACCATTGAACGATGGGCATTCCGTTGGTGCACATCATTGACTTCAGTCACAATTCCCTCAAATGTTACCACTTGGGGCGAGGAGGTTTTCGATGGTTGCTCGGGACTTACTTCCGTTACTCTTTCCAAAGGGCTAAAGGTAATCGGTGCGGGTGCCTTCTACCGCTGCGGAATCGAATCGCTGAAAATACCATGCGGGGTGGAAGAAATCGGTGGAGCTGCTTTCGCGTGTAAGGGACTAATAGATGTTGAGATTGATGGAAATCCGTGCGAATGGACCACTAAGGGTTCCTTCGGTGGTATATTTGGTTCTAATAGCCAACTCAAGATTCATCTTAAAGATGCAAAGTATGCTGAATGTGCGGCACTGAAAGCATACAAGAAAAATCTGGTATTTCCATGAGACGAATCGTGATATATGTGGCGATGCTGATTGCTCCCGTGTTTGCCTGTTTTGCACAGCCACTGTCATCGGACCGCTTAGAGAGAAGGTGGTCACAATTGTATGACAAGGCTTGTGTGTTGTATGAAGAAAAGAAATACAACGAGGCTGAGCATGTATTGGAAAATAGCATTGACATACTGAAACAAAATGATGCCGAAGGTGGCTTGGGTCATGTCCGGTCTCTGGCATTGCTTGGGAGAATTTACCATGAACGGCAAGACCTATATATGGTGGAACAGGTAGAGGCTAAGCTGTTAGCCATCAAGTCCCATATCCGTCCAGGCTCGGCACGTTATGTACGCGCACAATATGAGATTGGCGTGTACTATTCAAGCATAGGGCAATATCAGAGGTCAATAGACCTGCTGCAAGAAACTCTTAAGTGGACGGAAACAATCCATTCCATCCCCGGCATGCAATCACTGCTATTACATTACATGGCTGTATCTTACTATGGTATGGCCAATATACAACGGGCTATTGAGTGTGAGAAAGAATGCATTTCCCATGATCAGGAAAACATTCCTGAATACCGTATTGCATTGGCCTACTACTATTATCTTAACAAGAAATGGCCAGAGTTGGAGCAGATACTGCCTGATTGTTATGAGAACGCCAGAGAGCCTCTGCTGAGACAATTTTCATTGTCGAAAGCCGCAGACAGAGCTGTCTATTGGGGAAAGAAGGGTGGTTTCTTCTACTTATACCTTCCGACTTTTGTTTACGAACACTACTCAAGTCCGCTTGCTTCCTACGCCTATGATGCTGCACTGTTTAGCAAAGGGGTATTGCTGGCGGCAGAAAATAAATCGTCAGAGATTATATTGACCAGCAACGATAAGGCTTTAATTAAGTTGTTTGATCAGTATAAGCAACTGAAGTCAAAGAAAAATCGTTCGCTGGAAGAAAATGTTGAGATGGAGACCTTGTCGGATATTCTTTTGAGGCACCAAAAAGAACATAAATATGACTATAGAACTGATTTCCGTATCGGCTGGCGTGATGTTCAAGAACGAATAGGCGACCATGATATTGCCATTGAATTTATTACCATCCCGCAGAATAATGGTACTGTGAAATATGCCGCATTGTCCATCAAGAAAGGGTATGCTGCACCGCATTTGACAAAAATTGATGACGTCACTAAGACTTTGACCATGCAATCTAGTGGAATATACACAAGTAATGAGTTGTACGATAATGTTTGGGGTGCTATGGAAAAGGAGTTGGATGGGGTGGAAAATGTATATTTCTCACCGACAGGAGCTTTCTTTAACACAGGTATAGAATATCTACCTGATGATATGGGCATAAACTTCTGTAATAAATACAACACCTTCAGACTCTCATCAACCAAAGAACTTGTCATTCATAGGGTACGCACGTTACGCAAAGCGGCGCTCTTTGGCGGTGCAAACTTTGATTTGCTTCCTTCGAATGATACATTGTCTTTTCAACAAGAATCCCATGACAGCATCCGGACGGTTTCTTTCGACTCACTTCAGTTGGATGGATTACGTGGAGGTTCTGTTGCAAGCGGGTTCTCGTATTTGCCGGGAACGAAAAAAGAGGTTGATGCCATCTCGAAATTATTAGTTGATTCCAATATTGCAGCAGACCTTTATACTGGCGACAACGCAAAAGAATCTGCTTTCAAGCGCCTTTCTGGAACAAATATAGGAATTATCCATGTCGCCACACATGGCTTCTACTACACAAAAAAAGGCTCTGACCAATATTTTAGAATGGACCGTGATTTTCGCGATATGAATTATTCTGTCATCAAGGGGAATGCCCATTATGCAAAAGACGACAAACGATTGACCCGAAGTGGCCTTATTCTTGCAGGAGCAAACAACACCCTCCGTAAGAAAGAAGGGAAAACATCAGGCAATGATGGCATATTATACGCTTATGAAATTGCCGGGCTCAATTTGAATGAAGTGGATTTGATTGTATTGTCCGCCTGTCAGAGCGGTTTGGGTGATATTGATGCAAGTGAGGGCGTTTTTGGACTTCAAAGAAGTTTTAAGCTATCAGGGGCAAACAGCCTTGTAATGAGTTTATGGAAAGTGAATGACGATGCAACTAGAATTCTGATGACAGAAATGTACAAAAACTTATACTCCGGTCAAACAAAACGTGAAGCATTGGCAAATGCACAGTTAGCCTTGAGGTCCTACAACAATGGAATCTACGACCGACCTGAATTCTGGGCGGCATTTGTGCTTTTGGATGCGTTAGACCAATAAAACATAGCGATATGAAAAAGTTTATTCGATATTTTTTCCATCGGGATCATGTGATAATCACTTTATTTGGATTTGCACTACTCGCCATCCTCAGTGTAATGGTTGTAAATATTGGCTTTCTCAATCCTGTATCACAGGCGTTGGAGAATTTTTCTATTACAGATATGTTTTTTGAGATAGAACACACCGACGAACCTGAAGAATGTAATATTATCACTATAGTGGATATGACGGAACTCTATGATCGCGGTGATATCGCAGAGTTGATACAGGAGGTAGATGAATGTAATCCCATGTGCATAGGGGTAGACTTGATTTTTGAAGGAGAAAAAGATGACAGTATTGGGAATGAACTGTTAGAGCAAACGCTATTACACCTGAGGTCTCCTACAGTCTTCGCCAACAAACTTACAGACTATAGTGGCGTCAACAATTCTTTCCAAGGTATTGTGCGTTCATATTGTGCCGAGAAATGTGGAATTACCGAAGCCTACACCAATGTTACTGACGATATGATGGGAAGTAATATCAGAAGATTAAGCACACACCGTTTGTATAAAGGTCAAAAACAAACCTCCTTCCCTGTCAAGATAGCAGAAATGACCGATGTGTACAACGATACCAATTATGGTGAAGACTTGCTTATTAACTACCGCGATGTGGATTTTAGGGTAATTCCCCATGAACAGATTGAGGAAAACCGAGATGTCCTAGCAGGAAGTGTTGTTATTATTGGAACGATGAATGAGGAACGAGACATGCACAATACTCCACTTGGGAAAATGTCAGGGGCTAAAATACAAGCATATTCACTGCTAACCGTGTTGGAACATCAACAAATACGTCACGTTCCGGATATAATATGCTGGATTATTGCATTCTTGCTTTGTTACCTACTTGAGGTTGCTGTTGACATCTTTTATCAAATATCCAAAGCACATCCCAACTCGGTATTTCAGACATTTATAAGAGAGGCAAACATCGTATCCATTGTGTTCCTTTTTATTTTTGAAATATTGTCTTGCTGGGCGTTTTACATTTTGTTCATTAAAGGAAGTTTGCTGATGAGCGGAGGTATCATACTTGCGTCGCTTGTTCTCACTTGTGAAGCAAGAGATATTTACAGAGCACTCATCAAAGGCTTTTATTCAAAGTATGATAATAAACAATTCTTTTCCAATTCATTAATGATAGAAGGTAATTTATGAAACAATTGTTCTTTTTTGGGGCCGCACTATTCTTTTGCGTGGTTTGTCATGCACAACAATACAAGGTATACTCCGTTGTTGGAACGGTGACTGCTAATGAGCAGCAAATTCAGAGAGGAATGCTAATCAAATGGAATTGTCACATGTCCATTTCTAAGAATTCCAAGATTATTCTTCTTGATGAAAGTGCCAAAGAAATGATTACCTTGTCCTCTCCTGTTTCTGGGCAACTCAAGGATCTCGTTGCAGCAAACAAAAATAGAAAGATATTATCGGATTCTTATTTTCAATACGTTTTGAAGAAGATGTCTGAAAACGATAGTCCGCGAGATAAAAATGTCATGCAAAGTGCAGCCGCTTCATATCGCGAAGGGGATACACTTGTTATGCAAACACTGTTTCCGTCGGACTCCATAGCGGATTCAATCAATAAACAATCAAAATTTTAATACATTATGAAAAGAAAAAATTTAATTTTTGTATGCCTAATGACACTTACGGCATCACTGTATCCAAGCCAAACTCATGCACAGAGTGTATTTAGCTATAGTGGCATCACATACAGGGTTATTAAGGATGCCAATGAGGCTTCGAATTATGGTACGGTAGCCGTAACCGCCCCAAGAGATGGTTTCTATGAAGGAACCGTTACAATCCCAAATGCTGTCAAGCAATCCGACGACGAATATGCAGATGCTTACAAGGTGGTCGCCATTGATGACTATGCCTTTAAAGGTAGCCCAGCACTCAAAAAAGTAGTACTTCCAATAACCATTGAATCCATAGGAACAGGGGCTTTCGAAGAATGCGGAGAGTTAACCACAGTCGAAATTCCCTATGGATCATTGCTCACGCATCTTGGTGAGAGCGTTTTTGCATATACGGGTTTGAAAAACATCAAGTTTCCTGAAGGGATAACCGAACTACCTCGCTTCACATTCCGCGAGTGCAGAAAACTAGAGCAGGTTCTCCTTCCAGAATCGCTGGTGAAAATTGGGATAAGTGCTTTTATCTATTGTCAATCCTTAAAAGCTATCGAATTACCTAAAGGTCTTAGGGAAATAGATATTTCAGCATTCGCTTATTGTGGGTTAAAGAGAATATCTTTACCAGATAGGGTTGTGTCTATTCCTATGATGGCTTTTTCTGGTTGTTTGGATTTAGAAGAAGTGGCACTATCTCCATTTACGACAACTATAAAAAACGGAGCATTTGGTCAGTGCTATCATCTAAATAAGATAAACAAACCAGAAACATTAATTAATGTTGATGATGGCTCATTTGGTGTTGGATGCATTTACCTGCCTGATTGTTATTCGAAATATATGTCTGACTATGATATCAAGATGTTGAACAAACAGGGGGATAAATACAGAGAAAAAATCGAAGAAGACTATCAGGAATTTAAAAAAAGGATGTGGAGATAACAAGAGAGGTCGTCCAAAAGACGGCCTCTCCTCGGAATTACACTAATTCCACTTTCAATTCAAAATAGTCCAAGAAATCTTCAAATTTGACATTCTTGATTCTATTACAATGATTCCCTTTAGCAAGTTCACGCCAACTGTACATGAAGATTGTTTTTATATCATCTCTTATGACATATCTTCCCTCTAACTGCATTTAGTCTGCACAAGTACCTGTTTGATATCCTTCCGCTAGAATAATCCACTCGTCCCATTGAAAGATACATCCCTTGTTTTCACTATACTTGCGGGAGTTCTGGATATGAAAATTGCAGAAATGTGCAGTCTTTCTCGAAAGCAGGGGAAAGTAGGAAGACCCGCCTAGGGAGAGGCATTTGACATATGGAGCCGTCAATGTGGCTAAGGCATAGAAAAGTGAGTGATTCTTGGACGTTATGACTTCGAAACTGGAAAGAGCGCGAGGCTTGTTTTCGTAGAAACAAAAGTCACCGAGTGCGGACTCGAGGTTCATGATGTAGTTGTTGATGGACTGGAAAGCGTGTCTTGGATAGTATGTAAGCGATTGGGAATACACAATCCGTCCGAAGGATACTTGGCTGGATATATTGACAAGTCGGAAACCGTGTCATACATTAGCGAGCAAGTCAGTGTGGAGCGAATTATGGCAGCAGCAAATGAGATTGAACGTATGCTAAATGTCCAAAACTATCGTACCGGCTTACTCTATAAACACTGTGATGGTTTCAAGAAGTTTTGCCGTATGTTATCCCAAGAAAAAGAAAAAAGCAGCACCAGAATAATCTGATGCCGCCCTTTCATTACATAAATACTCTGTACTGGTCAATATACCACTTGGCCTTCTCATTGAAATAGAGCATGGAAGTACTGCTCAACGAGAATCCAACGCTATTATCTCCTGTCAGTTGTTTGAAGTATGAGTCAACCCTATTATTCAGGTCGTCGTATGGCGGTTTGCGGTTGAACAGTCTCCATACATAATGGTCGAAATAGAGGGAGTTTTTCGTAAGCTCACAGAATATGCCCATTGCTATGTCTGGATCCCTGTCAAAGTCGGGATGCTTTTCTATTAGACATTCCCTCCAGTTTACCTTCCTGTATCCTTTCAACGAATCAAAGGCGAGCATACTCAGCCCTCCGTCATTCATATGACGACAGTAATATATGCCGTTCTTTTCATAGTGCTCTCCCTCGGATGAAATAACATTCGATAGTTCCAGAATATCATCCCCGTTCTGTTTGGTCTCCTGATAATAAGGCAGCAGGGATTCCAGCCACTCTGGAATGAACTCCTCGATTGCCTCCCTAAATATTGGGGTGAGGCTATTGATATTGTTTGTAAACATATTGTTTTGTTTTAGATGGTTATGCGGCGCTTTCAAATATAAAGCCGTCTTTTCTCTTATGTGTATTGCTTTTGTTGACATAGTAATCAATACTACCCACATTAACCCCTAGTGCTTTGGCAGCGTCGAGCATGGTGGAATAATATTGCTCTGTTCCATCGGATGTGGTTACTTTGACCTTGGTTCCGTTGGCTTGCTGTGCCGCTTTCATTTTAGCCTTTGCGATCTCTGTGTGCTTGATACCCTTTGTTGTGCCGCCATTCTTACGCCACTCCTTGTTTGCTGCGATAAGATGGTTTGGGACTTTTCCCTTTCTCATGGCACTTTGTTTTTTCTTAACCTCCTCGCTACGTTTCTTGCCTTTGTTGCCCTTCGAGATTTTCTCCCTAGTCTCTTTGCTCACTATTCGGCCAGTCAAAGAGGCGCTTATCTTATCCCTGGTCTCTTGTGATTTCTTTCGACCTTTAGAAGCCTTGCCGATGTTCTTACGGTGTTCCTCTGTAATACCTCCTTTATTACCAGTACCGCCTTCCGAACTGTTGTAACCTTGTTGAATAGAATTGAATTGCTTTATGTAGACTGCCTCTTTTTCGTCCAGCGTAGCTTTCAACTCACCCACCGTCGCGGCGCTCACAATTTCAAGCACTTCATAATCAAAGTTCTCGGGTCCAAACTTCTTCCTAGCATCGCTTATCTTCTTTCCGCCATAATTCTTGTTCCCATGATTGTTCCAGCCATACCTGCGGTGCTTCTCGTCGGTCGTATTCCCCACATAGCTCCAACCGTTCTCATCACCCTCCGTCTTGTTTATGTAGCGATATACAACACCTTCATACATTCCCTTATCATTAGGGGTCATTTTGTTTCTTTTACCTCTCATACTTTTGTCCTTCTAGAATAAATCTTCAACTCCACTCCATAATCGTTTTTCAGTTTCTTAGTCAGTGCCGCGAAAGCATCCAATCTTACTCTTTTCCGACCTAACATTTTCGCCGCTGCACCAAGTTCAATCGTAATCTCCTTCCCGGCCACTAACTCACCATATTTTTCGGCGAGGATATTCAGGTCGGGGTCATCATAAAGTTTCTTCTTTGGCTGCTTATCATTCACCACCACAACCTCATTCTTTGCTCTCAGTTCATCACCAAAGAGCCTTGTCAAAATACGTTCTAGCATCTTCCACATCTTTTTAGTTTTTTGTTGTTCATGAATAGTTTTGCCTCTTTACTACCATCCTTTTCCGCCTCCTTGATCCACTCTAGGCCTTTTTCATTACCCAGGCCTAGAACCACAAGACCATAAGCGAATTCATGACAGGCAAGCTCTTCCTGTGTGTTCTGTCTCGGATCCAGGAACTCATCAATCAGAACTGTGGCAAGGGGACATCCTTTGCTCTCCAGACATACCATAAGTTCGCATTGTCCGTAGAAAGCACCCAACTCCTGTAATTGTAAGGCCAGATGCATTGGACAGTTCATACAGTAAGGGCATTCATCACGGCGGCATATCTTTTCGACCGGCCATTTTTCTCCGTCTACTTCTATGCCAACAATATCATCACCGCCCTTTTGCAAATTCTCAATAATGACCTCCCCGGCAGTTTTTGGACGGCTTTTTCCACTGTCGGAGGAGGGTGTAATAGTTCTTTGCATACTGTTTTCATTTGTTATTGATTATTTGAGTTTTTGTAATAAGTTTTTTGCATCCTCATTTCCGTTTTTGACAGCTTCGCGCAGCCATCCCTTCACGGCATCAAGGGGCGCTCCGTATGCCAGGACAATGAGTGCGTATGCAAATTGATGGGCTCCGAGTTCTTTGCCTGTGTAGATGTCCTTGTCTAGAAAGTCGCTAATCAATGCCTCCGCAGCAGGACACTTGATTTTGCCCGTCGAGAACCATTGTAGTAGTTCCATTTCTCCCCATAGTGCGCCCATCTTGTCCAACGCCATAACCATATCTATAGGACATCTGCCACAGCCTCTATACGGACAGTTTGCTTTGCACAACTGTTCAATTGATATCACTCCATTTTCTGTGATAATCTCGGTAACACCTTCGCGAACACAATCGTCAATCACCTCCTCGATGGTTGTCTTTGGGTTCGTTTTATCCTTTCCATAGGACTTCTCTTTTGTTTCTTTTTTCATAATTATTTTTGTATTTTTTTTGTTTATTAATTTCATAATTAAGTTTTTGACGTCGTTTGGACTGCGTTTTGACGATTTTGGACATCGACTAAAGATTCAACAGTCAGCTTAGTATCCCAACACGTAAAGAGATTCAATCATCGAATCATGATGATTATTATTCAATAATGAGGTTTTGACGTCGGTTGGACTGCAAAATCCTCATTTCGACAATGCGGTGGCACGTCGAAGTTATGTCGAAAGAAGACAACAAAAGACCGACTTGTCATAAGCCGGGTGTGGGTGGTGGCACTTTGGTAGATGGAACACTCCCCATTAGAGGGCCCTCAACAATTAAAATTGGGGATGAATAAATTATGCTCTCAAAAAGACAGTAATTAAACTTTTTTGAGGCTTGTTTTTCGAATAAAAATAGTTGTATATAATCGTGTCTTGTATATCCGTCTACTTGTAGGCATCGCCAAACGCCTTTGCTGGAACGAATCGCTGGGGAACATATCTCACGCCTGACTATATGCCTTAGGCGTGAACCTATTGCATACACACCAAGCGAAAGCATAAATGCTCATCCTCCAGCTTGAATTTGGCGATTTTACAAGTAAGGACAATTTACAATGCTTTTCTTGCTTACCGCTTACTTTACTCATGTAAGCGACTGCAAAGATACGACTTTTTTCTCAAATAAGTAAAAAAACTCTCTCGTATCGGCAAAAAGTTGTATCTTTGCAACATGTTTTGACATTGAATCCTGCCGATAATGGAGATAGACATTCTTTTGAAATACAGCGAACGTGGGCAGCTGCGTCGGTGGCTGGAGGAGAGCCACACCATGGCGCATCGCACCCCGGCGCAAGAACAGCCACTGTACCGAAACGAACCTTGCCAGGGTCACCGACCTCAAACAACGCGGCCTTTTGACCCCGGAAGGTAAACAATCAACAGCAAGAAAGAAACAAACAATCCAACACAAACATAAACATCATTAATCCCATGAAAATCAAAATTCTCAAAGCAACAGCCGCCATGCTGGCAATACTCTTCGCAGCCTGTGGCAACCACGCTGCCGACACCGCCACGGCCGACACCACCTCCGCCCAGCCCCAAGAGCTGCAACCCGGGGTGACCATCTACACCGTGAACGACACCCTCCAAGTGGCCGCCCTCCAGGACGTGGCCAACGAGATGTCGCGCGACCTCTTTGTCGGCTCCTTCGACGACTCGCTGCTCCTCCAGCTGATGCCCGCAGGCAGCACCCCCAGTGCCATCAATGCCTTTATGGTCCTCACGCCGTCGCACACCATCCTCTTCGATGCCGGGCTTGGCTCCCAGGCTGGCGGCACCCTGTTGCAGAAGCTCGAACTCATTGGCCGCACTCCGGCCGATGTCGATGCCGTGTGTCTCACCCATCTGCATGGCGACCATATTGGCGGACTTCTCAAGGATGGCCAGGCCGCCTTCCCCAATGCCACCCTCTACGTCTCGGCCACGGAGAGCGCCGCCTGTGTCGAAGGTGGTGCCTTGGCCCGCATGGCCGACCTCTGGGCCGGGGTGCAGAAAGCCTACAGCGGACGTGTGGTGACTTTTGCCGACAGCACACAGCTCTTTGGCGGGCTGGTGAAGACCATTCCCGCCCCTGGCCACACGCCTGGCCATACGCTCTATCTTGTGGGCAATTGTTTGATGGCGGGCGACATTATCCATGCGCAGGACCTCCAGCTGGAACACCCCGACTTCTGCGCTCGCTATGACCAAGACCCCAAAGCCGCCGTACCCATGCGCAAACACATCCTCGACCTCGTCGCACAGAACGGCTACCTGCTGTGTGATGCCCACTGTTACGACCCCTTCATAAAACTCTGACCACGCGCTGCCGCCCGAATGATGAATATCGAGGAGTACCGCGCCTACTGCCTGTCGCTGGGACCTGACGTCGAAGAGCGTATGCCATTCACCGCCTTCCGTGCCGCCGCGGGCGTGCTGGTCTTCTACGTCTGTGGCCATATGTTTTCACTTTTGGACATGGACCACTTCACCGCTGTCACCCTCAAGTGCCAGCCCGAACGCATCGCTGAGCTGAAGGAGCAGCACCCCTGCGTGGGCGACCCCTACAACATGTCCCACAAACACTGGATAGGCGTGACGGTCGCCGCCCCGGACGGCGCCCCTGCACCCGTGGCGGACAACGCTTTGCTGTGCGAACTTACGGCCAACTCCTATCGGCTTGTCAAGCATCAATATTCACCGCGAAAAAGCCCTAAATCCACTCTAAGTTAACTCCTTCTTGTATTCTTTAAAATCATTTATTGGTCATTTCTATAATGGTTCGAGGAACAACAATTAGAGAAATGAGGAACAAATGAGGTACAAGAAGTGGAGGAAGAGTGGTGTTACTCCAGACGGAAAACTTTTTTGCCGTAGGGGGTCAGAACAGCCTTTGCGGCCAACCAGTTGACGGGCATATCGACAAAAAGCATGCCACAGGCGTAGGACTGCACCGTGTAGATGTTGAAGTAGGCTGTGATGACGGAGCAGGTGCTGTCGAGGGAGAAGCCGTCCGGCTGAGGCAAGCAGCTTTTATACTCGTCGAAAAGACATTCGGTGGTGTTGCCGTTGTCATGGTTCAAGGGCACTTCTTCCAGCGCACGGAGCAGCAGCTGCCCCACATGGGTGGTGTCCATCAGGTCTGCCAGCGAGACCACCGCTCCCGTTGAGCGGTCCACAAGGAGGTTGTTGGAGTAGTAGGTGCCATGTGCGGCATAGGCCACGTTGTATTCGGAATGGACGGAGAATTGCAGCAGGGTGCCGTAGTCGGTCATGTCGCCCACAAGTGTGGCATTGTTGGTGGGCCAGTGAAGTACGGAGTCGATGGGGCGGCGACCCAATATTTCCCAATCGTCATCGTCCACCCATGTCTGTGCCAGAAACCGTTGTCCGGCCTGTCGCAGGGTGGGGGAGGTGCTGTCCGCAAAGGCCAGGAGGATGAGGGCGCGGCGTGTGGCGGGCGGGAAGGAGTCCAGGGACGGCCAGTTGATGGTGAATTCGTTCTCGACGTCCATATAAGTGTCGTCGATGATGGGGACGGTGTCGCGGGTGGTGAGTTCGAAGCAGCTCTTTCCGTGCAGGGTGACGATGGGGAGCGGCTGTTGGGTCTCGGGCTGGGGTTCGGGTCCGCGGCAAGCGGCGAAGAGGAGTGTGGCCGCTATGAGGGCCAGTGTGTATCTGTGCATCATGGCTTGTCGGTTATTGCTCGGGGACAACAGCAAGATAGACCAGCGTCTCGGTGGGGGAGGCGTTGATAAGGCTGTGGCTGTGACCTTTGGGACAGTAGTGGCATTGGCCGGGGCTGAGCAGTTCCTCGCCGTCGTCGTAGAGGCAGCGTGCCTTGCCACTGAGGATGAAGATGATTTCGCTACTGGTGTCGTGGCTGTGGTAGCCGATGGTACAACCAGGTTCGAGCATGCCGCGCATGATTTTGTTCATGCCGTCGAAAAAGATGTGCGACTTGGTGTCGCCTTCGCCCCCTTTGAAATGGGGCATAATGCTTAATTCGATGTTTGAGAAGTCTATAACCATAGTGGGGATGATGTTGTTCAGATGGCAAAGATACATATTTTTTTTGGATGATATACTTTTTTTCGTTTCGGAACGTTAAGAAGGCTGTTAAAGTAACCCACAACGAATTATTATGCTATTGATTGACGAAAAAGAATCTTCGCTGCTGACGGCAGCGGCCTTGGGAAATGGAAAGCCCCCAGAGGTGCCAAAGGACGAGTTTGTACAGAGCCTCCAAACAACGGACAGCATCACACAGACGATTTCGGACAGCCTGAAAAATATGAACCTGTCCGACTTGAAGGATGTGGTGACAGGCGAGAACACGCTGCTGCGCGACGGCATGAAGGCGCTGACGGAGATGACTGTGAGTTTTGTGCCCAAGCTGTTGGTGGCCATCCTGATACTCTGGGTTGGCATGAAGCTGGCCAAGATGCTTAGAAAGGTGATTGTGAAAGGGCTGGACAGGAGGAATGCCGAACCCTCACTGAAGAGTTTCTTGGGTTCGCTGGTCGACGTGCTGCTGAAGGCTATGATTATCATCATGGCCATGGATGTAGTGGGTATCAAGGCCACGAGCTTTATTGCCCTGTTGGGTGCCATGGGCTTGGCCATCGGTATGGCCTTGCAGGGCACGCTGCAGAACTTTGCCGGTGGGGTCATCATCCTGCTGATGAAGCCTTTCAAGGTGGGCGACTACATTGAGTGCGGCGCGTTCAAGGGCTATATTCAGGAGATTAGGATCTTCCACACGTTGATGCGTCCCTTCAATGGCCGCACCATTGTGATTCCTAATAGCGAACTGTCGAACAAGAGTTTGATCAACCACACCAAGGACGAGACGATAAGACTTGACGTTGTGGCCAGCGTGGCCTACGGGTCCGACCTTGACAAGGTGAAGTCCGTCCTGATGCAGGTGGTTGACGACGACCCGCTTGTGCTGCACGAGCCTAAGCCGCCTGTGGTGGCAGTGAGCGAGTTGGCGGACAGCTCGGTGAATCTTTCGATATGGATATGGGTTCGGACGGAGGATTACTGGACCGTGTGGATGCGCATCCGCGAGAATATTTATAAAGCCTTTTACCAGAACAATATCACGATTCCCTTCCCGCAAGTGGATGTTCACCTGGCGGAGAGCGGCAAATAACAGGTTATTATGCGACGGATTGTATTGATATTTGCATTGCTGTTGCTGCCCTTCGCCGGGCAGACACAGGAGCAGGGACAGCGCCCCCTGTCCGATTCGGCTTTTGCCTCCGTGCTGACCTGCGGCGCGGGCGACGAGTTCTACACCTCTTTTGGCCACACCGCAATCCGCGTGTGCGACACGGCCCGGGGCTTGGACATGGTCTACAACTATGGGACTTTCGACTTCGACACCCCCCACTTCTACTGGACTTTTGCTCGCGGCAAACTGAACTACTGCCTGAGCCGCAGCAGTTTTGAAGATTTTATGCTGGAGTATAGATACGAGGGACGTGCTGTGTGGGAACAGCGTTTGCGCCTGTCGGAACAGGAGGTGAACAACCTCTACTTGATGCTGGAGACTAACTATCTGCCCGAATACAGGTACTATATGTATGACTTTTTCCGCGACAACTGTGCCACAAGGGTGCGCGACATGGTGAGGGACTGCCTATGCCATGACAGGCTGAGCCCCGAATGCCGCAGGGATACCAATCTGTCCTACCGCAATATCCTGTATCAATCGACGGAGGGGACGCTGCTTTGGTGGCGGCTGGCCATTGACATGGCGTTGGGTGTGCGCTGCGACCAGCGATGCAGCAACTATGAATACATGTTCTCGCCCTTGAAGATGATGGAGCAGTTTGACACGCTGACCCGTGTCGGCAGTGGCGAACCAGTGGCTGAGCAAGCCGTCACCTTGCTCCAAGAGACGCGTCAGCAGCCGTCGCGCAGTTTGTCGCCTACGCTGGTCTTCTGGGTGCTGTTTGTGATGGTGCTGTGCCTTACGCTGATGGAGTGGCGCAAGGGATGGAGCCTCGGCTGGATGGACAGAGTGCTGTTCATCGTGGTGTCGCTACTCTCCTTGTTGGCTCTGTTCCTGTGGCTCTGTACGGACCATTACTGCACAAAGATTAATCTGAATGTCCTGTGGGCATCACCGCTGTTCATCTATTTTGCCATCATGCTGCGGAGAAGCAATCGTTGGGTGGTTGTTGCACAGCTTGTGATGCTTCTTGCCGCCATGGTGATGACCCTTGCCCCCCTGCCGCAGCAACTGAATGCCGCCCTGCTGCCCATCTCGCTGTTGTTGGCCGTGCGCCTGATAGCCCAGTTGAAGGTGAAGAATCAGGATTGAGGACTTCACCTCAATTGTCACTCGTCACTTTTCGCCCTGTTTAAAATCTGTAGGCTCCGTAGATGAGCATGAAGGCATCCGAAAGGGTGAACTTGGTGCCGTCGTTGATACCGCCGAAGAGGTTAGAGACGGTGAGCGTTGTGCCAGTGACCCAGCGGGGACTGATGTTCCAAAAACCGGCAAGGCGCAACGTTCCAGCAAAGGAAAGCCTACGGTGTGCGGCGTTGCTTTTCAGGTAATCCACTTTCTGTTGGTAGAGTGTGCGGTATTCCTCAGGCCAGTCGTCGAGGTTGCCCTTCGGATTGATGTCGACCTCGTTGTAGTAGGACCACCGTAACATGGGAAGCAGCGAGGCGTGGAGCATCCACTTGCCATCATCCCATACCTTGTTGTAGGCGTAGCCCACACCGGCGATGATGTTGTGGTTGAGGAGGTGGAGCGTGTCGGCGTAGTAGGGCACGGGGATGTTCAGTTGCTCGAAGAATTCGGCATCGAAGCCCGTATAGGAAGCGTAGTAGGAGAGGCCCGCTATCATGCTCCCGGCGCTGCGGCGCTGCCACGTCGTCTGCGACAGGGCGGAGGCGTAGGAGAATTTCCGCGCGTTGAAAACGTAGTAGGTGTTTATCTCCAGCAGTATCATTTCGGGTCCCTTCAGGCCTTTCAGCTTTTGGGTGCCGTGAATGTTGCCCTCCAGGCTTGCCCATTCCATACGGCTGTGCATGCTCCGGAAGTTGTCCAGTTTGATGTCGAAGCCAAAGACCCGCCCGTAGGAGGAAAAACTGAAGTAGAGGTCGGACTTATTGCTTAGGCGGGGGCCGAAACTCACTCCCCAGCCGGTATAGTAGATGCCGGCAGTCAGCTTGCTGGAGAGCCCCGTGGTGTTGTAGATGTCAAAATAGGTGTCGTCCGTCATGTCGGGCAGGTGCATCATGATGTTGGTGACAGCCATCTTGCCGTACAGCCCCACAACCCATGGTCTCCCTTTGGGGTAGTCCACATACCCTGGTTCATAGCCTTTGAGTTGCGCCCTGTCGCGCCAACGGCTGAACCATTTCCATGTCGAAGTGAAAATGTTGCTGCTGCCTGTCGAAGGCGACGCCACGGTGTCGCGGAACGAAGACGTGTCGGCCTCTTGCCCCCTTAAGGGGATTAAGAACATGAATGCCAGTAGTATTGTGAAGATACGATGTTTCATAACCTGAATGCAAAAGTACATTTTTTTATTATAATGGACAATTCTCATCTTGCATTTCACAAAAAAAGTGTATCTTTGCATTTTCAAAATATGCAACAAAATACATGTAATATGAAGTGCAAAAACCTACTCTTTTCAGCTGTGTTGATGGCATTGGCGCTGCCTGCCACAGCACAGCACAAGACCGTCCTCTACGACAGCACCTCTGTCGTCATGGAGGAGTCGGGTCTAAGCCATGTCATCAATCATCAGCGTGTACGTGCCAACGACTTTGCCGGATGCAAGGAGCTTGCCACTGTGAAAATCGACTATGACCCCTTGTCGGCCTATGTCGAATTCCGCCAAGTGCTGCTGCATCATGCCAATGGCAACGTCGAGGATGTGCTGCTGCGCGTCTATGACTATGTGGCTCCGGCCCGTCTCATCTATTGGGGCGCCAGCCAAAAGATGGTGCATATCGGCCATCTGGACCCCGGTGATGAGATTGAATATGTCACCTATCGCAAGGGCTTCACATACGCCCTGCTGAGCGGCGATGACGATGAGCGCTACATCCCGCCCATGCGTGGTCATTTTTACGACATTGTACCCTTCTGGAGCGACAGCCCTGTCAACAAGAAGGTCTATCAAGTCAGTGTCCTCACGGCCAAGAATCTCCGTTTCGAGCTCTACAACTGTGGTGCTCAGCTCGATTGCGGCGTGCAGATCGACAGCACTGTGCAGGGCGACCGCACTGTCTACACTTTCACCAAGGACAATATCACACCCCTTAAACGCGAGCCCCGTGCACTGGCCAACAACGACATCCAGCCCAAGCTGCTCCTCAGCACCAGCCCCAACTGGCAGGCCAAGTCCGTTTGGTTCTACGGCGTCAACGAGGATTACGGCAGTTTCGTCCCCACCCCTGAGGTGCAGGCCAAGGTCAACGAATTGGTGCGAACCGCCAAGACCGAGCAGGACAGCATCGCCATCCTCACCCACTGGGTGGCGGACAACATCCGCTATGCTGGCATCAGCATGGGCCCCGGCGAGGGCTTCACGCTCCATAACGCACAGATGAATTTCACTGATCGTTGCGGCGTCTGCAAAGACAAAGCCGGCATGCTTGTCACCATGCTCCGTGCCGCCGGCTTCAAGGCCTACGCGGCCATGACCATGGCCCACGAGCGCATCGACCGTATACCCGCTGACCAGTTCAACCACAGTGTCTGTGCCGTCCAGCATCGCAACGGCACTTTCGAGATGCTCGACCCAACTTGGGTTCCTAATGTCCGCGAACTGTGGTCGAGTGCCGAGCAGCAACAGGGTTACCTCATCGGTCTGCCCGAAGGCGCCGATTTGGCCTACACGCCCCTCTCCGCACCCGAGAACCACTATGTCCGCATCAATGCCAACACCCAGATTGGACAGGACGGAAGTCTCAGCGGCTCCATCACCATCACCGCTGAAGGGCAGAGTGATGCCGCTGTGCGCGGAGTTTTCAGCTGCCGCACAGCAGAATGGATGAGGAACATGGAACTCGAATTGCGCAAGATTGCCCCCGCAGCACGCATCACCAAAATCCAGCACACCGACAACGACAACTACCTGAAACAGCCTGTCTCCATCACCTACCATTTCTCCATCCCCGACTTTGCCGTCATCGACAAGCACACCCTCATTTTCACACCTCTCTCGGCTCGCAACTTCTTCAGCCGTGCCATGTCGCACCTGCGTTTTGACACTGCTCCCGAGACCCGTACACAGCCCTTTGCCGACGCTTGTTCCCGCCTGGTGGAAATCAAGGAGACCATCACTCTCCCCGCCGAGTACAAGCAGCTCCACTTCCCCTTTGTCAATGGCGTGGCCAACCCCGCTGCCAGTTTCGGCTGCCAGTACTGGATGGAGGGCAACACCCTCACATTTGCCGAGAGTGCCCTTCTGGGCAAACGCGTCTACGAGCCGGCCGACTGGTCGGCGTTCCGTCAGACCGTCGCCAACCAGAAGATGCTGGCCGAAACACCTGTTATCCTGACCAAATAAATCATACAAACAATACCATTTGGCCGTTACAACATTATTCATTTAAAGCAAGTAACCCACATGAAAAAAACAGTTCTTACCGCTATAGTCCTCTTCGCCGCCGCCTTTGCTGCCGCACAGACCGGCCAGCCCGACGCCGAATACAACCTTATCCGTCGCAGCTACCGCACTAATAGCGACGGCTCCATGGACATCCGCTTCCGTAAGGAGATTGTCCTTCTGCGCAACCGTGCCATCACCGCCTACGCTGACAAGGGCGAGACCTTCATCACTTACAACCCCGACTTCGAGAGCCTCACCATCAACGAGTGCTACACCGTCCGCCCCGACGGCACACAGGTGACAACCCCTGAGAACGCCTTCGTTCTCCAGCTCCCGTCGGAGTGCGTGGACTGTGGCCGCCTCAACGGCCTCCGCGAAATGGCCATCGTCCATACCGCGCTGGAGTACAACTGCACCATCGTCCTCGACTACACCCTCCATCGCAACGCCACGCTCCTTGCCGAGCGTTTCAACCTTAGCCAGGACTGCCCCGTCAAGCGTTACGAGGTGCGCTACGCCGACGGCCATTCTGATGCTTACAACAACCTCCCCCAAACCATCAACGACCCTTATATGCCTGCCCGAAACGCATACGACATCGAGTTCCAACTGGGCGAGAAGCCTGTCTACACTGCTGAGCAGTCCCTCCCCGCCGCTGCCGAACTTCTCTCAAGCATAGCCAAGCCCGAAGGCAAGGAGTATGTCGCAGCCATTCGCGACTGGGTGGTTGACTACGTTACCCTCAATCCCGTCGACCCTGCCCGCGTCAACTATGCCATGACACCCGCTGCCGATGTCTTCAGCAGCAACTGCGGCACTGCTATTGACAAGACCGGACTACTG
Source organism: uncultured Bacteroidales bacterium (assembly GCA_900318175.1). Lineage (GTDB taxonomy): Bacteria > Bacteroidota > Bacteroidia > Bacteroidales > P3 > Colimorpha. The sequence goes on along the minus strand of ONJQ01000007.1, from coordinate 63,775 downwards.
GCCGCCCTACTCAACCAGGCTGGTTTCCGTGCCACCATCATTGACAACAGCCTCAACGTCTTCCTTGACCGCCCCCTCAGTGTCGAGGTCATTATTGATGGACTTCCCTATCGCCTTTCGGCTACCGCCAAGACCCCCATCCTCACCGAGCGTCAGCAAGCCGATGCCGCTGCTGTGGCCGCGGCACCCATCTATGTAGACCGCACCCTCACATGGCAGCCTGACACCATAGTCGAGAACTATGTCCGCATCCTCCTCCCCACCGAGGAAGGTGGGCTTCACATCGACCCAGAATGTCTCACCTCCACCCGTGCTACCAACCTCCAAGCACGCGCCACCACTGAATTCTACCACTACACCATGGATCTCCCCAAAGGAGCCAAACTAATCGGCGGTGACATCAACATCGAATACACGCGCACCGTGGGCAGCATCAGCATCATCGTCAAGCAGAAAGGCCGTCGACTCCTCGTCACCCGCAGTCTGCGTCTGCGCAAAGCCCTTATCACCCCTGCGGACTACTCCGACTTCCGCCAACTGATGATTGATTGGAACGGACACCGCCAACTCTTCTTCAGCCTATGAGTGGCGCACTCTGGGCACTGATATGTGCCGCCCTATGGACTGCCGGAATGCTCTATTTCGACTACCGCAAGAAAAAGAAATAACCCCGGCAGGCTCCTGTGCTTCAATGCACGGGAGCCTGTCGGCTTTTATCCCGCAGGCGGTTTGCCCCGGCCTTCCCGCCCCTGCGTCCGGTGGCGGGCCGCTGCCGGGTCGCTCTGCCTTCACTCCATGCAGGTCATTTGTCCGATCGTTTGTATATCATTTCTCCCCAAAAAAGGGAACAAATAAGGGATAAGAAGGAATCAGGAGCCCGGTAACGAGCGAACCGAGAGTGGGCGCAGAAAGAATCGGCTCCGATTTGGCAGGGCAAAAAAGGATTCTGAACCCCGCGTTTGAAAAAAAATCGTATCTTTGCAGTGCGAAATTGCAGCGGTGTACGGAAAGCAACAGTGTGTGCCAGCGGCGATTGCGCGGCTTGGCAGAGCCGACAACTCCACGGTTTTTATTAAATTACACACACAATGAACAAAGCAACTGACAGTAGGCTTACCTACACCATCTTGTCCATTTCGCTGCTGACCGTGATGGCCGGCGCCGCCATGGCTCCCGCCTTAGGGGAAATCCGCGAACATTTTTCAACCTACGACAGCCTCACCGTGCAACTCATTGTGAGCCTGCCGGCCCTGTTTATCGTCGGCACCAATCTGGCTTTCAGCTGGCTGTGCCGACTGATGAAGACGCGCACGCTTGCCGTCGCGGGCCTGTGTCTCTATGTCCTGGCGGGAGCCGGGGCTTTCATTGTGGACGACATTGTGCTTCTGCTGGTCCTGCGCGCCCTGCTGGGAGTGAGTGTCGGCATGGTCATGCCGCTGTCCACAGGGCTGTTGGCCTACTATTTTCCCCCGCAGCAGCAGGCACGTCTCATGGGGCTCTCCGCGGCCATGAACCAGATGGGCGGCGTGGTGGCCACGCTGCTGAGCGGACTGCTGGCCGCGGTGGCGTGGAACTATGCCTTCCTGGTCTACCTGTTGGCCCTGCCCGCGCTGGTACTGGTGGTGCTGTTTCTGCCCAATGTGCAGCTCAACACCGACCGCTCAACCGACACGTCGCCTGACTATTACGAAAGCGAGACGGGGACCACCAAGGCCCGCAAGCGTCCCGGACATCCCGTGCGGTCCCTGCTGCGCTTTGCCCCGTCGGTGATTGGCATGTTGTTGGTGATGGTGCTTTTCTTTATCTATCCCACCAACTTCGCCATTGTTTCGGCCACGGGTGGCGGCATCGACAGCGGCACCATTACCTTCATCATGGTGGGGTTGGACGTTGTGGCCTTTGCCATCGGGCTGCTGTTCGGCAGGTTGATGAAACGTATGCCGCGCCACATCAAGTATGTAGCCCCGTTGGGGTTCCTGGCGGGGTATGCAGTTCTGGCCTGTGGGACGGGAATGGCCTTCCTCGTGGCGGGGTCGGCGCTGATAGGTGTGGCCAACGGCGTAGGGGTGCCGTACCTCAACACCATTGCCTCCATCAAGGGTGGACGGGATGCCGCCACCACGGTCATGCCGCTCATATCGGCAGCCCTCTACCTGGGGCAGTTCGTGTCGCCCCTCATCGTCAACCCCCTCAGCCGCTTGCTCCCCCTGACCACGGCCCCATACGCCGTGGGAGCAGCCATTGCCCTGCTCTTCCTTGCCCAAACCTACGCCACGCGCAGCTACCACGCTCTTGCCCCCCGGCAGTAGTTTTTTTTCGTGCATGCTGCAATGTTGGCCTCGTTGTGCATACTAAACAGCAAAAAGCAGCAGCCATGATGAACACATTTTCCAACCTCTTGGCACCAGGCCGCCAGGGTCCGCTCTGACGGGTCGGAGGACCTTTTGTTTCGCTTTGCATATATATTTTTCATTAATCCAAAAAAAAAACGTATCTTTGCAACTTTGAAATAGCACGAATATGAAACGATACATCTTTATTCTGACAACTGCTTTCATGCTGACAGGTAGTGCGTTAGCCCAGACGTTGGCATTCGACGACATAAGCATGAAATATGGCTACAAAAACAGCAACGGCATCTGGCAGATACCTCCAAAGTTCCAGGTGGCCTTTGCTTTCCAACACCAAGACCGCAAATTTGCTGTGGTGAAATATGATGGTCGTTGGGGTTGCATCGACGAGGCGGGGAACATGATTGTCCGCAACATCTTCCGCACCCAAGAGGAAGCCCAAGAGGCTGGCGACCAGTGGTATTCGGCTGAAGAACCCGGCAAGTGGATTTATCCCGCCGAGAACCCCGCCGACCACAAGTGGGGCTTTGTCAACTACTACGGTCAGTGGAAGTATGAGCCCACCTACGAAGGCGCCGGCAAGTACTACGGCACAGACCCCATGAGCTTCGCCCCCGTGAAAATGGAGGGCCGTTGGGGCTGCATCGATGCCAAAGGTATACTGATTATCAACAACATCTTCGAAAGTATGGAGGATGCCGAAGAGGCTGGCCACCAATGGATTGTTGGCCGCCACTACGACACCTGGCGCATTGCCGTGACCAACCCAAAAAACGACAACCAGTGGGGTATTGTGAACTATCTGGGTCGCTGGGTCGTGCAGCCGCAGTATGCCATGATTCGCCAGTTCTCGGGTGAGCACAACTACATCTACACCCAGGCGCTGAAAGGGGGTCGTTGGGGCAACATCGACCGCAATGGCAATGTGATAAGCGACTTCATCTTCAGCAAAGAAGAGGATTGCGTGTACGCTTTGTCGCAGATAGAGCATGGCCGCGACATAGATGGCTGGCGTTTGCCTGAGATGCGTACCGACACCAACCTCTGGGGTTGGGTGAAGGCTGACGGCAGCTGGGCCATCCAGCCCACGTTCTTGGAAGTCTCCCGATTCCCGAATGATACGGGTCTGTTTGCCACCGCGAAATGCGAGAATGGATTCTGGGCCAGCATCCACGAGGATGGCCGTCTGCTCTCCAAGCCCGTTTTCACCCTGAGCAGCGAGGCCGCCAAGGCTGGCAAAGAATGGGACGACAACCAGAAAGGCATTGAAGAGGCCGAGCTGGGCCATTGGCTTTTCCCCATCCAGGAACCCGCCACAGGCCACTGGGGATATGTCGACTTTGAGGGTGAATGGGTCATCCTGCCTCGATTGGAGGATGCCAAGCCGTTCATCAACACGTGGAACAACCGTGTGGCTCCCGCCAAGGAGGAGGGTCGCTGGGGTTGCATAGACCATACCGGCCAATTTGTGGTTAAACCCATATACAACAATTCTGCCGATGCCTACGTGGCTGCCCGCCAGTGGGGCTCTCGGAAGAAGTTCTAAACGATGAGCGTTGTGGGCCATTGGGAGCACAACGCTCATAATCTTTAATCTTACAACCTATTATGGACTACATCATCAAGAATGGCATAGTGGTGAACGAGGGTGCCATGGAACAGCGCGACCTCTTTGTCCACGACGGGCGTTTGGTGGAGTCGTCGGCTACGCTCCGTGCTCCGCAGGAGTTCGAGGCCGATGGATGCTACGTTCTGCCAGGGGTCATTGACACGCACGTCCATTTCCGTGATCCGGGATTTCCTGCCAAAGCCGATTTTGCAACTGAGAGCCGCGCCGCATTGGCAGGGGGAGTGACATCGGTCATCGACATGCCCAATACCAGTCCGCAAACCACCACGCTTGAATTTCTTGAAGAGAAAGAACAGATGGCTGCCCGCAAAAGCGCCGTGAATTACGGTTTCATGCTGGGGGCCACCAACGACAATATCGAGCAGCTACTGAAGATTGACCCCTTGCGCTATGCGGCCATCAAGCTCTTCTTGGGAAGCAGTACAGGCAATATGCTGGTGAACAAGGCCGATGTTCTTGACCGCCTCTTCTCTGAAAGCCGCAAACTGATTGTGGCGCACTGCGAGGACGAGAGCATCATTCAGGCCAACATGCGCAACTATAAGATGGAGTTTGCGGGACGGGAAGGCGAGGAAGCCTCCCTGCATCCCAAGATCCGCAGCCGCGAGGCCTGTTTTGTCTCTACCTACAAGGCTGTAGAGCGTGCCCGCAAATATAACACCCGACTGCATATTGCCCACGTCAGCACTGCAACGGAACTCTCCTTGTTCAGCAACTTGCCCTTGGAGCAGAAACACATCACCGCCGAAGTGACTCCGAACCACCTTTGGTTTGACGACCGCGACTATGCAGAACTGGGCAACAGGATAAAATGTAATCCTGCCATCAAAACCAACGACGACCGTCTTGGATTGTGGGGCGGACTCTTTGACGGCCTCCTTGACACCATTGCTACGGACCATGCCCCTCACACCATTGCCGAGAAGCAGCAACGTTACTTCGACGCTCCTGGTGGCATCCCGAGTATTCAGCACTCCCTGCAGATGATGCTGGAAGGCTTTTTCAACCCTGCAGCAACCGAGCGAGACGACCATTCAGAGGTGTTGCGTGAGTGGTTGCCCCTGTTGGTTTACAAGATGAGTCATAATCCCGCCGTGATTTTCGGTATCGCCAATCGTGGCTACATCCGCCCGGGTTACTATGCCGACCTTGTCGTCCTTGAACCTGGCGAGACCGCTGTGACACGTGAGAACATCCTTTATAAGTGCGGCTGGAGCCCTCTGGAGGGCCAAACACTCCACACCCGTCTGCGTCAAGTGTTCCTCAACGGCATGCCAGCAGGGCAGAGCACAGCCATGCCGCTGCAATTCCTCAAGTAATTATTAATCCTTTTAATCCATAAACATCAAACATTATGAAAAAATTCATTCTCACCCTTTTGACCCTTCTTCTTGTTGGGGGGAGTGTAATGGCTGACGGTCGTAAGAGAACCATCGACCCGGAGAACCTCCCCAAGCCCGCCATCGAACTCATCCAGAAACACTGGCCTTCCTGCGTCATTGACTACGCCTTCATCGACGGCAAGGAGTACGAAGTGCTTCTGAGCGACGGCACCATGATAGAATTCAACTCCAAGGGAGTGTGGAAAGAGATGAAGTGCACCGACGGTCTGCCCGTAACCCTTGTTCCTGGCAACATCACCCGCTACGTTGTGAACCGCTATCCCAAGCAGCTCATCATCAAGTGCGAGAAGATGCGCGGAGGCTATGAGGTAAAGCTCACCAACGGCCTTGAAATCCAGTTCGACATGCAAGGGCGTGTTACCCATGTGGACGATTGATTTTTTTTGCCCATCCAATCATTTCGAAGACTGAGCAGTGAACACCTATAAAGAGCGGGACGGGCTCACCTCCCGCCCTTTTTTCGCAGTGTTACTGTCGTTTTTCCCATTAGTATTAACATTATACTTTTCAATCCTATGACATTGCTCTACTATTATTTCCGCACCCTTTTAGGCTGCCTGATTTATCGTAAATCTTTCCGCCGAACCGCCTTCCACGATGGGAAGATGATGTACAAGAACTACAAGGGCGACGACAAGAAAGGCATCTTCCAAGTATTTCGCGAACTTGATGTGCTGTGTCGCTACTGGAAGTGCTTCCCGGACTCCTACTTCCGTTTCGCTCATTTCAAGAAGGAATACGATGATATAGAGCTCATAAAGACCTACGTGCCTCAGGGGGCCTATGCACGTTACTGCGTCAATAGCGACCCCAAATACCAAATTCTTATTGACGACAAAATCCTCTACCACGACGTTATGACCCGCTATGGTCTGCCAGTGCCAGAACGCTTCTTCTCATTCAGCTACGGTATGTTCAAAGCCAATGGCCGCGAGATAAGCGATGAAGAGGTAGACCGCATACTGTCGGAGATTACCGACCCCCAGTTTTTCATCAAGCGAAACATGTGCGGTGAAGGTAGCGGAGTCTTCCTGGTCAAGCGCAAAGAGGATGGTTTCTATACCAGCAAAGGGGTAAAAATCACAGCTAAGACCATCCGTGCCAACTGTTCCCACAGCCAATACCTGTTCGAGCGTCAGGTCATCCAGCATCCTGTCATGGCACAATTCAATCCCTCCTCAGTAAACACCTGCCGCATCATCACCTTCCATAACAAAGCCATTGCGTGCGGAGCTCGGTTTGGCCGTTCAGGCTCCTTTATCGACAATGCTGCTAAAGGCGGTCTTGTAGTGAGTGTGGACATGGAGACGGGTCTGCTCGGAGCCTACGGACTGCGGGAGTACGATGCCACAAAGTACTACGAGCATCCCGACAGCCACGTGGCCTTCAAGGGTGTCGCCGTGCCGCACTGGAAGGAAATGGTGGCCGCAGTGGAAAAGACCTGTCGCATGCTGCCTTACTACAGCAGTGTAGGGTTCGATGTGGCTTGTACGCCCAATGGCCCTGTAATCATCGAAATCAATACGGGCACTGGTGCATCCGCTCCTCAGATGGGCAAGGATCGCGGCATTGCCGACCTCTTTCTGAAAGGCTGAGCCGCCGACCGGACGGCAGATGCTTTTGCAGGTAAGCAAAAATCAATGGGGCTTGCACCGGATGGTGCAGGCCCCTAATAGTATTCAGTCAATAGGCTGTGATGGGATTAACCCTCGTAGAAAGGCATCTTGACGGTGATGGCCTTGAGGAGTTTCTCGCGGACTTTGATGTAAATCTCGGTACCAGATTTGGCATATTCGGCCTTGATGAGGGCGGTGCCGATGTTCTTTCCGGTGCTGGGGCTGGGGGAACCGCTGCGAACCTCACCAATCTTGTTACCCTGGGCGTCGCAGACCTCGTAGCCGTTACGGGCGATACCGCGGTCCACCATCTCGAAGCCAGCCACTTTGCGCTTGAAACCGGCGGCTTTCTGAGCCAGGAGGAGTTCTTTGTTGATGAAGTTGTTGTTCTCGGCTTTCAGCTTGACGATGAAGGCTAACGGAGCTTCGAGGGGGCTGACGGTGTCGTCCATCTCGTGGCCGTAGAGGGCGAAACCCTTCTCCAGACGCAGGGTGTCGCGGCAGCCAAGACCGGCAGGCATAATGCCAAACTCTTTACCAGCTTCGAATACAGCATTCCACACTTCGATAGCTTTCTCCTTGGGGATGTAGATTTCGCATCCGCCGGCTCCGGTGTAACCGGTAGTGGAGAGGATGATGTCGGGGATACCGGCGAAGGTGAGAATCTTGAAGGTGTAGTACTCCATGTCGACGATGTTCTCGTCGGTGAGCTTCTGCATAGCCTTCAGTGCGTTGGGACCCTGCACGGCAAGCTGAGCCCACTGCTCGCTCTCGTTCACGAAGTCCTTGCCAAGTTCCATGCCCATTTTGTCGGCAATCTGGCTCATCCAAGCCCAGTCCTTGTCGATGTTGGCTGCGTTGGGCACCATGAAATACTCGTCGTCGTGCACGCGGTATACCAGCATGTCGTCGACCACGCCACCCTGACCGTTGGGCAGGCAGGTGTACTGCACCTTGCCGTCGAAGAGGTCCTCAACGTTGTTGGTGGTTACATACTGCATGAAATGTTTTGCCACGGGGCCTTTGGCGCGGAACTCGCCCATGTGGCTGACGTCGAAGACGCCGACGTTGTTGCGGACGTTGTTGTGTTCTTCAACCAGGCCGGTGTACTGGATGGGCATGTTGTAGCCTGCAAATTCGGCCATCTTGGCTCCAAGAGAGATGTGGAGGTCTGTGTAAGGGGTTGTTTTCATTATATTAAATATTTGATTTATTATTATTTATGTCGTATTTCGTCACTTACTTGAACTTACAAATATACGATTTTTTTTTGAATAATTCTTAATTTTTTTTATTCGTGGCAACAATTTGTTGTTTTTAGCGAGGGGCGTTTCATCTATCTAATGTGTTTTATAATGCCAATTCTCAATTTGTCCCAGCTGTAGGTGAAACCTCTTTGACCAATAGTCGCCCGTGCAGCGTTTGTTCTGTTTCAATCCTGATTGGTTTTCCGCCGGGCTGGCTGTGGCTCCTTTGTGCGGTCTGTGCGGTCTGCTGGCTATGTCCAGGTTCGCTCGTTCTTGTTCATTTGTTCCTCATTTGTTCCTCATTTGTTCCTTTTTCATTAGACAACTGATGTGTGTTATGACAGAGCAGTGAGGTTTAAGGAGTGGACAAAAAGCGAGCGAGACGCACCGCAGGTGCGTCTCGCTGGTGGATGTCAGGCTGCTGTCGGGCTGCCTATTGGATAAAGAGTTTGATGGGCTTTTCTTCGCCTATGCGGACAATGTAGATGCCGGCTTGGGGCACGGTGAAGGTGAGGTTGTCAGCATGGGAGGCAGAGGCTTGGCCGATGGTACGTCCCATAATGTCGTAGACGGCGACCGGCTGCCCCTGAGTGCCGTAGACGGTGATGCCGAGGTGGCGGGTGATGATGGTGCAGCCACCGGTGGAGGTGGCGTCGTCAATGCCCTGCGGGGTGCCGAAGTAGGCCACAAAGACGGTGTCCTGGGTGATGATGACATCGCGCGGATTGTCGGTGTTGTTGTCCTGCCACATCATGAAGTGGTAGCCGCGGTAGGGATAGGCATGCAGTGTGATGGTCTCGCCCCGGTCGTAGAGTCCTTGGCCGGTGACCCGACCACGCTCCGTGTTGTCGGGAATGACGCAGACGTAGGCTTTATCGCCATTGTCTGGGCAGCCGGTGAAGACCATGTTGTTGCGGAAACGGTTGCGCGAAAGGCTTCCACGGATGGTGTCGGCGTAGGGATCGGGGTTATCGTTGGTGCTGGAGTAGACGAGGGACATCACTTGGTCCGTGGAGTGGGTGATGAACTTGTCGCCAATGTAGGTGCGTTGGCCAGAGTTGTCATCAATGGCTATGAGCAGGTTGTCTGTGCCGTTGTAGTAGAAGGGCGATTGCAGGTGGAAAGTGTTGAGCCCAATGTTGTAGACCAGTGTGCCCTCGTAGACGGGTGTCATCTGCTCGATGGGAAGCACGGGGGTGCTGTCGTTGAAGTTTTCGAGGGTGGTGTTGGCCATGTAGATGGTGCAGTTTGATTTGGTGAGGGTTTTGGTGTAGTCAAAGTAAATGCCGATGGAGTTGATGGTCAACGGGCCGTCCATCTCGGAGGCGAGGAAAAGCTGCTGCGTGTAGTTGTAGTCCTGGTTGTTGCCGTAGGGCATGCCCACACGCGACTCGGACTGGTTGAGGTCTACGGTGTGCGAGGCAGGGTTGTTGCACCACTGTGTGAGGATGGTGAGGGTGGAGAACTCGCTGGTGTCGGCAAAGGTGTCGCCCTCCTGGTTGTAGAGTCCTGCAATCATAATCTCGTATTGGGTGTTGGCAGTGAGGTTGGAGAGGGTGGCGTGGGACGAGGAAACGGTGCGACGCTCAAAGGCTCCGTTGCTCCCTTTGAGGCGATAGAGAATATGGTAGGCATCAAAATTGCCCATCCACGTGAGGGTGGCTGTCGAGGTGGTCAATTGTTCCACTTCGATGTGCGAGGGGGCAGGGCGGTTGGTGTAGTGGAAGGTGATGGAGTCGCCTGGATTGGAGATGCGGGTGATGGCAAATGATATGTCTGGGGTGCCATCGGACAGGTAGGGGTAGTAGCTGGTCGATGGGGTGAACTGTGTGCGCGAGCGGCGAGGGGAGAAATAGGCGTTGCTCAACAGGCCGTTCTCCGTGTTGCTGTTGGAGTTTGGACGGAAAATCCATATTTCGTCAAAGGTATTGCGCCCATTGTAGCCCGCATTGCCATTAAAACGGGTGTCGACACGGTAGATAAGCAGGCCGCGTCCCGGGAGGGTGGTCTCGAAGGTCTCGTTGTTGTCGCGGTACTCCACTACATAGAACTGGTCGGGGTCAGCGCTCGGGAAGCGGTAGGCCAGCCGGCCGGGTATGCTGTCGCCGATGGAATGGAGCGAATAGGTGCCCGGGGTGGTGATGAGGGGGATGCTGTCAAGCCAGTTGCCATACTTGTATTTCATGTAGGCCGTCATGTGCTGAGGGGGACGGCTATTGGTGGCCATCAGGTCCCACTGTCCCACGGGTGTGATTTCGGTCCCACGGTTGTAGCGATACAGGTCGGGGGCACCGAGCGAGTGGAACATCTCGTGGCAGAAGGTGCTGGAGCCGAAATAGGAATCGCCGCTGCCTTCAAGAGCCAGGTTGAAGGTGCTGACGCGTTTGCCGTTGATGTAGACCTCGTTGCCCCACAGCTCCCACTTGTGAGGCCACAGCAGGTCGCTCCAGTCGGCTGTCGGGCCCTTCACCACTACGTTTACATTGTCGATGAATCCATCGTTGTCGCAATCCAAGTTGACGGTGGAGGGGACGGGAGCGGAGTCGTTGATATAGTTGATAGCCCCGATGATGAGTTCAAACTCGCGGTTGCGGCGGTCGTCATCGTTGGTGTAGCCGATGGTGTTGTATTCCGTGTAGGGCATAAAATAGTTGCGCGGATGTGGGCACTGGTAGGAGACGATGCTGTCGCCGATGGGTTCGGGGGCATAGTGTGTCCGCACAAAGAGCTTGTTGTAGGAGACACGCTTAAAGTAGTTGTAGACCGATGACGAGTGGGCCGATGAGGAGTCGCTAAACATACGGTCCACATTGGAGAGCGTGCGGGAGTAGGGCGTGTCGTCGGCAAAACGGATAAAGATGACCAGATTGCAGAAGTCGCCGTGGTTCCTGCCGCTTGTCTTGGGGCGCTCGATGCTGTACTGCTCCGGGATGTCCCAATAGTGGCGGCGCTGCAGCCATTGGTCGTAGGTGATGTCCAGGCCGGGATTGATGTCGAGTGTGGCGGGATTGATGGTGCCCACGGGATGGGCCGAAGGCTGGATGCCGCCGTCCGATGCGGGCAGGGCATAGACCCACCAGCCGTTGATGGCTTGCACTACGGTGTAGTTCTGCGCGTCGTGGAAACGATGGTGGCACTCGTCGCCAGTAACAAGGAGGTGCACGGTGTCGCCGTTGGGCTGAACCTTGTCGATGGGCATCCGTTCCACATACACAGCATGTGCATTAAGGCAGCCAAAGAGCATGGCCGCCAGGAGGATGATTCTGATTACAGATTTCATAAATGATTTTTGTTATTGAACTTGATTGTAAATTGATTTCTTGAGCATAAGGGCTTGCAGCACTCCGCGCAGCGTCAGGTAGACCATAAAGGCCGACCACAGCACGTTGTTCCACACGTAGGCACTGGAGGCGTAGGCGGGGAAGATCAGTTTGCCGCCATAGTAGACGGCAAAGAAGGACGCCGAGGCAGCTACCATGCACCACAGCATGGTTCGTGAAGCCGTGGCACCCACATAGATGCCGTCGAACAGGAACGCCGCAAAGCCGCAGACGGGTATGACGAGGGTCCAGAAGAGGTATTGCATTGAGCCGCCAATGACCTCGGGTTGGTCGCTGAACAGGCTCAGTATCCATTCGCCGCCCACGGCGTAGATAAGTGTGAAGAGGAGCGTGAGGCCGAGACCCCAACGCATCAGCAGTTTCACCGTCAGTCGGAGTGACTTTCCGTCGCGGGCACCGATGTAGCGGCCTACAAGCGACTCGCCAGCGTAGGCGAAACCGTCCATGATGTAGCTGAAGAGGGTGAAGAACTGCATGAGCAGCGCATCGATGGCAAGCACTTGCGGACTGATACGGCTGCTGGCGGCGGTGATGAAAGTGAACACCGTAGCCAGGCACACAGTGCGGAGGAAGATGTCGCCATTGACCTTGAAGAACGGTTTGAGGCTGCTCCACTGAAGGGATTCGCGCAGCAGTGGTCTGAGGCGGAATGAGAGGGTGGTGCGGGGTTTGAGGCGTTTCATTTCGCGGAGTAGGAAGACCAACCCCACGGCAAAGCCACTGTACTGCGCGATGACGGTGCCAAGGGCCACGCCGCGAATGTCCCAATGGAGCACCAGCACGAAGAGAAGGCTGCAGACGATGTTGACGCAGTTGAGGAATATGGCAATCCACATGGGAAGGCGTGAGTTCTGCATGCCGATAAACCATCCCTTGACAGCGTAGAGGCCAAGGGTGGCGGGTGCTGCCCAAATGCGGACAAAGAAGTAGGCCATGGCCAACTGCAGCACTTCGGATCCCCCTTTGAAAATGAGCAGCGAGAGACGGCTGATGGGCCATTGCAGCAGAATCAGTGCAAAGGCCACAGCCACCGCAATAGAGATGGCACGGACGAAGATGCGCACGGCTTCGTTCCAGTCGTGCGCACCGTAGGCCTGTGCAGTGAAACCACTGGTTCCCATCCGCAGGAATCCAAAGTTCCAGTAGATGAGATTGAATATTTGTGTACCAATGGCTATGGCACCGATATGGCTGGCGCTGAGGTGTCCCACAATGGCCATGTCCACCATGCCAAGCAAGGGCACGGTGATGTTGGTGATGATGTTTGGCAGGGCCAGTGAGAGAATGCGCCTGTTCATTGTTTAGAAGTCACACTGCGCAACATTGATAATCTTGCGGCTCTCCTTTTCGGAGATGAAAGCCACCAGATGGCAGTGATTGGGGTTGCACCCTTCGGGGACTAAGGCTGGCAGGGTGATGAAATACTTGCTGCCCTGTTTCTTCTCGACATTGATGGGCAGGCCCCAAATGTCGGTGGAGATGGAGCGGAGCACGTGGTTCTGGGCGTAATCGTGGATGTCGGCACTGCCATGCATCTGGGTGGTGAGGATGCTGTCCTCGGTAACAAGAATTGTCAGCGTCAGCTCTTGTTCCACGTTTTGTTCAAAGCCTATATGAATGCTCACTTCGTCATTGCTCTTGTTGAGGAGCATGGAGACGACGGGCGACTGTGCAAGCACGGGGTCCACCTTGTCGTTGACGCCAGAGATGGGATTGAATATTGCGCCACGGTTGACAAAGGCTGCAGGCAGTCCCTCGCTGGTACCCACAAGGGTCTCGTACCATTGGGTGCCACCGGGAGTGCGCAGGTCGGGGTCGGAGCCAAGGGGACGGCCAAAGTTGCCGGAATGGATGGCTACGGCTACAAGACGATCGCCGTAATGCTCGAGGGAGGCGTGGATTACCTCGTCGGCATCGGGGCAGTTGACACAACGCACGCCCGTGTATTTCTCAATCATGGCACGTTGTACCTTGGGAATATTCTCGTGGCTGGCATACCATTCGCCTGTGACCCCGCTGGGGATTGTGTAGTGGTCGGGGTCTATCTTGTCGCAGCTGGCTGCCAGAGAGAGGAGCGCACCTAAGAGTGCGCAGAAAAACATTTTCTTCATTGTTGGTGTTATTTTAAAATTGAAAAGGATGTGAACAGGTTGTTTTCACTTTTCACTTCAGAATGATGTGGTGAGGCTGAAGGTCATACCGTTGCTGGCAGGGACCTGTCGGCACACGCCGCCGATGCACAGAAGGCCTTCGCGCTGCTTGCCGTAGCCTAACTGCAATCGGGTGGCACCGTGGGTGTAGCCCATGCTGATGTTGTAGTAGTTGGCCTTGTTGCCATCGTTGTAGACGTACTGGTCGCTGGCCGAGATGAACCATGAACCGGCAAAGTTGTACTCCACCAGCCCCATAATCCAGTCGCCGCAACGCTTGTCGTCCACATCGGGGTTGTATTTGCTGTCGCTTCCCATCCATTCGGCCTCGAAGCGCAGCACATTCTTCTTGTCCACCTTCCATGTCATGTCGGCCACTACCACATGGTTGTGGTGCAGGTCGCCGTGGTGACCCTCCACTACGGGATTGAATATCTGGTAGCCGTAGGTGCAGGTCAGCTTCATGGCCGAGTTGAGTTTCTTGGCCACTTCGAGGGAGAGGTCGGTGTAGTAAAGGTCTCCCGTTTTGAACCACTTGGAGGTGTAGCCATCTGTCCCGATGAAGCCGATGGTGGTAGTATCCAATCCAGTGATGACGGAGGCGTTGAAGTGGAGGTCGGTGCCATATTTGCCGCCAAGGAGTGACCCTTTCTTAATCTTGTACATCAAGTCGCCCTGCAACCCCATCTCGCCAGTGGTCTGCGTGGCGTAGGGGTACATGTTGAGGAAGGCGTAGGTGTGTTGCTTGGTGATGGCAGGGATGTAGTTAATGTACAGCATTTCGCCGGATTCGGTGCGGGACGACTTGAAACACATGTTGTCCACCCGTTTGGCTTGGATGTTTGCGCTGAATCCCTTCATGGAGTAGACAGCGTTGAGCATCAAGGCTTCACCATGACGATAGATGTAGTTGTTCATGATGCTGGGGTCTTGACCCTTGCGGGCATACTCGGCCTGGAGGCTCCAGTTGCCGTAGTTCATGTCCATACGCACAGCACCTGCACCCACGTTGAGCGGAAGGTTAAGCTTGTAGCCGAGTTCAGGAGTGCTTATCAGTTCGTCGGGTTGGTATTTGCTCACAAAACCTGCACCGAGAGTCATGCGGAATTTGCTTTCTGCCATGGAGGTGATAAGGCTGTTGAGGTTCACCTCGCCGTCGATGCCGCGCACCAATCCCTCGGTGTTATAGTTCCAGTAGATGCGCTGGTAGCCCGTCAGGGCTTTGAGGGTGATGCCGCGGAAGGGCCGCAAGGTGACGTTCAAACCGCGCAATGAGTTATCGAGTCCCAGGTAGCGGTCCTCGTAGGCACGGAGAATCATGCCGCTGCCGAATTGCTCGTAGAAGTTACCGGCAGTGACGCTGATAAGCTCGTTCTGATAGGAGGCAAAGTAGTTCGGCACACCCATGCCCTTGTAGCGCTGGTTGAAGCCAAGCATCGGGTTCAGATAGGCCTCGAAACGCATACCGGCGCTGAAGTTGCCATTGGTGTAGAGAATGTCAGCGCGGCTGTTGGAAAGGAGGTGCTCCGGCACGTCCGATGCCCCAATGAGGGAATCGGCATGCGACAATTGGCCGTCGAGCTGGATATTGCCTGTCACGTGTCCCCCCAGAATGCCCTGTGCCATCAGCGCGGGTGCGCCAAAAAGCATGGCCACCACTAAGGGGATAAGCTTTCTTGTGTTTGTCATCTTATTAATCGCTGTTTAAGAATGTGGGAATATCGCTTTTCACTTTCCTTCGGCAGCCACTTTGCGTACCACCTCGATGAGCTCCTCCTCGTCGCCTTCGACGTATGAGGCATGCTGCCAAACAATCTCACCCTTGCCATTGATGACGAAAGTGTGAGGCGGGTTGACAACATTCATGGCGCGTTTGAAGTCCTGATTTTGGTCGATGTAGACCTCGTACTCCCAACCGTTGCCGTCAACATGAGGTTTCACGCGCTGGGCGCTGCGAGCATCGTCAATAGAGATGGCTACAATTTTCACACCCGTTTCCTCCTGCCATTCCTCGTAGAGCTCCTTGATGGTGTTCAGCTCGCGGTTGCAGGGCTTGCACCACGTGGCCCAGAAGTTCACGATGATGGGCTTGCCGTCGTTCTGGATAGCAGATGTCTGCACGGACGAGCCGTCGAGGGCTTTCAGGGTGATGTTTTGAGGCAGAGTTGCGTTCTGAGCCAGGGCTATGCCCCCAAGGGTCAGACAAATCACTGTGAAAAAGAATCTTTTCATGATGAGATGGATTTTAATTTGTTTATTTATTTTGTATCTATTGTGTTTCGATTATTGTATTGAGATGAGCGAAAAAATGATGTCAGGCGTTCAACATGCTTTCCAGTGCCTCTCTGGCGGGTGACAGTGGCAGCGTGAGTAGGGCTTCGGTGGCCAGTTGGCGGTGGTGAGCAATCAGTTCCTGTGGGCTTGACGACCCCGGCATGTGTATGTCGTGGATGGTCTGGTCGTCGGCCAAATCGTCCAGCATTTGGAATACCAGGCCATAGTTGTAGCCAAAGTCGTGGAGTGCCTGCCTATAGGGTGCTGTGGCCTCCGTCAGGGACATTGCGCCCAGTTCGCAGCAGGTAGCCATCAGCGAGGCCGTCTTGCAGCCTATCACCTCCATGTATATATCCTGCGTCACCCCATGCTCGGCGGTCCAATATAGTTGTTGCAGCTCTCCGCGGCTCATGGTGGCCACAGTGTTTGCCACTAATCGTGATGCCTCCTTGTCTCCAACGCGGTACAGCAGCTCCATCACCTGCGACAGGTAGAAGTCGCCGCAGAGCACAGCCACTTGGTTGCTCCAGCGTTTCCGCACCGAATCGCCTCCGCGGCGGCTGTCGGACTCGTCCACCACGTCGTCATGCATCAGGGTGGCATTGTGCAGCATCTCCATGGCTGTGGCTACCAGCACGTGTTGTGGCAAAAGGTGTCCACAAGTCTGGGCTGACAGCAGTACCATCAATGGGCGCAGCCGTTTGCCAGGGTGTTGGCTCAGGTAGTCCTCTACTTCGTCCAGCAGGGGTGTGGCGGTATGGGGTTCCCCACCTCGGGTGCAACGGTCATATTCCACGGCGAAAGCTTGGAATGCATCGTGCACGGGGATAAGTATCTGGTCAATAGTCATTGTAGTTGGATTTGTAAGTTGTCATAGGTCGATATTGTGTGTTATGCTGTAGGGGAGGTTGCAAGTTTCACACCACGTGTCGTCAGCATGGCTACTGCACGCCCGGTGCCGTCGGTGATGTGAACGAGGTAGAGGCAGGTGGTGCGCCCTTGCTTGATGCACTGGGTTTCGGCTGTGAGGGTGTGGTCCGCAGGCTGAGAGAGGTATTCAATGCTGCTGCCTGTGGTGACCCACGCAAGGGGCTCGTCTTGCTCTATGCATTCGCTGTTGGCGGCAGCGGCGAATGCGAGGTCCGCGAGGGTGAACATCACGCCTCC
Source organism: uncultured Bacteroidales bacterium (assembly GCA_900318175.1). Classification (GTDB taxonomy): domain Bacteria; phylum Bacteroidota; class Bacteroidia; order Bacteroidales; family P3; genus Colimorpha. The sequence continues at coordinate 46,596 of ONJQ01000007.1, read as the reverse complement.
CATCACGGCTCCCATGGCGTTGCGCAAAAGTGGGGTCAGCTGCACGCTGCAACGGGCATGGCGGGGCTCTACAGCGTCAATGACCACGCCTGTTGCTTGTGTGGCGTAGAGGTCCTGTGCAAAGACTTGGCGGGCTCTAAGCGTTAAATTGGTCATAGAGTGAGGAGATTTTGTTGTAGAGGGGCTTGCTGACCTTGACCAAGGGGAGGCGCAGGTTGCCAGCAATGCGTCCTTGCTGTTCCATGAGGGCTTTGATACCGGCAGGGTTGCCTTCCTCAAATATGGCATTCATCAGTGGCAGCATGCGGAAGTGCAGGGGCAGGGAGCGTTTGACATCGCCTTTGAGGGCGTATTTGACCATGGTGCTCATCTCCGCAGGAAGGGCGTTGGCAATGACGGAGATGACGCCTTGGGCACCCATGAGCACCATGGGGAGCGTCAAACTGTCGTCGCCGGAGATGACCATGAAGTTATCGGGCTTGGCTTGCAGTATTTGCATCACTTGGGCTATGTTGCCGGAGGCTTCTTTGATGCCAATGATGTTGGGGCACTCCCGGGCGAGGGAAAGGGTGGTCTCCGCCGTGATGTTGACTCCGGTGCGACCGGGCACGTTGTAGATGACCACGGGCACAGGCGATGCTTCTGCCACTTGTTTGAAGTGCTGTGCAAGGCCGCGCTGGTTGGGCTTGTTGTAGTAGGGGGCTACCGAGAGGAGGCCACTGATGCCGTCAAAGTTGGTATTGGCTATGGCATCGCGCACGGCGAGGGTGTTGTTGCCCCCCAGGCCAAGCATGATGGGGCAGCGGCCTCCGACACTCTCCACGATGAAGTCCTGAAGTGCGTGGCGCTCGGTGTCGGTCATGGTGGCGGCCTCGCTGGTGGTGCCTAAGGCTACGATGTAGTCCACGCCACCGGCGATGATGTCGTCAATCAGTTTCTCTAAACGGCTAAAATCGATGGTCTCTTGTTTCCGAAAGGGGGTGACGAGGGCCACTCCCGTGCCTATGAATGGATTTTTCATGATTTATCAATGTTGTATGTTTGTGTTGTTTGTCGTTTGTCGTATTTTGGTTTAGACTCTTCTGGTTAATTGAAGGGGGGCTTAAATCTTGCGTATTTGTATTAGATATTCGAGGATGTTGGTGAGGTAGCGGGAGAGGGTGAAGGGCTCGGTGCCAAGGATGATGAGGTCGTAGATGTCCTGGTAGGATTTGGGGTCGCTGTCCGAGTTTGTGTTTGGGGTTGAGGGGGACTGTGGTGCCGGCGGTGTGCCGCCGTAGCCCACGCGCAGGTTGGAGGAGGCATTAAGGGTGATGAAGGGTCCGAAGGGGTTGCTGCCGGTGGTGGTGTCGATAAGCACGTCATAGTGGTAGCTGGTGAAGAGACGCGTGAATTCTGGCTTGGGCAGACCGTATTTGTCCAAAAGCTCTTCAGCGTTGGGCGGAAGCTCGATTTTCCGAACCATGCAACCGCGGTTGGTCATGTGATGGGTGAACTGGCTGAGGGTGACCTGGTCGGCATCCGACAGGCAGCGGGCTATTAGGCCAATGCTGCGCACATCGTCCAGATTGACGATGCGCCGCCGATGGGGTTTGGCCACCAGTTGCTGCATGATGTTTGCTTTGTTCTGTTCCCTTATCCGTTCTACTACGTTCATTCTTTTATTGTTCTGATGCGTTAATTCGTTAATCGGTTCACACATTCGCTCGTTTACGAATCAACGGATTCATTCATTCGAGTGTTGTTGCTTTGTTAGTTTAAAGGTTTGGCGGTGCAGGGGCGTCGGTCCGTATTGTTGCAGTGCGCGGTAGTGCAGTGCAGTGGGGTAGCCCTTGTTGCGGTCCCACCCGTAGTTGGGGTATTGCTGGTGGAGGTTGTTCATGTAGTCGTCACGGTAGGTTTTGGCCAGTATGGAGGCGGCGGCTATGGAGAGATATTTGCCATCGCCTTTGACGATGGTGTAGTAGGGTATGAGTCCTTCGTTGTAGAACCGGTTGCCGTCAATGAGCAGCAGCTCGGGGGTGACGTTGAGTTGTGCAATGGCGAGATTCATGGCGTGCATGGAGGCACGGAGGATATTGGTGCGGTCAATCTCAGCTGCCGAGACGCTGGCGACGGCCCATGAGAGGGCGTCGTGTTCAATCTGCTCGCGCAGAGCGTAGCGTTGGCGTTCGGTGAGCTGTTTGGAGTCGTTGAGGGCGTCGTTTTGGTAGTCCTTGGGCAGCACCACGGCGGCGGCATAGACGGCTCCAGCCAAACAGCCACGTCCGGCTTCGTCACAGCCGCATTCAATCAGGTCCGGGGTGTATTGGCTTTTGAGCATGGTGCTTGCAGTTAGTAGAGGGGTTCAAACCAGTTTATGATGACGAAGAAGAGCAGCGTGGCGATAAAGATGAGATTGGTCCAAAACTCTTTGCGTTGGCGTCCCATGCCTGAGGGGCCAGTCTCCATGAAGAGATAGGTGGCGCAGCAGGCAAAGGGGATGGCATAGTCGGCAGCGGCCACGGGAAAGAACCTGTTGTAGGCGGCCAAGGCCATGCTGCCAAGAGTGAAGAGCAGGAGGGTGGTGACGTTTTTGTTGAAGTTGATGTTGTGGTTTCGGCTCATGCTGATGGCCCTAAGAATTCCACTGACAAGGAAGAGAAGGAAGACTATGCTGGCAAGCCATTGCACCAAGTTGCCCCCAGCGCGCAGGTGGAAATCGGTGATGGTGTAAAGGAGTAGGTAGTTGCGATAGAAAAGTTCGTCGCAAACCCAGTAGTAGGTCTCCACCACAATCCACGGGGCAAGGAACCCGAGGATGAACATGGTCCAGTCGCGCCATCCGTAAAGGCTGTAATTGAACATACTGATGATGAAGGGTATGATAAACACCACCATGTTGGGGCATAGCAAGGCGGCAAGGCCGACGCAAGCGGCGGCGCCGAAGGTCTTGTCCAACCCGATGGAGAGGAGGGTGGTGGTGAGTAGCAGCTGCTCAATGGCTAAGAGGAGGAAGAGGGTGCCCAGCAGAATGGGGGAGAGCATGGGGCGCCCCAGACTCATGGCAATAACAAAGAAGAGGAGGGGAAGCAGAGTGCCCTGGCCGATGAGCTTGTGGCGGTAGAGGATACTGGTGAGCAGTACGCCCTCGGCCAGCATAAGGATGAAGGCCAAGATGTTGGCTGCGGTGGGGCTGAGTGCCCCGGTGAGCCAGTAATACAGACTTCCGCCACCAAGGGCTGGGGTGGAGGCGGGATGGGCAAAACTGTTGGCCCACATCAGTCCTGCCACTGCCAGCACGACGATAATCTGAACGATGATGTTGTTATTCCTGAATGATTTGAGCATCGGGAAGTTTTAATTGTTAAAATGCTTACCTGTTTTCACTTTCCGCTTTTCACAGTGAGGGTTTATTGGCGCACAACACGAGCAGTGCGGGCACCACATTTAAGGACATAGACGCCACGGGCAAGGCGAGAGATGTCGATGGTGCCATCCATGACAATCACTTGGCTCATCACGGCCATGCCGTTCATGGCGTAGACGGTCACCTGCTCAGGAGTATGGCGGCCAGTGAGGACGCGGATGTAGGTTGATGCAGGGTTGGGGAATACTTGGAGTGAGTTTTGGAACCACTCTTCGTCGGCCTGTGCGATGTCGACCCGTGCCAAGGCTTCGTTGACGGCATTGAGGGCGTCGGCCTTGCCCCATCCCCACGAGGGACTGACGCTGTCGCGATCATGGAGGGGACCGGTGACGGAGTCGTTGCGGGCCGTCATGCAGAGAATCTCGCGCACCTGAGATGGGGTGAGGTCTTTGTTGGCTTCGAGCATCAGGGCGACGATGCCTGTGACGGCAGGGCCGGACATAGAGGTGCCGGACATTTTGGCCCAGATGTAGTCGGTGCTGGCATAGGTGTAGGTCATGATGGGGGCATAGTATTCGGTGGTGCGGGAGCTGATGGAGGAGACAATGTTGGTGCCCGGAGCGGAGAGGTCGGGTTTGTTGCGGCCATCGATGAGGGGTCCGTTGCTGGAGAAGGTGGCTCTGAGACCCGGCTCGCGGATGCCGTTGGGTTTCTTGCTGTCGGGTCCGTGGGCGGCCACGGCAATGGCACTCTCGGCACAAGCGGGCTCGCCTATGCCATAGGCGTTGTCGCCAGCGGTGTAACCCATGAGCAGATAACCTTTGGAGAAGGCGGCCCCCATGTTGCCGGCTCCGTTTTCAAGGATGCAGACGTTCCAGGCGTGGACGGTGCCCGAGGTGGCTGTGACAGCCAGATGGATGGCGTAGTTGGGGTTCTTGTCGACGTTGAGGATGATGTGCGGGCGAGAGTTGAAGATGTTGCTGGTTTCGACAATGAGTTCGAAATGGAGCCGGTCGCCATTGGGTGCGACAAGGGAGCTGTCCAAATAGTATTGCCCGTTAGTGAAGTACATGGAGGGATGACTACTCTCAGAGGTGCCGACCCAGGGCAGACAGACCGAGTCGGTGGAGCTGACCATGGCGAAGGAAATATCGAAGTCATTGCCGGGTTCGCCCCAGAAGGTGATGGCCTCGCCAATCTCTTGGGAACCGTAGTAAGTGGCAATAGTGCGGAGGGTGTCGCGAGTGCCGGAGGTGAAGGTACGGGAGATGTGGAACTGGTCGTCGCCGCAGTTGCCGCCACTGGTGACGAAGACGATGCCGCTGTCGGACAAATGGTTGATGGCTTGGCTGGCAAGAGATGTGCCGTCGATGGGGCCAAGGGTGTACATGCCCCAGCTGTTGTTGATGACAAGGCGTTTGCCCTCTTCCTTGGCCACGTTTTTCATCCAACCCACAGCGTCGATCCAGGAAGAAAGGTCGAGGTAGAAGGAGGCGAACAGGAGGTTGGCATATGGAGCCAAACCGGTGTATTTGCCATCGATGCCGCGTCCGGCGCAGATGCCGGCCACGTGGGTGCCGTGGGTGGCATAGCCGTAGAGGCCGGCGGTGTCGCCTCCCGCTTGCAGAAGATCGTGGCGACCCACTATTTCAGTGCCGTAGTCGTAGCCGGTGGGTGCCGGTCCTTTCAGTCTGAACTGGTCCCAGGCACGCAGCAGTCTGCGGTTGTCAGCACCGTTGTTGTTGAAGTTGGGGTGCTTGTAGTCGAAGCCCCAGTCGGTGATGCCGATGAGGACATCCTTGCCGGTATAGGCTTGCGGCAGCCCCGCACCGGCATGGACGCTGTCGGCGTGGGTGTCGTAGCGTGTACGGTCGAGGGTGGGGAAGATACGTTGTGAGATGCTGTATTGCAGGATGGAGGGCTCGGCTTCGAGCAGGTGAAGCTTGCTCAGGGGGAGGCGCAGGGTGACTATGTCGCCGGCTTTCGTGCCGACGGTGATGCCTTGGGCTTTGAGCCTCTGCACATCAAAGCCGGCTGTGACTTTGGCCAACAGTCTGACCTGTTCGTTACCCGCTTTAGTCTGGCTGAGACGCTGCAGTTTGACTTGTGTGGCTACGTCGCTCTTGCCGCTCGTGCTGAGGGTTACCTTTTGACCGAATGCCTGTGAGGAAGCAAGCAGTATTGCTAAAAGAATAATAATGTTACGCATAGTTCTGTGTATGAATTTAGTCTTCAATAAGTTGTTCTACTTTTCCGTTTTTGTAGATGGCGTGTGTCACTTCGCCGCGGCTGTTGGTGTAGGTGCCTTCGCCATTGTACCGCCCGTGGAACCAGGAACCTGTGTATTGGGCACCGTTTTCGAAGATGTAGGTGCCCTTTCCCTCCATGGCTCCGTTGTGCCACTGGCCGGTGTAGGAGGCTCCGTTGGGCCACACTTTCTTGCCCTCGCCTTCGGGCAGACCGTTGACAAGGTCGCCTTCATAGACGGAGCCGTTGGCGTAGGTGAACTTGCCGCGACCGGTCTGGTTGGCTCCGTCGGTGAATTCTGCTTCAATCATGTCGCCGTTGGGAAAGTAGATGATGCCTGGGCCAACCATCTTGCCATCCGTCCAGGTGCCTTCGCAGCGCCCGCCGGAGGCGTAGGTGTAAACGCCTTTGCCATGATATTTTCCTTTGTGCCATTCGCCTTCATACTTGTCGCCGTTGGGAAAATCCATGGTTCCGTAGCCGTGCGGCCGTGTGAACCCGTCGTAGGTACCATGATATACATTGCCGCTCTTATACACCACAGGCCGAGACACTTGCCCCAAGGCAAAAGGGCTGTAGGCCAGGGTGATTAGTGCAACAATGATAAGTGTTTTCATCGTTTTCATAAGCACATATTTTTTTGCAAAGGTACAAAAAAATTGTAATCTGATGCCTTTTTTCTTCAAAAAAAGAGCATTTTTTAATCCGAAACTATGAATACGCCAATGTGTTAATGCTGTAACCGAATAGCGCATCGGCCAGTCAAGACTTCCCCAAGTGCAACTTCGCTCGTTCTCGTCCCGTCGTTCCTCATTTTGTTGTTTAGTTTTCCGTCGTAGGAGGAAGAAATGAGGAACAAATGTTAGAGAACTGAGGAACGAGGAGTGGAGGAAAGGCCACTTTCCGACGATGTGGCTGTTGTCATCCTATGGGTCAAAAGTGGCCTTTTTGCTTGTTGGCACCCGGGTTGGGCGCCCTTCTGCAACAGGCAACAGAGGGTTGGGGGAGGCAAGGGTGCAAGGGATGTGGGCGGTTGGCAGAGATGATTGGTGGAAAAGATAAATATTATCATGTAATAATCTTAGTGATTGCTGATTATACAAATATCAACAGCCCGAGGTTTTTTTCTTTTTGAATATAGTGTTGATATATTGATTATTTTTCGTATCTTTGCACTTTCAATTAAAAAAGCATTGTTTATTTAAAAATCTTTAAAATGTCAAACAATCAGATAGTTAATAAAGACGACCTCGTCGTCCGCTTTGCTGGAGACTCCGGCGACGGTATGCAGCTGTCGGGTACGCTTTTCTCCGACGCTTCTGCACTGACGGGTAACGACATCGCCACCTTCCCCGACTATCCCGCTGAGATTCGTGCTCCCCATAACACAATCGCCGGTGTGTCGGGTTACCAGGTGCATGTGGGCAACCATATTTACAGCTCGGGTGACAAGTGTGACATCCTCGTGGCCATGAACCCCGCTTCTTTCAAGTCGAACCTGAAGTGGGCAAAGCGTGGCGCTTCGGTGATAGTTGATATCGACACCTTCACTGACGAGGCCATGGAAAAAGCCGGTTACAAGGAGAATCCCTTCACCGACGAGTTGGAGCACGCCTACACCATCATCAAGGCCCCCATCTCCTCCTTCACCGCCCGCATCGGCCAGGAGCAGGGCGCTGACAAGAAGACTTCCGACAAGTGCCGCAATATGTTCGCACTGGGTATCATCTTCTACATGACGCACAAAAAGCTGGACCAGACCTTTGCCTATCTGGAGCGTAAGTTCGCCAAGAAACCCGATGTGATCAAGCTGAACAAGGCCGTGCTGAGCGAAGGCTACGAGTATGCCGACAAACTGGAGGTGATTCACTCGCACATCTTCGAGGTTGCACACGCCGAGATGCCCAAGGGCCGCTACCGCAACATTACGGGTAATGTCGCCACGGCATGGGGCCTGCTGGCCGCTTCGGAGCGCAGCGGTCGCCGTCTGTTCCTCGGCAGCTATCCTATCACTCCCGCTACTGATGTGATGGTTGAGCTGTCTAAGCACAAGGGTCTTGGCGCCCGCGTGTTCCAGGCCGAGGACGAGATTGCCGGAATCTGCTCCGCCATCGGCGCCAGCTATGCCGGTGCATTGGCTTGCACCAGCACCTCGGGTCCCGGTCTGTCGCTGAAGAGCGAGGCGCTGGGTCTGGCTGTGATGACCGAGCTGCCCCTCGTGGTTGTCGACGTTCAGCGCGGTGGCCCCTCCACGGGTCTGCCCACCAAGACTGAGCAGAGCGACCTGAATCAGGCTCTCTATGGCCGCAACGGCGAGGCTCCCCTCATTGTTGTTGCCGCTTCCAGCAGTGCCAACTGCTTCTACTGGGCCTACACCGCCGCCAAACTGGCACTGGAGCACATGACCCCCGTCATCCTCCTCACCGATGGCTATCTGGGCAACGGCTCGCAGCTGTTCCGCATCCCGAAGGTTGCCGACCTGCCGAGCATCACGCCTCGTCTGGCCAAGCCCAATGACCCGGACTACCGTCCGTTCCGCCGCGACCCCGAGACCTTCGCTCGCGAATGGGCTCTGCCCGGCATGGAAGGTCTGCGTCACCGCGTGGGTGGTCTTGAGAAGTGCCCCGACGGTCCTCTCAGCACCGACCCCGAGAACCACGCCTTGATGACCTACAACCGCCAGGAGAAGGTGAACCGCGTGGCCAACTACATCCCCGACCAGGAGGTGAAGGGCAATCCCGATGCCGACTTGCTGGTGATTGGCTGGGGTGGCACTGCCGGTGCCCTCACGCTTGCCGTCGAGGAGTTGAACAACGAGGGCAAGAAAGTGGCCTACACCCACTTCAACTATATCTGCCCGCTGCCTAAGAACACAGGCGACATAATGCGCAAGTACAAAAAGATTGTGGTTTGCGAGCTGAACAACGGTCAGTTTGCCGGCTATCTGCGCACCCAGTTCCCCGAGTGCCCCATGCAGCAATACAATAAAATTATGGGTCTGCCTTTCGAGGTGGGCGAGTTGAAAGATTGTTTCACCAAAATATTAGGAGAATAAGTCATGGCAAAGAGACATTTCGTCCCCAAAGCGGGAGTTGAATATACAAAGGCTGATTTCACCAGCGACCAGATGGTTAAATGGTGCCCCGGATGCGGCGACCACGCCATCCTGTCCTCTCTGTTGAACACATTCCCCAAAACTGGCCACAAGAAAGAGAATATCTGCATGGTCTCCGGTATCGGCTGTTCCTCGCGTATTCCTTATTATGTGGACACTTACGGTTTCCACAGCATCCATGGCCGCGCTTGCGCCATTGCCACGGGTGTGAAACTGGCCAACCCTGAGTTGAGCGTTTGGGTCAACATGGGTGATGGCGACTCTATGGCTATCGGTGGCAACCACCTTATCCATGCTGTCCGCCGCAACCAGGACTTCAACATCACCATTTTCAACAACGAGATCTACGGTCTGACCAAGGGCCAGTACAGCCCCACCACCAAGTTCGGCCAAGTGACAAAGACCTCTCCCTTCGGCACCATCGACTATCCCTTCAACCCCGGTGAGTTGGTGATGGGTGCTCAGGGTACTTTCTTTGCCCGTTCGCTGGACTGCGTGCCCGCCCTCACCAGCCAGGTGATGGAGGCCGCCGCCAAGCACGACGGCACCAGCGTTGTCGAGGTGCTGCAAAACTGCATGATTTTTAACGACAAGACCCACGCCGCCATCACCGACCGCGCTGTGCGCGACGACCGCACCATCGTGCTGGAGAATGGCAAGCCCATGATTTTCGGCAAGGAAAAGAACAAGGGTATCCGCTTCAATGGCCGTTGCCTCGAAGCCGTCACCATCGGCGAGAATGGCATCACCATTGACGATATTCTGGTTCACCACGAGGACACCGAGGATACCGGCATCCACATGATGCTTGCCCGCATGAGCGGCCAGCTGCCTGTGGCTCTTGGCGTCATCCGCAATGTCAACAAGCCCTCTTACACCGAGTTGTACGAAGACCAGATGGATGAGTGCAAAGCCAACTGCAAATACAAATGCGTTGACGACCTGCTCAACTCTGGCGACACTTGGGAAGTCTGAGTATATTGATGATTGAGAATTGAAAATTGAGAATTGACTGGAGTAAACAGTGATTCTCAGTTTTCAATTCTTAATTTTCAACACGAATTATCATCAACGACCATTAATACCTTACAGGGCTATTTGCGTTTGGTTATTAGCGTATATATCAATTATCAATTATCAAATTAAATGTCAATCGCACCGAAGTACGACCCCAGCATTGTGGAGGAGAAATGGTACTCCTTCTGGGTAGAAAAGAAATTGTTCCATTCTGAACCCGACAACCGCAAATCTTACACTATAGTTATTCCCCCGCCCAATGTGACAGGTGTGCTCCACATGGGTCACATGCTCAACAACACGATTCAGGATGTTCTGATCCGTCGTGCCCGCATGATGGGGTTCAACGCCTGTTGGGTTCCCGGCACTGACCATGCCAGCATCTCCACCGAGGCAAAGGTGGTGGCCATGCTCAAAGAACGCGGCATCGACAAGCGCAGCTTGACCCGCGACCAGTTCTTGGAGTACGCTTGGGAGTGGAAGGAGAAGTATGGCGGCATCATCCTGAAGCAGTTGCGTAAACTCGGTGCCTCGTGCGACTGGGACCGCACCGCCTTCACTATGGACGACATCCGCTACGAGAGCGTCATCCGTGTCTTCGTTGACCTCTACAACAAAGGGCTTATCTACCGCGGTGTGCGTATGGTCAACTGGGATCCCAAGGCACTGACCGCTGTCAGCGACGAGGAGGTTATCTACAAGGAGAGCCACGGCAAGCTTTATTATCTGCGAGGAGGTTATCTACAAGGAGAGCCACGGCAAGCTTTATTATCTGAGATATTACTTGTCGGACGGGTCTGACTTGTCCGACTTGTCTGAACAGTCCGGCATCAAGCACGATGAGAAAGGACAGTACATCGTGGTGGCTACCACGCGTCCCGAGACCATCCTCGGCGACACGGCTGTCTGTGTCCACCCCGAAGACCCCCGCTATGCAGCCCTGAAGGGCAAGAGGGTGATAGTCCCCGGTGTGGGTCGCAGCGTCCAGATTATCATGGATGAGTATGTGGACCGTGAGTTCGGTACTGGTGCCTTGAAGATTACTCCCGCCCACGACATCAACGACTACAATCTGGGTCTGAAGTACAACCTTGAAACCATCGACATTTTCAACGACAACGGCACCCTCAACGACAAGGGTATGCAATACGCCGGCATGGATCGCTTTGCGTGCCGTAAGCAGATAATGAAAGACCTCGAAGAGGCTGGCCTTGTCGAAAAGATTGAGGACTATACCAACAAGGTGGGACACTCCGAGCGTACCGACGAGGTGATTGAGCCCAAACTCTCCACCCAGTGGTTTATGCGCATGACCGAAGTGGCCAAGAAGGCCCTCGAAGTGGTGGAGGACGATACCATCCAGTTCCACCCCGCCAAGTTCAAGAACACCTATCGCCATTGGTTGGAGAACATCAAGGACTGGTGCATCAGCCGCCAGCTTTGGTGGGGTCACCGCATTCCGGCCTACTACTACGAGGTCGACGGCAAGACCGAGATAGCCGTTGCCACTTCACGCGACGAGGCTTTCCGCATTGCATGCGAGAAGCATCCCGGAGCAGTCAGCAGCCCCGAAGACCTCCGTCAGGACGAGGACGCCCTCGACACTTGGTTCAGCAGTTGGCTGTGGCCTATCAGCCTGTTCGACGGCATCCGCAATCCCGACAACGAGGAGATTAAATATTACTACCCCACCGAGACCCTTATCACCGCCCCCGACATCATCTTCTTCTGGGTGGCACGTATGATTATGGCAGGTGAAGAGTACCGCCAAGAGGTGCCTTTCCGCCACGTCTATTTCACGGGTATCGTGCGCGACAAATTGGGCCGCAAGATGTCGAAGAGCCTTGGCAACAGCCCCGACCCCATCATGCTGATTGAGAAGTATGGCGCCGACGGTGTGCGTATGGGTATGCTGCTCACAGCCCCTGCGGGCAACGACATCCCCTTCGATGAGAGCATCTGCGAGCAAGGCCGCAACTTCTCCAACAAGATTTGGAACGCATTACGTCTTGTCAAAGGCTGGGAGGTCTCGGACGGCTCCGACCAGTCCGACAAGTCCGACAAGTCTGACAAGTCTGACCAGTCCGACCAGCTCTACAACAACAACGTCAGCGTCCAGTGGATGGAGATGCGCATGGCGCAAGTGCTGGAGGAAATCGAGAAGGACTTCGACGAGTTCCGCCTGAGCGAGGCCCTCATGAAGAGCTACAAGCTCGTCTGGGACGACTTCTGCTCCTGGTACCTCGAAATGATCAAGCCCGCCTATGGCACTCCCATCGACCGCGAGACCTACGAGGCTACTATTGGTATTTTCGACCGCCTGATGCGTATCCTGCACCCCTTCATGCCCTTCGTCACCGAAGAGATTTGGCACGCCTTGGCCGACCGTCCCGAAGGCTCCAGCATCATGGTGCAGCACATGCCCCGCAGCGTGTTCTTCGACCAGCGCATGCTCGACGACTTCGAGTTGGCACGTGAAATTATCGCCGGTGTCCGCAACCTGCGCAACAGCAAAGGCCTCTCGCCCAAGGAGCAGTTAGAGCTGTTTGTCAAAGGCCAGTGCCCTGCCATGTTCAACGGCATCATCTGCAAGCTGGGATGTATCTCCAAGATTGAGAGCGTGACCGAGAAGGTCGAGGGTGCACTCAGCTTCATGGTCGGCACCACAGAGTGCTTCGTCCCCGTCAGCCTCAACATCGACAAGGAGGCCGAACTGAAAAAGCTCAACGAAGAGCTGAAGTATGCCGAAGGCTTCCTCGCCACCGTGATGAAGAAACTCAGCAACGAGAAGTTCGTCAACGGAGCCCCCGAGAAGGTTGTCGCCGTCGAGCGTCAGAAGAAAGCCGACGCCGAAAGCAAGATAGCCGCCCTCAAAGCCCAGATAGAAGCCTTGGGTTGATGCTGTCTTTTATGAATAAAGAGGGTTTGCTAACCAATGTGCAAACCCTCTTTTTTATATCTTAAGAATGGTACACCCAAACCCTCATTCGTCCAGAAAAATGTAGTTTTTGCTCCGTTGGTCGTCCGAAAAAATGTACTTTTTATTCCAATATTCGTCAAAAAAAATGTATATTTGCATCGTGAATTCGTCCGAAAAAATGTAGATAAATGTTATGGAACGACTGATATATAATGATTTGCTTAATTGGAAGAATAGGGTTGGAAGGAAACCTCTTATCCTGAATGGGGCACGTCAAGTGGGGAAAACATGGATTATCCGGGAATTTGGCAGGCGGGAATATGCCAACACGGCGTACATCAACTGTGAGAGCACCCCGCAGATTGAGGAGGTCTTTAAGAACTTTGATACCCGTCGTATGGTGACTGCCCTGTCGGCAGTCTCGGGTGAATCCATTGCAGCGGGTTCTACTTTGATTGTCCTTGATGAGATACAAGAATATCCGCGTGCCCTGACGGCATTGAAATATTTTTGTGAGAATGCCCCGGAATACCATGTAATCGTGGCTGGTTCCTTGTTGGGCATATCGCTGCATCAGGGTGTTTCTTTCCCTGTGGGGAAGGTGGAGATGATGAACCTCTATCCCATGTCGTTTACCGAGTTTGTAATGGCTATGGGGAAGGGGCAGGCAGCAGAGATGCTACAGAACGGTGACATCACCTCCACTAGTGCGCTTAATGGTTTCTTCATCGAGCTATTGAGACAATACTATTATGTGGGCGGAATGCCGGCAGCGGTGAAGTCTTTTGCAGAAGAGGGCAACCCCCACGAAGTACGCAAGATTCAGAAACAGATACTGGCAGACTACCGCAAAGACTTCTCCAAGCATGCGTCACGGAGCGAGGCAGAGCGCATTGTCATGGTGTGGGATGCCATCCCGCAACAGCTGGCAAAAGAGAACAAGAAGTTCAAATATTCGGATGTGAAACCGGGAAGTCGTGCAAATGACTATCTGCTTGCCATTCAATGGCTATTAGATGCCGGACTGGTGTATAAGGTCACGCGCGTCAGTACTCCCAGGATGCCCTTGCGCTTTTATGAAGAACCTTCAGTATTCAAGTTGTATATGAACGATGTTGGATTGCTTGGTGCTCAGATGGACGCACCGGCAAAGGATGTGTTGTTGGGCGACAACGCCTTTTCAGAATACAAAGGTGCTCTCCCAATTCATTATTTTGCAACCAATGATTCACAGATGGAGGTGGACTTCATCGTACAGGCAGAGCAGCGTATACTGCCTATTGAGGTAAAAGCCGAGTCAAATGTCCACTCCAAGTCGCTCCGCACCTTCATAGAGAAAAACCCCGACCTCAAAGGCGTGCGATTCTCCACACTGCCCTACAAAGACCAAGACTGGATGGAGAACGTTCCGCTCTACAATGTAGAAAAACTAATCAAAGATAATAACCAATAACACTTTTGTAATATTAAAACATCATTTTTCAATTACAAGAATACAATATTATGGAAAAGTTAGGTAAAATGACAAGAATTACCGATTTAAGATCGGTTTGGCCTCACGAGGCTAACAATTTCACTAAATGGTTGGCAGAAGAAGAGAATCTTTCTCTATTGGGTGACACTATTGATATGGATTTAGAGTTAGAAGAGAGGGAGTCTTCGGTTGGTAGTTTCAGTGTGGATATTTTCGCAAGGGAAAGCGGTACAAATCGTCAAGTGATTATTGAGAACCAGTTGGAGGATACAAATCACGACCATCTTGGGAAATTAATTACTTATGCTTCCGGAAAAGGTGCAGAAGTGATTGTTTGGATTGTGAAGCGGGCACGCGATGAACATAGACAAGCAATAGAATGGTTGAATCAGCATACGGACAAGAATATTGGCTTCTTCTTGTTAGAAATAGAATTATGGCAAATTGGTGATTCTGAGAAAGCTCCTCGGTTTAATATTGTAGAAAGACCAAATGATTGGGCAAAAACAATGAAGACAATAGAGGGTATGTCGGATACAGAGATACTTAAACTGGATTTTTGGACGGGTTTTAATGAAGCAATGAGTCATCATGAGAAGTTTACTACATCTTTTCGTACTCGGAAAGTGGGTCCACATCATTATTATGACTTGAAAATAGGTAGTTCAGAATATCAAGTAGTCTTAACCATTAATACTCAAAAACAACATATAGGGGCAGATCTTTATATCAATGATAATAAAGAGCTATTTCATGTGTTCCAACAACATAAGGAAGAAATAGCGAATTTGCTTCAGAGTGAAGTAGAGTGGAGAGAGACTGAAGATAAGAAAGCGTGCCGTATTATGATATTTACTAATATCAATCCTTGGAAACGAGAGTGTTGGGGGAAAGCATATGAATGGTTTTTAGAGAAAGCAATTGTATTTAAAGATATTGCATCAAAGTTTGGAGAATAATAGGGGGAGTTGTTATATGCCCTAGTGACAATATGGGTATTATTAGATATAGTTTTGGAAAAGAGTGAGTGAGAATCGGTAGGTTGGTCCGCAGAAAGCTGGATATTGATGATGGGTGCAGTTTGTGTAGAATACTTGTTTTTGCAAGAAAAATGGATGCTAGACTTCGAGTGGACTAAGTTGCAGGAATTGCACTATAGGTTGTTTGGCTGTGACTTTGAGGACACGCATGATGCTATGGCGGATATTACCGCCACTAAAAAGTGCTTCTTTGAGATGCGGAAGAGAGGGTTGATTTGATATAATGAGTTTTATTAAGTATACATGATAAAAATATCGATTCGTAGGGATTTTAAAGTATACTTCTCAAGTTACGATAAATGTACGGTGATACAAATCGAATTGAGTCTAATATGAATATCATTGAATATGAATAAAATGCTAAGGGAAAAACGTCTGTTATCAGTTGTGCTGTTTTGTCTGTTGCCTGCAATGACTTTAGGACAGAGCGAGGTGACGCGGCGGGTTAGTGCGGAGGAGATGGGCTATCGGGGACAGGTGGAGACGGTGCAGCACACGGAGTTTTGCATGGACTCTGCCAATTGGTTCTTTTTCACCACGGCGGAGGCGTATAACAAGCAGGGGCTGCGGACTGATATGTCCATTATGGATAACATCTATCAGACCAACTACCACTATGAGTATGACGGCAACGGACAGCTGGTCTATTATGTGGCAAGCTTCTCCGATGGATGGAAGGACAGCATTGTGTTCTTTTATGACAAGAACGGCTGCCTTTTGGGTTATGAGGAATATGGATTCAGTGCTGACCCGACCGAGGGCAACGATGTAACGGCCTTTCACGTGACTTGCGACGCTCAATGCCGAGTGCTGACCTGTGCCTCGGTTTGGGAGGACACTACATGGTATGTGTACGACAACCAAGGCCGGTTATTGAAGAAAATACAGTCCTGGCATACCGACAAGGCAGAGACTTTCGACTACAACAGACAAGGACGATTAGAAAGAGTGCGTATTGGAGACAAACATTATGAGGACACACACTACCGTTACGATGCAAACCATGACACCCTCGAGGTGTGGCACACCAACTGGGAGCACCTTGCGGGCGAGACGGGTGACCACGAAATCGGCGAACACAAATACTTTCACTATACCCAATACGACGACCACGGCAACTGGACCCATGCCACCGTCACCGTGAAGCAAAACTCCGTAAAGGGAACCGACAAAACTTACGCCTATAACATTATCAGAACGTTCAAGTACTACGAATAACAACACACAAAAAACTATGTATATGCTCAATCAAATCAATGTTCTACAAAAGTGCCGCACGCTAGCAGGTGTCACTTTTTTTGCTGCCCTGTTGCTGCCCTTCGTCCTGCAGGGGCAGAGTGAGATAACCTTCCGTGTCACCACCGCCGAGGCGGGCTACCGCGGCCCTGTCCGCCATGTGCAGACCCAGCAGACCTGCGACTCCACGGCCTTGCGCTGTTTCCGTGTCTGCGAGGAGTCATTCAATGTCCAAGGGCTCCGCACCGCCATGGTCACCATCGACTCGATTGGACGTTTCTACACCAGCTGCGACTTTGCGCCCGATGGCCGCCTCATCTGCGCCATCAATGGTTTCCCCATGGGTGTCGACAGCCTTGCTTTCCGCTATGACAAGCACGGGTGCCCGGTGGCCTACCAAGTCACCCGCTTCACCTCCAAGGGCATCGACAAAGAGATGTCTAACCTCTTCCGCTTTGAATGCGACGACCAGTGCCGTCCGTTGCTCTTCATCACGTCATGGGGCGACACCTCCGAATATCGCTACGACTCGCTGGGCCGCCTTGTCTACCGCGCTCTCCCCGGAACCGAGGACACCTACACCTACGATGCCCATGGCCGCCTTGTGCGTGTGCGAACCGGTCACACCCGCTACATCGACCAGTTCTTCCGCTACAACGAGCGGGGCGACCTTATAGAAACTTGGCATACCGACTGGGAGCAGGACGCTGGCGGCCCCAAATCGCCGCTGCCGCACATCCGCTACAGCTACAGCCAATACGATCGCCACGGCAACTGGACCAAAGCCCAGATGAAGGTGACGGAGTCTGGACGGAGCTACACCTGCTCGGTCAACCGTCAGATTAGTTACTATGATTAACCCGTCGCCCGCAGCCGCCAATTTGCCGCGCCTCTGCTCTTATCAGTCCCTTCTCGGCGAAATCCTTCTTGCTGCCGACAGCGGGGCATTGGTTGGCCTTTGGTTCAGCGGGCAACGCCACCTGCCCGCATGGCTCTCCTCCGCCGTTGTCCAGCCCTTGCCAACGGCCAATAGCGACAGCACAGCTGCTGTCCTGTGTCGAACAGCCCTTTGGCTCGACACCTATTTCAGTGGGTGTGAGCCCGACTTTATTCCCACCTTGGCACCCGTCGGCACCCCTTTCCGCCAACAGGTGTGGCGTCTCCTGCTCCAAATTCCATACGGACAGACCGTCACCTACGGCCATTTGGCTTCACAGATGGCACGCGCCAAAGGCGTTCCGACCATGTCGGCGCAAGCCATTGGCGGTGCCGTGGGGCATAACCCCATCTCCTTGATAATCCCCTGCCACAGGGTTATCGGAGCCAATGGAAGCCTCACGGGCTATGCCGGCGGCGTGGAACGCAAAGAACAACTGCTGTACATGGAGCGCCGTGTATCGGCTGACCTCCCAACCCCTCTTCGAGGCGTCAAATAGGCGTCCCATCAATTGTCTCCCACCATTGTTGCAGACGCAGCCCACCCCACCATAATGTGGCCTATCCCTCGCCTCCAGTTGAAAGTTGCCACATATCAGCCCCCTGCAGAGCAAATAAGTTCCTCGCGTTTAGTCCGCTCGCTGTAGGTTCGCTCTTTGTTTTTCATTTGTCAGAACGTTATTGTATCATTTGTCTAAGGAAAAAGGAACAAATGAGGAACAAATGAGGAACAACTGACCTGTAAGGAGTGGGGGTAGGATGGACCTGCCACAGTGGGGTGAAAAAAGTACAAATAGGCATGAGATGAGGAATGCCGAGCAGAAAAAGAAAGGCCACCGTTTTTGGGAAACGGTGGCCTCAGAAAAAGGAAACACAAAATAGAATTGTTTTATCTCTTTGATTGCTTCTTTTTGTTTTCGGGCTTTGGGGTCGGGATTTCTTTGTTGTGCCTTTTCTCAAGGTCGGCTTTCATGCGGGCGCGGAACTCGGTCAGTTGCTCTTCGGTGAGGACGCGGTCTATCTGTTGGCGGACGCGGTACATGGTTTTGGCCATCTGGGCTTGCAGTTGGGCTTCGCGGTCAATGAGAGGGAAGAGTTTGTCGGACTGGTCGCCGTCGGTCTCCATGAGTGAGCGGATTTTCTGGCGTACGGAATTGAGCTCTTTCTCCAGTTTGTCCATGTCCTGCTTACATTCGTCGGAGATGGTTTCGAGGCGTTTTTTCTGAATGGCGGAGAGGTTGCTGACCATTTGCTCCACCTTGGGCGGTTCGGGACGGCGGTTATGCGAGCGGTGTTTGCCTTCGGGCGGCTGTGCCATGAGTGTGAGTCCGAGGAGCAGGGCCAGAAGGAATGCTGTTGTGTGTTTCATTGTGGTAGGTATTTGGTTATAAATTAAAGGTAGAAGTATTCGAGCGCGACGGATTCGGAGAGTTCGGATGAGTTTTCGTAGTCGTTGTTGTAGGAATAGACAGAGGCGATGACGTCGCTGATTTGTGCTTCGTTGTAGCTGCGGGTGAAGAGGAGTGTGATGTTGAGAGCTACGGCGACGACGGCACAGGCGGCCACGGCTGTCGCCCACCGTTGCAGGCGTTGGCGACGCTGGTTGTAGGGGGTGAGGAGGGGCATTTTGCTGATGCGAGCCATGACGGCGTCGGTGACGTCGATAGGTTCGGTGTAGCAGAGGTCGTGCAACTGCTGCATGAGTGGGTCGTCAGTGGTATGTAGTGTTTGTTTCACGGTGGTATGTGGGTGTGTTGTTTGCGGGTTGGGTGTTGCTGTGCGGAGTCAGGGAGTGAGCATTTTTTTGAGGTTCTTGCGTGCGCGGAAGATGAGTGACTCGACTTTGGCGGTAGTACACTGCATGACGTCGGCAATGTCGTTGTAGGAGAAGTCGCTGTAGGTGTAGAGTATGAGGGCGGTGCGCTGCTCGGGGTGAAGGCGTCCGATGGCCATGCGCAGTTGCTGGTGTTGCTCCTGGCGGATGGTGGACTGCTCGACGTTGGGGTCTTCTGCCGGGCGGTCGGGGAGGGGCATGTCGTCGGTAGGGACGAGGAATCGCTTCTGGTGTTTGAGCTCTTTGCAGACGACGTTGACAGTGATGCGGTAGATAAAAGTGCTCAGTTTCGACTTGAACTGGAAGCGTGGAAGGGCGAGGTAGAGCTCGACAAAGACCTGCTGGGTCATCTCGGGGATGTCGAGTTTGAGGCCTCCCATTTTGAAGCAGAGGTTAGCCACGATGGTCTGGTAGGCTTTGACGATTTCGGCATAGCGGTTGACGTTGCCGGCGAGTATGTCGCGGATTACCTCTTCTTCGTCCATGGTCGAATCTGTTATTATGTATTTGTTGTTGCTGATTTATTGCAGAGGGCTGCGATTTTTTTTGAGGAGTGGAGCGGGTGGCCCGCTGGGGGATGCTGAGGGCTACTTGTATTTGAACTCTTCTATGTCGCGGCGCTCGCGTTTGGTGGGACGACCGCTGCCGCGGTCACGCTTCTCGAAGGCGTATTGGCGTACCATCTGTATGCGTTCGTACTCCTCCTGCGGAGTGAGGTCGGTCATAAAGTTCTCCACAAGCTTTGCCCCCACGCGGTTGGCAAGGGGTTGGCGCACTTGGATTACGCGGTGGAGCTGCTCGATGGAGACTTCGTAGACCTCGCCTTCTTTGATTTCGTGCGAGGGTTTGACGGGTTGGCCGCCGAGGCGGACGTGGCCGCAGCGGCAGGCCTCAGTGGCCAGGCTGCGCGTCTTGTAGAGACGTACAGCCCAGAGATATTTGTCAATGCGGATGGGTTCGTCCATGGCTTAGTTGTTGCGGAAGACGTAGGTGATGGTGCCTGTCTGGACTTCGGGAGCGTCGTCCTTGGGGCTGAATTTGGCTTTCATGGCCGCTGCTTTGGCTTGACGGACAAGACCAGCATCGGTGAGGGTGGAACCCTTCTCGGGTGCGGAGGTCTGAGTGACGTTGCCGGCGCGGTCCACCCAGATTTTGACTACCACTTTACCCTCTTTGTTGGTCGAGGTTTGAGGGGAGGGGAGGGCACGCGCACTGCGGCCAGCAAGGCTGAAGCCTGCACCGCCCTTGCCGGGAGCACCGTCGTAGCGGTTGGAGTTGGGGTCGCCGCCTTCCTTGCCCATGTTGCCGCTGCCATAGGTGTTACCCTCGCTGCCGCTGTTGGCGTTCTTGTTCTTATTGCCACGGTTGCCGTTGAAGAGGGCGTTTTTGTTGATTTCGGGCTCTTTCGGAGGCTCGGGCTTGGTGGTTGTGGGCGTGGGGTTGTCGGTCTTGGCAGTGCTGGGACGGTCGGAGGTGTTGATGGGAGTGGAGGACTCGGTGCTCTGTGTGGCCACGTTTTCGGTAGCGGAGCGGGGCCGCGGGGCACTGCTGGCCTCGGAGGCTTCGGGCATGGGGTTGTCGCCCAGGCCGAAGTCGCTGTTGCCGAGGTTCACTTCAACCCCCTCTTCGGGGATGGGCGGGTCAGGCGGATCGTAGCCAAAGGAGAGGCAGACTATGAGCACCAGGGCCATGCAGAGGACGGTGATGGCTCCGGATATGACTTTGTTGTTTTTTTCTTGGTCCATGGGTAATAGTATTTCTAAGCGGTGTAGATTTGACTATTATTTTTTGGGAGAGGTGGCAAGGATGACCTTGTGTTTGGAGCCGGTCTGCTCGTTGATGGCGTTGACGGCGTCGATGACGTTGACGACGTACTGCACGGGGACGGTCTTGTCCGAACGGAGGACGACGCAAGCGTCGGAGACGCCGGGTTCGATGCCGGAGGCGATGAGGGGCTGGAGACCTTGGATGTCAGTGGGTGTGTTGCCCACTTGGAAGTTGAAGTTCTCGTCAATATAGACGGTGACGTTCTGCTTGGCCATGGTCTTGCTGCCGCTTTCGGGCAGGAGGAGCTTGACGGCGTTGGGGCTGATGAGGGTGGAGGTCATCATGAAGAAGACCAACAGCAGGAACACCAGGTCGGACATGGTGGAGTTGTTGTTCTCGATGGTGAGTTTGTTTCTTGTCTCAATCATAACGGCTGCTGTTTTAGGTGGGAGTTGATTAAGCGGGTTCGTGGAGGAGGTCCATAAACTCGGTGGCACGCACTTCGATGTCGAGGACCACTTTGTTGATGCGGGTGACGAGGATGTTGTAGAGGAAGTAGCAAATGATGCCGACAATGAGGCCGCCGATGGTGGTGACCATGGCTTCGTACATGCCGGTGGCGAGGACGGAGATGTCGATGTTGTTGCCAGCGAAGGCCATGTCCTGGAAGCAGGTGACCATGCCGGTGACGGTGCCGAGGAAGCCGATCATGGGGCCGAGGGAGGCCACGGTGGCTACGAGCGAAACGCGCTTTTCAAGGCGTGCCACTTCGAGTTTGCCTTCGTTCTCGATGGCGGCTTGGATGTCGGAAAGGGGACGGCCAAGGCGTGAGAGGCCTTTGTCCACCATGCGGGCAAGGGGAGAGTTGGTGCTCTTGGAGAGGGAGCGGGCAGCGTCGACGTCGCCTTTATGGATGTACTCGCGGATGCTGTTCATGAAGAGGTCGTCGTTCTCGGTTTTGAGAGCCTGGCGCAGGGCGAGGTAGCGCTCAATGGCGATGTAGATGGCCAAGGCAAGAAGGCAGGCGAGGACAAGCATAATCCAACCGCCTTTGAGGGTCATGTCCCAGAGGGTGATACGTTCGGGTGAAGCAACGGCAGCCATGGTGTCAAGGGCTGTCTGCACATCAGCCTGGTCTGCTTGAATCATTAAGAATGGGTTCATGGATAGGGATATTTTGTCGTTTGTTGATGATTATTTTCAGAAATTGAAGGTGAGCTGCAGGGCAGGGGAGAGCCCGTAGGGATTGCGAAGGTCAGGGGCCAGGGAGGGGGAGAGGCGGAGGGAGAGGTCGTCGTTGACTTGGAAGTCGTACAAGTGGCCGAAGACGTAGGCATCGATAAGGTTGAGCCCATAGACAGCTGCTGAAATGATAACGAAGAGTTGGAAGTTTTTATTGTTAGACTGGTAAAGATTGTAGATGCTGGAGTTGGGGTAGGTGGTGTAGCCTTCCATTTGGGGAGTGCCTCCGTTCACTCGGTGGAGGTATTCGTTTTTGAAGGCCATCATGTTGGTATAGTTAGTGTAGACGAAGTAGCCCACGCCGCCCAATGCGCCATAGATGATGGGTATTTTCCATGCCTGGCCGTTGTATATCTGTCCGGCACCGGGCACGAGTGAGAGCAAAAGGGCTTTGGTGGGATTGTGGGGCTTGGGTTGGATGGAGGTTTGGACCACTTGCGGCTCGGCGATGATTTGCTGGGCGCGGAGCGAAGGGGCCAACACCACAAGGACAAGAAAAAGCACCACACCGCGAACGAGCCGCGGGGTGCGCCGCAAGGCGACGGGAAGGGCAGTGTTATCGCACAGGGGTTCAGACATGGGGGTCGAGGAGTTTCATGATACGGTCGAAGTCCTCGTCGTTGTTGAAATGGATGGTGAGAGTGCCTTTGCCACGGCGTGAGCGTTTGATTTCGACATCGGACTGGAGGGTTTGGCGCAGTTGGGACTGGGCGGCGCTGTGGGTGGTGGGGAGTTCGGGTTTGGCGGTGACGGAGGGCTTGGCGGGTTGTTTGTTGGCCTTGACAAGCTGCTCGGTCTGATGGACGGAGAGGTGGCGGTTCACGATGTCGTGGAGTATAGCGAGGTGTCGTTCGGGGTCGTCGACATTAATGAGGGCGCGGGCATGGGCCATGCTTATCTGGCCTGTGCTGAGCGCGAGCTGGGTCTCGGCGGGGAGGTTGAGGAGACGGAGGTAGTTGGTGATGGTGGAGCGGTCTTTGCCGACACGCTGGCTGAGTTGCTCGTGGGTGAGCTGGCACTCCTCTATAAGGGCGTTGTAGGAGAGGGCTATCTCCATGGCGTTGAGGTTTTCGCGCTGTATGTTTTCCACCAGTGCCATTTCCATCATTTGGCCGTCGGTGGCCACACGGATGTAGGCGGGAAGCTCGGAGAGGCCGGCGAGTTGGGAGGCACGGAAACGGCGTTCGCCAGCAATGAGCTGGTATTTGCCGTTGGGCATTCGCCTCACGGTAATGGGAGTGATGATGCCTTGTTCGCGGATGGACTGGGCAAGCTCTTCGAGCGCGGTGTCGTCGAACTCTTTGCGAGGCTGGAAGGGGTTGGCTTCGATGTCGCTGATGGGCACCATGCTGATGGCGGCAGTGACATCGGAGGCGGTGCCATTAATACTGTCGACATCAATGTTGCCGAGGATGGCATCCAGTCCACGACCGGGGATAAGGGGTTTCTTACTTGCCATTGTGTGTTTAGTGCTTTAGTGTGTTGTGTATAGTGTTAGTTATACTTTGTTTTTGTTTGCCTACATGAAAGAACCGGCAGCAACAGGCGGTGGAATATTGACCGACGGACAGGGGCCTAAGGCTGCTGCATGTTGGGCCAGACAGTCGATGGGCGGTTGCCGACGGGGTACGTCAGCCTTGCTGGAGGACTTTCATCTTGTTGCGCTTCAGCAACTCCGTGGCGAGGTTGAGGTAGTTGACCGCACCGGCGCAGGTGGCATCGTACATGATGACGGATTTGCCGTAGCTGGGGGCCTCGGCAAGCTTGGTGTTGCGATAGATGAGGGTGTCGAAAACCAGACGCTTGAAATGGGCGCGGACATCCTCAACCACCTGACGGGCAAGACGCAGGCGCGAGTCGTACATGGTGATGAGAAGCCCTTCGATGGTGAGCTGCGGGTTGAGGCGAGTCTGCACGATGCGGACGGTGTTGAGGAGCTTGCCTAAGCCTTCGAGGGCGAAATACTCGCTCTGGATGGGGATGATGACGGAGTCGGAGGCCGTAAGGGCATTGACGGTGATGAGACCCAGAGAGGGGCTGCAGTCGATGATGATGAAGTCGTAGAGGTCCTTGACGGGGTCGAGGGCGCGCTTGATGTAGTACTCGCGGTTCTTCTCGTTGACCAGTTCCACTTCGGCTCCCACAAGGTCGATGCGGGTGGGGAGGACGGTGAGGTTGGGAGTGTCGGTCTGCACCAAGCAGTCGTTGATGTCGGCTTGTCCAAGGAAGCATTCGTAGGCACTCTTCTCCAACTCGTCCGTGTTGATGCCCAGTCCGGAGGAGGCGTTGGCTTGCGGGTCAGCGTCGACAAGCAGCACCTTGTACTCCATCACCGCCAGGGCGGCACTGAGGTTGACAGCGGTAGTGGTTTTGCCCACTCCGCCTTTCTGATTGGCGACAGAGATGACTTTACCCATGCCTGGAATCAATATTTGAAGTCCATGTCGTCAATGGTGTAGGATGATTTCTCCTCCTCCTTGTCAAAGTAGCCACCGTTGCCGTTCTCGTCGTCGGAACGGAACTCGCTTTCGGGCACCACGGGTTCGGGTTCGATACCGGTCTCGATGAAGGAGATGGCGTTGGCAAGGCCTTTTCTGAACTTCTCGAAGTCCTCTTTGTAGAGGAATAATTTGTTCTTGTCGATGTAGAATTCACCAGTATTATTGTCGAAAATGCGACGGCTTTCAGCAATGGTAATGAATTTGTCACCTCCACGTGTTTCCTTCACGTCGAAAAAATAGCGGCGTTTTCCCGCTGGAATGGCTTGCGAATACAATTCTTCTTTTCTGTGTTCCATGTTGTAATACGTTATAAATTCCGAATGCAAAAGTATGAATTAATTTTGAATGAGCATGGGCTGTCGGGGGAAAGTTATTAACAAGTTGTTGTTACAGTGGACATCGGGAGTTGGTGTATAGAGCGGATTGTGGTTAATTATCAGTGGGTAAGTGATGCCATGTGGTTGGGCAGGATACTTGTTGTCTTTTCCCCGAGGATGCTGATTATTGTTTGTGCGTCATGATGTCGAGGACGGTGTCGTCGACCTGGTCCATGCCGTCGTGGCCAAGGCGGCCAAGGTTGCGGATGGAGCAGT
Source organism: uncultured Bacteroidales bacterium (assembly GCA_900318175.1). Taxonomy (GTDB): domain Bacteria; phylum Bacteroidota; class Bacteroidia; order Bacteroidales; family P3; genus Colimorpha. The sequence goes on along the minus strand of ONJQ01000007.1, from coordinate 21,325 downwards.
CGACATCGCTCTCACTGAGGCCGTCGGTGGCGTCGACAACGCAGTCGTGGTATGCCAACTCGGCACTGACGAAGGCGCTGTAGAGGCCGGTGCTCATCTTGAGGGCGCAGCTGGGCTTGGCGCCGTCGCAGACCATGCCGGCGATGGTGTTGATCATGTTCTTGATGGCGAAGCACATCTGCTCAAAGGTGCCGCCGTGGAGGAAGACAATTCCACAGGCCACGCCGATGCTGGCATTGACAATGCCGCAAAGGGCGCTGAGGCGACCAATGCCGCGCTTGATGTAGATGGACATGAGGTGATTGAGCACAAGGGCGCGGGTTATCTGCTCGTCGGTGCAGCCCTTGGCTTTGCCATAGTTGTAGACGGGGAGGGTGCAGGCTATGCCCTGGTTGCCGCTGCCACTGTTGCTGTAGACGGAGAGGGTGCAGCCATCCATGCGGGCATCGGAGGCGGCCACGGTGCGGGCAACGACGGTATGCACGATGTCGCCAGCGGCATTTTCCATAAGGATTCTGCCGGTATTCAGACCATAACCCTTCAGGCCTTCGGTGGCTGCCGCGTCGTTGTATTTGACGGTCTCCTTGATGAATTCGAGCTCCTCGATGGGAGCTGTTGTGGCATAGTCGTAGACCATGCGGGCGGAGAGGCAGAGGCCGTCGGAGCAGTTTTCCTCCTCGGTGGTGTCGCTGTTGGGGGAGGTGGCGGTGCCGTCATAAAGCACTTGGCCATTGCGGACAATGAGGACGAAGTGGGTGTGGCGGCGGCTGATGATGGCGGTGGCGCTATCGTCTCCTGCTGTGCAGACACACTCGATGTAAAGTTTGTCGCAGGGGTCCTTCACACCGATATTTATCCGCGAAGCGTTGTTGGCAAGCCATGCCTTGGCTTTCTCCACCTGCTGGGCGGGGAGAGTGAGCACTTCGAGGCCGCGGGAAGAGTCGCCCGCCACCACGGCCAGTGCCACCGCGATGGGTAGGCCAATCATGCCGGTGCCGGGAATGCCCACGCCCATGGCATTTTTGAATACGTTCTTACTGAGGCGGAGCTCTATGTGTTCAGGCTCGCGGCCCAGGGTTTCACACGCCTTGCTCACGCAGAGAGCCACAGCTCCCGGCTCGGTGCAACCAGTGGCCAGGACTACCTCCTGGTGGAGCAGTGCATTCAGCTGCTTGCGGATACTTTCTTCCATAGATTGAAAAGTATAATCTATTATTGTTTGTTATTGTGGCCTCCCTATGGGGAAGCCTTGTTAATGGGCTTTGCTCATCACCGCACACGCCGTTTAGGCATGGTGCGGTGATGGGGTAAGCCTTGCCTTTCCGGGCATAAGGAAGAGCGAAAAGGGCTATTATTTTTCGAGCAGTTTCTGCCAGTTCTTATACTCGCGGTCTTTCCAGCAGCCGTTGTGGTAGGCATAGGAGACGATGGCGGGGATGACAGTGGTGCCTTCGGCATAGACCATCTGCTGCAGTTCCTCGCTCACCTTGCCCCAGCTGCCAGCCTCCAGAAGGGTGGAAGAGCTGCAAGCGCCGTCGCGGACGTCGGCCACAGTGATTTGAATGGCATACTTGTGCATGGGGACCTCGTGGCCGAGGATCTCGGCGCAGACCACCGTGTCTTGAGCAAAGTTCTTGGGGGTGCCGCCACCAACCATGAAGAGGCCGCTCTCCGGGCAAGCCATCTTGATTTTGGTGAGCTCGACGAAGTCGCACACGGAGTCGATGCTGAGGTATTTCTCGCCTTTCTGAGCACGTTCCCACTGGTGCTTGCCGATACCAAAGCCGGCGGAGCAGTCGCTGAAAGCGGGGCAGAAGATAGGCACGCCGCACTCGTAGCAGGTCTGGATGAGGCTGTCCTTCTTCACGCTGCGGCCATTGTGGAGCCATTTGCCAAGCTCGTAGATGAACTCGCGCGAGCTGTAAGGACGGGCCTCCAGCATGTTGGCAAGCTCGTAGGTGGCGTTGTCGCAAGCCTGCAGTTCCTCTTCGTCGATGAAGGTGTCGTAGATGCGGTCGATGTAGAGCTCGCGGAGCTTGGTGTCGGGGATGACGTTCTCTTTGGTGCCGACGTAGTGCTTGAAGCCCAGGGCCTCGAAGAGGTCCATGTCGATGATGGAGGCACCGGTGGAGACAACCACGTCAATCATCTTGTTGCGTACCATGTCTACATACACCTGCATGCAGCCGGCAGCGCTGGTGGAACCAGCGATGGTGAGAATGTTGGTGCAGTCTTTCTCTTTGCACATCATGGTGAGAATATCGGCGGCACGGGCAGTGTCGCGGCTCGTGAACGACATGTTGCGCATGGCGTCAATGAGTTCGGTGGAGTCGTACTTCTTGATGTCGATGTGTTTGATGGTCTCTTTCAAGAGATCTTGTTTGGTCAGATTTTCGATGTTTTCCATTGTGACTATTTTTAATGATTATTATTCGAGGGGATTAGAATGGGGCATCTTCGTCGACAGGGAGGCCTGAGGCGAAGTCGGGGCCATCATTCTTTTTGTTGATTTTGGAGTCGATGAGGATGGTGGGAGCCCCGTTGGAGTCGAAACTTGTGTTCTGAGGCAAGGCACTGTTGGCAATCTGCTCATTGGTGAGGAACTCGGGGTTCTCAAAGCGGGCAAACTTGCCTTGGAAACGGAGCCTTGCACGGCCCACACTGCCACTACGGTGCTTGGCCAGGATGATGTCCGCCATGCCCACGGTGGAGCCTTTGTCGTCCTCCATGATGCCATAGTATTCTGGACGATAGATGAACATGACGATGTCGGCGTCCTGCTCGATAGCGCCGGACTCACGCAGGTCGCTCAGCATGGGTTCCTTGGTGCCGCCACGTGTCTCCACAGCACGGCTCAGCTGAGACATGGCCAGCACGGGGATGTCCAACTCCTTGGAGAGGGCTTTCAGCTGGCGGCTGATGGTGCTGATTTCCTGTTCGCGGTTGCCGGTGCGGGACAACATGTCGCTGCCAGCGCTCATCAGTTGCAGGTAGTCAATAAAGACCATCTGAATGTCGTGGTGCTGTTTCAGGCGGCGGCATTTGGCACGCAGCTCGTAGATGGTCAGCTGTGGCGTGTCGTCAATAAAGAGCTTGGCGTCGTTCAAGGCTTGGGTGCGCACTTGCAGTTGCGTCCGTTCAAAGGGTTGCAGCTCGCCTTTCTTCAGCTTGTCGCCAGGAATCTGAGCCTCGCCGGAGATAAGGCGCATGGCCAGCTCGACACCCGTCATTTCGAGGGAGAAGAAGGCCACGGGCTTCTTGTGGTCTATGGCCATATTGCGGGCCATAGAGAGGGCGAAAGCCGTCTTACCCATGGCAGGACGGGCGGCAAGGATGATGAGTGTGCCGGGATGGAAGCCTGCCGTAAGACGGTCCAGGTCGGTGAACCCAGAAGGGATGCCTGCCACACCGCCATCGCTGCTCGAAGCCTCGTCAATCTGGGCAGTGGCAGCCAGCACAAGGTCGCCCACAGGGTGGAAGTCGGAACGGAAATTCTTGTCGTTGATGTCCATCAGGTGCCCTTCGGTCTTGTCCAGGAGGTCCACCACATCGGTGGTCTCGTCGTAGGCACTGGTGATGGTCTCCGTCGAGACGCGGATAAGCTCGCGCGAGATGTACTTCTCGCTCAGCACGCGGGCATAGTACTCGATATGCGCTGCGCTGACAATATGGCTGGTCAGTTCGCTGATATGGAAGGCTCCGCCGGCAGCCTCCAACTCGCCCGACTGGCGCAGTTGGTTGGTCACCGTCAGCATGTCCACAGGCTGGTTCATCTCGAACAGTTTGTGGATGGCGCGGAATATCACTTGATGTTCGGGCTTATAGAAATACTCCTCATGCAGCAGTTCAATGGCAGTATTGAGCGCGTTGGCATCCAGCATCAAGGCGCCCAGCACATTCTCCTCCAATTCAGGAGCCTGTGGGGGTCTATTGCCTCCGTTGATGCTGAACACTTGCTCGTAAGACATTCTATCTTTGCGTCTTGTGTTCGATTTGGACATTATTTCCATGTTACAAAGTTAAGAAAAAAAAACGACATGAGTGAAATTAAAATTGAATGAGGGATGGTGTTAATGTGTAAATGTGTGAATTCGAGAATCAATTAACACTTTAGCTCATTCATCTTTTTTCGCATCCGCATGCTTGCAGCACGGCTTTTGTCATGCGGTCCCAAGTGTATTTCTTCTTCTCTTCCCGCAGGGCTTCGGTGAAGGGTTGCTCTTTTTCTTCTTGGTAATAATGCACCAAGGCGTCGGTGATGGCTTGCGCGTTGGGCTCTACTACGTAACCAATCTTGCCATCAGGCACTATCTCTGCCAGTCCTCCCACGTTGGTCACCAGCATGGGCTTCTCAAAGTGGAAGGCCACCTGTGTCACGCCGCTCTGTGTGGCGTTCTTGTAGGGCTGCGCCACTATGTCGGCTGCTCCGAAATAGAGGTTCACCTGTGTGTCGGGGATATAGTCGTTGTGCAACACCACGATGTCGCTTATGTCCAAGGAGCGGATGCGGTCCAAGTAAGGCTGAGGATTGCCATAGAACTCGCCAGCCACAATCAGCTTCACTCCCATGTCCTGCAAGCGGGGGTCGCCAAAGGCATCAATGAGCAGGTCGAGCCCCTTGTAGTCGCGTATAAATCCGAAAAAGAGCACATATCGTCCAGCGGGGTCGAGCCCCAAAGCGTGGCGTGCCTCGCTCTTGTCCAAGAGGGACCCGTAATGGTCGTAGATGGGGTGGGGAGCCCATGTCTTGGGCTTGCCGGCATGGTCGAAGTGGTTGATGTCGGCTATCACAGCTTCGGACAGGGTGGTGAACCCGTCCATAGCCTTGACGAAATAGTAAGGCAGAAAGCGGTCTATGGCCTTGTGGTCGTGGGGCAGCATGTTGTGCACCAGTGCCACACAGCGTATCGTCTTGTCGCGCTTAATCTGCCGTGCAATAGTCCCGAAACAGGGGGCCATGAACGACATCCAGTAGGCGAATACCACCACATCGGGTTTCTTGTTGCGGATTTCACGACCGACGGAAATCCAGTTGAAGGGATTGCAGGAGTTGATGCGGCGCGTTATATTCAAGTCCTCGGGGGCAGGGGCATCGGTGAATTGTGTCTTGCCGGGGAAGAGGAACGAGGGATATTGGAGGGTGAAGGTGTACATCTCCACCTCATGCCCCTCCTTTTGAAACTGGGCGGCAAGCCGCTGGTTGAAAGCAGCCAGACCCCCGCGGTAGGGGTGGGCTGTGCCTATTATGACTATGCGCATATCTGTTTTTTATTTATTGAGACGACAATCTTTCACACATTAATACGTTCACACATCTATGCATTTTGCACTTACGTCAATCGTTCACACATTGACATGTTCACACATTTACGCATCCGTTTGACGCATTAACGAAATGCAAAAATACAAAAAATATTAAACATACAATATTTTTTCTCCTTTTTTGTTTTGGGTGAAAATAAACTTTAACACCTATGAAGAAACTGTTTTTTGTAATGACCTTAGCCCTGTTGGGCTGCCAACCAGGACAAACCCAGCAGAATGCAGAAGTGAACAACGTAGTCACCATCCCTCAGCAGGGTGTCCGTTATGCCGATTTCAGCGACGTCGCCGCTCAGACCATCGACGGTGTAGTCCACATCCGCACCACGCAAACCCGTCTCACCCCACTCTACCAGTCCTTCTTTGGATTCATTATCAACCAAGGCATGCAGCGCAAGGAGTACTCCGCCTACGGTTCGGGTGTCATCATTAGCGACGACGGCTACATCGTCACCAACAACCACGTGGTGCAGGATGCTGAGAGCATCCAAGTCACCCTCAATGACAAGCGCGTTCTCCCTGCCACCCTCGTCGGCACTGACCCCGCCACAGACCTTGCCCTGCTCAAGATCAACGCCTCCGGCCTCAAAGCCATCCCCTTCGGCAACTCGGACAGCGCCCGTGTAGGCGAGCCTGTCATGGCCATTGGCAACCCCTTTAACCTTACCTCCACCGTCACTGCCGGCATCATCAGCGCCAAGGCCCGCAACGTGGGCATCATCGAGAACACCCGCGGCATGGAAAGCCCCATCGAGTCCTTCATCCAGACCGACGCCGCTGTCAATCCCGGCAACTCCGGCGGAGCCCTTGTTGATGCCAATGCACGCCTTATCGGCATTGTCACAGCCATCGCCTCTGCCGATGGCTACTACACTGGCTACAGTTTCGCCATCCCTGCCAATCTTGCCCGCAAGGTGGCCGACGACCTCCGTCGCTATGGCCATGCCCAGCGGGCTTATCTCGGCGTCAATGTTGTTGAGATGAACTCCTCCCTTGCCTCGCAGATGGGCTTGCAGGAGGTCAAAGGGGTGTTGCTGGCTCGTGTGGTGCCTGACTGTGCCGCCGACAAGGCCGGTCTGCGTCAGGGCGACCTGCTGCTCTCCGTGGCGGGTGTTCCCGTCAATAGTTTTGCCGAGATGATGGAGGAGATTGGCCGTCATGCCCCCGGCGACCTTGTAGACGTGACTTTCTACCGCGACGGCAAGACCCGTTCCACCACCGTCACCCTTCAGAACGCTCAGGGCACAACCTCCGTCATCCGACGCTGACGAAGTCACCTGCCCCCGATACCTTACAGGCCCGGAACTGAAGCGAACAGTCCGGGCCTGTTTTTTAGTACAGAGTATGATGGATTTTGGTCAACTATGCTCGATGTAGCGTCTCTTCAGGTTGTATGTTTCGGGGCTTTTCGAGCATAGCATTGCGCTTTGTATGTAAGGTGTTCTCTCAAAAAGGAGAGAGGGTGGGTCAGCATTTCTCCAGCTCATACTGGCGGGTGCCGATGCCCAGCTTTTCGGCATGAATGAGTCCTGCCTCCCAGTCGGTGTCTGGATGTACCAGGTGGAACACATCCTCGTCGTGGTGGTGCTCTGCGGCCTTCCCTGCCACACTGCCGGGTACTAAGGGTTGCTGGTTGGCCATGTCTACGCAAGCCTGGTCCAGCGCCACGGGGTCGAACGAGGCGAACATGCCCACATCCGGTATGATGGGGATGTCGTTGCAGCTGTCGCAGTCGCACTCCGGCGACACGTCCACTACCAGACTGATGTGGAAATTGGGCTTGCCGTGCAGCACGGCTTTCGTATACTCGGCAATCTTCTTGTTCATCACCGGCTTAGCCTCGTCCCATTTGGTCATGATGGCATCCTTGGGGCAATAGGCAATGCAGTAGCCGCATCCCAAGCAGTGGCTCTCGTCGATCACCGCCTTGCCGTCCACCACATGCACCCCGTCATTGGCGCAGTTCTTCACGCAGTTGCCGCAGCCTATGCAGAGTCGTTTGCTGATGTGGGGTGTGCCGCTGCTGTGCATCTCCATCTTGCCCTGTTTCGAGCCGCAGCCCATGCCCAGGTTCTTCAGCGCGCCGCCGAAACCGGCGTTGATGTGCCCTTTGAAATGCGTCAGCGAGATGATGATGTCGGCCTCGGCAATGGCCGCCCCGATTTTGGCCTCGTGCACATACTCGCCTCCCTCCACAGGGATAGCCCGCTCGTCTGTGCCCCGTAGGCCGTCGGCAATGATGGTGTGCACACCTGTTGCCAAGGGATTGTAGCCGTTCATATAGGCCGCGTCGAGGTGGTTCAGCGCATTGTTCCTGTAACCTACATACAGCGTGTTGCAGTCCGTCAGGAACGGTTTCCCGCCCAGCCGTTTCACATGGTCGCACAGCACGCGGGCGTACTGCTGCCGCAGAAAAGCCATGTTGCCCACCTCGCCGAAGTGGAGCTTTACGGCCACAAACTTGTCCTTGAAATCAATCTGTTCTATTCCCGCGCGGGTAATCAGGCGGTCGAACTTGGCCAGCAGGCTGTCCCCCATGCGCACATGCATGTCAGTGTAATAAACTTTGGCACTCATTGTCGTAAAATTTTCTGCAAAGATACAAAGAAATACCGATATAAAGAAACAATCCTTCCAAAAAAATGAAGGAGAGGCATTCCGACATTCACTCCACTATCAGCATGGATGATGCCAAACTCGTTGCTCTCGTCACAACTACATGAAAGGCAGAAAAGCTGTTTCCCTCTTACCGTGAATAGGCCTCCTTTCTCTGCTGCTGGCGGATGAAGAAGCAGACCGGCTCTCTTCACTCATCCTGACCACTGAGCCCCATGGGTGACAGAACCTTCATCAGCCTTCCCCATAACTATCGCGGTTGTGGTGTGGCAGTATGTTAATATATTGATTGTTGCGTTTTTATTTCTCGCACACCGCCATTACGCAGATATAAGAATTGCTGCATAATAGATGTTCTGTGTGATGATTGATTCTTTTTTTTGTAGCACCACTTCCGTTCAATCCAAAAAAAATGCGTATCTTTGCATCCTGAAAACAATCACACAAACACACTATCTCAATGAAAGTCAAAGTAGGTATTGCCCAAATGTCGTGCGTAGCCGACAAGCAGGCCAACATAGCCCGCTACACCGACGCTGTGCGCAGCCTTGCCGCGCAGGGTGCCCAGATTATCTGTCTGCAAGAACTGTTCGCCTCCCTCTATTTTTGTGATGAGGAACGCTACCAGAATTTCCAACTGGCCGAAGCCATACCCGACGGCCCCACCTGCCAGCACTTCATGCACCTTGCCGCCGAGCTGGGCGTGGTGCTTGTCTGCTCCCTCTTTGAGAAACGTGCCGAAGGGCTCTACCACAACACCACCGCGGTTATTGATGCCGACGGCTCCTACCTGGGCAAATACCGCAAGATGCACATCCCCGACGACCCTGGCTACTACGAAAAATTCTACTTCACCCCTGGCGACCTTGGCTATCGCGTCTTTAAGACCCGTTTTGCCACCCTCGGCGTGCTTATCTGCTGGGACCAGTGGTACCCCGAAGCAGCCCGCATCACCAGCCTCATGGGCGCACAGCTCCTCTTCTTCCCCACTGCCATCGGCTGGGACGTGCGCCAGACCGAGGAGGACAACCGCGAACAGTATGAGGCCTGGCAGACCATCCAGCGCAGCCATGCCGTGGCCAATGGCGTCCCCGTTATCAGCGTCAACCGCACAGGCCGCGAGGGCGGCATGCAGTTCTGGGGCGGCAGCTTCATCACCAACGCTTTTGGCCGTGTGCTCTACCAAGCCCCACACCTCGACGAGGCGCTCCATGTCGAAGAACTCGACCTTGACCAGACCGACCACTACCGTCGCCACTGGCCCTACCTCCGCGACCGACGCATTGACTCCTACAGCCCCATACTGAAAAGATATATTGACTGAAGTGTCCCGAACTATCGGCGCTCTCAGTTCACTCCGATTATTCCGAGTACCCCGAAAAACCACCAAACATGACACCCAAAGAACAGGGCTTCTATATGCCCGCCGAATGGGCCACACACCAGGCCACCTGGCTCAGCTATCCTCACAACGAGGACTCCTGGCCCGGAAAGATACAGACCATCTTCCCCTCCTACCACATCTTCATCAAAACCCTGGCTGAGGATGAGGACGTGCACATCAACGTCGACGACCAGTTCATGCAGGACCACGTCCACGAGCAGCTCAAGGCCATCGGCACTGACATGGCACGCATCCACTTCCACCAGTTCCCCACCAACGACGCCTGGTGCCGCGACCACGGCCCTGCCTTCCTCCTCAACCGGCAGGACCCCTCGCGCCACGCCATCGTCAACTGGAACCACAACGCCTGGGGCGGCAAATACCCCTACGAGTTGGACACCCAGATACCTCTCCACATTTTCCACCACCTTGCTGAGACCGATAAGGCTTTGGAACTCTTTGAGCCCGGCATCGTCATGGAGGGGGGCAGCATAGATGTCAACGGCGTGGGCGACCTGCTCACCACCACCTCCTGCCTCCTCAACCCCAACCGCAATCCCCAGCTGAACCGCGACCAGATTGAGGACTATCTGCGCTCCTACTACGGTGTGGACAACATCATCTGGCTGGCCGACGGCATTGTGGGCGACGACACCGACGGCCACGTCGACGACCTGAGCCGTTTCATCGACGAGGACACCATCATCACCGCCGTCGAGGAGGACATTTGGGACGAGAACTACGACGCCCTGCAGCGCAACCTCAAAGCCCTCAACTCCTGTCGCCTTGCCAACGGCAAGCAGCCCACCATCGTGGAGCTCCCTATGCCAGACATGGTCTTCTATGACAACCAGCGCCTCCCGGCCAGCTATGCCAACTTCTACATCGCCAACAACAAGGTCATTTTCCCCACCTACCGCTGCCTGACGGACAACCAAGCCGCCTATACCCTCGAAGCCTGTTTCCCCGACCGTGAGATTGTGGGCATTGACAGCACCGACATTGTCTGGGGTCTCGGTTCCTTTCACTGCCTTTCGCAGCAGATGCCTTCCTATAGACTGAAATAGTCTGATACATAGCCTTTTCGACGCTCTTTAAATGCCCGTTCAACGCTCCTTCAATATTGAATCAATATTGAACTAATATTGAACGGGCATTTTTGGAGGAATGAAGAAGAAAAGTAAGGAAAAGAGCCGAAGGCTCCCGAATAAGAAAAAGAGGGGAGCCTTCGGGATTATCCCCAATCGGTTGTCTGGGACAAAAAACATGCGTCAAGAGATGAGTTTTCATGCCGAGGGCTTGCTGTCCCCTGCACGGGACAGCCGGGATGCGGTATATTCATTGTTGCCTTATATAACGTGACTGATTTGGGATAATGCCTTTTGCGCTGTGATAGGGATGCAACATAATACAAAAAAGAGACACCCTCCATAAATGAAGGGTGCAAGTCATGATTGTTTCAAGTATAAGTTGCGCCTTTGGGGCGGTAGGTCAGAAGCGCGAGAAGGGGTGCTTGCGCCAGTAGAGGATGAGCAGCAGACCGAAAAGCATGCCGCCAAGATGCGCGAAGTGGGCTACGCCGTCGGCAAAAAAGAGACCTTCGAACAGCTCGATAGCAGCATAGCCAATGACGAACCATTTGGCTTTGATGGGCATGAGGAAATAGAGGTAGATGCGCTCTTCGGGGAAAAGCATTCCGAAGGCCAGCAGGATGCCGTAGACGGCTCCCGAAGCGCCCACGGTAAGGCCCCAGCCGGGAACGAGCAGGTTGCAAAGTCCTGCGCCAATGCCGCAGACGAGGTAGTAGACCAGGAAGCGGCGCGAGCCCCAATAGTTTTCCAGTACATAGCCGAACATCCAAAGGGCGAACATATTAAAAATTATGTGGCTCCAGTTGGCGTGCATGAACATGTAGGTAAAGAGCTGCCAGATGCGGAAACGGCCGGTGGCCACGGAGTTGAGGGCCAGCATGGAGGTGATATTGTTGAAGCCGTAGCGTTCCAGCACCATGGTGGCAAGGAAAACGATGAGGTTGATGATGAGCAGGTTTTTGACTACCGGCGGCAGCATGCGGAGACCTTGGGGGGTGTATTGGCTCATAGGGTGATGTTTTTATTGTTTAATAGGTTGGTGTGTCGTTAGTTGAATAGTTGGTTGGGCTGCAGGATGACCATGGTTTTACGCCCTGAGGGGCTAAGGGAGGGCATCTGGCAGCAGAAGAGGTCGGCAACGATTTGCTGCATCTCGGCTTGTTGCAGCTGGGTGCCGGGTTTGATGGCCAGTTGGCGTGCCATGGAGCGGCACAGGCACTGGGAACGGTCAGTGAATTTCTGTATCATGGCCCCTTTGTATTCGACGATGGTTTGGTCGAAGAGGGTCTGCAGTTCGCTCTCTTTCACGTCGGGCGGCGTGGCGGTGACGACGAAGGTGGTCTGGCCGAGGGTGCCGATTTCGAATCCGTAGTGTTTGAGTTCGGGGATGATCTCGTTGAAGATGTCGGCGTCGGCAGGCGAGAACTGGCAGTTGACGGGGAAGAGGAGCTGCTGTGGATGGGGCGCTGAGGTGCGGTTGAGCAGCCGCTCATAGAGGATGCGCTCGTGGGCGGCTTGTTGGTCAATGACTAAGAGGCCGGAGGGCATGACGCTGACAATGTGCGAGCCCATGAGCTGGAGGCATGGAGTGGGGTTTTCGGAGCGGGAGGCAGGGTCGGGAATAGGGCTGTCGGCCAGGTTGATGGCCGTTTGGAGGGGCTGCGAGGCAGGGGAGGGGTCAGTAGGAGTGTCGAGGTCGAAAAAGGAGGACCACTTGGGGTCAGGGGCAGTGCAAGGAGCCGACGGGGCAGGGGAGGGGGAAGAGGGGCTGTGTGGGCGGGTGTTGAGGAAGGGGTTGTAGTCAGGGTTGTAGTGCACTTGGGGCTGCACGGGGATATAATCCTTGGGGGCAGGGGGGAAGTCGACCTCTTCGATGGGGTTGAACTGGAGTTCGGTGGCCAAACTGAACTGGCCTATGGCCTTCTTGGTGGAGGCACGGAGGATGGCGAAAAGGGCGCTCTCGTCAATAAATTTGACTTCGGTCTTGGTGGGATGGATGTTGACATCGAGGCGTGAGGGGTCCACCTGGAGGTGGATGAAGTAGGAGGGATAGTGGTGGTCAGGGATGATGTCGGCATAGGCTTTCTCGATGGCGGCATTGAGGGCGGGATGCTTGATGAAGCGGTTGTTGACAAAGAGGTACTGCTCGCCACGGCTTTTGCGTGCAAACTCGGGTTTGGAGACGTAGCCCTGAATGGTGGCGATGTCGGTCTGCTCGTTGACGGGGCATAGGCGTTCACGATAGCTGTTGCCAAACAATTGGCTGATGCGCTCGGCAAAGTTGCCCGCCCGCAGGTCGTAGAGGAGCCGCCCGTTGCTGTTGAAGGAGTAGTCGGTGTGGTAGTTGATGAGGGCCACACGCTTGAAAATCTCCTCAATATGGCTGAGCTCAATGCTGTCCTTCTTCAGGAAATTGCGGCGGGCTGGAACGTTAAAGAAGAGGTTTTTGACGGCAATGGAGGTACCGACAGGGCAGGCGCAGGGGGACTGCTCCTTGATTTGGCTGCCCTCGATGAGGACGAGGGTGCCGAGTTCGCGGTCGTGAAGACGGCTTTTGAGCTCGACTTGGGCAATGGCAGCAATGGAGGCAAGGGCTTCGCCACGGAACCCCATGGTGCGGATGGCGAAGAGGTCGTCCGCCTTGTGGATTTTGGAGGTGGCGTGACGCTCGAAACAGACGCGGGCGTCGCTCTCGCTCATGCCACAGCCGTTGTCGATGACCTGGATGAGTGTGCGCCCGGCATCCTTGACGATGAGCTGTATTTTGCTTGCACCGGCGTCGAGGGCGTTCTCAAGCAACTCCTTGACAGCGGAGGCTGGACGGTCCACCACTTCACCGGCGGCTATTTGGTTGGCAACGCTGTCGGGCAGTATGTTGATGATGTCGCTCACGTGCTGCTGGGGTGCGGCTTATTGGGCAATGATGGTGTCGTTGGCGTTTGCGAGAATCTGGTCAAGCATCTCCTCAGGGCTCATGCCCACTTTGGGAATCATGAGGCGGGTTTGTTCGGCCATGTAGTGGTCGGGGTATTTGTCGACAAAGGTTTGGTAGGCGGCTTTGGCCTCATCGAACTGGCTGTTGGACTCGTAGGCTATGCCTTTGAGGAAGTAGCAGATGGGGACGTGCTCGAAGTCGGGATAGTCATTGATGATGCGGTCAAAGAGGGCGATGGAGCGGTCGGTGTGGAGGACGTTGCTCTGGATCTCGGCAGCTTTGAGGAGGTATTGGGGGCTGAGGGAGTCGGCAGGGTACTTGTCGGCAAAGTCGGTGTAGAGTTGGGTGAGCTGGTCGGCAGCGTCTTCGTCGGCTACCATTGCAGATTCGAAGATGGAGTCTTCAAGGTCTTCGATTTGGTCAATGCGTTCCTCTTTGCTGGGACCGCAGGCCACCACGAGGGCGGCAAGGATAAGTATGAGTAATGTGCGTTTCATTGTGTGGATTGTTATTTCTTGTTGGGTTTCATACGATAGGCTGTTCTTACGCGGCCAGAGATGACGTCGTTGAGCTTGCGCTTGAGCATGGTTTTGCGGATGGGGCTGAGGTGGTCGGTGAAGACTTTGCCTTCGAGGTGGTCAATCTCGTGCTGTGCCACACGGGCAAACATGCCGTGGATTTCTTCCTCGTGCAACTGCCATTTCTCATCGTACCAGCGCAGACGGAGGCCTTCGGGACGGAGAACATCCTCGTGGATGTCGGGGATGCTGAGACAACCCTCGTTGAAGTATTGCTTCTCGCCGAGGTACTCAAGGATTTCGGGGTTGATGAGGGTATGCTCCTCGATTGGGTCGCTGTAGGTGTCGGTCTTTTCGTCATAGGGACGGAAGCCGATGACTACCAGACGGATGCTGAGGTCGATTTGGGGAGCGGCAAGGCCTACTCCGTCGGCATTGTACATGGTCTCGTACATATCAGCAACGAGCTGTTCGAGGCCCGGATAGTCTTTATCAATGGGTTGCGCCTTTTTGCGCAGGGTGGGATGGCCGTAGCCGATGATTGGATAAAGCATGTATTTGTTAATTATAGTGTTTTCATATAGTCTTGCAGCATGATGGTGGCACTCACTTGGTCAATCATGCCTTTGTTTTGTCGCTGTTTCTTCTTTAAACCTCCGTCAATCATGGCTTGGAAAGCCATTTTCGAGGTGAAACGCTCGTCGATGCGGGCAATCTGCTTGTCGGGGAAAGCCGTTGCCAGTTGCTGGACAAAAGGCTCTATTATCCTGGCCGACTCCGAGGGGGTGTTGTCCATGTGCTTGGGCTGTCCCACAAGAAAAATGTCTACCGACTCTTTCTGGCAATAGTCCTTCAGAAAATGCAGCAGAGTAGGGGTGGCAACGGTGGTCAATCCGGTAGCGATGATACGTTCCGGATCGGTGACGGCAATGCCCGTACGCTTTATGCCATAGTCTATTGCAAGGATTCTGCCCATTGGATTGATTCAATAATCAAATTTGCAAAATTACGCTTTTTTCTTGAAATAATAAAAGTTTTTATTCCGTGGTTCCAATCTGTAATAATTCATGGATTCAGGCGTAATGAAACCTATGCGAAAAAACAGTACGCAAATGAGCCTACTACAATATACGGAATTGCGGCCACTCAATGGGGACAAGACACAGCACGCCGTGACCTCAATGTACTTATTTTTTTCTTTAAAACGGACGTCATGCCTTCCAACCTCTGAAGCCTATGGGAAACAATACATGGAAACGGTAGAAGCATATGAGTTCTACTTCGACACCCAGGTTGTCGTAACCGATACTTTTTTTGTAGGATATCACACCCTCGGAGTGGATGGAGGTCAACATCCACAATGCACCTCCCTAACCCGGCCAGAGAGTCCGTCACCTTTACCCTCGTCACCCCGACCCAAGCCCCCTGCTCCTTCATCCTCCGCGATGGCGCAGGCCACACCTTCCTCCAAACCTCCTTTTCCGGCTCCACTACCACCCTCGACACCAGCAACCTCCCCTCCAGCACCTACTCCCTCACCCTCGCCAACCCCGAAACCTCCGCCACCCGCAAACTAATCATTGAATGAGCCGGGTTTTAAATAAAAACACTTTTTTTCTTGGTGAATGAAAAAAAATGTGTATCTTTGCAACCGATTTCAAGAGATGAAAAGCTGGTCCCATAGCTCAGTCGGTTAGAGCAACTGACTCATAATCAGTGGGTCCTTGGTTCGAGCCCAAGTGGGACCACTTTTTTTTAAAACACTAAAAAACATTGAACATCATGAATATTGATTGGCAAAACCTACCTTTCGGTTATGTGAAGACCGATTATAATGTCCGCTGCTACTATCGCGACGGAAAATGGGGCGAAATCGAGGTTTCCTCCTCTGAGCACATCGAAATGCACATGGCTGCTTCGAGTCTGCACTACGGCCAGGAGGCTTTTGAAGGCCTGAAGGCTTATCGCTGCAAGGATGGCAAGATCCGTATCTTCCGTCCCGAAGCCAATGCTGAGCGTCTGCAGAGCACCTGCCGCGGCATTATGATGCCCGAGCTCTCCACCGAGAAGTTTGTTGAGATGTGCAAGAAGGTCATCAAGCTCAACGAGCGTTTCATTCCTCCCTACGGCACTGGCGCAAGCCTTTACCTCCGTCCCCTGCTGATCGGTACCGGCATCACCGTGGGTGTGAAACCCGCCGATGAGTATCTGTTTGTCATATTTGTCACCCCCGTCGGACCTTACTTCAAGGGCGGTTTCAAGGCCAATCCTTATGTCATCACCCGCAAGTATGACCGTTCTGCTCCTCTTGGCACTGGTGTTTACAAGGTCGGTGGTAACTATGCTGCTTCCCTGCGTGCCCACGTTGAGGCTTGCCACGGTGGTCAGTATGCATGCGAGTTCTATCTCGACGCCAAGGAGAAGAAGTATGTTGACGAGGCTGGCGCTGCCAACTTCTTCGGCATCAAGGACGGTGCTTATATCACCCCCAAGAGCACTTCCATCCTGCCCTCCATCACCAACAAGAGCCTCATGCAGCTGGCTGAGGACATGGGCATGAAGGTTGAGCGTCGTCCCATCAACGTTGACGAGCTCTCCGAATTCCAGGAAGCTGGTGCTTGCGGTACCGCCGCTGTTATCAGCCCCATCGAGCGCCTTGACGACCCCGAGACTGGCAAGAGCTATGTCTTCGGCAAGGAGCCCGGTCCTTGGAGCACCAAGCTGTACAATGCCCTCCGCGCCATCCAGCTGGGCGAGGCCGAGGATGTCCACCACTGGAACACCATCATGGACTAATTGAGATTACTACATATCTCTTACTCCCGCACCCTTTGGGCTGCGGGAGTTTTTTTTATATAGTTTGCTAAGGCATTGCCTGTACGGTAAAAAGAAAGGAGGAAAGTCTCTGTGACTTTCCTCCTTCTTTTATTTAGGGTTGGGCAATCAATATTTGTAGAAGCCCTCGCCGGTCTTGCGGCCAAGGAGGCCGGCACGGACCATTTTGCGCAGCAGGGGATGAGGACGGTATTTGGGATCGCCGAACTCTTTGTAGAGCACTTCCATGATGGCCAGGTTCACATCGTTGCCGATGAGGTCGGCCAAGGCGAGGGGACCCATGGGATGGTTGGCACCAAGCTGCATGCACTTGTCGATGTCCTCAGCGGTGGCAATGCCGTCGGCCAGGATGCCGACTGCCTCGTTGATCATGGGGATAAGGATGCGGTTCACCACGAAGCCGGGAGCCTCTTTCACCTCGACGGGCTGTTTGCCGATGGAGGTGGCAAGGTCGATGACGCACTTGCATACCTCGTCGCTGGTCAGCTGGCCACGGATGACCTCAACCAGAGCCATGCGGTCGGCGGGGTTGAAGAAGTGCATGCCGATGAACTGGGCGGGACGCTGGGTGCAGGCGGCAATCTCGGTGATGCTCAACGAGGAGCTGTTGGTGGCGAAGATGGTCTCGGGTTTGCAGATCTTGTCAAGCTCGGTGAACACATCTTTCTTCAGCTGCATCTCCTCCACAGCGGCCTCGATGACGAGGTCGGCGTCGGCGAAGGTGGCATAGTCGGTGGTGGTGGTGATGTTAGCCAGCAGGGCATCAACGGCCTCCTGAGTCATTTTGCCTTTTTCAACCAGCTTGGCATAGGATTTAGCGATGGAGCCCATGGCCTTGTCGATGCTGGCCTGGCTTCTGCTCTTCATAACGATAGGCATTTTGGCGGCAAAGGCTTTCACGATGCCTTTGGCCATGGTACCGGTACCAATTACACAAATTTTCATGTTGTATGTGATTTTTATTGTTGATTAAGATTATTCTTTTTTTTCGGAGTAATCGGAGTACTCTGATTACTCCGATTACTCTGATTATTTTCCTTCAAAGGCTACCTTCTCTTTGTTGAGGAAGGCTTTCATGCCGTTCTTCTGGTCCTGGGTGCCGAAGCACTGGCCGAAGATGCCGTTCTCATAAAGGATGGCATCGTCTACGTACATGTCGTACTCGGCATTGATGCATTGCTTGGCAGCGCTGACGGCCAAGGGGGCGTTGACGGCAATCTGGTTGGCAATCTCCATGGCCTTGTCCATCAGTTCAGCCTGTGGCACCACCTCGTTCACTAATCCGATGCGCAGTGCTTCGTTGGCTTTGATGGCCTTTCCGGTAAAGATAAGCTGCTTGGCCATGCCCATGCCCACCAAGCGGGCCAGGCGTACCGTGCCGCTGAAACCGGGGATAATGCCCAGTCCCACTTCGGGCTGCCCGAACTTGGCATTCTCGGAACAGATGCGGATGTCGCAAGCCATAGCCAGTTCGCATCCTCCACCCAGTGCAAAACCGTTCACTGCGGCAATGACGGGGATGGGAAGAGTCTCAATCTTGCGGAACACCATGGCACCGCGGTTGCCGAAGGTCTGTCCCTGCGACACGTTCAGGTTGGCCATCTCGCTGATGTCGGCTCCTGCCACGAAGGACTTCTCCCCGTCGCCGGTGATAATCAGTGCGCGGGTTTCGGGGGCCAGGCTGGAGACGGCGTCGCCCAGCTCTTGCAGCACCGTGCTGTTAAGGGCATTCAACGATTTGGGCGCCGAGATGGTCAGCACCGTCACGGCCTCTTTCTGTTCTATCTTAATATAGTTATACATAGGTTGCTTTTTTTGTTATTGTTTGAGGTTGCAAATATACGATTTTTTTGCGAATCAGCGAGAAAAAAATTGCAACATTCTTGCAGATTCAATTATTCTTCGTATCTTTGCAGCCGATAATACAAACAATTATTCGTCTAACCCAAAAGCCTAACACCTGATGGAGAAGAGAATAGGAACAATCACCATACTCGTACTCGACCGTACGCGGTCTGCAGAAATCAATCAAATCATTTCTGATTTTTCCGACATTGTCCTTTGTCGGCAAGGGCTTCCTTTCCATCAGCGGCCTGTGGCCGTCATCTCCCTCATTGTCGAGGGTACGCCGGACCGCATCAATGCCCTCACTGGCCGGCTGGGAAGGCTTCAGGAAGTCGAATCAAAAGCCGTTTTGACAAAACAGTAAATCCTAAATAACATGAGACATCAAAATTTTATCGACCGCGACAAATTGTACGGCATGCTTGACAACAACGCCCCGTCAGAATCGCAACTCAACGACATCCTCAACAAAGCCCGCAAGCTGAAAGGCCTCAATCTCGACGATGTGGCCAAACTGCTCTGTGTGGAAGACGAGGCCGACATACAAAAGATTCTCGACACCGCCGAGTACTGCAAGGACGAGATTTATGGCCGCCGCCTTGTGCTCTTTGCTCCCATCTATACTGGCAACGCCTGTGTCAACAACTGCGTCTACTGCGGTTTCCGTCGTGACAACAAGGCGCTGAAACGCAAAATCCTTACCCTTGACGAGATTGAGACCGAGACCCTCCACCTGCTGCGCATGGGCCACAAGCGTGCCCTCCTTATCTGTGGCGAAAGCCCTCGCAACGACGCCAACTACATGGTCGAGGCCATCCGCCGCTGCTATGCCGCCAAGGACGAGAAAGGCAGCACCATCCGCCGCATCAACGTCGAGCTCGCACCCATGAGCGTCGAGGACTATGCCAAGCTCAAAGCCGAGCGCATCGGCACCTACGTCTGCTTCCAGGAGACCTACGACCCCGTCGAATACGCCAAGTTCCATCCCGCCGGCACGCCCAAGTCCGACTACCTCTACCGCCTCACCTGTATGGATCGCGCCCAGGAAGGCGGCATCAACGATGTGGGCATCGGTGTCCTCTTCGGCCTCGTGGACTATCGTTTTGAAATCCTCGCCCTCATGGAGCATGCACGCCATCTGGAAGAGGACTACGGCTGTGGTCCCCACACCGTCAGCTTCCCCCGCATCGAGCCCGCCGAAGGCACGCCCTTCAGCCTTCCCGAGAACATCCCGCACCCCGTCAGCGACAAGGACTTCATGAAGATTATCGCCATCATCCGCATCGCCATGCCCTATACAGGCATCATCATCTCCACCCGCGAGCGTCCCGAGATGCGCGACAAACTGGTGAAATACGGCGTCAGCCAAATCAGTGCCGCCTCCGAGACCAACCCCGGCGGCTACGACGAGGAGGGCGACAACACCGCTGCCAAGCCCTACGAGAAGACGGGTACCACCGGCGCCCAGTTCACCCTTGGCGACCACCGCTCCCTCGACGAGGTCATCAGCATGATGATCGATGGTGGCTATATCCCCAGCTTCTGCACGGGCTGCTACCGCAAAGGCCGTGTGGGTGCCGACTTCATGGACCTCGCCAAGCCCGGTCTCATCAAGGAGTTCTGCAAACCCAACGCCATGTTCACCTTCCGCGAGTATCTTGAGGACTATGCCAGCCCCGCCACCAAGGAAAAAGGCCTGCGTCTCCTCAAGCAGCTTACCGAGACCTTCAGCAAAGAAGACCTCAAGAAACGTGTCGAGGGCAACCTCTGCAAGATAGGCGAAGGCGAGCGTGACCTCTACTTCTAATACGTACATCATCTCCCACATTCTAAGGAGGCACCCTGTGTCGGTGTCTCCTTTTGTTTTTTTTTCATTTTATTAATACTGCGATTTGAATAATTACAGCAAATCGTTTTTTTTATTTATCTTTGCAAATGAAATTTGAAATAATAAAAATGATTTCTGTGTTACAACTATTTGATAATCATATAGTATCCCCCCAATATCAGGCTGCAATCGTTTTGTGGCTATATTATTAACTTGGTTTCACAACATACACATGCTGAACAGGTGGTGGTCTGGAGTTGATTTTTCTTATTACTAACGAAATAGCATATCATATCACATGGAGTCACATGAAACTAATAATAATTTATCTGTCAAATCATGAAACGAGAGCACAATGAGGTTTACAGTCCTCCGGAGATAAAAACTGTAAGTTTCGTGGTGGAGATAGGACTTGGTCTTTCTGCCACACCTTTTGAGTTGGATACTTGGGACGAAGACTCCCCCGGCAGCCGGTCGAGCCTGTTCGAGCGTGATGACTGGACAGGCGACGGCAATGCAACCACATCATTTGAAATAGAGAGATGGTAAATGATAATAATGATAATTAAGAACTTAATATTTAGATAATATGAAAAGAATACATACAGAAGTGATATTAGGTCTAATGGTCAGTGCAATGGTACTGGCAGCAGGCTGCAAGAAAGAGTACGGCACCGTGACCCTTGGTGCCACTATAGACAACGGCAGGAATGCCAAGGTGTACATTGACGATGTGACACCCTGCTGGCACAACAACGACCTGGTACGGGTGAACAACCAGACCTGCACTACCACGGCGGCTTTGGGAGCCACGGCACAAATAACCGACGTGGCGGGAAGCAGCCACTACCGCGCCATCTACCCTGCCGACATAGTGGGGGATGTGGACATATCAAGTAGCAGTACGATAGCCGTGACGCTACCTCGCGAACAGCAATACGAAGTGGACAG